>JAUXMV010000060.1 GCA_030683155.1 Bacteroidales bacterium
CCGAAAAATTTCGGAATGAACCTGGGACCTACTGTGCCGAAAGCTTTCGGCAGAGTCAGTTGCTCCCTTCTCACTCTATGTCAAAAAAAAAGACTGCTTATGAAACAGTAATTTCTTCAAGTGAAAGACCCACCTTCCGAAAAATTTCGGAATGAACCTGGGACCTACTGTGCCGAAAGCTTTCGGCAGAGTCAGTTGCTCCCTTTTCACTCTATGTCAAAAAAAAAGACTGCTATAAAACAGTCTATTTTGTGTAGTGGGCCCACCAGGACTTGAACCTGGGACCTACTGTGCCGAAAGCTTTCGGCAGAGTCAGTTGCTCCCTTTTCATTCTATGTCAAAAAAAAAGACTGCTATAAAACAGTCTTTTTTGTTTAGTGGGCCCACCAGGACTTGAACCTGGGACCTACTGATTATGAGTCAGTTGCTCTAACCAACTGAGCTATAGGCCCGCTATTAGGAATTTTTAACAAGAAAAAACGTAGAACTCTTTTGTTTTACAGCGGCAAAGTTACAACTTTGTATCGTTATTAAACAAACAAAAAAATCATTTCGTATGAAATCAAGTACAAATATTCGCAATATCATCTTTGACTTCGGTGGAGTTATACTTGATATAGATCCACAGCAAACCATTAATACACTTAAGAATCAAGGGGTTAAAAATGTTGAAGTTTTTAGCACACCTGAATTTCAAGAGCAGGTAATGAATAAGTTTGAGCGGGGCATTCTCACTCCCGAGCTGTTTCGTGAAAAGGTAAGGTTCTTTCTTGATTCAAAAATGTCAGATCAGCATATTGATGATGCATGGAACGCACTTTTGCTTGATATCCCAAAAGAGCGCATCAAGGTGCTTGAACAGGTTAAGCAAAATTATAACACTTTTCTGTTGAGTAATTCAAATGAGATTCATTATGATGTGTATGTGAGAGACCTGCAACTTCGTTTCGGATACCGGGAGTTTGATCAGCTGTTTCATAAAGCCTATTTCTCATTCGATTTGCATCTGAGCAAGCCCAACCCAGAAATATTTGAGTTTGTTATGAACCAGCATAAAATGGTTGCGGAAGAGACTTTATTTATCGATGATACCCTCGAACACATTGAAGCTGCGCTTCGGCTTGGAATTCACTGCTATCAGCTAGTAAAGCCTGAAAGAGTGCGTGATCTGTTTACAGACGGCATTCTGAAGGAAGATCTGAAGATTCTTTAGACTGTTCATCGTGCTGTTTGATCGGCATTACGCCATCATAAAGCTCGGCAATTTCATCTAAGATTGTGAGCAATTCCAGGTATTGGTCTGTCTGCATGATGCGTATGCGGAATGGTTTGAAATTTGGAAAAGCCTTGAAATAGTCTCCCCAATGTTTACGCATTTCCATCATGGCCTGCCGCTCGCCCTTCCACTCCACTGATTTGCTCAGATGAATCTTGCTTATGCGGATTCGTTCGTGGATATCGGGCAATTCGGGTGAGATTCCGGTTTCAAGGTATTGCTTCACCTCTCTGAAAATCCAAGGATTTCCATAGCTTCCGCGTGCAATCATTAGTCCATCCACACCAAAATTATCACGAAAATATTTCGCTGAAGGCCCATCAATAACATCTCCGTTGCCAAAGACCGGGATTATCATTCGAGGGTTTTGTTTCACTTTACCAATGAGTGTCCAGTCTGCCGGAACACTTGACCTTGTAGTGCGCAATCTTCCATGAATTGTCAGCGCCTGAATACCAACATCTTGCAGACGCTCTGCAATTTCAACGATGTCTTTTCTATCCTCATCGTAGCCAAGCCTTGTTTTCACTGTCACAGGCAGCTTCACAGCATTTACCACTGCCTGGGTCATGGCAACCATTTTTGGAATGTCGTTCATGATGCCTGAGCCGGCCCCTTTGGACGCCACTTTTTTTACCGGACAACCATAATTGATGTCAATAATATCAGGGCTTGCCCTTTCGGCATATTCTGCCGCTTTGATCATAGAATCGATATCGTGGCCGAAAATCTGAATGCCGATTGGTCTTTCAAATTCATTAAAGTCCAGTTTCTTTACACTTTTTGCAGCATCGCGTATGAGGCCCTCGGAGGAAATGAACTCGGTATACATGATGTCGGCGCCAAACATTTTGCATACATAACGAAACGGTGGGTCGCTCACATCTTCCATTGGAGCCAGCAGAATCGGAAAATCACCTATATTTAAATTGCCAATTTTGATCACTTATACAGTTTTTGTTTGCATTTAGTTCTTTATCTCGTCAATGTCTGTAATAATCAACTCAAACAGGCGGCAAAAATACTATTTTTGCCTTTAAACAGATTATCAGACAGAAATATGATTCCCCGCCCACTATTCAAAGACACTTCCTCAGGATTTCAACTATTTACTTTTCTTTTTCTGATGCTTTTTGGCATCCTGCTTGGCACACTTGGAGGATTGGTCATTTTAAAACTATTTATGGGCATTGGATTCGCTGAGGCTGGTAATTTACTCAAAGAGAGCATTGACCTTAATCCTGCAAGGATACTGCAGATAACCAGCCAGTTTGGTTTATTTATTCTCCCACCTTTAGCTTTCAGTTGGCTGTTTATGGAAAAGCCAATTTATTCATTGGGCTTTTCAAAAATCGCAGATAAAAAAGTGCTTTTGGCCGGTTTGATACTGATGTTTGCGGGGCTGCCTTTCATTCATTTTCTTGCAGAAATGAATGAGTCGATACAATTACCGGCTTCTTTATCCAACCTTGAAGCATGGATGAAAGACAAAGAAGAAGAGGCCAAACGGCTTACCGACATTTTTCTGGGTGTTTCCAGCATTTCCGGATTGATGATCAATCTGCTGATGATTGCTGTAATTCCGGCTATTGGAGAGGAACTTGTTTTCAGATCGGTTTTGCAGCCTGTTCTGGGAAAACTTTTTAAAAATATCCATTTTGGAATCGTGATCTCAGCGCTCGTTTTCAGCCTTATGCATTTCCAGTTTTATGGCTTGATACCACGCTTTGTTCTGGGCCTTTTTATGGGTTACTTTTATTACTGGTCTGGTTCAATCTGGGTGCCGATTTTGATGCATTTCATTAACAATGGCGCCGCTGTGATTGTTTACTACTTGTTTTTTACCGGCCAATCGAGTGTTCCGCTTGAAGAATTTGGCGCCATGGAAAATATACCGCTGCTTATAGTAAGTATTGTTGCTACTTTGGCGCTGCTCTATGCCGGATTCAGATGGAAATCAGGCATAGAAAAAGACATACTGAATAAGCAAGCACAGGAAGAGAGAATCTGATCTGCCGGCGAAGATAGATGTCCGGCGCTTTTTAATGTGAATTCAATCTTGCTTATATTGACATGAGCTACTCTTTCGAAAAAATTAGTGAAGTGATTCTGTCAATAAAAAAACCGCAGTGATTTGCTCGCTGCGGTTTTTATATTCAATTTTTTAGTGATTAATTGATCAGAAGTTTGGTATTCTTCTCAATGCCGGAACCTTTAATGCTGATAATATACACGCCGGTAGTGAAGTTCATTGCTCTTTCAAAACGTTTAAGTCCATTGAGTTTTTCGCTCAACAAGGTCTGACCTGATGCATTGATTACTTTCAGTTCAATCTGACCCAAATCGATCTCAGATACTACCGTAAGTATTCCATCACGATGGCTTACCTTAATTTTACGTTCCGGGCTGTCAATTACACCAACCGGACCCCAGTCTTCAACAAGTACATTGTCGATAAACTGACCTCTGCCGTTGGCTGTGTTGGCATGCCATGAAAGGAATACATAGCCATCGATACCGGGAACCATCAAAGCGTTCCCGACCGACCAGCTCTGAAGATTGAAAGATGGATTTTGGAACAATACATTGGTTAAAGAACTTGTGTCAGGCATTGTACCCCATACTAAACGCAAAGATTCAGGGAAAGTAGGCAAGAAGCCTCTGTATCCAAAAGTAACATTGTATTCTTTTGAAGCTTCAACCTGAAATGGTGGAGAAATGAGCCAGTTGTTAAACTGTGCGGCTGCACCGGAGGCAATATAACAAGCAAAAGACTTCTGGCTATTCTGGCCGAGGCTTCCGGTTGTGATCCAAGACATTGGAGAATAATTAACTGACGACCAATAATCTGGCATTGCAGGAGGTGTAACAGCTTCAACATTCATCAGATAAGGGAATGTAGAAATAACATCCATGGTAGTAAAACTATAAATTGTCTGGCAATCGTTCACACCAAAATTATTTTTTGGCTTCACCATCAGATAATATGTTGTAACAGGATCGAGGCTCAACCTGAAAAAGTTATCGATTTGTGCTGCGCCATTCAAAATATTTGATGGAGGTGTAACGCCTCCGCCATTTGTTCCGAAATAAACTTCGTAGCCTGTTGCAAAAGCTGCAGGGCTCCAGGTAACTTTGTGATTGAGCAAGGCCTGATCATATCCATCCACTGGATCTATCATACCCTCTGAACATTCTGGTAAGCCCTGATAATCGTCGATGCCTGAAACAATAATTGAAAAAACCTGATTTGGGACAAGAGATCCTACATGATCAACAATAATTGTATAAGTTCCCGGAGTTGGCTCAGGAATATAAACCATTTCAACATTGTCTACAAGATTTTTAGAGTCTGTAGTTGCAGCTGCGGCAGGATTATCAGGATCTAATTTGTACGGATAATATACAATCTGGTTTTCATCTACGATACGAAGATCGAGGTCATGAATCAGAGAAGGTGTGCGGTTATTCAAACTTGCCGCAAGCACATTACCCTGTCTGTCAGTCCAGCTGATAGTAACACGGAAAGGCGCATTGCCCGAAACAGTAACTTCACGTGTGTAAGTAGCATTATTTTCGAGCACAATTTCATTGATAACACTTTGTGCTTCTGCATCTTCAATAATAACTTCAGCAGCGCGGGCTGTATTCATCAAGCCCCAGCCAAAACGATAATCAGGACCGGGATGCGCTCCAGCTTCGTCAGCAGTATGTATTGCCAAACCTTTTAGTGTGGATGCGCGCATTCTGGTTCCATTGTGTGTATTCTGATATAGTTGCTGAAGCAGGACAAGGCTTCCTGTAACATTCGGGGATGACATACTTGTTCCCTGCAAACTTTGATAAGAAGTGTTTGATGTGTTATATGGTGAGTTGACTCCAACCCCTTTACCAACGAGATCAGGTTTGATACGCCCGTCGTCAGCCGGACCCCAGCTGCTGAAATTACTCATTGAAACACTCTGTGGCCCAACATAATTTAGCACTTCACTCACTGCGCCAATAGAAAGTACGTTTTTCGATACCCCGGAACCTTCAATGCAATCATATCCATCCAAACCACCGTCTTTTTCAGCCCAATTTTCTGTACCGGCATAGCTAGGACCTTCTCCTCTGTCGTTTCCGGCAGCTTTAACGATTAAAAAATATGGATTGTTGTAGGCAATTATGTCCCAGCTACGAGCCTGTGAATTATAAAAACCAAAAAGATAATCTTCCAATGGAGAAACGGATGCATTTCCATACCATGTCCAGTTTCCTGTTGTCTGATTCTGATCCCATCCGCGAATTTGGCCCCATGAATGGTTGGAGATTTCCATTCCTGCTCCGGCAGCAACAGTCATTTCGCTTTCAACGTTTGTCCAGTTATAACCTTTTAGAATGGCTTTATGCGCCATTCCTTTGGCGCTTGAATTAACGCCACCTGCAACAATGGTACCGGCAACGTGGGTTGCATGGCCTGACTGAGCAGCAGTTCCATCGCCATCCGTTACTCTGGGGACGCCGGTATTGTTAAATTCCTGATGTGTACGTCTTACGGCTCCACCATCCCATATTCCTACTTTGTCATAGCCTTCTCCTTCAACAATAACTCCAACGCCGCCACCTTGCCAGAGTTGGTTGGCACGTGTCGTAATTGCTGCTCCGAGATTAAGCGTTTTGTAATAAACAGGCATGCCATCTACAACATCAATCAATTCAACAATTGTTCCATTGGCATGTTCTTGCCTGATTTCCAGATTATTGGCACGCGCATATTGTTTAGCGCGTTTGGCCATTTGTTTCCATTCTTTTTCTTGTTCGCGGGCCATTTTCTTGGTGGCTTCACTGCTCATACTTTGCTGTGTAAAGGCAGGAAAAGCCATTAGCAGCGCAAGAAATAAAATAAATGCTTTTGGTGTCAGATGCTTCATCTTTTTTTGCTTGAAATAATATTAATAAGAACAAAAGTATGCATTTTCTATAAAAAGAGATAAATTTTAAACCAGATTATTAGATTTATTCTGTGCGTATTTTGTTTGAAGCACAATACTGCACTTTATCATACAGAAATTTGTTCTTGTGATGTTTTTGCAAAGTGCAGACTTCTGTTTGAGGTTACAAAACTTTTTTTGAAAGCACGGTTTTAGAACGATTATGGAAGTAATTAAATGTAGAATTTGAAAATATGTTGAAAGCAGTATCTTTGCGCAAATTTTTAAAAATATGCAACAATCTATAGTAATTCTGGCCGGTGGTGGACCAGCACCAGGCATCAACACAGTTATAAGTACTGTGGCAAAGGTTTTTCTGAAAAGCGGATTCAGGGTCATCGGATTGCATGGAGGCTACAAGAGTCTCTTTTCGAGCAAGCCGGATATGATTGAATTTGATTTTTCGTTTGCAGACGACATTCAAAAGCAGGGAGGATCCGCCATTCAGATGAGCCGTCACAAGCCTAAAGATGAGGAGTTTAATACAAGATTTTTCATTCAGAACAATGTAAAACTACTTGTTACTATTGGTGGCGATGACACAGCATCTACCGCAAACCGTATTTCGAGATATCTTGCTGAAAATAATTTCAAGATACAGAATATCCATGTGCCAAAAACCATCGACAATGACCTTCCACTTCCGGAAGGTTCTCCAACTTTTGGTTATTATTCTGCTAAAGATGAGGGTGTTCGTATTGCACAGACTGTGTATGAAGATGCCCGCACCAGTGGCAACTGGTTTGTGGTTTCTGCCATGGGCCGCGAAGCAGGTCATCTGGCATTTGGTATCGGAGCGGCATGTCACCTGCCGATGATCATTATTCCAGAGATGTTCAATAAAACTGAAGTGACTTTTGACCGCATCGTTCGCCTGATAATTTCATCGATGGTAAAAAGAAAACTTTTAGGAATTAAATATGGTGTGGCTATCGTCAGCGAAGGCGTATTCCATTTTATGACAGATGAAGAAATTGTTTCATCCGGCGTCAATTTCACCTTTGATGATCACGGACATCCTGAGCTCGGAAATGTGAGTAAAGCCCACATTTATAATATGTTGCTTCAACACAAACTCAAAGAGCTGAATATAAATATCAAAAGTCGACCAGTCGAATTAGGCTATGAACTTCGTTGTGTGCGTCCTACGGCGTTCGACCTTATGTATTGCGGATTGCTCGGTTATGGTGTCAAGGAACTTTTTGATCGCGGCATCAGTGCTGCAATGGTAACATCAGATCCAGCCGGAAAAGTTGCACCACTGTACCTGAAGGATGTAGCCGATGAAAATGGTAAGGTTAAGCCACGTCTGGTGGACATGGACAGCGAAAAAGCACATATGGTTTTTAACAACGGATTACAATTTATTGGTCCTGAGGATCATGTTGCTGCCCGAAAATATCTTGACGATCCGGAACATTACGACTTTAATAATATCTTAAATTGGTAATTTGATTTAAACAAATGGCCGGATTTGCAGTGATGTAAATCCGGCCATTTTGTTTTCGAAGCCTTTTTCTTTTATCTGAAAGCCTTTTCAATTTTTTGCGCCAAAACCGAAGCCATACGCACATTTGATTCAAAAGTCCAGCCGGCAATATGCGGGCTTAAAATTACGTCCATTCTGGCAATTAATTTTCTGAAGGCTTCGGGCAGGCTGCCAGCCTGAATATCTTCGAACGAAAATTTCTCATATTCCAGCACATCCAGACAACCGCCCTTCACGATTCCATTCTCTAAAGCTTCTATCAAGGCAGCAGTTTTAACGACAGCACCGCGTGAAGTATTGATCAGGTAAATCGATTTTGAGAACCGCGATAAATAGTTTTCATCAACGAGATAGTGGGTTTCGTCTGTCAAAGGCACATGAAGACTCAGGATATCAGCTTGTTCAAAAATTTGATTCATGTCCGCTTCCTCCACCAAAGCTGAACCAAAGCCTGTTTTATATTTATCATAAGCCAGCACTCTTGCTTCAAAACCAGCCAATTTACGGGCAAAAGCAGCGCCTGTGTTGCCATAACCTATGATACCAATCGTTTTCCCTTTGATTTCGTGTCCGCGGTTTTCTTCGCGCTGCCAAACACCCTGACGCACTTCGGCATCCGCTTTCAACAAATTATTGAACAACGCCAAAAGCATCCCTAAGGCCTGCTCTGCAACTGCATCCCTGTTTCCTTCGGGCGCATTCAAACAGAGTATTCCAAGTTTTTCAGCATAGGTAGCATCGATATTTTCCATGCCTGCCCCTACCCTTGCGATAAATTTCAACTGTGTTGAGGCATCAAGTATTTTTTTGTCAATTGGTATTTTGCTGCGAATGACAAAGCCAGAATACTCATCTGCCACTTTCACATAATCTTCATTACGGAAACCGGGGAAATATTCACAATGAAACCCCATGTTTTCGAGGCTATCCTGTAACGAAGGATGGGCTGAATCAATAAACAAGACTTTCTCTGACATCAATATGAGCGTTCAGTTATTTATATATTATTATCTGTCCGTCCTTTTCATGAGTCCGGTTTCATTCCTTATAATTTTTCGCACCAGATAATTCAATTGTCTGGCCGCATCCATAACAAGCACACCATCAGGAGGAAAAGGCGCCGGACCTCTGCGCATCATTTCAAGTGTTTCGGGCGTACAAGCTTTCAAATCACCGTTTACGACAGCAAAACTGTGTGCAAAGTTTGAGGTGGCTTCCATTGGAGTCGTATGGATGGTTCGGCGGGCTGCATTATCGACAAAATCAACTGATCCTCTCAGCAATGCATTTTTAAGCAGAATTGTTTCATTTACAATTGCCTCAACCACCCTGTATCTAACGACTTCAATTACTTTTCCAGTTGAGTCGAGCATTACATTTCCGTTTGCATCCCTTTTAGGCTGTTTGCCATCTTCAATTTCTTTTTGTTCGGTAAATCGCCGGTTTTCCATCCTTTCAGGTGAAATAATAATTTGCTTAAGGGTTGCATAAATCGTGTAATCGTAAACAACATTCTTCTGTTCAATGAGGTCGTAACGAACAAATTCTCCATCAAATTCCTTCATAGAAAAGCTTAATAATTCTTGCTCAAACTCATTTGGGACAGGCATTCCGGTTTGATTGTCAAAAAGTATTAAAACCTGATTTGTGCCTTTAAGCAAGGCTTCACGCATAAGCTGGTCAATCTGAGGATAGTCGGGACTTAGGATCTTGAGGTCGTTGAGTACATTAAAGGCTTGTCGGGCATCGGCTCTGTTTCCGTTTTTCAGCAATGCTTCGGCCTTTGTAAAAAGATATCTCTGCGCCTTTGCCTTTGCCTCATTAATCTCGGGAATCAGATCAATCGGAACAAAGTTAATTGCAGTCTTCACTTCAGTGGGTAATGTTTTCACCTTTGCCTGTCTGTTGTTCATTGCCTGATAAAGGCTAAAAACTTCAGGCCAGATATCTGGGTTTTCACTTGCGCGTAACAACCTTATACGATCATGGTTGGCCTGATTTGCAGTATGATAAGCCTGTTCCAGAATAGACAGATCAGCTGCTTTAATTTTACCTCCACGAATTTTCCGGCTCACTTTTTCTATTGCATCATCGTAGCGTTCATTTTTGATAAGCCGCGATGGTGAACTGCATGAAACTACTGCCAGAAACAGGAAAATTACGATAGTAAATTGTATCTTCATATCAATAAATATTTGGAGATTTCAAGTTTTATGCTGCTTTTAAAACAAATATTGAACCAATTTTTATATTACAATTTATTGTACTAATTTCGAGTGCTTAAATCGATTGGAAATTTCACTCGGAAATAAACGCTGATATTGTCTAAACTATTTGATGATGTGGACATTGCTCATAAGGTTGATTCTTAGAAACCGACTTGCAAATTTAATAATTATTGGTCTTATCACCCTGTTTATGGGTTGGCAAGGCTCAAAAGTACAAATGTCTTACGAATTTGCAAAGATGTTACCATCGAGCGATACTGCCAGTATCGTTTACGAGGAATTCAAGGAAATTTTCGGACAGGACGGCAGTGTGATGTTTGCCGGAGTTCAGGATGAGCGGTTGTTTGAGCTGGAACATTTCAGGGCATGGCATGAATTGACAGAAGAAGTACTCCGTATTGAGGGCGTGGAAGAAGTCGTTTCTATTACAAGAATGTATCAGCTTATCCGCAATGACAGTCTTAAAAAGTTTGATTTCCTTCCCGTGATGGAAAAATTTCCTGACAATCAGGAAGAACTTGATTCATTGAGGAAAGTGATTTTCAATCTCCCGTTTTACGATGGAATACTCTACAACAGTGAAACCAACGTCAGTATGATGATGATTACACTGGACAAAAATATTCTGAATACAAAAAACAGGGTGGCTTTGGTTTATGAAATCAAGAAGACACTTGATACTTTTACTGATCAATATGATATTGAGTTGCGCTATTCAGGGCTGCCCTACATTCGTACGATTACAGCCGAGAAAATTCAGCATGAGCTCATGCTTTTTGTATTTCTCTCCCTGTTGATAGCCTTCATCATTCTGATAACCTTTTTCAGATCAGGCAAAAATGTAATGTTTATCATCCTTATTGTACTGATATCAGTTGCGTTTATGTTTGGTATTTTGCAGCTGCTGGGATACAAAATCACCATTCTTACAGGCATCCTTCCTCCGCTGCTCATTGTAATTGGGGTAGAAAATTCCATTTTTCTGCTCAACAAGTATTACAGTGAATATTTTATTCACCGAAACAAAATGAAGGCGCTGACAAGAGTAATCAGACGCATCGGTGCAGCCAATTTTCTTACCAATGCAACCACTGCAGCTGGCTTTGCCGCATTTATCATAACCGGTAATGAAATGCTGGTGGAATTTGGAATAGTAGCCTCTATCAATATCCTTGTGGCCTATGTTATCAGTCTGTTTATGATACCCATTGTATTCAGCTATCTGCCGGAGCCAAAGCCAAAACACTATCAGCACTTCGAAAAAGGCAATGTAAACAACATTCTTAAAAAAATTGTCTATGTCATCCTGAATCACAGAAACAAAGTATATATCGTTACCGCAATACTTATCATTGGAGCTATTTTTGGTATTACAAAACTTAAAACTACAGGAAACGTAGTAGATGATATCTCTCATAAAGATCAATTGTATAAAGACCTGATGTTTTTTGAAGAACATTTTAACGGAGTGATGCCTTTTGAAATCAGTATTGACACCCATCGTAAAAGAGGTGTATTGCGGGCTTCCACCATCTCGAAAATTGATCAGCTTCAGGATACACTTGCAACCTATCCGCAATTCAGCAAACCGATTTCCATCGTAGAATTGATAAAATTTTCGAAACAGGCTTTCTTTTATGGCGATCCTGATTTTTATAGTTTGCCCAACAGTCAGGAAAGGAACTTCATCCTTTCTTACATGCCTGATTTCAAAGGAGATAAACGGACTATTTTAAATTCTTTTGTTGATACAAGCCTTCAGATCACACGGGTCAGCGTTCAGTTGGCCAATGTAACAACAAAACAGATTGACAGTATTCAGCAGAATCTGATGCCCAAAATTGATTCAATTTTCCCTCCTGCAGATTACACTGTTAAAAACACAGGAACGAGTATTGTCTTTCTGAAAGGAACCAACTATCTGGTTCAGAATCTGATTTCATCCTTGTTGCTTGCATTGTTTGTCATAGCCCTTTTGATGGCACTAACATTCTCGTCCTTCAAAATGATTGTTATTTCACTCATTCCCAATCTTATACCGCAGCTACTTACAGCAGCCATGATGGGATATGCAGGCATTTCGATCAAGCCCTCAACAATTTTGATATTCAGTATTGCATTAGGTATAAGTGTGGACAATACTATACATTTTCTTTCCCGTTATCGTCAGCAGCTGCTTCTGAACAACTGGAAAATTCACGAATCTGTGTTGGCAGCGCTTCTCGAAACAGGATTCAGCATGATCTACTCCGCAGTTGTATTGTTTTTTGGCTTTGCCATATTTATCCTATCCTCATTTGGCGGTACTGAAGCTTTGGGATATCTTGTTTCATTTACACTGATTATTGCTATGTTATCGAACCTTTTTGTGTTGCCTTCGTTATTATTGACACTCGATCGCTGGAGCACAACCAAGGCGTTCAGGGAACCTCTGCTCGAAATACTTGATGAGGAAGATGACATCGATTTAGATATTCTGGAAATAGAAACGCTGGAAGAACTTGAAAAAAAAGAATAACAATTAAAAAATTGAGCCATGAAAGGAATAATCTTAGCAGGCGGTTCAGGAACCCGGCTTCACCCATTGACACTTGCAGTGAGTAAGCAGCTGATGCCAATTTACGACAAACCAATGATTTATTATCCCATGTCGATACTGATGATGGCAGGAATTAATGAAATACTTATTATTTCAACACCGCAGGATCTGCCAAATTTCAAGAAATTGCTGGGTGACGGCAAGGGTCTTGGTTGTTCTTTTACATATGAAGAACAAGCTGTTCCCAACGGTCTGGCACAAGCTTTTGTAATTGGCGAGTCGTTTATCGGCAATGACAAGGTAGCACTTGTTTTAGGAGATAATATATTTTATGGAAGCGGTCTTCAAAACCTGATGGTTGAAAATAGTGATCCTGTAGGCGGTGTGGTGTTTGCTTACCATGTCTCCGACCCTGAACGTTATGGTGTTGTTGAGTTTGACGGAAATAATAAAGCCATCTCGATTGAAGAAAAACCAAAAGCGCCAAAATCAAATTATGCTGTTCCAGGACTTTATTTTTACGATAATTCTGTTGTTGAGGTAGCCAAAAATATACAGCCCAGTGCAAGGGGCGAATACGAAATCACTGATGTGAATAGATATTATCTGAATAAAGGACTGCTAAAAGTAGGAATTCTTGGCCGTGGCACAGCCTGGCTGGACACAGGCACTTTTGAATCACTTTTGCAGGCTTCACAGTTCGTTCAGGTCATTGAGCAGCGTCAGGGTCTTAAAGTGGGTTGTATTGAGGAAATTGCCTATTACAAAGGTTTTATCAAAAAAGAACAACTTGAAAAACTTGCACAGCCACTCATGAAAAGTGGTTATGGCGAGTACCTGATGAATCTTATAAAATAATTGTTTTTCCAATGGTTAAAATTCAGGAATTTCAACAAATAATTAACGAACTTATTGAATCTCAGGATTTCAAAAAGTCACCATCAGAGCTCTACGAGCCGATATGCTACGTGATGTCGCAGGAAGGAAAGCGTCTCAGGCCTCTGTTAACTTTACTTGCCTGTGATTTATTTGATGGTGACATTCAGAAAGCCCTCTATCCGGCAATGGCGATAGAAGTTTTTCACAACTTTACCCTTGTGCATGACGATATCATGGACAATGCACCGCTCAGAAGAGGGAAAGAGACTGTTTATAAAAAATGGAATTCAAATATTGCCATTCTTGCAGGAGACACAATGTTTGCAATGGCCTATCAATATGCGGTTAAGACAGATCCGGAATTGATTTCTGAAATCCTTGGTGTATTTAGTCAGGCTGCAATTGAAGTATGTGAAGGACAGCAACTTGACATGAATTTTGAAAATATAGAGCAGGTTACTATTGACGATTATTTAAATATGATTCGTCTTAAAACTGCTGTGCTATTGGGTGCGAGTCTTAAAATTGGTGCCATTGCCGCAAAAGCAGACATTCAATCAGTAAAAGATATTTACGAATTTGGGATCCATCTTGGAATAGCTTTTCAACTTAAGGACGACCTTTTGGATGCGTTTGGCAACGAACAGAAGTTTGGGAAAAAAAGTGGTGGTGATATCGTAGCCAACAAAAAAACTTATCTGTATCTCAAGGCCAGAGAACTTGCCAATCAACAGCAGGCAGATGAATTATCCTTATTGTACAAAAGTCAGCCTGAAGATCCGGCAGAAAAGATATTCAAGGTAAAAGAAATTTTTAATCTATACGGAATTGAGGGATATGTATTAAATGTTATGGAGGAATATTACGAAAAAAGCCTTGGATTTCTGGATGCTGTCAATGCAGACAAGGGCAAAAAAGATGCTTTGCGCACTTTTGCAGCGCAATTATATCATCGGGTTCACTGATACATTTTTAAACTTTGCTCATGAGTTTCCATCTCAAGATGAAGTTTTTCCCAGGCTTCCATTAAGTTTGAGAGCTCATTTTTAGTTTTTTCATACGATAAATACCATGCTTTGTCCAGACTAACATCAGGATAATCCGTAGGATTTGCCAGAACTTCATTCATAGCACTTAGTTTATCTTCATGATCACTAATTTGTTTTTCAACTTTCTCGATTTCTCTTTCTGATTTGCGTCTTTCTTTTTCTATTTGTTTGCGTTTCTCCCAATTCTGCTTTCCAACAGAAGATTCAACCTCTTTTTCTTCGGTGTTTTGTGATTTTAAAACCACCTCAAGCTCTTGCAGCCTTACCATATCACGATCGTTGAGAAAGTCGTATATATCGCCGATATATTCTTTAATTTCAGGTTTTTTAAACTCATATACCTTATTGGTCAAGCCCTGAAGAAAGTCCCTGTCATGAGAAACAATGATCAATGTGCCATCAAATTGAATGAGTGCGCTTTTAAGGATATCCTTAGACTGCATATCCAGGTGGTTGGTTGGCTCATCTAAAATTAAAAGATTGGTTGGAAACAATAACATCTTTGCCAGAGACAAGCGTGCTTTTTCGCCACCAGATAAAACTTTGACTTTCTTATCAACAGCATCTCCACTAAACATAAAAGCCCCAAGAATGGATTTAAGTTTAGTCCTGATATCACCCACAGCAACATCATCCAATGTTTGAAAGACAGTTTTTTCAACATCAAGCATATCATGTTGATTCTGTGCGTAATAACCAACAGAAACCTGATGGCCGTATTTCAATTCACCTTCAAATTCCAGCACTCCGGCAAGGATCTTGGCAAGTGTCGATTTGCCTTCACCATTTCGTCCAACAAAAGCTATCCGCTCACCACGTGTAATGAGCAAATCCTTATTCTCAATAACTTTCAGACTGTCATAGGATTTGGACAAAGCTTTTGATTCGATGGTAATTTTACCGGCATGAGGGGCTGGTGGAAACCGGAAAAATATGCCCTTTTTATCTAAGTCTTCAATTGAAATCTCGTCAATCTTTCCCAGCATTTTAACGCGTGATTGTACCTGTCTGGCCTTCGAAGCTTTGTATCTGAAGCGTTCAATAAAACGCTCAATTTCTTTAATCTCCTTTTGCTGGTTTTGGAATGAGGCTGTTTGTGTTTCAATCCGCATCGATCGCATGTCTAAATACTCAGTGTAGGAAGCCTTATAATCATAAATTTTTCCCTGACTGATCTCAATAGTCCGCTTTGTAACATTATCCAAAAAAGCACGGTCGTGAGAGACAAGCATTACCGCTCCATAATAGCTTTGCAGGAAGCTCTCAAGCCATTGAATTGATTCAATATCCAAGTGATTGGTTGGCTCATCGAGCAAAAGCAAAGAGGGTTTTTTAAGCAGAATTTTAGCAAGTTCAACGCGCATCTGCCAGCCATTGCTAAACTCATTCATATTGCGATGCATATCAGCATGCGAAAACCCAAGCCCAATTAAAATCTGCTCCGATTCCCCTTCGATAGAATGTGCGCCAAGGAGCGCCATTCGTTCATTCAGCGCTGATAGTTTTTCAATAAGTTGATGGTAAGCAGCAGATTCAAAATCTGTGCGCTCATTAAGCGCTTTGCTAATCTGTAAAATTTGCGCTTCAGTTTCGTGGATGACATCAAATGCTGTTAACGCTTCCTGCAAAACAGTTTGCTTGCTGCCAAGTTCCTTTTCCTGAGGCAGGTAGCCCAAAGAAACTTCATCAGGAATCACAATTTCACCTTTGTGCGGCATCTCCAAACGGCAGATGAGCCTTAGAAGGGTAGTTTTTCCAGCGCCATTTTTACCAACAAGACCAATTCTATCCTTTTCCTTTATCAGAAAATTTATGTTGCTGAAAAGGTCATCGCCCGTAAAATGAATTGTTAAATTTTGAATTGAAACCATATCTACTGTAAAAGATAGCAAAAATACAGAATACATCCGTTATAGCCACTTAAGGCGATATAATAAAAAAGGGGAGCCTTTTGAGCTCCCCTTTTCATTAGGTATTCGGATTGTTATTTGGTAACAACGATCGTCTTGTTAAATGTTCTGCCTTCAGCATTGATAAACTGCAGTGTGTAGGCGCCGCTGCGCAGACCATCGAGACTGAAGGTCTTTGTGCTTTCGCCATTGATACTGCTTTCTATCACAACCTGACCCATAAAGTTGAACATGCGAATGATTTTCACACCTTCAACTAGATTGATATTCAGTTCGCTGCGGGCTGGAACAGGATAAACTGTAATAGCCGACATTGGGTTTTCGTCAACGCCTACTGCGATGTCCATGATTACAGGAACGATTTTCACCGGTGTAGCAGGATCATTGCTTGCAATACGGATGTTGGCATTATAAATACCGATTGCTAATCCGGTAGAGTTGAAGCTCACATTTCTGATCTGTGTTGCTCCCGGAGCAATAGTACCAGATGGGCTAGCAAAACTCAACCATCCGCTACCATCAATATATTCTATTGTTGCAGTCCAGTTTAGCGCACCATCTCCGACATTTCCAAGTGTCAACTGTCTGATAGCAGAATTACCTGAAGTGAAGAAGTAATGATACAACTGTGCAGGAGTAACAGTAATTACAGGAGCTGTAACAGTGACATCAATGGTTACTATATCAGATTCTCCAGGATATGGCTGACCATATACAGCAGATACACCATAAACATAACTGCCAGGAGTTACATTGCTGTCGATATAGGTGCGTACATTAGCAACTGTATTGCCAATTTCTACACCATCACGATATACATTGTATCCAAGGAGTGGTCCGTGTGTACATCCGCCACCGCCGCCGCCGGCTGTTCCTTCAATCAGGAATGGAAGGCCTTGTGCTGGTGTGTCGGTGCCTGTGTCAAGGAAATCCTGCCATGTTGAGCTGGAACCAAGGAATTGCTTAGCATTTCCTGTAACAGCCTGTCCGTTGATAGTAATTGGAGGAGCCCATGGGCCACTTGCAAGACTTCCTGCAAGGGTATAGTCAATCCAATAAGTACCAGGTTCGAGTACAAGATCTGGAGTAGCCATTACGACACTCATGATTGGACGAGTAGTTCCGGGAGTACCTTCACTCAAACGGTAGCTATTGGTCCATGCAGTAGAAGCCATTCTGTTGGTAACAACGTCACCCCAGATCACTTGTCCGCCTGCTGTTGGATCGCCATCCCATACCTGAACATAACCACCTGTTATGGTGCTTGTAGTAGGAGAACCAGTTTGGTAGGTATATACAGTAATGGTTTCTACTGTCCAAGTTTCATCGACAACGATATCATCAGCCATGCGATTTCCTGAAGCAAACTGGATGCCAGCGCCAAGGGTGTTCATGCCCAATGTTACGTTTTGAAGTATACTCTGGTCAGTGCCGTTAGGACCTGTACCAGGGCTGTTGATGAATGGTCCATTGTCGTGCAACAAGGTGCGGTTACGGCTTCCACTCATATGTTTAATTCCGGAAGGAATGATATGAGCTTCTCCACCAATTGTGGTAGTTTCAGCATTATCACCGCTTACATAAACAAAAGTTGGATTGAGTTTTTCATCAATCTCTCCTTGTGTCATACCGGATGTTCTGAAGAAGATTTCGTTGTTGTGTACAACAGCTACAGGTGCTGTATAAGCAGCTTTTGTAGCGGTATTTGTAACAGTAACATCGTCTATCTTGATAAAGAACATATCAGTAACGTTGGCATGCTGGAATGCAATATAGATCGTCTGACCTGCATAAGCGCCAAGGTTTAGTACAACCTCAGTCCAATTTGCAGGAGAAATGGCACTATGCAGCGTTGTAGTGAAATTAGCTACAGCATTACCTGTTGTGCTTACCTTCACATAATACTGCTCTTGTGACCATGATGGGTCTTGTGCATCTACCCAGAATTTAAGTTCTGAAGTTGCAGTAACAGCAATAGGAGGAGTTACAAGCCAATTGTTTGGTGTAAGGGCTCCAACATCATTGCGGTAGCTGGCACTTGTCATACAATAAAGTCCGGTATGCGCATCAAATACACTGAATTCAATTGCTGAATTATTCCAGATGTATCCATCACCATCAACATCATAAGTAACCCAACCTGTTGGAAGGACACCAGCTTCAAAGCCTTCAAAGAAGTCTTCTGTGGTGCCACCGCCGCCACCTAAATCAGGTTCTTGCCATGTTAAAGTAACATTTTGTCCGTTAACAGCACTTGCGAGGTTACGTGGAACAGGATAGCAAATGGTTGAAGGCTCTACTTCCAAGGTAACAGGAACAGTAACTACAGGTGTTACAGGGTCATTTGATGTAAACACCAAACTTCCGGTATAACTACCAACAGCTAATCCTGTTGCATCAAACATTACTTCAATTTCAGCTGTTTCACCTGGTGCAATTACTCCTGATAAAGGAGAAGCTGACAACCATTCGTCCGGAGTAACTGTGCTACCGGTATATTCAAATGAATCAATACCAATGTAGTTTGAGTTATTTCCGCTTGGGCCACCACCTGTTACAAAGTAACGGAAAGCGATACGGCCTGTTGTTGGAGCAGCAAGACCACTGATTGTGGCAGTAAACTGTGTCCAAACTTCAGGATAGCCACCTACAGTAAGTCCGGCATTAACACTTAACATCAAAGTGGTAAAATCACCAACATCTGTTGCAGATGTGCCAACATTCTGGCTTGCACCATTGGTACTCATACGTACTTCAAGTCTGTCAGGCCATGAAGAAGCCGCTGGAACGCGTGTCCAGAAACTGATTGTATTGCCATTGACAAGAGAAGTTTCTGGCGTGAGCAACCAATTGCTGATTGTTCCGGTACCAGCGGTATTGTTAAAGTTTGCGCCAATATAAGATGTAGCAGCACCTGAATGTGCAGGGAATGGTGCAGTAGCACTTGCCTGGAACCAGCTGGTGGTACCAACAGGTGCACTCTTATTAATAAGCGCCCAACCTGCTCCCGGAAGTGTTGTGATATCATCAAAACCTTCTGAGAATGAAGAACGCATTAATACATTGTTCTGTGAAGGAACAACAGCACTTGCAATAATATCAGAAGCTAACGGATTCGCACGGTCGCCACCAACAGGAAGATCGAAATTAACCTGTGTAGGTGCAGTAGCTGTGCTGTTTACAACTAATTCATAGTTCAAAGCAGCGCCACCAATATTAGATACAGTAACAATCTGTGTAGACATCATATCTTGTTCCAGTGTTTCCGCCAGGGAAGCTGGTTCAACAACGATAATAGGATCAGTAGGTCCGGTAACTTCCAAAGTAACAGGAACTGTTACAGTTGGGTTGGTACCATCATTTGATGTAAATACAAGACTTCCCTGATAAGTTCCAACAGCTACATCTTCAGCACTAAAGGCAACGTCGATAGTAACAGTTTCACCAGGAGCTACAGTACCCATTAAAGGAGAAGCAGATAACCATTCTGTTGGAGGAGGTGTATCACCAGTTACGCGAACAGTATAATCTTCAACTTCGCCCCATGAAGCAGCGCCACAAGGTAGAGGATCTATGCTATAGGTTAAGCGGATACGCATTCTGTAGTCGCCAGCAGGAGTGCCGGCTGGAACCATAATATTACCAGTAAAACTAGCACCGGTTCCACCAACATTGGTTAGGATAAACTCTTCAGCATTACCTATTCCAAAAGTGTAATCCATGTTCCAGTCAACCCATGCAGTAACTTTATTAGATGCATAGAAATTAGTAACAGAAACCGTTAAAGCTTCCGAATTACCAGCCGCAATTTCAGTATTTAAAGCAGTATAATTAGCTACACCACCTTGCCATCCTGAACTATTATTGATGCTTCCAAATAAAACATTTGAAATATATTCATCATCTCCAGGACTGGTAGTAGCAGCACAATAGGAAGGAGCAACATTTGTTATACTTGCAGAAACACAATTGTTAGCAGCGAGTTCATCACCAGCAAGCGCTGTGCATGCGTTGATAACATAGGTTTGTCCAACAGTGCTCAAGTTTACTGTACCGGCAAAAGTGTAGTTAACAGAAGCGCCACCGGCTAATGGGCCAGGAACAACACCTGTAACAGCTGCGCCACCATCAAGTGTGAAAGAAACAGGAATATTGCTTTGTGAAGCAGTTCCATAATTTCTTACAGTGATTGTAACAGTTTCATTTCCAAGGTTTGGAGCAGAAACTGGTGAAACAATTGCTTGAACACCAACATCATTCGCTGCACCACTAGATCCTTCTATGAGACAGAATCCCAAAGGAGCAGTTTGCGTAGTCCATGCATTGGTTGATGTGTTTAATTGCATACAAACACCGGCACCACCTGGTTGATTCAATGTCAGGTTCCAGCAATTTACGGCTGTACCTGTCATACTTTGAATTGAGAACCATCCCTGAGCAACGAATACATTAGGGAAAGTAGCGGTATATTCATAAATTGGGTAAGTACCGGCAAACATATCACCAGTAGCTGTACGTGTGAGTTGAATATTGGTGTAGAGGGCAATTTGTGCACCTGGTTGTCCGGCATTGTCAGCGTAGAAACCAATGTTAAATGGTCTTGGATCAATTCCTGTGCAAGGGCCCCATGCTGTTCCATTAAAGAAAGCACTGATAGTCCAGAAACGCAGACCAGAAATTGTACCACCGCCTGTAAAGCTTTGGTAAGAAGCAAAATTACCACCTTGATCAGAATTATATGCTGTAGCAAAGTTTACTGCAGGCTGACTGATCAGACTTCCAGCAGGGCAAGTAATTGCATCTGTTGGTGCAGGAAGAACTTTTGTCTCAATATAAGCTGGAGATTCAACATCACCATTTGCATTGTATAAAGCGATTCTGTCAAGAAGTCTCTGATAGTCTTCTTTTGAATCAACTTTAGGAGCTCTTACAGAAGTATTAACTACCAGTTCGAAATCAAGATCAGCAGTTCCGTTATTCGTTACTGTAACTTGTTGCACTGAAGTTTCACCAACTCCTAAAGTTTCAGTTAAAGAAGCAGGAGCAACAGCAATAAGTGGTGCATATACAGGCTCATCGACAAGAACGTCGTCAACAAACCATGTGTGTGCATCACTTCCCTGATATCTGAAGGCAATAAAAATATTCTGTCCGGCATAAGCAGATAGATCTACTACTGTTTCCATCCAAGGGGATGTTACAGAAGGCGTTGTCCAGACTTCTACGAAATCACCACTCGCTGGTGTATTTCCCGCAGTACTGATAAGCACACTGTTCTTTCCGTAATATGAAACGAAACCATTATAACTCCAAAAGCTAAGTTTAATTTCGATACCTGCTGGTAGCGGAATTTTTGGTGTAACCATCCAGCCATCTTCTGTTTGAGTAGAAGGACCATAATTATGGAACGCTGATTTGGAACCACCTGTAGTATGATTCTGAGCAATTGAACTAACCCATGTTCTAACATTAGCATTTGCATCTACATCGTAAATACCCCAACCAAGCGGAGGGAATGTAGCACCTTCATAATCTTCAAAGAATGGGAAGGTAGCAACGTAAGCTAGGTTGAAATTAGCAATCAATGTAAGATTTCCGGTAATAGTAATATTGTTAGCAGGTACAGTAGATACAACATCGCCATTCAGGTTTGTCCAGTTGACAAACTCATAACCAGCAGCAGCTACAGCGTTTACCGGTACAACAGCACCATAGTTATAAACACCAGCACCTGTAACAGTACCACCAGCAACAGGATTGGCTACAAGCGTGAGCGTGTAATCAATCAGAGTAAAGTTAGCTGTCAAAGTCAGGTTATTTGCAGGCATGGTAAATGCGTAAGCAGCAGCGGTTGAAACAACCGTTCCGCCAGCATCAGTCCAATTTGCAAATGCATAACCCGTGGCCGGAACAGCAGTTGCTGTCACAGCATTTCCAAAGTTATAAACACCACCACCTGTAAGACTTCCACCAGCAACTGGATTGGCTACAAGCGTAAGCGTGTAATCAACCAGCGTGAAATTGGCTGTCAAAGTCAGGTTATTTGCAGGCATTGTAAATGCATAAACAGATGCGCTAGAAACAACAGTTCCGCCAGCATCGGTCCAATTTGCAAATGCGTAACCCGTGGCCGGAACAGCAGTTGCTGTTACAGCATTGCCATAGTTAAATACTCCACCACCTGTAACAGTGCCACCAGCAACTGGATTGGCAACAAGTGTCAGCGTGTAATCAATCAGTGTAAAGTTGGCAGTTAAAGTAAGGTCACTCGCAGGCATTGAAAATGCATAAACAGATGCGCTAGAAACAACGGTTCCCCCAGCATCAGTCCAATTTGCAAAAGCATAACCAGTGGCCGGAACAGCAGTTGCTGTCACAGTATTGCCATAGTTATAAACTCCGGCACCTGTAACAGTTCCGCCAGCTTCCGGATTAACATTCAGTGTAAGTGTGTAGTCGATCATTGTAAAAATGGCAGTAACGCCAAAATTATTGATCATATTAATAGTAGTCGAAGCTGTAGTTGTGTTAGCAACAGAACCAGTCCATGCACTGAATTCCCAGCCTTCATCACCGGTAGCAGTGAGTGTTAACTCAGTACCATAAAAGACAGTAAATTCATTTGCTGTGTTTTCATCAGGACTTAATACTAGGTCGCCATTTTTTACTTCAACATCACCATTTCCGGTAATATCAAGAGTAAGTGTTCTATACTCGATGTTACAATTAACCAGTCCGTCAATGAAGCTAACAGGTAAAACAACTGCACCAGGTCCAGTTACTTCAGCACCAGGATTAAAAACAATTGGACTGTTGAGACCTAAATGACTAAATACAAGGTCAAATAATTTTCCGTCGAGATTTTGAGGTATCGTATTATTCCAGCCGATATTAATAAAATCTGCTCCGGCATTTACGATTAAACCCTCAAGTAAAGGATTTACAGAGGCTAATTCAACAAAAGTCAAATTTGCCGCAGAAAATCCGATTGGTAAAGTAAATGAAGTAACATCACCAATCTGATTAAAAGTAACAGGAACAATTGCAGTGTTGCCAGCGCAACTTGTGATGCTACCAATTACAACTTGAGAGTTACTTTGTCCAAGACCAACACTTCCGTTAAGGAAATTAACAATCATTGGCAAAGCATTCACACCGGTAACAGCAGTATTTGCACCAAAGGTTACAGGTGTTAAACCGCCGCCAAGATACAAGAACTCTAAGTTAATGAGTTCGCCATTCGTAACGGTGGCGCCACCGGCAAGATTCCAGCCAAAAGTAATTTGACCAGCTGCTTGATTAACTTCCCAACCTGAAAGTTGAGTCAGATCAATTTCTATGAGTGTAAGTTTAGTATTGTCGTAATTAACAACAATATCAAAAGCCCCGACTTCATCAAGGTTTGTTGCAATAATCGGAACATCAACAAGCTGTCCGGTTAAGGCAAGTACATCACTTATTTTAAGGCTTGATGTGCTTTCCAATGGGCTTACAAGGCCATTCACATAGTTAGTGGCCAAAGGAGTAGTATTTACATTATTCACTTCGCAACCAGGTAAGAAAGTAACCTGAGCAGGAGCGATACCAGTGTAGATAAAATCAAGGTGTAGAGCTGTCAGATTGCTAAAATCTGCCGCTGCACCTTGCCAAGCGATATTAATTTGATTTCCAACATGATTTACTTCAATAGCAGCACTAATCAGGTTAGATGTTCCTTGGTAAACTAATTTTGCAGCGTCGTAGCTGATAAAAAGGGTAAACGCTGAAACGTTAGTAAAACCCGCACCACTAAAAGATACAGGCAAACTAACAGTACTATTTGTTACACTAGCTGTAGATCCAACTGTTACAGTACCTACTGCAGGCAATTGATTTACAGATCCTTTGATATAGGAAATATTGCTTACAACAGTCCCTGAATACGTAACTTCATTACCTGTAGACCAGGTAATATCAGTATTGAAGCCACCAACATAATTTAAACGAAGATTAAAAACATGGCCATCAGGAATAAATCCTGTAACATTGTTCCAACCGATTGACAATAAATTGCCGGTTAAATTAAGTTCAGGTGCTCCAATCATTGCCGGATTAATGTTTGTAAGTTCGATGAACTGTAACAAATTGGAAGGCACATTAATCTTAAACTGTATTGAATTAACATTTTGAGTGAAGTTCAGCATTTCTACACCTACGTTAACAGCACCGGGAGCGGTGGTAACATCGGCAATCTTGACTACCGGATCAGGTACAGGCTGAGTAGTGGTTATGACTCCATTGGTATAGGTTATATTACCAACATTAACAATACCTGCGGTCACTTCACACAGTTCAACCTGAAAAGTAAGGTTGGTATTTGCGGCAGCGGTATAGTTAAACTTCAGGTCGAAAACCTTTCCGTTTGGTTGGTAACCGGTAAGATCAAAATATCCAATATTGAGTGTGTTACCACTCTGATTGGCAATTACCGAATTAAAACCTGTGACATTGGCAAGCCCATCAAAAGTTAATAAGTTACTGTTAGCTGTGATTCTGAAAGTGAAAGAGTTTACATTTTGCGTAAAATTCAACATTTCCACCGGAACGAGTATTTGACCAGGTCCGGAGGTTACATTGCCAATCTTTACTTCAGGATTTTGGGCATATAAACCCGAAAAAGCCAACAGCAAAGCCAACATGGTTAGGTAGATTCTTTTTGTCATTTGCTGTATTTTTTTGAATTGATTTTTATAAGTTTTGAATGTTTCTGCAGAGATAACATCGGATTAAAATCACTATTGGGAAACAAAATACGCTTTAATAAAACGGAATGTCGTTAATGAGAAAAAAGGCAAATGTTCTTGCCCTGTAATTAATGGTATGAAACCAATTCTATGATAAAAACAATTTTGCATCACAAGTGAATTTTAAAAAATGCTGTTCCGGAGGACAAGCCTCCGGAACAGCAAAGGGGGGGATATTCCTATTTCACTAAAATAAGAGTTCCGTTTGCAGTGTAGGTTTTAGCAGTTCCTTCTACGAGGATTCTGTAGAAGTATGTTCCGCTACCAGTTAAATCGTAGCTATTAAGTTCAACTTTGTACTGAACACCAGCTTCGCGGTTATCATTCACAAGGGTCTTAACTTCCTGACCGAATTTGTTATAAACTACGATGGTAACTTTTCCAGCTTCTGGCAGGGTAAAGTTAATTGTAGCCATATCCTTGAAAGGATTCGGGTAAGCAGAAGAGATCATTTCACCAGATTCGAGTACTGATAAAGCTTCACCAGTAATAGATTTGGTTGTGAGTGTGATTCCGTCGATTGGAGCAGCAGTTCTGTCATTGAACTCAGCTTCGTCGATTTCAAAGTAACGGGTGCTAGCTTCTATCGGAGCCAAAACCTTAGCAGTAATTATAACGATGTTTTCGTTAGCAGATACATTCTTAGCGTTCAGACTCATGTCAGCGATACGAATTGTACCGTTTTTGTTGTCAACTGTGTAAACATCATAACCTTCAACACTTAATACCTCGAGGAGGTTGTTGTTGAATGACAGACCTAATGTCATAGCGCCAAGTTGAGCACTTTGATCAATAGATACAGGGATGCTTACTACATCACCAACTTTGGCTGAAATCTGACCACTATAGTTAAGGTTAACTTTTGCTTTTGCACTTTGTGGTACATATGAAGCATTAATATCACCTGTGGATACAAAGTATAGATTCATGATTGTCTGACCAGCTTTTCCAGTCCAGCTTCCTGAGTATGCACCAGCAGCGAAGCTGAATACATTTCCTGGAGCCTGTGGATAAGTTTTCGCAGTGTATGAAGGTACCTCTGCAGCAGCTACCTGGAAGTCAGGTGTGTTCGGGTATGCAGTGATATTGTTAACAGTACGGTAAAGGATTGTTAAGGCATCGAGAGCAGTAACGCCACCCATTGAGTTAACATCGGCTACCTTGTTAGCGAATGGAGTGTAAACAGGAGGTGTAACACCTGATGCATCAATCCATGGGAAACTGGCAAGGATAGGACTTTGAATTACCATATAGTTAGCAATAAGGGCGTCTGCAGCACTTACACCACCGAAAGGAGTATTAATTCCGCTTGCCATCACTCTAACAGTGTAGTTAAGACCAGGTTGAATACCAGTGAATTCGTAACGTCCTGAAGCATTCAAGGTTGAAGTACCTACGAGGCTTGTACCATCATAGAGTCCAACAGTGAAGTCTGATTTAACAGGTAACATTGATTCGAACTGATTGAAGTACTTAATGCTACCAGTTAATGTATTACCAAGAGGTGCAAAAGTTGCAGTCAAAGTAACATTGCCGGCAGGCATAGTAAAGCTAACAGTTGGACTAGCAAGGTTAACAGGAGTTACACCAACAGCAGTCCATCCTGTAAATTCAAATCCGGCAGCAGGAGTAGCAGTAACAGATACCGTCTGACCAACAGTGTATGATGGGTTAACAGCACTGAATGTACCACCGTTAGCAGGAACAGCGATTACAGAAACAGTATATGGATTAGCAACGAAGGAAGCCTTGAGCGATACATTGTTATTAGGCATTGTGAAGCTCAATGGGTTCATTGTATTTGTTACAGTAGCACCAACTACATCAACCCAACCATTGAAGGTATAACCAGGTAAAGCATTAGCTGTAACAGTTACGGCATCACCATAGTATTTGATTTGTGTAGCAGGAGTTGCTGTTCCACCAGTTTCAGCAGTAGCTGTTACTGTATAAGGAATCTTTGAG
Organism: Bacteroidales bacterium; assembly: GCA_030683155.1. Lineage (GTDB taxonomy): Bacteria > Bacteroidota > Bacteroidia > Bacteroidales > F082 > JALNZU01. The sequence goes on from JAUXMV010000060.1 coordinate 27,092, forward strand.
AACTTGGCAAGCAATACAACATTGCTGGCTGGCATTACAAAGGTTGCTGTGAGGCTTGTTGCAGTAAATGTAACAGTACCTGAAACAACTTCCCATCCGTCAAACTGATATCCCATATTGGCAGCAGCAACAACAGTTGCAGTTTGTCCAATAGTGTAGGTAGCAGTTACAGGTGTAACAGTACCGCCCATTTGAGCGCTGGCAGTTACAGTGTAATTAATTGCTTCGTATACAGCGATAAACTGCATGCTTTCGCAATTAACCTCATGGTTAAATGTTTGCTGAGTAATGTACAGTGTATTTGTTGGGTCAGTCCAGTACTGGAATGCATAACCTGCAGCAGGCGTAGTGCTAATAACGAGGTTAGTACCATTTACGTAAGGAGCAGTAGGACCAGTAATTGTTGTAGTACCAACACTGTTGTTCAGGTTAGCAGGGGTATTCAAAGCGGTTGCAGCAGTTACAGTGTAAGTATTGCTAACTGTTCCGAATTTAGCCCAGATGTTCACTGAAGTTTGTGTTCCTGGTAATGCATAAGGGATAAAGTTAAACTGTGGATCAGTTATAACGTTGCCACCAGCATCAGTCAAAGGAATAGTACCCAAAGCATTGGTAAACCAACCCATGAATGCATATGTATAGTTGCAATCACCTGTAGAAGGAGTAGCAGCAACTGGCATTGGTAAAGACTCTACAGTAAACGATCCTGTTCCGGATACAGTACCTGCACCGATAGCATAAACGTTCAGATAATAGTTCTTCAGTCCATAGTTTGCCACAGCTGTCTGGTTGCTAGTCATATTAACATAAGCAACCGGAGTTGTGGTAACGTTATTTGACCAGTTAACAAATTCCCAACCAGGCTGAGTTGGTGTTTGACCAACAAGCGCCTGGATACCATAAGCATATGTTCCAGCACCGGTAACAACACCATAGCCAACAGGATTAGCTGCAGTTGTGAGTGTTAATCTTGGATATTCTGGAATAGCAATTTCAACAAATATAGCATATACGTTTCTTAATGGGTTACCCATAACCGGAGGAACAACATAGTTCAAAGTTGTGCTCTCAGTTAATTGACGACCACGAAGAATACGACCATCACCACTTACAATCTCACCTTCCATCCAGTTCACAAAGCGGAAGCCAGGAAGTGGTGTAGCAGTGAAGGTAGCAGTTTGACCGAATGTGAAAGTACCCGTAGCAGGAGTTACTGTACCACCATAGCTAACAACTGTGAAGTTGTCGATTGGAGTAGCACGTAAATATGTACGAACATTGGCCTGAACGGTATACTGTGTAGGTACAAAATTGGCTGTGACTGTAACAGTATTAGCAGGCATAGCAAATGTTTGCGTTGTAAGCGTTGGAGTTACAAGTGAAACTCCCTGAGCTGTCCAGTTTGTAAAGGTATAACCTGGAGCTACGCTAAAGGTTGCTGTTACAGAAACTGCTCCTGGTGAGCTATTAGCTACATAATTGCCAGCTCCGAAAAGAGCGGATGCACCAGCAGCTGGATTAGCCATGACAGAAACAGCATAAGTTGGTGCCGGAGGAAGTGTGCTTACAAACACTGCTGTAAGATCCATTCCAGTCTGAATGTTATTCACAGTATAATTTCTGTCATAAGAAACGATACCAGCATCAGTTGTTGTTCCTGTAACTCTCCAGTAAGCGAATGCCCAGTCAGTTTTGTCTGTTGCACGGAATGTAACAGAACTTGTGTTAACACCAGCAATTGTTCTTTGGAACCAACCTTCACCATATACTTTGGTAGTAGCAGTATTTCCGCCAACACCTGTAGTGAAGCTGAAGCCCAAACCACGACCAGGCATACCGCTTGTGTTTGCAGTAAACGCAGGAATACTAGTTTCAACAGTACCACGTGTTCCACTTTCAGAACGTACGATAATTTGATATTCCTTAGGTCCGATAACAGCTTTCAGATGTGTACTGAAACATCCAACAGTGTAGGTCCATTCGGAACGGTCTTCGTAGCGTTGTTGAAGAACAACGGAACTTGTATTTGTTACACCACCAACGATATCCCAACGCCATGTATAATAATCCGGTTCCGGGAAGCTTGTAATGTACAAGGTTGTTCCAGGAGCGAAGTTTCCACCATTCACGTCATTGATATGAATTGGGTTTGTGCGTGCAGCATCACTGAAGATAATAACAGTACCCAAAGCAGGATTCATGGCTGTAGCGCTAACGTTGACGTTAGTTCTCATTTGGTAAACAGCCTTGAAACGAATGTTTTGGTCCATCTTGAAGGTAATAGGATTAGCTCCTAGAGGATTACCTGCAGATACATAGTCAACCCAAGCAAGTGTTGATGGGTTATAATATTGCCATTTTATGAATTGATATTCACATGGAGCTCCATGAGCCAACAATGTAACAAGAGTATCATATTTAACATCAACTTGTTCGTATTGCAGACCTTGGAACAAACCTGATTCCTGACCAGGGTTGCTGATACTGCTTACGAAGTTGGTAGTAAATTGGATCAATCCAATCATTGTAGCTGGCTGGGTACCTGTTCCGGCAAATCCGGCAGAAGCTTTCAAGCGTGGTGTCCAGGTATCAAAGATAGCAGTAAATGTATAGGTTACATTTTCAACTAATGATGGACTGTTGAATGTAAAGCTAGCAACACCAGGAGCAGGAGTTAAGGTTGCATAAGCATCCGGAACAGCTGGTAAAGTAGCTCCAGGTACGTTAGTTGACCAAGAAGCGAGTTTCTTGCCTGGAGCTGGTGTAGCTGTCCAAACAGGAGCTGTTCCATGGTTATGACCAGTAGTTGAAGAATTGATAGTGTTGGTCATGCCTGTTACACTTACAATACCACCAGCTGTGTTAGCAATTGGTGAACGTTCAACTTTGTAGTTTTTGATCACAAATGTTGCTCTGAAACCAAGTCCTTGTGTACAAAGCGGAGCCTGAGCTGCTGCGTTGAAGGTCCAGGTATTAGAAACAGTATAGAATGACCAGTTAGCTCCACCGTCGAGTGTGCGTTCCCAGTTTACAAATTTATATCCTTCGCTGGCAACAGGAGTCATAGTCATTGTAGCTGAAGCAACGCCTACGTTAAAGGTAGCAGTAGTTGAATAAGTTCCAACTCCACCAACAGTAACAGCATTATATGGGGTTGCACCAAATCCGGTAGCTACCGGGGTAACAGCAACTGTTAAAGGATACATGCCTGTAGTTGTCCAGTTCCAGCCTGAGCCTTGTGTATGTACAGAAGCGAATTCGCTGTCCATCCAAGCTTGATTAGGGTAGTTGTATACCTTGTCGGTGAATCCACGTAAACCATCTACAAGACTTACATTCATTCTAACACGATATTCTGTGTTATAAGCGAATTGTGAAGGCACGTAGTTAAAGGTAAATACTTTAGGATTACCAGGTACATCGATTGCAACACTCCAGTCAGCTGCAGGAACATCGTTCCAACCTGAGCCACTGTTGGCTTGAAGTGTAAACTTATGTTTAGGATTGTCAGTAATCTGGTTACCATTGCGATACTCTACAGGGTTACGGAAAGTAAGAACGATGGTTTTGTTACAAACACCAATGTTCGGTCCGAAAGGAGTAACAACAGGTAATGTCCAGGTATATTCGCTCATTGTATTGAAACGAACTTCATTTCCAACAACAAGTGCATTAGCAAGTGTATTATCACGTGTTTCACCATCCAATGTATAAACAAGTGGTGAAAGTGGCGCTGTTCCGGCAATATAAACTCCAGTAAATACGATACGGTATTGGGTAGCAAAATTAAGCATGCCCACATTAGTAATCGTAATGGTTCTGTTGCTTCTTGTTGCTGACCAACCGGCTACATCAATCCAGTTAAAGCCGTCGTTGAATTGGAAGTCGATAAAGTCACCAAGGTCATTTGTTGGAAGAGCATCACCATTGATGTCAACAACGTTTACACTGAACTCAACTTTAAGAGGAGTATTGATCGGCACGTTTTGTACAGGTACAAACGGACGATTTACAGCATAAGTAGGTGTGAACATTGCATAAGCAGGAGGAAGTATTGTTCCGGTTGTGTTAATCGGATAAACAATCTCATAGTTTCCTGCATTGTAGGTAGCTGTGTGTCCAACATTGGTACTCATTGCAATACCACCGCTAACTGTAACAGGTTTTCCTGTACCAGGCCATTGGTTATTGAAGGAAGCTGAAGCACCACTAACATTTACACTGAATTTGGCAGCATCGCCGCTGATTAAACCTGACCATGTTGTAGAAGCACCTACACTGGCTACAGTGGCAGTTGTATTTCCATCAAATGGTTTAGGTGTAATTGTAACAGCAGTAAAGGTAAGGGTTCTTGGAGTAACATCACCTGTTAGAGTAGGCTGGATAAGCGTATAGTTAGCAGCAGTTGGGCCGGTAACGGTCATGGCTGTAACAACATTCTTATTATTGCTTACGTTGGCTCCGCTGTTAACGCCGGTTGCTGCAGTTCCTGCAAAAGTACCGGTAGTATGGCTACCAATCACAAGTGTAGTTGACTCAGTTCCTACCATATCAGCAGGGTTAAATTCTGCATTGATAATTGTAGCAATAGCCGTTCCATTATAAGGACGTGATGGAACAGAAGCATTGATAACAGTCAGATTTTTCTTCAAAATGCTTGAAGTAGTTGTTTGCGTAACAACACCAGGAGCAAGTTGATAATAGGTATTTGGCACAAGACCTAAACCACTGAAAGTTACGAGCTTATTGTTTTCAGCAAGTGCATTTGGGTATGTAGCACTTGTCCAGGTAACTGCAGGCGCTGGCTGCTGATGAGCCGTGCCTTGTCCATAAAGAACACCATTGTAATATGCAGAACCACCAACTACGAGGTTATTACCATCGTAAGTTTTGTTTGGAGCTACAACAACGATATCGCTTTGATAAACAACCTTCTTGAAGGTAGCAGTAACAACTTTACCACAATCCATCACAAGTGTACCAGGATTTGTCATACCTGTAAGGTCTTGTGTCCATCCTGTGAATACATAACCGACATCAGCAACTGCTTCAAGGGTAATGATTTCGTTGAATGAGAAACCTGAAACGGTAGTACCAACAACAGGACCATCAATCTCAGCAGCTACAGAACCGTTTTGCTTGCGAACAATAACGTTACCAAAGCCAACGATAGTAGTAATGAGGTCAGCTGGACCATCAATGATGGTAAGCGTACCAGGAACAGTTGAAACATTTGAATAATTCAGAGGGTTACCTGTAATTACAGTGTAGCTATCCACGTTAATGGTATAGGTACCTGGATCATTACCAGCAGGTGTGCGAGAAAGATCTGCAGTTACGGCATCACCAAAATACAATCCGGTGGTAGTTACTGTAAAGGTAGGATCAGCTGCACATCTGAATTTTGTGTAATTATCTGCTGTAATAACTAAAGGAGTAGTTGCAGGGGTAATTGCAAAACTACCAGCAGCTGCTGGCATAGCTGTATAGGTAATATTGTAGTTTGCAGTTACGTTATTGCTTCCGGCGTCAGTAATAGTGAGCGGGCTGGTAATATAATTATATGTACCAACATTTTCACCTGGTGTACGGCTTAAAGCACCTGTCCAAGTATGACCCGGAGCAAGGGTTCCTGTTACAGTATAATTGAATACTGGATCAGGTTGACCATAAGCTTTGCTTTGTCCGGTTGGAACATTTACAGTTAGAGGACGTGCGCTGATGGTAGCAGGAGCTACAACAGGAGCAGTCCAGGTATAGTTAGGAACATCAGCACCGGTAATACCGATGGTGTTGCTAACAGCCCATGTACCAACATTTGCTGAAGCAAAAGTACCAACAGTACCGTTTGTGAGTGTTACATCGTCGCCACCTACCAAACCAACAAGAGCTGAAGTTAAAGCAGCAGTTGTTGTTCCGTCATAAATCTTACCGGCAGCAACAGAAGTAGCTGTAAGAGCCTTTTGTGTGATATTGGCGGAAAGAACCGGGGTTACAGGCTGGATATAGTTAGCTATAGCAGCACCTGTTGCGCTCATATTGGTAGTAACAACTTTATTGCTTCCAACATTCTTATTGTCGAAAGTACCAACAGTTCCATTTACAAGTGTAATTACATCAGGAGAAACAATACCGTTTAAGGCAGCGCCGCTTACGAAAGCTGCAGCGTTTCCGTCATACACTTTGTTTTGAGCAACAGCACCAGTGATGGTGAGTTGTTTTGCAGTGATAGCAAAGTTATCTCCGTTGAAGGTAACATTATAGTTGGCTATAGAACCACCAAAAGGAGGATTGACAATTGTCAATGTTCCCTGATTGATTGCATAACTACCAACTGTTTCGCCACCGGCACGTGCAAGAAGACCATCAAAACTTTGTCCTGGTGCAAGTCCAACATTTGGACCTGTAGCATAAGTGTATGCATACACAGGGTTAGCTTCGCCATAAACCTTGGTTTGACCAGGAGTCACAGTGATAACGATAGGTCTTGCTGTAATATTAGCTGTAAGGCTTGTAGCAGGATTGAAGCTATAATTAGCAGCATCAGTTCCACCAAGGGTGATAGCTGTAGTTACAGGCTTGCCGTTTGCTACAGTACCATCAGGCTGGAATGCACCACTGATATGGTTGTTGAGGAAGATATCATCACCAGGCATCATACCTGAAGGAGGTGCTAATACAAATGGAGCAGGAGCAGCGCCGGTTACAACAGCAACTGTGTTGCCATCATAAACTTTGTTTTGTGCAACTGCACCAACAACTGTGAGTGGGCGTTGAGTGATAGTCAGGTTAGCACCATTATAGGTGATAGTATAATTGCTGTTTGCAAGTGTACCTTGTAAAATAGCCCAAGTACCAACAGTTTCACCAGCTGTACGAGAAAGTGCGCCTCCAAAAGTAATTGCATCACCATTAGGTAGTACAAATCCAACGATTGGGGCAGAAACAAATGTTAAAGCTGGATCAACTTCACCATAAACTTTGGTTTTTGCATCAGCTGTTACAACCACAGGCAGCGGGGTGATAGCAAAAGTAACACCAGGGGTGAAGGTAATCGTGTAGTTCGTGTTAGCCAATGTTCCTTGAGTGATTCCATATGGGCTTGCGGCAACAGTTTCACCGGCAACGCGTGATAATGCGCCACCAAAACTAATTGCATCGCCATTTGGAAGTACAAAACCTACAGCAGGAGCTGAAGTGTAAGCAAACACCGGATCAAGATTACCATAAACTTTGCTTTGACCTGCGGTGGCTGTTACTGTAACAGGCAGCGGGGTGATAGCAAAAGTAACACCAGGGGTGAAGGTAATCGTGTAGTTCGTGTTAGCCAAAGTTCCTTGAGTGATTCCATATGGGCTTGCGGCAACAGTTTCACCGGCAACGCGTGATAATGCGCCACCAAAACTAATTGCATCGCCATTTGGAAGTACA
>JAUXMV010000062.1 GCA_030683155.1 Bacteroidales bacterium
TCCTTTAACTCAAAATCTTGTGTGATTTCTATTGGAACTACAAGGCTTAACAACTCTTTAAAAAGATCATCTTTTGTCATTTTGCTTTTTTTATGCTAAGGTAATTATTATCCCCAGCACATCAAAATAATAAGTAGCCCAGGAATGAGTTGAAAGGTTCAACATTCAAACTTTTAATGAAAAAATCAGGCTGAAAAGCACATTGGATTTTTGTTAAATTTACCGGCTGAAAAATTCAAACACATTGAATGAACAACAATGAATCGAAAGCTTTGTCACCCTCAGGGATTGCATGGAAAAAGTTCCGGCGAAATCCGATGGGCATGGCAGCTTTGTATTTCGTTTTCCTGATAATACTGATAGCTTTTCTAGGATATCTGATTTCTCCGGACGAAACACCATTTGCCAACCGGCAGATACTAGAAATCACCACGCAAAAACCCGGCTTCAATGTTTCTATGCTAAAAGTTCGAAACAACAATGCATCGGTAAACAAAAATCTACTGCATAAAATGTTCTTTGGCGAACGCGATCAATTCAGCTATTTTCCTCTGAGTAATTATCGTTTCACAAATGACAGCATATATATTAAGGTCTTTGACCCAGAACCGGAATTTTCGATCGATGAGACGGGATTTCATATGGCCGATGTTTGTTTTGCCCTGACTGAAACGCCAGCAAAAAGCAAAAATGAAACCTTCCTTTTCAAAGACTTGGATTCCCGTGAAATTGAAATAAGCAATTCAGAGATAAAAATCCTGATTGAAAAAAAGCACATCATCAAAAAGCGTTTCTGGCTAGGGACAGATCAGTTTGGCCGCGACCTGCTGAGTCGCCTGCTTATTGGCGCACGCATCAGCCTTTCAGTTGGTTTCATCTCCGTTTTCATTTCCTTGCTGGTCGGCATTCTTATCGGAAGCATCGGCGGCTATTTTGGTGGAAAAACGGATGATTTTGTGATGTGGCTGATCAATGTCGTTTGGTCGATCCCAACGTTGTTGCTCGTTATTGCCATCACTTTTGCTTTGGGAAAAGGGTTCTGGCAGGTTTTTATTGCGGTCGGGCTAACAATGTGGGTAGAAGTTGCAAGAGTTGTTCGGGGACAGATGATGAGTTTACGTGAAAAAGAATTTGCTGAGGCTGCTAAAGTGCTTGGCTATAATGATTTGAGAATAATTGTAAAACATCTGTTGCCCAATGTCATGAGTCCGGTAATTGTGATTTCAGCCGCGAATTTTGCATCAGCAATTTTAATTGAAGCCGGACTAAGCTTTCTTGGACTAGGCGTGCAGCCACCTGTGCCATCCTGGGGCAGCATGATCAAAGAAAACTACGCTTTCATCATCCTCGATTCGGCCTATTTAGCCATCATGCCAGGTATCGCCATTATGTTGCTGGTGCTGTCTTTTATGCTCATTGGTAATGCTTTACGTGACGCACTCGATGTAAGGGCAAATTAGCAGGTTCTTCAAAATGCCCTGATGCCTAAAATCCATTTACAGACTGTTATTCACTGGATTTTCAGACTTTATCAGCAGCATTATTATGTTTAACTTTGCCGTCGGTTTTGAAAATCGAAAGCTTTGAAAAAAATCTATCAATATGTTGTGAAATCCTATCTGGGGCCTTTCGTCCTTACGTTTTTCATTGCACTGTTCATCCTTTTGATGCAGTTTCTATGGAAATATATTGACGATTTGGTTGGCAAAGGTTTGGAAGGACACATTATTGCTCAGCTTATGTTTTATGCAAGTGCCACCTTTGTGCCGTTAGCACTTCCACTTGCAATTCTATTATCATCGCTCATGACATTTGGCAATCTTGGCGAACATTATGAGCTCGTTGCAATGAAAGCCTCAGGAATTTCCACCTGGAAAATAATGCGGCCACTGGTCTATTTATCTTTTGGAATCAGCATCTTAGCATTCGTTTTTTCCAACAATGTGCTGCCTGTTGCCAACCTGAAATTTCAATCACTTTTATACGATGTACGGCAGCAGAAACTTGCTTTCAACATTAGCGAAGGCGTATTCTATAATGGAATTGAAAATTATATCATTCGTGTCGGAGAAAAAGACCGCGATGGACGCACAATTTATGATGTAAAAATCTATGACCATACCGACAGGGTCGGAAACATCAAAGTGACAACAGCAAAATCAGGGTATATGGAGCTAAGTCCTGATCAGCGCAATGTTATTTTTACACTTTTCGACGGATATTCCTATACCGATATCGTTACAACACGCAATTACCGCGACAACAGGCCTTTTGACAGAACAGTTTTCAGACAACAACGCATCAAATTCGACCTGAGTGAGTTCGACTTAACACGTACACAAGAAGAGTTGTTTAAAAGTCATTACAGCATGCTCAATACGCGGCAGTTAACACAATTTATCGACTCGTTAAATTTAAGATACACCGAAAGAAAAGAACGGTATACAGCTACATTTTACAAACGTTTTCAGCATTTATCAACAATTGACACTTCCTACAAACCAGTTCCCAGAAGCCGATTTGCCAAAGCAGCTCAACTTGACAATGACAGCCTTCAATCATCAAAAACAGATAGCATCTTTGTATCAGCAGACAGAAATTACGTCACAACAGCAGATAGCGCTGATATTTCTTTTTCGTATGCATTTTATGATTTTACAGCGGAATATGATACCAATCATATCGTTCTTTTTGACAGCAATATTTTGGTAAAAGCCGACAGCATTGAATCGTTGTTGATGGACAGCACTAACCTTGCCGCTTTTGACAGTTCAAAAAATTTGGAAGTTAATGCAGATGCTTTGGTTGCAGCAAAAAAGGAAAATGTCAAAAGCTATAAATCCTCTTTTATGGAACCTTACCTTCAAAGTGAAAAGTTCAATATTATCGAGCTGGCAATCAATGCTGCACGCAACAACAGAGACAACATAAATTTCAACAACAAAGACTTCGATTACCAGACAGAAAACATTCGTAAGCATGAAATCGTCTGGCACAAAAAATTTACCCTTTCAATTGCATGTCTCATCCTGTTTTTTATTGGTGCGCCTATGGGAGCAATCATTAGAAAAGGCGGGCTAGGATTACCGGTTGTAATTTCAGTTTTCTTCTTTGTCATTTATCATATCACCAGCATAACAGGAGAAAAGGCTGCCAAAGTAGGCGATCTTGATATATTTTTCGGAGTTTGGCTCTCATCCATTGTTCTGATGCCAATTGGGATTTTCCTCACAATAAAGTCGGCTACAGATGCACCATTATTGGATGCAGAAAGCTGGAAAAAATTCTTCAACAGGCTAAAGCCGACAAAAGCAAGATTGAAATGAGAGTCCTTTTTCTTTGCAATAAATCACCCTATCCAGCCCTTGAAGGTGGCCCAATCGCGATGAACAGCCTTATTGAAGGCTTACTCGAAGCTGGGCATCAGGTAAAAATTCTTGCTGTAAATTCAGATAAATACAACATCAACCCTGATGAAATCCCTGAAGAATATCGCAAAAAAACAGGAATAGAACTAATCCATCTTGATCTTGGCATTAAAGCGTATGATGCGTTTTTGAACCTGCTGACAAATAAATCCTATCATGTTGAACGTTTTATTTCGGCTGAGTTCACCAAAAAACTGATTCAGGTGCTTGACAGCACTCAATTCGATGTAGTGCAACTTGAAACCTTGTTTATGGTGCCTTATATCACTCATATCCGCAAGCACAGCAAGGCAATCATCGTATTAAGGGCGCACAACATTGAGCATCTTATCTGGCAGCGTTTGGCTGAACAAACATCGTTTTTGCCAAAACGCCTTTACCTGAAACATCTTACACATACCTTGAAGTCTTTTGAATTGAAAGCACTAAGCCAGGTTGACGGAATTGCAGCAATAACACGGAAAGACGCTGATTTCTTCCGTGGAAATTCATCAATGCCCGTTATTGATATTCCATTTGGAATCAATCCCTTAAGTTTTGATATTTCTCCTGTGGAAACGGAATCACCCTCTCTTTTTCATATCGGTGCAATGAACTGGATACCAAATGAAGAAGGAATTCGCTGGTTTCTTGACAATGTTTGGCCTGAGGTTTATAAAAAATTACCTGAACTTAAATTCTATCTTGCCGGCCGCTACATGCCCGGATGGCTGGTTAATGGCTACAAACCCAATATTGTTGTTGTTGGCGAAGTCGAAAATGCACAAGCCTTTGTAAAATCAAAATCCATTGCGCTGGTGCCATTGCTTTCAGGCAGTGGCATCCGAATCAAGATTATAGAAGCAATGGCACTTGGCAAAACAGTAATCACGACTGAGATTGGCGCTGAAGGCATCTTTTATAAAGATGAAAAAAATATTTTGATAGCTAATAAAGTCATTGAATTTGTCGAGGCGATCGAAAAATGCGCAACCAATCCGGATTTCTGCCAGTTTATCGGACAAAATGCACGTCAGCTGATTGAAGAAGTTTATGACAACAGCAAAATTGTTCATCGTCTACTATTGTTTTACAACGAACTTAAAAAGAGAACTTCCACTCATCACTAAAGCACATCTCTTTGCTTCCTGAAAAACACCAAACGCTTCCGAGGTCATAGTTTTTGCTGCAAACTTTTTATCTTTGTGGAGTTATTACTGTCCAGAAACGGATTAATTGACTGGCATGAAGATATTTGTATTATTATCCCGTATACCATGGCCTCTGGAAAAGGGCGACAAACTAAGGGCATACAACCAGATTAAGCAACTTGCTGCAGGCAATGAAATAATACTTTGCGCCCTGAATTCTGATCCAAAAGCTGACAAACAAACGGCTTTCAAAGCCTTGCAGCCCTATTGTCGTTCTGTAAATTTTATCGATTTATCCGGCATTGGCATCGGATTGAACCTCATATGGGCTTGGATTTCCGGCAAACCGCTTCAGACAGGATACTTTTACAATGCAAGCGCTGCCGGTAAAATTCACAAACTGATCAAGCAGCATCAGCCGGATGTTTTATACGGACAGCTTTTGCGCGTAGCTGAATATATCCGTTATGAAAAACTTCCAAAAGCGCTCGATTATCAGGACATCTTTTCAAAAGGTATGCAGCGTCGATTTGAAATTGCACCATGGATTTTAAAGCCATTTTTTAAAATGGAATATACGCGGCTTATGCATTATGAAGCCGCAGTTTTTGACAATTTCGAACTGAAAACAATCATCAGTCTGCCCGACAAAATTCTCATCCCCCACCCCGACAGAGATAAAATTCTCGTTGTTCCGAATGGCGTGGATCACGATTTTTTTAAGCCCATTGAGACAACGAAAAAATTTGATCTGGTTTTCACTGGCAACATGGCTTATCCTCCAAATGTGAACGCTGCCGAATATCTGGCTCTTGAAATTTTACCGCTTGTCTGGGAGATATTTCCTGACACAAAATTACTTATTGCAGGTGCAACGCCCGATAAAAAAGTGAAAGCGCTGGCATCAGATCGTATTTTTGTTAGCGGATGGATGGACGATATCAGAATGGCCTATGCCGAATCAAAGGTTTTCATTGCACCGATGCGCATTGGCACGGGTTTGCAGAATAAATTGCTTGAAGCCATGTCAATGCTGCTTCCTTGTGTCACAACAACCCTTGCCAACGGGGCTCTTGGTGCTGTTGAAGGAGAAGAACTGATCGTAGGCAATGACTCTCGTGAACTTGCAAACGCTGTTATTTTCCTGCTTTCAGAAGAGGAAAATGCTAAGAAAATTGCAAAAAACGGCTACGACTTTGTACATCGGAATTTCGACTGGAAAAGTTCTACAAATCTCTTGGAAGCCTCCCTAAAAGATATTTCACAAAAATAAACATCATTTCAAGTGTGCATGATTTGTCCCTTTTGCGACCTTCAAGTCAGATCATTGCTTGAAGGGAGTCCTTTTTTGATTAATTTTGACACTCAAAAGGCAAGAGATTCTGCATCAGAATCTATTCTAAGATATTGAAATCAAATACTATAAGCAGTGGCAGACGATAAGAAAATTATTTTTTCGATGGTAGGAGTGAGCAAGGTCATTCCTCCCTCAAGAACGATTTTGAAGGACATTTACCTTTCATTTTATTACGGTGCAAAAATCGGCATCATCGGACTCAATGGCTCAGGAAAATCTACTTTGTTGCGCATTATTGCAGGCAAGGAAAAATCCTATAAGGGAGACGTGGTCTTTTCTCCGGGATACTCCGTTGGCATGCTCGATCAGGAGCCGGATCTTGACAACAGCAAAACTGTGAGACAGGTTGTTGAAGAAGGTGTTCAGGAAATTGTTGACATTTTAAAAGCCTATGAAGCTGTAAACAACCGCTTTATGGAGCCAATGTCAGACGATGAAATGAATAAACTGATCGAAGAACAGGGCCGTCTGACCGATCTGATCGAACAGAAAGACGCATGGGAACTCGACAGTAAATTGGAAAGAGCCATGGATGCATTGCGCTGTCCCGAACCCGAAGCATCGATTAAACATCTTTCAGGCGGTGAGCGTCGCAGGGTGGCATTGTGTCGTCTTTTGCTGAGCGAACCAGATATTTTATTGCTCGATGAGCCTACCAACCACCTTGATGCTGAATCTGTTGAATGGCTTGAGCAACATCTTCAGCAATATAAAGGCACTGTGATAGCAGTAACCCATGACCGTTACTTTTTAGATCATGCAGCCGGCTGGATTTTAGAACTTGACCGCGGCGAAGGCATCCCATGGAAAGGCAATTATTCATCATGGCTTGAGCAAAAAACCAAGCGGCTTGAAATGGAAGAAAAAACCGAAAGTCGCCGCAGAAAAACACTTGAACGAGAACTTGAATGGGTTCGTATGGCTCCCAAAGCACGTCATGCCAAATCCAAAGCAAGGCTTGGTTCCTACGAAAAGATGCTCAATGAAGATGTAAAACAAAAAGAAGATCGGCTTGAGTTGGTTATCCCCAATGGTCCAAGGTTGGGCAACAAAGTAATTGAATGTAAAAACGTTACCAAAGCATTTGGAGACAAATTACTCTTCGAGAATCTGAGTTTCAGCCTCCCGCCTGCTGGTATTGTTGGAATTATTGGTCCAAACGGAGCGGGTAAAACAACGCTTTTCAGATTGATAATGGGAATGGAGAAACCTGATGAAGGCACTTTTGAAGTGGGCGAAACGGTGAAAGTTGGTTATGTTGACCAGGCACACGAAGAAATAGATCCTGAAAAAACTGTTTTTGAAGTTATTTCAGGAGGCCAAGATGAAATCAAACTGAGCAATAAAACGATGAATTCAAGGGCTTACGTAGCAAGATTCAATTTCAGTGGAAACGATCAGAGTAAAAAAGCTGGCGTGCTCTCCGGAGGAGAAAGAAATCGCATGCATCTGGCAATGACACTCAAGCAAGAAGCCAATGTTTTGCTGCTCGATGAGCCTTCCAACGATATTGATATCAACACCTTGCGCGCCCTTGAAGAAGGTATCGAAAATTATGCAGGCTGTGCTGTCGTTATCTCCCACGACCGCTGGTTTTTAGACCGCGTTGCAACCCATATCCTGGCTTTTGAAGGCAATTCTCAAGTGTATTTCTTTGAAGGAAGTTATACCGAATATGAAGAAAATAAACGCAAAAGACTTGGAGATCTTGGTCCAACACGCATCAGATACAAGAAACTGAAAGCCGATTAAAATAGGCTTTAATTAACAGCATTACGCTTTAAATCATTTATTTAGAATTGTTTAACAGCAAATCTAATTTTTAATTTTTCTAATTTCATTCGATAATGAGCAACAATATTCCAGAAAATAGTTTTCATGATTTGGTTCTTAAAAACAGAAGTTATCGTCGCTTCGATGCAAGCATTCCTGTTTCGGAGCAAATCTTGTTTGACTTACTGGAATTAGTCAGATTGACCCCTTCTTCAAAAAATCGTCAACCGCTTAAATACATACTTATAAACAATCAGGATGATTGCAATTTTGTTTTCAGTCATTTGAAGTGGGCATGGTTTTTACGCAATTGGGATGGGCCTTCTCCTGAGGAGCGTCCAACAGCTTATCTCATCATGTTATTGGACAAAAACCTTAACGACAAGGCCGATTTTGATGCTGGAATTGCGGCTCAAACGATATTGCTCGGAGCAGTTGAAAAAGATTTTGGCGGTTGTATCATTCGCACCTTTAACCGCTATGAGCTTGCCAAATATTTCTGTCTGCCCGAAAATTTTGACATCATAATGGTCATTGCTCTTGGAAAGCCTGCTGAAGAAATTATTATTGACAACAATGGCTCTTCTGGAAAAATGGAGTATTTCAGAGATGAAAATGGATTGCACCATGTGCCGAAAAGAACTGTTAACGAACTAATATATAGCCCTATACGACATGATCAAGATTAACGGGGAGTTCATCGAAAATGTTTCTTTGAAAGCTAAAGCTGCTCCAAGACGAAGAATCAACCACAATTTTCATCCGTTTCCTGAAGATACGCTTCAAAGAATGCTGAATGCGATGGAACCCGATACCTACATCCAGCCTCATAAACACGAGAATCCTGACAAAACGGAGGTTTTCTTTTGTTTGCGCGGAAAAATGCTTGTCGTTGAATATCATGACGATGGAAGTGTTGCCGATTTCATCATTCTGGATAGCAATTCCGGTAATTTTGGTTGTGAAATTGCACCACGAATTTATCACAACATCATTTGTCTTGAAAGTGGTTCAGTTGCGTACGAAGTTAAAGACGGTCCTTATAACCCACATGACGATAAGCATTTCGCTCCATGGGCTCCATCCGAAAACGATAAAGATGCGATTGAATTTAATGAAAAGCTTTTGAAACAACTGAAGATTTCTCTTTAGCCTGATTCAATATCTTCAACAGTCTTCGTTGCTTTTAGAAATGACAAAAGCCCCAAATTTACTACATTTGCACCCTTAAAACACGCTGATTTTATGGCACAAAAACCTTCAATACCTAAAGGAACACGCGACTTTGGTCCGCAAATAATGGTTAGGCGCAACTACATATTTGATACCATCCGCAATATTTTCAAGCGTTACGGGTACCAGCCAATCGAAACACCGGCCATGGAAAACCTGAGCACGCTGCTCGGCAAATATGGTGAAGAGGGTGACAAACTGCTTTTTCGCATTCTCAATTCAGGTGATTTTATTGCCGGAATGGATAGCAGCGAAAACTTAACTTCAGAAAAACTTGCACCTTTTATCAGCGAAAAGGGTTTGCGGTATGATCTCACAGTTCCATTTGCCCGTTTTGTTGTTCAATACCGCAACGACATAACCTTTCCATTTAAACGCTATCAAATTCAACCTGTCTGGAGAGCCGATCGTCCGCAAAAAGGACGTTACCGTGAGTTTTATCAGTGTGATGTGGATGTTGTCGGAAGCGATTCTTTGTTAAATGAAGCAGAATTGGTTCAGATTGTTGACGACATTTTCAATCAACTGAACATAAAAGTACTTGTTAAAATTAACAACAGAAAAATCCTTGCCGGCATTGCCGAATATATCGGAAGTCCGGAAAGCCTCACCGATATTACAGTTGCCATTGATAAACTTGATAAAATCGGCGTCGAAAAAGTTAACGCTGAGCTATCAGAAAAGGGCATTTCTGTGGAATCAATCAAGCTTCTGCAACCCATTTTATTTATGCAAGGCAGCTCCCGCGAAAAAATCAGCAGGCTTGAGACTTTGATCGGTCAGACAAGTATTGGAGCCAAAGGAATTGCAGAGGTGTCGCAGCTTTTCGACTACCTCGATAATATGGAACTTAAACTGCCCTATGAACTCGACCTTACTTTAGCCCGCGGACTCAACTATTATACAGGTGCCATATTTGAAGTAAAGGCTTTGGATGTAGCCATGGGAAGCATCTGTGGTGGAGGTCGTTATGATGATCTTACCAGCATATTCGGTCTTCCGGATGTTTCCGGTGTAGGTATCAGTTTTGGTGCCGACCGCATCTATGACGTTCTGAATGAACTCGCGCTTTTTCCTGAAACCACCACTGAAACTACCTTTGCGCTTTTTGTGAATTTTGGGAAAGCTGAAGAAAATTATTGTCTGCCTTATCTTTGGAAACTGCGTCAGGCAGGTGTTAATGCAGAAATATTTCCCGATTCTGACAAAATGAAAAAGCAGATGCGCTACGCCGACCAGAAAAATATTCCTGTAGTCATCATTGCCGGAGAAGAGGAAATGAATAAAAAACAGTTTACCGTGAAGTGGATGCAAAGTGGCGAGCAACAAACTGTGGAATCTGATGCTTTGATAGAAATACTTACCGGATTTAACAATCTGCCAAACCGCTAAGGAATGAATTGGATTATCTATTTTTTGATTAAGGTAAACAGGAAGTCATTGTTTTAGTTTTGGTATCAGATCTTATCTCAAGAATGAAATTCCAATGCTTAAAATCACTTTTTTACTTATTTGAAAAATGAATATACATCATATCAGTTCCGAAAAACTTACGTTTAAACGCGTTTTCAACATCATAAAAGAAAACTACAAGTTAGCATTGTCCAAAGAATCTGCGGACAAAATTGAACATTGCCGTCGATATCTTGACAAAAAAATAGAATCTCAGCAAGAGCCTATTTATGGCATCACCACTGGCTTTGGCTCGCTTTGCGACACCAGCATTTCCAAAGGTGACCTTGGAACCCTGCAAAAAAATCTGGTTATGTCGCATGCCTGCGGCACAGGAGATGAGGTGCCTTCTGAAATCGTAAAACTGATGCTTTTGTTAAAGGTTCAAAGCCTGTCATATGGTCATTCCGGCGTGCAATTAATTACAGTTCAACGACTTATTGATTTTTTCAATCATGACATTTTTCCCGTCGTATACGAAATGGGATCTTTGGGTGCTTCAGGCGACCTTTCACCATTGGCACACATGAGCCTTCCGTTGCTTGGATTGGGTGAAGTGCGTTTTAAGGGCGAGATTCAACCTACTTCTGTGGTTTATGAAAAGTTAGGCTGGAAACCCATAGAGCTGCAATCAAAAGAAGGTTTGGCTTTGTTGAATGGCACACAATTCATGAGTGCCTATGGCGTTTTTTGCCTGCTTAAAACTTTTCGGCTTTCCATGCTGGCCGACATCATCGCATCTATTTCACTGGATGCATTTGATGGCAGAATCGAACCGTTTTTTGATCAGGTTCATCGTATCAGACATCACAAAGGACAAATTGATACTGCTAAACGTATCAGAATGCTTTTAGACGGAAGCGAGCTGATCAACAGACCAAAACTGCATGTGCAGGATCCATACAGTTTTCGCTGTATTCCGCAGGTTCACGGAGCTTCAAAAGATTCAGTGAATTACGTAGCCTATGTGTTTAGCAACGAAATCAATGCAGTAACGGATAATCCAACCATTTTTCCGGATGAGGACCTGATCATTTCAGCAGGCAATTTCCATGGACAACCGCTGGCACTCGCTCTTGATAATTTAGCGATTGCCACTGCAGAATGGGGAAATATTTCTGAACGCCGTACCTATCAGCTTTTGCATGGCAAACGTGGACTTCCACCTTTTTTGGTTGCCAATCCAGGTCTTAACTCAGGTTTCATGATTCCTCAATACACCTCCGCCAGTCTGGTAAGCCAGAACAAGCAACTTTGCACACCTGCTTCTGTCGATTCAATAGAGTCGTCGCAAGGACAGGAAGACCATGTGAGCATGGGTGCCAATGCAGCCACAAAAGCTTTGCGGGTTGTGCTAAATCTGGAACGTATTCTGGCTATCGAACTCTTCAATGCCGCGCAGGCACTGGAATTCAGGCGGCCAGCCAAATCTTCCGCATTCATTGAAAATTTTATTGGAACTTACAGGGAAAAAGTTGATTTCATTACCGAGGATAAAATTATGTATCCCGAAATAGAAAAATCCGTTCAATTCCTTCGCACGGTTCCATTGAATATTCCGGATGCTTTGATAGAAGACATTTAAATTATTTCAGGCTTCAAAAAGCATCGAGTATGGTCTTTCGATTGCCTCAGAAATCTGGGCAATGGAAACATATTTGCTCCAACGCTGAAACTCCCTGCCCTCAAAAAACAAAAGTATTGTCGGGTTGGAGAAAATTCCAAAATGGGCTGTAATTTCGGGATAGAGATCAGAATTGATAAACAAGGTTTTAATTTCAGGGAAATCATCCGTTATAAGTGCTTGAACCTTTGGGCGAAGACTAACGCAAGGAGCACAGCGGTCGCTGTAGTAATAAAGCAATAAAGCCTGACTACTCTTGATTTCGACCTGAATTTTACTGAGGTCAATATTTTGCATAGATTTTTCTGCAAAGATAGTTGTTGTTCTTGCTAAGTAGCAACCTAAACAAATGAGATGCTTCTTTGAATGAATTTAAAAATTTCCATAAATTAGCATCTTAAAAAGTACAAAGCAATTAAAAGAAATTGTTCTCATCTTTGCATTCAAAACCAAATGAAATTCAAAACCAAAAACCTATGACATTAATCATTACCGGAGATCATCTCACCATAGAGGATGTGGTGGATGTTGCACGACATGGAAAAAAAGTTGAACTTCACCCCAAAGCGCTTGAACGCATAAAGGCTTGCCGGGCGATGCTTGAAAGGAAAATCATCGCCGGCGAAATCATGTATGGCGTAAACACCGGAATCGGTGAATTTTCGGAAGTCGTACTTAATGATGATCAGGTGAAAGATTTTCAGAAGTACCTGATTTATAATCATGCTGCGGGCATTGGCGGCGCTATGCCCATTGAACATGTTCGCGGTGCAATGCTTGGCCGGATCAATGTGCATGCACATGGCAACTCAGGGTGCAGACCGGAAATTACCCAGACACTTGTTGATATGCTTAATAAAGGAGTAACGCCTTATGTCTGTGAAAAAGGCAGCGTAGGTGCTTCAGGCGATCTGGCGCCTATGTCGCAAATTGCGCTGTTGATGATGGGCGAAGGAAAAGCTTTCTATCAAGGTGAATTACTTGATGGAAAAGAAGCATTGGATAAAGCCGGCATAGCTGTTCCGGGGCTTATGGCCCGCGATGGTTTAGCCACCATCAACGGATCGAATGTACTCACGGCCATGAGTGCCATTTTTCTTTTCGATGCCAACAACTTTTTAAAACAAGCTGAAATTGCTGCTTCCATGTCACTTGAAGCACTCAAGGCAAACATGAAGCCATACAACCGGAAAATTCATGAAGTAAGAGGATTTAAAGGGGCTGTGAGAAGCGCCATGGCCATAAATAAAATGGTGGCAGGAGGTGATCTGGCAGAAAATCGTGTAAAATGTAAGGTTCAGGATGCTTACAGTATGCGATCCTCACCACAGGTTATTGGCGCTGCACATGACGCTTTAGCCTGGGCTCGTTCGCAGGTTGAAATTGAATTGAATGGTGTGGGCGACAATCCTATTTTCTTTCCCGAAGAAAACATACAGCTTTCGGGTGCAAATTTCCAGGGAACACCGGTCTCGTTGCCGATGGATATGGCCGGAATTGCAGTAACCATGGTGTGTGTCCTCTCGGAGCGCAGAATGAACCGGTTGAATAACCCAGCATTAAGTGTTGGTTTACCGGCTTTTCTTACTAAAGGTGCCGGCATGTTTTCCGGAATGATGCTTTCACAATATACAGCTGATATGCAGATTGTGGAGCAAAGAATTCTTTCGGCGCCTGCAAGCATACAGTCTATTCCAGCCGCCGCCGATCAGGAGGATTTTGTTTCGATGGGAATGAATACAGCCCTTAAAAACAATCAAATCCTTGACAATGCGTATGGAATTTTAGGAATTGAACTTATGGCAGCCGCACAGGCACTGGATTTCAGAGAGTATAAATTTGGCGAAGGCACTACCAAAGCGCATGAGGTGATACGCCGTCATGTTGATTTTCTTGAAATCGACAGGCCTCTCTACAATGATCATAATGCCATGAAAGCCCTTGTGAAAAGCTGTGAGATCCTGAAAGAAGTTGAAGATGCTATCGGAAGTCTGGAGTAATAAAATAAAGCGATTTTAATGACTTATAAACTATTTTTACAGTAAATTCACAATGACAGAACTAAACATCACGCCTTTAAACAAAAGACCCGTTTTACTTACCACACTTTGCATACTTAGTTTTATCGGCAGCGGAATGGCTTCGCTTAGCAACATTTTTATCTATTTCAACCACGACGTTTTGTTGCGCACCATTGAAGAAGGCATACTAAGCGACATGGGATTTGACTTGAGTATTATGTTAAAAGTTGAACCTGCATACTTCCTGATCAGCGGATTGTTGAACATCATTTCATTTACCGGTGTAAGACATATGTGGAGACTCAGAAGGGCAGGATTTCATCTCTATGCCATTTCTCAGTTGCTAATGCTGATTGTTTCCACCTTATATATATACAAACCATCAGGAGTGTTCCCTATGTTTGATCTTCTGCTTGCTTCAACTTTCATTCTGTTGTATCTTCGCTTTCGCGATGATATGAAATAAGCCGGAAAATGGAAGAAAAAGCTGAAAAGACTAAAACAAAAGTATCGCCTAACATCTTTTTGCGCGTTGCAGGTACTTTTTCGCTTGTATATTATGGGATGTCAGGTAGTTTATTCTTTTTGGCTTTAATTTTTGTTCGGTTTTTAACAGAAATGACTGAAATCTATCTTCCGGACTTCAACTTAAGTACTACTATCACGTTTATTTTTGTTTTGGCAGGGTTTTTATTGCACCTTTTGGCAGTTATCGGCTTGCTCATGTTGATGATAAATGGAAAAAAAACAGGATATTTACTATTCATTTTATCTTCAATTCCTATTTTATTGATCCAAATGATCTCATTAAACTATGATAGCTATCAAAAGATTTTTCTTGAAACAGGATTGATCTTTTTCATTTCCTTGATATACTTTTTAACGCCAAAAGGTACGTATATAACTGATATTATGAGTGTTAATCAAATCAATAATTTGAATGAAGAATGAAAATTTAGCTCGATGAATTTCTTCTCCGGAAAGCAGTGTTAATAAATCGTAAAATATTTTTTATCTAAATGTTGCTATTTTTTAATATATGTGTAAATTAGCCCTCCGAATTGCAAACGTTTTCTAAAAATTAAAGATGCACAATTAACAGAAGTTTAATCAATTCACTAACCAAAATTCATTATTATGAGAAAAATTACAGTAATGTTAGTGTTCTTGCTTGTTGCGGGTATCAGTGGTGCCTTTGCGCAAACAAGAACCGTGACTGGTAAAGTTACCAGTTCACAGGATGGCTTAGGAATTCCCGGCGTGACGGTGATGGTCAAAGGCACAACTATTGGTGCCATCACCGATTTCGATGGGAATTACAGTATCAATGTAAGGCCTGAGCACAGAACCCTTGTCTTCTCCTACGTTTCTATGAAAACCGTAGAAGTTGCGCTGGGAACCCAGACAAGTATTAACATGGTTTTAGATCCGGACGTGTTCCAGATCGATGAGGTAGTAGTAACTGCTATCGGTATTAAAAGAGAGGCTAAAGCCCTCGGTTATGCAGTTCAGTCTGTTGGTGGCGAAGACGTTTCAAGAAACGCCAGTACCAACATGATTAACTCAATGGCAGGTAAAGTTGCCGGTGTTTCTATCAACAGTTCCTCAGGAGCTGCCGGAGCTTCATCTTTCATGACCATCAGAGGTTTCTCTTCAATTACTTATAACAACCAGCCTCTCTTTGTTATCGATGGTGTGCCGATTGATAACTCAGAAACTAATTCAGTTACTAGAACTGCTGGTGTTGGTCTCTCAAACAGAGCTGTCGACATCAACCCTGATGACATCGAATCGATGAGCATCCTCAAGGGTGGTGCTGCTACAGCCCTTTATGGTATCCGCGCTGCCAACGGTGCAGTTGTAATCACTACAAAAAAAGGTCAGGCTTCTGGCAAGATGAACGTTAGTTTCTCGTCTTCTGTAACGATGGAACAAGTTTCACAGCTTCCTTCGCTGCAAACTACTTTTGCACAGGGAACCAACAAAACTTTCAATCCTGCTGTTACTACTTCATATGGTCCCAGAATTGATGAGCTGCGCTATGATGTAAATAACATAACTCCTGAGTATCCTCTTGGAGTTCCTGTTCTTTTTGATCCGGCAAACCCAGCTCACGCTAATCTTCCGGTAGCCAAAGCGTATGACAACTTAAATTCATTTTTCCAAACCGGTGTGGCCTATAACAATGCGCTTTCATTATCCGGTGGAAATGAAAGGTCATCTGTTTATTTTTCTTTGTCAAATCTAACACATGAAGGTATCGTTCCAAACAATACTTTCCAACGTACAACTGCATCTGTTTCAGGCGAGACCAAGCTGACTGACAAGGTTACAACCTCAGGTCGTATTGCTTATACCAATTCAGGAGGAACACGTATTCAACAAGGTTCAAACACTTCAGGTGTTATGCTTGCCCTCACCAGAATGCCAATCAGTTTTGATATGACCGGTGGTTCTAGTGATCCTGCAAATGATCTTATTTCCTACAAGAAGCCAGATGGTTCTCAAAGAAACGCTTATGGTGGCGGTGGATATGACAATCCTTTCTGGACTGCCAATATGAACCCATTCACTGACAACGTTGACCGTATGATCGGAAACTGGGGAATTAATTATTTAGCTACAGATTGGCTGTCTTTTAGCTATAAAATAGGTACTGACTTCTACAGAGATGCCCGCAAACAAATCATCGCCATCGGCTCAAGAACTTTCCCAACTGGTGAAGTTTGGGAAGATCATTTCTACAGACAGGATATCAACTCTGATCTTATGGCCAATATGAATTTTGACCTTTCAGAAGATTTCAAATTGACTGCCATCCTCGGTAACAATATGTACCAATATAAATTCCAGAATTTGTATTCAAGAATCGGCGGTTTGGTAATTCCTGATTTCTATAACCTTTCAAATGCTGCTTCACAACAAACCTCAGAAAGCCATAGCAAGAAAAGAACAGCTGCTTTGTATGGTGATTTAGGTTTGGATTACAAAGGAATGATCTATTTGAATTTTACTGCCAGAAATGAATGGTCCACCACACTTCCTGAAGATGCCAATTCATTCTTCTATCCTTCATTCAGTGGATCATTTATTTTCACCGAACTTCCAGGATTAGCTGACAACAACATTCTACCTTTCGGAAAAATCAGAGCTTCATATGCCATCATTGGTAATGATGCGCCAATTTTTGCTACAAGACAGACATATGTTTCGGCTGCAGCTGGTGACGGGTGGACAAATAATGCCATTCAATTCCCTGCTTTTGGCACTCCTGCATACAATATGAGTACAACATTGGCAAACCGTGAGTTGGTACCAGAAAAAACTACGACTTTCGAAGTTGGTGTTGACCTAAGGTTTGTTGACAACCGAGTTGGATTAGATCTTACATATTTTGATATGAATAGTGAAGATCTTATTCTTGCTGTTCCAATTGCCGGTTCCTCAGGATATACCTTTGCGAACTTGAATGCTGCCTCTATGACCAATAAGGGTATTGAGGCTGTACTTAAGCTTACTCCTGTAAGAACAAAAGATTTCAACTGGAATATCGATTTTAACTTCACCAAAATTAACAATGAAGTTACAAGTCTTGCAGAAGGCGTTCCAAGTGTATTCCTTGGCGGTTTTGTTGGAAAACAAGTACGTGCCGTAGTTGGCAATCCATATGGAAGTATTTTTGGCACTGACTTCGTTCGTGATGCCAATGACAATCTGGTTATTCAGGATGACCCAACAAAAGCAGGTTATGGATATCCAATCAACAACCCTGAAGACCAGAATATCGGTAATGTTATGCCTAACTGGACACTTGGTATCAACAATACTTTCAGCTACAAAGCATTCAACCTGAGTTTCCTTTGGGACATTAAAAATGGTGGTGTTATGTGGAATGGAACACGTGGTGCCAATATCAATTTTGGTATGACACCTGATACAGAATCAAGAGGTCAGGATTATGTATTTGAAGGCGTAAAACAATCCGGTGGAAAAAACGATATCGTTGTTCAGCCTGATCAGGCATGGTATACAACTTTAGGTGGTGGCTTTAACGGCCCGGGAAGACCTTATGTTGATCCAACCGACTGGGTACGTCTTCGTGAACTATATTTTGGTTACAGCCTTCCAATGAGTGCTGTTAGCAAAATTGGTCTGAAAAAAGCTGAAGTTTACTTCACGGGCAGAAACCTGTTACTCTTCACAGATTATGACGGAGTCGATCCTGAAACAAGCCTTTATGGTGCTGACAATGCACAGGGACTTGATTACTACAACATGCCTGGTGTAAAGAGCTTTATGTTTGGTATCAAGATTGATATTTAATTGTTAATTACAAAAAAATAAAATTGTAAACTATGAAAAGATTTAATTTTCATCAAATAATAGGGATGTTGATAATAACAAGTTTATTTATCACCTCCTGCAAGAAGTGGATAGATACCGAGATCAACGTCAGTGAGAACAATCCTGCTGATGTTCCACTCAATCTTTTGTTACCATCTACACAGGCATCGTTGTTCTATGTTCTTGGAGGCGACCACAGCCGCGCTCCTTCTATCTGGATGCAACAACAAGCTGGTGTTGACAGACAAGCCGCTGCTTTCGAAGTATATACCTACAACGAATCAGATGTAAATAACCTTTACAACACCATGTCTGCAACGGTTATGAAAAACCTGGAAATCATGTCGCGCAAGTCACTTGAAACAAATTCTCCTCATTATGAAGGTGTTACCAATGTTTTGATTGCATTGACATTGGGTGAAATGACAGACGTATGGGGTGATGTTCCTTACTACGAAGCCTTCAAAGCTGAACAGACATTTAACAGGACACCAAGGTATGATGCACAACAAAATTTGTATGTATCAATGGATAGTCTTTTAGTTGTTGCTATTGAGAAATTGCAGGCTCCGACAAGTGTGTTTAGCCCGACTGCAGCCGCTGACCTTGTTTATAAAGGTACAGCTGCCGGTCTTGACAAATACAAAAGATTGGCCTGGACTCTTCGTTTGCGTTATGCCTTACATCTTGAAAAAAGGAACGGCTTAGCGCCAGCAATTGCAATTCTTGACAACGCCAGTGCAACATTCATTGATGGCAATGCTAACGATTTTCAGTTCAAATTTGGAACTGCAGCTGCACAAAGAGGTCCTCGCTACAACTTTGAGTCAAGCCGTGGTGACATTCGTTCAGGTAAATATCTTGTTGACATGATGAATGCTACTGCTGACCCAAGAAGAGCTGCTTATTTTACAGAAGTTGGCGGTGCTTTTGTTGGTTCAGGTCCTGGACAAAACAATGCTGATGCATCAAAAATGGGCACTTTCTATGGTGCCATGGATGCAGTTGTGCCCGTTGTAACTTTTGTTGAATACAAATTTATTGAGGCAGAACTCAGATTCAAGAATAACCAGAAAGATCTTGCAGCTGCTGCTTACAATGCTGCTGTAACTGCTTCTTTGGCTAAACATGGTGTAAGCAACGCTGACTGGCTTGCTGCAAATGCTGCTGAAACTGCTGCTTCTTTAACACTTGAGAAAATTATAAAGGGAAAATATGTTGGATTGTATCTACAAACTGAAGTTTGGACTGACTGGAGAAGAACAGGAATTCCTTCACTTCAACTTGCAGCCAATGCAACTGAATCACAAATTCCACGCAGATTCCCTTATCCTCTTAACGAAAGATTGTATAACCCTAACACACCAGATGGTTTAGGTTTAACCAATAAAGTTTGGTGGGATAACTAGAAAACTTTGTTAATTCAAAAAAAGGCCTGCTCAATTGAGCAGGCCTTTTTTTTATAATGAAACTGCTCAGTCTTCATCTTTTCTGCCTGGCAAACGCGCCATAACAAAGGTTCCAACAAAACCTACACCTATCACGACCAATTGTACCCAGAGTATCTTTATGAAGAAAAAAGCAGAAATAAGTATCATTGTCCACATCATGCTGATGGCTCTAATCTTTGCTCTTACACTCATTCCCTTTTGGAAATCTTTGATGTAACCACCTAAAAATTTGTGATTTAAAAGCGCATTATACAATCGCCGTGAGCTTCGGGCATACAAATAGGCTGCAAGCAGTAAAAAAGAAGTTGTTGGCAATCCAGGCACAACAATGCCAATCAGGCCCAAACTTAGCGATAAAGTTCCGAGAAAAATAAAGAGGGGTTTTTTCATGTTAGCGTACGCAGTATTATTTCATTCAAATGATCTGACATTAAAGGTAACAGAAAAACGACATATTTGTTCCAATCAATTTAAATTCTGATCGATAATTTTACTCTATTTGTTCAACAATGGCACGATATATGGAAACAACAAGCCATGAAAATTAAACAATGATATTGTGCAACGAGTTGTAACTTCAAATCATCTTAAAACCTAATAACGTATAAAATGAATAATCTAAAGTTGTTTTTCCTTCTGCTCTTTATTGCGATTTCAGGATTAATGTTTGGACAAGACATGATACTGAAGAAAAATAATGAAATCATTCAGTGTAAAATAAAAGAAATTGGACTGGATGAAATAAAATACACCATGCCGGAATTTTCATCTGACATTCTCTTTTCGATTGATAAGGATAGAATTACCAAAATTATCTTTGCAGATGGTAAGGAAATGGAGTTTCAAAAGGAATTGACTAATCCTGCAAACTATGCAGAAAACAATAAAAACGCCCTCAAAATAGACTTCATGTCACCAATTACAGGCAACACAACCTTCTATTATGAGCGTAGTCTTAAACCGGGGCGCAGCTTTGAAGCCGGACTTGGAATAATTGGTATGGGAATAAATGTAGCTGACGAAAACGCAGGAGGGGCATTCTTTAAATTTGGGTATAAATTTTTGAAAGATCCTGACTTCTATTTACGGGGCATGCGATATGCCCACATCCTTAAAGGAAGCTACGTGAAACCAGAAATTTCTTTTGGTGTTTATGGCAGAAAATATACTGAGTACTACTACGATAGTTATGACCCTTGGGGCCACTGGATTTATACAGAGCCGATAGAGAGGTCGGAAACAGTGGTTTCAGGTGCAATTCAAATTGTTTTTGGAAAGCAATGGGTTTTTGATAATGTATTTCTTATTGACATTTATAGTGGCGTTGGGTATGGGTTTTCGAACAAAACATACAATTATGATGGAGGTTATCACTATGGATACACTATAGGGGGAAGCGGATTTCCGGTGGCAGCATCAGCTGGTATTAAAATCGGATATCTTTTCAAATAAAAAGCTTTCGTAAAATAAAAGAGGCTGTCTTGTATAAGGACAGCCTCTTTTTTATTTTTGAATGGGTTAAAACCTAACTTTTCTCTGCGCGTTGGTATTCATCAAGAAACTCCGGACTGAATTCCGACATCATTCTTTCTGCCTCTTCAACCATGCTTTTTGAGCCGATAAACAACGGTGAGCGTTGATGAATATGTTCCGGCTGAATATCAAGTATTCTGCGATAACCATCCGAAGCTTTAGCGCCAGCTTGTTCAGCGATGAAGGCAACAGGAACGCATTCGTATAAAAGACGTAGTTTTCCGGCCGGATTCTTTTTAGTACCTGGATAAATATAGATGCCACCACGAAGTAAATTTCTGTGAAAATCGGATATCAAAGAGCCGATATAGCGCGTTGTATAAGGTCTTCTTGTTTCAGGATCGTCTTCCTGACAATGCTTTATATAGCGTTTTACACCCTCAGGAAAATAAATATAGTTTGCTTCATTGATGGAATATATATTGCCGTCATCTTTGATTTTCATGTTTTCATGCGACAAAATAAACAAGCCGCATGTGGGGTCGTAGGTAAAGCCGTTCACGCCATCGCCTGTTGTATAGACCAACATTGTTGAAGATCCATATATTATGTAGCCACCACAAACCAGCTCAGTTCCAGCCTGAAGCACATCTTCGGTAGTGATGGTTTTGCCCAGCGATTTGCGCTTATAAACTGCAAAGATTGTCCCGATTGGTACATTCACTTCAATATTTGAGGAGCCGTCTAATGGATCGATAGCAACAATATATTTTGCGTTTTCGGTAATTTTTTCATCAAAAACAACAACTTCATCATTTTCTTCGGAAACAATGGCTGCACATTGCTTTCCGTTGCGGAGCGCCTTAATAAACTCATTATTGGCAATAACATCGAGTTTTTTCTGGCTTTCGCCCTGCACATTTGTTGTGCCTTCATAGCCAAGCACTTCCGCCAAACCTGCCCTGTTCACATCACGGTTCACAATCTTGGCTGCAATCCCAATATCATTCAGCAAACGGGAAAACTCACCTGTTGCTTTTCCCATTTTTTCTTGTTGTTCCCAAATAAATTCGACCAGGGTTTTCATAGTTGCTTGTTTTTGATATACAATACGATTCTTAATTTATGACTTTAGGCAAATGTATTACTTTTGCTGGTCAGATCAAAAAAAATCACGCGACCATGTTCAAAGTTTTCAAATTTGGAGGGGCTTCTGTGAAAGATGCTGCTGCCATCAAAAACCTGAAAAAGATTCTTTCGAAACCCTCAGATGAAAGATTGGTAATTGTTGTTTCTGCCATGGGTAAAACAACCAATGCCCTTGAAAAAATTTTGGAGGCCGCCCGCAATCATTCGTCTGATTTTACGCCCCTCTTTGATGCGTTGAAAGTGTTTCATTATCACATCTGCAGCGAGCTTTTCGAAACCCCTCCTTTGTCCTTATTTTCACAACTTGAAGATATCTTTCAGAAGTTATATTTTCAGTTATCCATTTCTCCTGATTCAATTCCTTATGACGAACATTATGATCAAACTGTCAGCTTTGGCGAATTGTTAGCAACAAAAATCGTCAGTCATTATTTGATACAGGAGAATTTATCCTTAAAGTTGGTCGATGCCAGAGCCTGTTTGATAACCGACAACTGCTACAGAGCGGCATCCATCAACTGGCCACAAACATGTGATGCAATTTCAACCCTGAAAGAGCAAACAACCGAAAAGATGATTCTCACCCAGGGTTTCATTGGCATAGCCAATAATGGAAGAACAACCACACTTGGCCGTGAAGGTTCTGATTTTTCAGCTGCAATTTTTGCCCATTGTCTGAATGCTTCTGAAGTTGTTATATGGAAAGATGTTCCTGGCTTACTCAATGGTGATCCCAAGCGTTTCTCAGTGACGCAAAAAATTGATCACATTTCCTATAGTGAAGCGATAGAGCTTGCTTTTTATGGTGCAACAGTCATTCATCCAAAGACCATAAAACCATTGCAAAACAAAAGTATTCCTCTCAAAGTACAATCCTTCAATGATCCGGAACTATCACCCACTCTGATCGATAACAATCCAGATTATGACAATGTTGTGCCATCATTCATCATCAAGGATAATCAGATGCTCATCAGTATAAGTCCGCGCGACTTTTCATTTATGAGTGAGTCAAATTTGCAGGAGGCATTTGGCATTTTTCATAATCTTCGCATTCATGCAAACCTGATTCAGGCTTCTGCCATCAGTCTTTCAATCTGTATTGACGAAAACCCAGACCGCCTTGAAGCGCTCCTAAAATCATTCAGAGATAAGTATGCGGTCAAATACAATTCCGGACTTGAGATGCTTACCATCAGGCATTATAACGAAAAACTGGCTGCTGAAGCCTCAAAAGGACGTGAAATACTTTTGGAACAAAGAAGCCGTATTACGCTTCAGTTTGTGATGAAAACAATTGGTGAAACAACCTAAAGTCATTCTGGAAAAAAATCGAAACCTTTCTTCAGGACGGGTTCTTTTTAATTGAAAACCCTTAACAAGCCACCTGTGTAAAGGGTGTTGTATTTTATCATCGGATAACGGCCTTCCCCTTCAAAAATACTGCCATCAAGCAAAGAAAATAATGTTCCCATACAAGTGTCTTTTGCAAATGGATAGTGTCCGTCCACGATTAAACGGGTGCAGTTATTGCCATCGCAGCATTTATTTGGTTCATTGGGTGGGATTCTGTCAAACGCAACAAATTCTGTCTGGTTTATTCTGTGTACAATTATGCCGCGACTGGGCAGCTCAGAAGTCAGATACATCCAGCCACCAGCAGTATTTAAGGGTTGATAAAAAGTGGAGTTTGGATCGATGGTAAAATTGATATAGGTATCAGGTATGTTTGGATTCACCTCTTCCTTTTGGCAGGAAAGTATCAGAGAAACTGAAACAATAATGAAAAAACTAAAAATTAAACTTCGTGACATATTCATTAATCGATTATCTACCCCAAATCAGGGCAAAAATTAGCCTGATTGAATACACACAAAATTAACGCTATTTTTGCAATAAAATTGTCGCTGAGAAAGATGTTCAAAAAATTACTTTCTAAACTTTTGCCTTTTATTGCAATTGCCATTTTGTTTCTGGCAGTAACTTCATGTTTTGGCAGCAAATCATCAAAATCCATTAAAGTGCAGCAGAAACGCGAAGCCGCCGCAAAGAAAGCTGCTGAAAAAGAATATAAGGCAATGATAAAATCACATCATAAGCGACAATCAGATGCCACACAGGAGATGATGAAGAAAACGAAAAAGAAAAACAAGAAACTGATTAAACCTTTCAAGAAAAAACGTTTCTAAAAATCCGCTATGCATTGTAGATCAACAATATATAATTTTTCTTCTGCTATTCGAAAAATAATTTCTTTTGCTTTTGCGCTTATACTCTTTGTTTGTTCAAGCAAGATTAATGCACAGGAATCCCTATATTTCAATCGATTTTTATCTGAAAATTCACGCATTGAACGAGGCCTGAGTCAGAACACGATTTATAGCATTTATCAGGATGACGAAGGATTTATGTGGTTTGGAACGTGGGATGGCCTTAATCGTTTCGATGGATACACATTTTTGACATTCAACAAAGAACAGGGCTTGAGCAATGAAGCCATCAGGGCTATCTATCAAGACAAGAATATTTTATGGGTTGGAACGGAAGATGGCCTCAACGCCATCAATCTCGACAATGGTCATATCACCAATTATTTTGCCATTGAAGGTGATAGCACAAGTCTAAGTGATAACTGGATAAATCACATCACTTCTGACCATTTGGGTAAACTGTGGATCAGTACTGCAAGCGGACTAACCGAACTTGACACTGAATCGCTAAAATTCAGACAGGTTTTCAGCCGAAACTACGGCAATCCACTTCGAAGCAATTACTTCAATATGATGGCTCAGGATGAAAACAATAATTATTGGATTGCCACAAACCATGGGTTGGTTTTCTATGAAACCGGAACACATAAAGTGACACGCTTTTTTCATATTCCAGGAGATCCGGCATCGCTTCCCGACAACCATGTAAATGTGATCATTTTTGATGAAGCATTCAATCTTTGGGTCGGCACAAAAAATGGCACTGCCAGCTATGACAAAAACACAAAATCATTTAATGTTCCAAATGCTTTTCGAAATAATGGCAGTGAGCTTTTTCAAAAAGAAGCCTTATCAATGTTAACTGAGCCTGATGGAAAACTTTGGATTGGAACAAATGGACAAGGCCTCTATTTATACGACAGAAAATCTGATAGCATACAATGGTTTGTCAATCTGCCAAACCGAAGTTTCAGCCTGAGCGACAACAGGGTGTTTAACCTTTACCGCGATCGCTTTGATATGTTGTGGATAGGCACTTTCAACGGCTTAAACAAGCTCAATAACATTGCACCCAAATTCAGAACCTATCGCAGCAATCCTGATGAAAAAAATAGTCTTTCGAACAACTCAGTGTGGTGTTTTGAAGAAGATATTGACGGAAATATCTGGATTGGAACAGAAGATGGAATCAGTATTTTCAATCGTAAATGTGGTGACTACAAAATACTTAAACATCAGCGAAACAATCCAAACAGCATCTCCGGCAATCAGATACGAGCCATAAAACGTGATTCACAAAACCGTTTTTGGATTGGCACACGATACAACGGATTAACGATGTACGACAGCAAAACGCAAAAATTTAGACGCTATCTGCACGATCCACGAAATACATCCACAATTCCAGATGATTTTGTCCTTTCATTAGCAACAGATACAAATGGCATGGTTTGGGTAGGAACATACAATGGACTTGGTCTTTTAAATCCAGAAACAAATGCTTTTACCAGTTACAAACACAACCCCAACCAAAGCAACTCGCTTCCTGACAACATAATTTACGGTTTATTTTATGACAGTAAAAACCGATTATGGATTTCTACAGCAAATGGTTTAGCCAAATATCAACCAGATAGCAATAATTTCAGGGTTTTTAAAATTTCTTTGGAAATAAATCCCGGTCAGTACCATGTCTCCAATAAATTTTTTTCAATCAATGAGGATCACAGTGGAACGCTTTGGATTGGTACACGCAGCGGAGGCCTAGTTTCTTTCGATACCAAAAGTGAATCTTTTAAAGTTTACTCTGATAAAGACGGGCTTCCAAACAATGTTACCTATCTGGCAATTGAAGATCTGAATCACAACATTTGGATCACAACCAACTGGGGTCTCACAAGGTTTTCATCGGATCGCACTATTTTTACAAACTATGAAGTTACTGATGGGCTTCAAAGCAACGAATTCAATTTCAATGCAGGTCTTTTAACAAAAAGCGGCGAGCTCTTTTTCGGCGGGATGAATGGTTTTACTGCCTTTTTTCCAGAGGATATTTCCATCAATATGCGTCCCCCTGAAATAAAAATAACGAGCTTCAAACTTTTCAATGAACTTCAAAACCGCAGGTTTAAAAATGGAGACACCTTATTTTTAAAACACAATGATAATGTGTTTTCTTTTGAATTTACGGCCCTTGACTATACCAACCCATCAAGGATTAAATACCGGTACAAACTTGAGAATTATAACAGTAATTGGATTGAACGATCATCTAATCAACGATTTGCAGAATATGCAAGAGTAAGTCCGGGAACGTATAACTTGAGAATTACTGCAGCCAACAGCGATGGATTCTGGAATGAAAAAGGCATTAGTTTAGTAATTATCATCCAACCGCCATGGTATGAAACCTGGCTTTTCAGAGCCTTTGTATTGCTGCTTTTCATTTTGCTTGTATACCTTATAATATATACACGCATGAAATCCATTCGCAGCAAGCATGCGGTTGAAAAAAAATACCTTGAGTTTGAAAAGAAACTCTTCGAACTTGAGCAAAAAGCACTTCAGCTTCAAATGAATCCTCATTTTCTATTCAATTCATTGAACAGCATCCAAAGTTTCATAGTAAACAGCGACATTGACAATGCAATTCACTATCTGTCAAAGTTTTCGCAACTTATGCGACGAACTCTCAGTAACTCACGTGAAAGTTATGTGCCACTGCGGGATGAGCTTCAAGCACTCCAATTGTATATCGAGATCGAAAAACTGAGGTTTAATGATAAGTTTGAATACATCATAACAATTGATCCGGAGATTGATGAAAGCTTCATTGAAATTCCACCCATGATTCTTCAGCCATATGTTGAAAATGCTATTATTCATGGCCTTATGCATAAACCTGACATAGGTCATTTGTTGATTGAGCTCAAGCTTGTTGACGATAACGTTCAGGTAATTATCCAGGATGATGGCGTAGGCCGTGAAAAAGCTGCCGAAATTAAACGAGAATCTGGAATAGAACGTAAATCAAGGGGAATGTTGATAACAAGTGAACGTTTGGAGATTCTCAATCAATACACAAAAGACACTTATACAGTCAGGGTAACCGATCACACAGACGAACATGGCAAAGCCTCGGGCACTTCTGTGGAAATTACCATACACGCAAACCTATCCTGAAAAAGCTCAAATCTGTTTGACGGATTATGTTTTAGAGAAACATTCCAAAAAATAATTTTCAAATAAAATCCTTTCCTGTCTTTAAATGAAAAGTCAGGTAAAAAAGGTTATTTTTGTCATGTCAGAAACTTAGAAGGAAAAATAATTTCATTACTTCGAATATTTTGATGATACCTTAAAATCGCAAAAATGATAAAATGCATCATAGTTGAAGACGAAAGCAAATCGCGCGAAACACTAAGAGGTTTACTAAGCCGCTATTGCCCTGACGTGATGGTTGTTGCAGAGGCGGTAGGTGTACAAACAGGCAGAGAAGCTATCGCAAAGTTCAACCCCGATCTTATTTTTCTTGATATTGAAATGCCGGATGGCAGTGGGTTTAGATTGCTTGAGCAGACTCAAAGGTCAGATTTTGAAGTAATTTTTACAACTGCTTTTGATCAGTTTGCAATTAAGGCCATTCGATATGCTGCACTCGATTATTTGCTTAAACCCATTGTTCCGGACGAGTTGATAGCAGCCGTTGAAAAGGTGCGGGAATTAAAAGTCAAAAAAAGTAACATCAAGAACTTTGAAGTACTTCTAAACAATATTTCACCTGGAATGATTGAACCTAAAAAAATCATCTTATCCACCGTTGAAAAGATTCATGTTGTTGAAGTAGATAATATATTGCGTTGTGAATCTGATAATTATTATACGCACTTCTATTTTGTAGATGGCAAACATCTTCTGATCAGCAAAACTTTGAAAGATGTTGAAGCAATGCTTGAAGGAGGAAGTTTTATCAGACCACACAAATCACACCTTATAAATTCACGCTTTATTCAAAATTTCAATCGCGATGAAGGAGGGGTGATAACGTTAACCAATGGAACAAAGATTCCTGTTTCCAGACGAAAAAAGGAAAAAATACTCGAAATCATTCACAATTTATAGCTTAAAAATTAAAATAATTGCTTTTTTGTGACTCATTTTGAGGTTTAAATGAGTTCAATTCATAGTATTATCAGATGAAACGAGTCAATTCTAATTTTTTTTATACTTTTAACCTTTATTAAAAAATCAAATACAGCTAAAATTATGGAAGATTATATTTACATAATAATCGGGATAATATGGATTGTATTTTCTGTAATTAAAGGAAGCCAGAAAAACAAAAAAATTCATGACACTGATTATGAAGAAGATATTCCGGAAAAGAGAAGTGCCTTAGAAGAGTTCCTTGAGGAATTACTTCCTCCAATGGAAAAAAAAGAGGTAGCCTATGAGTCTTATGATGATGAAACTATAGCAGAGTTATCTGAAGCGATTCCAGAAAAATATATGGCCTATTCGGGAATGAACTGGGAGGAATATAATCATGAAGAGGATAACGCAGGTCACGTCAAAAAGCAATCTAGTGCCCTGATAACCAAATCTGAAGATAAAGAAAATTATGAGGCTTTTGAAGATGAATCAAGAAATTACAAAACATGGGAAGCTTTTGATTTACGTCAGGCTGTTATATACTCCACAATTTTAGAGCGACCCTACAAATAATTCAATCCATAACACACACATTTTTTTTGGCTTAAGATGGCCAATTTTTTGTTAATTAATGTGAAAATGTTTTTATCTTTACCGGCCTTTAACGCACATAAGAATCGTATAACATAAATTTACATGGTATGTTAAAAAATCTACTAATTACCTTAGGTATTGTATTGAGTTCCATAACGTTGGCCTATGCACAACAAGGAAGGTTACAAGGAAAAGTTTACGAGAAGGATACCCGGGAGCCTGTAGCTTTTGCCAACATTGTGCTTGAAAATGGCGGAACTGTAGTTGGCGGTGCAACCTCTGATTTCGATGGAAACTACGTAATCAACCCAATTCCACCCGGCAGATACGACCTGAAAGCAACATTTGTGGGATACAATCCCGTCACGGTAAAAGGTATTACCATTCCGGCAAACCAGATTACTTTTTATGATATAGTAATGGTGAGCACTTCAATAGAGTTGCAGACAGTGGAAATTATTGAGTACAAAATACCCTTGATTTCTAAGGACCAAACCACCAGTGGTGCCTCTGTTACTGCTGAGGAAATCAAAAAGATGCCTAACCGGTCGGCCGATGCTGTTGCTGCTACAGTCGGTGGAGTTTTCTCTGCCGATGGTGAGCGTGGAAACGTGCGCGGTGCCCGTTCCGACGCTACAGCGGTTTACATTGATGGTGTGCGTGTAATTGGTAACAGCAATGTTCCTCAGTCAGCTATCGAGCAGGTTGACGTTATCCTTGGTGGTACTCCTGCCCAATATGGTGATGCAACCGGTGGTATTATCAATGTTACTACCAAAGGGCCATCCAGAACTTTTGGTGCCGGAATAGAATTTGAAACTTCGGAGCTACTTGATCCATACGGACACAACCGTCTCGGCTTTAATATTCAAGGGCCTCTTATCAAAGGAAAAAGCCAAAATACGGCCCTGCTTGGATTCTTCATTGCAGGTGATTTAAATTATGAACGTGATGGAGCTATTTCCTCTACAGGATATCACAGAGCTACTGATGCCACACTGCAAAGCCTGCAACAAAGTCCTCTGCGCCCTTCAGGAACAGGGGCTGGTACACTGATCAATGGCGAGTTTATTAGATTATCCGATCTTACAACTACCCGCAGGTCAATGAATACCGAAAATTACAATGTGAACCTTTCTGGTAATATTAATATCAGAACGACTGAAACGATCAACCTTTCTATTGGCGGAACATTTAATAAATCCAGTGGAAACGCTTTCAGTTATTCAGGTTCATTCTATAACTGGGATAAAAACACTGAATACAACAACAATACCTGGCGTGTTTTCGGCCGTTTTACACAACGTTTCCCAACCGCAAGCGAAAGCACTTCAATTGTTAAAAATCTCTATTATTCAGTTCAGGCTGACTTTACACGCCAAGTCAATTCCTTTGGCGACCCTGACCATTATGATAACTTATTTGATTATGGCTACCTTGGAAAGTTTTCGGTAGATAAGATAGCAACATTTGAGCTTGGAAGTGATACCGTGAATGGACAATTTTATAACAATGTCTGGGTACTTAACTCATGGGATTTTGACACACTCGTCACATGGACACCTTACGACCTGAACCCTATTGTGGCTAACTATACCAACAATTATTTCAATACTTATGCAGGTTTTCCACAGGGTAACTACAGAAACTACAATCAGATTCAGTCTGGCGGTGGCTATCTTAACGGACGTACACCTGATGCTTATTATGGATTGTACCAAGCTCCGGGAACCAATCAGTCAGGATATGGCAAAGTTGATAATGATCAATTCAGCATCAATGTTGCCGGCTCAATGGACATAGGCAATCATGAAATTAAACTTGGTTTCCAATATGAGCAGCGTACAAATCGTTCTGTAAGTTATGCACCTACCGGATTGTGGAGTTTGATGCGTGACCGCACAGGTTTGACAAACTTTCATTTGCTTGAGCTCGATAAACAAAACCCTTTTGTAATCAGTTATGATGGCATCGTAGATACAATTATGTATCGCAGAAGGTATGATGGTAACTCACAGCGTACTTTTGACATCAATTTAAGAAAGAAACTTGGCCTTCCTGTAGATGGTCTGGATTATATTGTCATCGACTCCTATGATTACAATAACAACTCCATTGAATATTACGATCAGGATGGTGTAAAACGCACAGTTACTGTTGATGGTAAACTTTTCGATATTGGCATGTTTAGCCCTGACGAATTGCTTAACGACGGGAACTTCTTTGTATCATATTTTGGCTTCGACTACACAGGAAAAAAACTTAATTCACGTCCAAGTTTTGAGGAGTTCTTTACCGAACGGGATGAGAACGGAATGTACACCAGACCAGTTGGAGCTTTTCAGCCAATTTACATGGCTGGTTATCTGCAAGATAAGTTTGCATTCAGAGATTTGATCTTCAATATTGGTGTACGTGTTGACCGTTTCGACGCCAACCAGAAAGTTTTGAAAGATCCTTATCTTTTGTACAATGCATATACTGCCGCAGAAGTTAAAAAACTTGGAGACTTTAATATTCCCTCCAGTATTGGTGATGACTTTACAGTATATATCAACAATTTAAGAGATCCTGTTATTACTGGTTACCGCTTCGAAAACACATGGTACAACGATCAGGGTGCTGTAATCCAGGATCCAAGTATATTGGATGCAGGTTCAGGGATTTTACCTTATGTTATAAACCCAGATCAACAAAGGGTTGATATTTCTGCCTTTAAAGATTATGATCCGCAGATAAGCGTTATGCCACGTATATCTTTCTCCTTCCCCATTTCGGATGAAGCTTTGTTCTTTGCCCACTATGACGTGCTTACCCAAAGACCTACGAGTAACTTATTTTCGAATCCTGCGATATATTATTTCTTTGAAAGTATTGGTGATGTTATCAACAACCCTTCACTTAAACCTTCTCAAACAATTGACTACGAATTAGGATTTACTCAAAAAATAACAAATTCATCATCACTTACATTTACAAGTTTCTACAGAGAAATGCGTAATATGATTCAGATATTCCGATACAACGGTGCATATCCTAAAGATTATACATCTTTCAGTAATCTTGACTTTGGAACTGTTAAAGGTTTGACAGTGGAATATGATTTGCGACGCACAAACAACACCCGTATACGCGCCGGCTACACACTGCAGTTTGCCAATGCTACTGGTGCCAGCACTACAACAGCAGCCGCACTCGTAGCTGCAGGACTACCAAATTTACGTTCAACATTGGCTATGCCCTGGGACCGTCGTCACCAGTTCAACCTTTTACTGGACTACAGATATGGTGCTGGACGCGAATACAATGGACCAAGAATCAGTCGTGACAAGAAAGATAAAGCGCCTATCAATATTTTAGAAAACGCTGGTTTCTCTTTGACAGTTTTAGGAGGTTCAGGCACACCTTATACTGCTTCACGAAACGTCAACTCGCCGCTTTCATCAGTTAGCAACCTTTTAAAGGGTACATACTTTGGATCTCGTCTACCATGGCAATTCCGTTTAGACCTAAGAGTTGATAAAGATTTTGACATCAAACTGAATAAAAAGGACGGC
Source organism: Bacteroidales bacterium (assembly GCA_030683155.1). Lineage (GTDB taxonomy): Bacteria > Bacteroidota > Bacteroidia > Bacteroidales > F082 > JALNZU01. The sequence continues at coordinate 32,949 of JAUXMV010000062.1, forward strand.
GAAAGTAAACGCAAAGCATATCTTAATGCTTACCTTCAGGTATTGAATCTACTTGACACAAGAAACGTACTTAGAGTTTATCCTGCCACCGGCAACCCTGATGATGATGGCTATTTGGCAGCACCTGAATGGCAGAGGCAGATAAATAACCAGACTGACCCTATTGCCTTTAGAGAAATCTATGAGGTTTTTGTGAACCGTCCGGGTAATTACAGTTCTCCTCGCCAAATCAGATTAGGTGTAATGTTTAATTTTTGACAGGTCGGTTAACTGAAAATCTTAACGAAAATGAAAAAAATCAAAGGAAAAATGAAGAATATTATCCAAATGCTGTTTGTTGCAGCTTTCATTTTACTGTCCGTCAATCAGGCTTTTGCCAGAGAGTTCCTGTATGAAAAAGGTCAGAAATCAACATACCCTTTAAAGCAAACTACTGCTGGGTGTTCTCCATCATCTGCTTTTGAATGGCTCGACGTGAACAATGTAAGAGCACGCGTTAATGCTGGTGGTGACATGTGGTGGGATCTACCGGGCGGAACAGGTGCCAAGTATTATATCCCAAAAGCAGGTTCAGCAACTTCAATCTTTGCCGGCTCACTATGGATTGGTGGAACAGATATCAATAACCAGCTAAAACTCGCAGCCTTAAGGTTTCGTCAGGTTGGTAATGATTACTGGACTGGTCCACTTACAATTGATGGTACCGCTGCAATTGATGAAGCAACCTGTGCCCAATTCGACCGTCAGTGGAAAATTACCAGAGCAATTGTAGACGAATTTTTAGCAAATACCGATCCTGCCACAGGTGCATTTATTCCAAGTGAATCATACACTATTCCCAAAGAGATACTTGAATGGCCTGTTCATGGTGATGTTTCAAAACAGCAAAGCTATTATCTTGCTCCTTTTTATGATGTAGATGGCGATGGTGAATACAATCCTTTTGCAGGTGATTATCCTTATTATGACATTGATAACAGTCTGTGTCAAACCAGAACTCCAACAATGGATGAATCAATTGAAGGCGCAATATGGGGATCTGTATTAGCCGACCAGGTCATCAAAGGCGACCAGACAATCTGGTGGGTTTTTAATGATAAAGGTAATATTCACACGGAGACCGGTGGTTCGGCAATCGGACTGGAAATCAGGGCTCAGGCTTTTGCATTTGCAACAAACGATGAAGTAAACAACATGACTTTTTATAGTTATGAAATCATAAATCGCTCAACCTTTGAGCTTACTGATACTTATTTCTCTCCATGGATCGACACCGACCTTGGCAAAGCAGATGATGACTTCGTTGGATGTGACGTCGGCCGTGGATTAGGATATTGCTACAATGGTAAAGCTGTTGATGGCAGCGGTGAGCCTGAATCATACGGAGAACAGCCACCAGCTGTTGGTGTTGACTTTTTTCAGGGACCTTATATGGATCCGCTTCCTTTCGACAGACCTAAATACCGTTATGTTCTTGATCCTACAACAAGTGACACTATAGGACGTGAACAATTGTGCGATGAAAGTATTAACGGCGTTAATTTTGGTGACGGCGTTCCGGGCAATGAACGTTTCGGTATGCGTCGTTTCGTTTATCATAACAATGACAACTCACAAAGTGGTGACCCCAGAACAGCTCAGGAATATTACAACTACCTGAAAGGTATTTGGAGAAATGGCCAAAGAATGGAATATGGCGGAACAGCTTTCCCAGGTGCACCTGGTACAGTTGGTCCAATTTGTGACTTCATGTTTCCTGGTGACAGTGACCCATGTAACTGGGGTACCGGTGGAGCACCACCAAATGGTGGTTTTGGAATTGATGGTTTCTACTGGACAGAAGAAACTGGTAACAATGGTGGACCTAATCCTCCCGGAGACCGTCGTTTTATGCAGTCAGCCGGTCCTTTTACACTCAAACCTGGTGCTGTAAACTATATTACAGTAGGTATTCCATGGGCTCGTGCAACTTCAGGTGGTCCTTTTGCTTCTGTTGAACTCTTGAGAGTAGTTGACGATAAGGCACAGGCGTTGTTTGACAATTGTTTTAAAGTAATCGACGGACCAAACGCTCCAGATCTTGCTTTCCAGGAACTAGACCGTGAATTTATTGTTTACATCTCTAATTCGCCTTCTTCAAACAATTACAAGGAATCCTATACAGAATTTGATCCTAATATTATTCAGCCCCATCCAACTGAACCAACAAAACGCAGCGACTCATTATACCGTTTTGAAGGCTATCAGATTTTCCAGCTTAAAAACGAAAGAGTAAGTGTTGAAAGTCTTAAAGATGCCAATCTTGTTCGTCTTGTAGCTCAGTTTGACAAGAAAAATGGCATTGGAAAATTGGTAAACTACTATTATGATGAGTCTATCGGTGCAACAGTTCCGGTAGTTGAAGTAAGAGGTGGAGATAATGGAATCCAGCATTCTTTCAAAATTACACAAGATGCTTTTGCAACCGGAGATGTGCGTTTGGTTAACCACAAACAATATTATTTCATGGCTATCGCCTATGCGCACAACGAATATATGCCATATACCGATGAGCCCGGTGTTCTGGGTGGATTGTTTGGTCAAAAACTTCCATACCTTGCAGGTAGGAAGAATATTAAAACATACACTGCAATTCCTCATATTGTAAACAATGGCCTTATTGCCAATGCTCAGTATGGCAGTGGTGTCGAAATCACACGTCTTGCAGGCAGGGGTAACGGAGGAGTTGAGCTTGAACTTTCTGAAAACACAATCAAGGAAATATTAAGCAAACAACCAGCAAGTGCAACAAATCGTTTTGGCAGTCCTGATTATCCTATCGCATACAATCCTTCCTATGTAAAAGGCAAAGGGCCAGTGAACGTTAAAGTTATTGATCCATTAAATGTTGTTGCTGCTGATTACGAACTTTGGATGGATTCACTCAGACCTTTCTATGTGAAGAACGTAACACGTGATCCAAGTATTGCAGGTGACTCAGCGCTGAAGTTTGTTTCAAGATGGTATTTGCGTGACATCAAAACTAACGATACTTTGTTTTCTGACACAACAATTGTAGCCAATGACGAACGTGTTTGGGCTGAACGTGGCATTTCAATACAAATTGATCAACCATACAATATTGGGCCTGTAAGAGTAGGAACAGTATCTACCGGAAGCACTAATCCATCAATAAATAAAATACTTTCAAAGAACAATGGCTTCATTACTGCTCAGGTAATATATCAGGACAGCTCAAAACGCTGGCTCGATGGTATCCGTGATGAAGATATACCTGGTTTTGCAATCAACTGGATTCGTTCAGGGACTTATAAGGATCAGGAAAACTCGAATAATAGCGATAACAACATGAATGAGTCGCCATTTAATCCATTTGACCCAACAGAAAACTATGAAAAAATAGCAAATGGAACCTGGGCTCCTTATGTATTGACATCACATTCAAAACAAAGTGCTGACAATGATCCGGGACCTGCCATTTCAGCTGGATCAAAACAAGATGCAAAGTTTTTCAATCTTGCGAGTGTTGATATCGTTATGACCTCGGATAAGTCTAAATGGACACGATGCCCGGTAATTGAAATGCAGTTAGACGAAAATCTATCACAAGGAAATGCGAAAAGATTCCAATTGCGCAAATCTCCTTCAGTAGATAAAAATGGAAATTTTGCAGCTTCTATGGATCTTGGACCTAGCAATAACCCTGAAGATGCCAACTATATTTCAAGTTATGGCATGGGTTGGTTCCCCGGTTATGCAATCAATATTGAAACTGGAGCTAGGTTAAATATTTTCTTCGGTGAAGATTCATTCCTTCCGCAATTCAACGGCAGAGACATGAAGTTCAATCCGCCTTCAAAAGATATGAGTTTACCATCTCAGCTCCTCGATCCGGCTATTTTCTCTCGTATCGACCTTAATCCAATATTTGGTGGAAAGCATTTTGTTTATGTAATGCGAATGGATGAATCAGCACCTTCGGGAACAGTGAACTTCATGTCGCCTGCATATGATGCTGGTAAATATGCTTTCACTACAATGGATACTATTTCCAAAGCACTTCCTCAAGTTGCTTCCGTTTTTGCAAACAGATTATTCCGTCAGGTAATGTGGGTTGGAATGCCAATGGGTGTTAAAGGTGAACAATGGCTATCGAATGATGTTAAAATACGCATTCGCGTTGCCAAACCTTACGAAAGAGGTTTTGCAGAATATGCTTTGGATACTGTATATCTTGGTAGAAATGTAAATAATTTCTATCCAAAATATGCATTCAGCACAAATAATGTTGCTACAACTTATCGTGATCCTGCCAAAATTCAAACGGATCTCGACCTGATTACCGCTGTGCCAAATCCTTATTATGCTTACTCTTCCTATGAAAGGAATGCGCTTGACAATCGTATCAAAATAACCAATCTGCCTGAAAGATGTGTGATAACCATTTATAATATGAGTGGAACAAAAATCAGGCAATTTAAAAAAGATGAACCTAAAACGTCAATTGACTGGGATTTAAAAAACTTTGCTGGGGTTCCAATCGCTAGCGGCGTATACCTCATACACATTAAATCCGATGATGGTGAGAGGATCATTAAATGGTTTGGAGCACTTCGTCCGATTGACCTGAACACATTCTAAAAACCACCTGAATTGCGAACCAAAAAAATGAATGAAAATGAATACTTTTTATAGATACATAATCGCATTAAGCCTCATCCTTATTGTTGGGGCAGGAAATCTGCAGGCTGGTAACAAAGACAGGTCGGGTCAGGCTGGAGCGGCAGAGCTTCTCATCAACCCCTGGGCAAGAAGCTCAGGCTGGGGTAATGCCGGAATGTCGAACATTAAAGGTCTTGAATCAACCTGGAGCAATGTAGGCGGACTTGCATTCACGAAAAAGACCGAATTGATTTTCGCACATACAACCTGGCTAAAAGGAACCGATGTTAATATATACTCTTTTGGGTTTTCCCAAAAAGTTAGTGAATCGGGTGCCTTGGGATTGGCTATTATGTCAATGAATTTCGGCGACATCCCAATTACTACAACCGATAGTCCGGATGGAGGTTTGGGATCATTCTCACCCAACCTGCTTAACGTTGGTATTTCGTATGCAAAATCTTTTTCAAACAGTATTCATGGTGGTTTTGTGATGAAGATCATTTCACAAAGCATTTCCGACATGAGTGCTCAAGGTATTGCTTTGGATGCAGGCATTCAATATGTAACCGGAACAATGGAAAACATCCATTTTGGAATTACATTGAAAAACATTGGACCTACCTTGAGATTTTCAGGTGACGGACTAAAGATGAGGATTTTTATCCCAGGTCAGGAAACCCAATTTACATCTGAAATGCCAGTTGAAGCTTTTGAATTACCTACCCAGCTGGTAATAGGTACAGGCTATGATTTTCTTTTTGAAAACGATTATCGCTTTACTTTGGCTGGAAACTTCACATCAAACTCATTCACCAAAGACCAGATTACACTTGGAGGCGAATTTAGTTTGAAAGATTATTTATTGCTTCGTGCCGGATACACTTATGAAGAAGGTATCTGGGATAATATCGAAACTGACATGCGTACAAACGTAAGCAAGGGATTTAGTGGCGGATTTAGTGTTCAGGTTCCTTTAAACAAGGAAAGCGGTTCCGTTTTTTCCGTTGACTACTCCTATCGCACAACAGATCATTTTAACGGGAATCATACCATCGGAGCTAGGATAAGTTTCTAAACTCTCTGGATATTTAAAAAATAAGTACCTTTGCATTTGAAAAAGGCCCTTACTCTGCTAAGGGTCTTTTTTACTTCATATAATAAAACCTAATTGCTATGTCGGAGACCAAATATTTTACAGAGGAAGGGCTTCAAAGACTTAAAGACGAACTGGCCGAGCTCATCAACAGAGAACGACCAAAAATTTCTCAGATGATTGCTGAGGCGCGTGACAAAGGTGATTTGTCGGAAAATGCAGAATATGACGCTGCAAAGGAGGCGCAAGGCATGCTTGAAATGAAAATTTCACAGCTGCAGGATTTGTTGATGAGTGCAAGAGTGCTTGATGAGTCAAAAATGGACACAACAAAGGTTTTACTACTCTCAAAAGTGAAAATCAAAAATCTGAAAAATGGAGCAAGCATGAGCTATGTTCTGGTGCCTGAAAAAGAAGCCGACCTAAAAAGTGGGAAAATCTCTGTAAACTCCCCAATAGCAAAAGGCCTTTTAGGCAAAAGCGTTGGCGAAATGGCTGAAATTAATGTTCCGGCAGGAAAAATGACTTTTGAAATAATCGAAATTTCACGTTAACACCTTATTGTTATGGCAAGTATTTTTTCACGGATTGTTGCAGGCGAAATTCCTTGCTACCGTATTGCAGAAAATAATGACTTCCTTGCCTTTCTGGATATAAATCCATTGGCAAAAGGACATGTTTTGGTGATTCCTAAAAAAGAAACAGACTACATCTTCAGCATTGAGGATGAAGAACTGGCCGCAATGATGGTTTTTGCAAAAAAAGTTGGTCTGGCCATAGAAAAAACAATCCCATGTAAGCGAATTGGTGTGACAGTTATTGGTTTGGAAGTGCCACATGCACACATTCATCTTATTCCAATCAACAGCATCTTTGACATGGACTTCAGTAAGCCTAAGCTTACATTGAGCCCAGCAGAACTGGAAGAAATAAGAAGCAATATATCTGCAAATCTTTAAGCAGGTTTTTGCGCATCGATGGCTTTAATAAGCCCTTTCGTCGCGACCTTCAATATAGTTAATAAAGGATTTGTTCACAACTTTATTTCCACCCGGGGTTGGATAATCCCCGGTGAAGTACCAGTCACCCAGATGATTTGGTGTTGCTTTATGCAGGTTTTCAATGGATTGATAAACAACAGTTACTTGCGATTTTATTGAAGGAGGCGTAATCATCTGAGCGATTTTTCCAGAAATTTGTTCTGCTGTAAATGGCTTATAGATTAACTTCACATAATTGACAATTTCTTCTTTTGGAAGATGAACCTGCGCTTTCGATAATTGATAAACTTTATTGATAATATGTTCTTGTCTTGTATCTTTCAAGAGAGCAATCGCAGCCCTGAAGGCAATAAAATCACTCAATTTTGCCATGTCAATGCCATAACAATCGGGATATCGGATTTGTGGTGCCGATGAAGCTATTACGATATGTTTTGGCTCAAGGCGATCAAGGATGCGGACAATACTGTTTCGAAGTGTCGTGCCTCGGACAATTGAATCGTCAATTACTACCAAAGTATCAATACCTGAGCGCACAACGCCATAGGTCACATCATAAACATGCGCAACAAGATCATCACGTTGATTGTCTTGTGTGATGAATGTTCGGAGTTTCATGTCTTTTACAGCGATATCTTCTATCCGTAGGCGTGACTCAAAAATTTCATTGAGCAGTTCTTCGGTAAGTTGATTGCCGGCTGCAATTATTCTTTCTTTCTTCACCTGAAGGCTGTGGTCATTCAACTCCTGCGCCAGTCCTCTGAATGCAGCCGATGCAGTGTTGGGAATGAATGAAAAAACGGTGTTAGTCAAGTCATAATCAATGGTTTTCAGAACCATTGGGGCAAGGAGTTTGCCAAGCATTTTACGCTCCTGATAGATATCAGCATCGGTTCCACGCGAAAAATAAATACGTTCAAATGAACAGGAGCGTCGTGCTGTTGGTTTTTTGCACATTTCTTCACTCCATGAACCGTCCTTTTTTATAATAAGAGCATGACCCGGTTTTACTTCGTTTATCAGTTCGCGTTTTATATTGAAAGCTGTTTGAATTGGCGGCCTTTCAGATGTGGCAACTACGATTTCGTCATCAGCATAATAATAGGCCGGACGGATACCTGCCGGGTCACGCATCACAAAAGCATCTCCATGGCCAATCATCCCTGTAATTACATAACCTCCATCCCAATACTGAGAACTCTCTTCCAGTATGCTACGCACATCCAATTCTGCAGCAATCTTATGTGAAATATCACGCTTACTCATTCCAGAGACACGGTGTTTCTGATAAATACGCTCATTTTCCTCATCCAGAAAATGTCCTATTTTTTCTAAAACAGTGACTGTATCAGATGTTTCAACAGGATATTGACCCAATTCAACGAGTTTGTTAAACAATTCATCCACATTGGTCATGTTGAAATTTCCTGCCAAAACAAGGTTGCGTGTCATCCAATTATTATTGCGTACGAAAGGATGCAGGTTCATTACGTCGTTGAGTCCAAAAGTGCCGTAGCGCAAATGACCCATAAAAAGTTCGCCTGTAAAATTGAAATTTTGCTTGAGCCACTGCACATCATTCAATCGTGCCGGATTTCTTTCTTTAAACTCCTGAAGCTTATCATAAACCTGATTGAAAATATCTTTGATTGGCGTGTTGGAGTTAGAGCGCAGCCGACTGATATATTTTTGCCCGGGCTCCATATCGAGTTTTATGCCCGCTATGCCAGCGCCATCCTGACCACGGTTATGCTGTTTTTGCATAAGCAGATGCAACTTCTGCAACCCATAAAATGAGGTTCCATATTTGGCTAAGTAGTATTCCAGAGGCTTCAGCAGACGGATTAGTGCAATACCGCACTCATGTTTAATTTGGTCGCTCATTAGAAAGCTTTCGTTTCAATAAAATGAATAAATTTGTCAGCAAGCAGTTCGCAAAAGTAAACAAAATTCTTATGATTATTATCCGTAAAGCTAAATCAGAAGAGTGGCCAATTATAGCAGGTTTTCAACTACTTATGGCCGAAGAAACAGAAAACCTAAGATTGAGCCCTGAAATCCTGAGCGAAGGAATAAAAGCGGTTTTTGACAATCCATCAAAAGGCTGCTATTATGTTGCAGAATTCAATGGTAAAATTGTTGGATCACTGCTCATTACGTATGAGTGGAGCGACTGGCGCAATAAAACAATCTATTGGATACAATCTGTTTATGTTGACAATGATTATCGCCGGAAAGGTATTTTCAGGAAACTATATGCTCATATTCAAACAATGGCTGTATCTGAAACGGATGTTGGAGGCATAAGACTTTACGTGGATAAAAGCAATCAAAAAGCCCAAAGAACATACCAGGAAATTGGCATGAACGGAGAACATTACCAGGTGTTTGAATGGATGAAAAATCAATAATTTCCGATCCGGACTCGTATTTAAACCTCAACGAAAAGACATATTTTTGCTTATTAACAATTTGACTTATGTTTAAAAAAACCAAAGTTCCTCATACCTATGTTATTGTTTTTAGCATCATTCTTATTGCTGCTCTTTTAACTTGGATTATTCCTCCGGGAAAATATCTTGAAGTCACGCGCCTTGTTGAAGGGCAGGAAAAAACAGAACTTGTTTTTCAATATAAAAGCCAAATGCCTGATGCTGTAAGCAGTGAATTTAAGAGTTCACCGCAGACATGGCAGGTTTTTGCAGCGCTTTTCAAAGGTTTCGTGAAGCAAAGTAATATCATCATTTTTATTCTCATGATTGGCGGAGCCTTCTGGATTATGAACCAAAGCAAAGCCATTGATGTGGGCATCCTGAGCTTTTTGAAATTTACCAAAAAACTTGAACACAACCGGATAATGAAGAAACTTGGTGTTGACAACATCATTATGTTGCTTATCATGACAATGTTTAGTTTTTTTGGAGCTGTCTTTGGCATGAGTGAAGAAACAATTGCCTTTACAATCATTCTAATCCCACTCGCTATCTCAATGGGATATGATTCTATCGTTGGAGTTGGATTGGTGTATGTTTCTGCTCACCTTGGATTTGCCGGAGCCATTTTGAATCCCTTTACCATTGGAATAGCTCAGGGTTTGGCTGAAATACCGCTTTTTTCAGGAATTGAATACAGGATTTTTTGCTGGGCTGTCATCAATGCCGTTGGTTTTTACTTCATTTTGCGTTATGCTTCCAAACTGAAAAAAGATCCGACAAAATCAATCATGTATGAGGAAGATGCATACTGGCGCAGCAGAGATCAGTTACACAACGAAAAAGTTGTTTATTATACACCCGTGATGGCTTGGTTTGTTTATGCATTTATACTCTTTGCGCTTATCATTTTCTCATACCTGCATCCTGAAACAGTAATGACGATTGGAAACAGCTCATTTAGTTTTTGGGTAATGCCTGCATCGACAATACTTTTTGCCCTTTCAGGCTACCTGAGTTTGCGTAAATCGGTTCACTTTTTCATCCTGCTGCTGCTAACCTACACCATCATTTTTCTGATCGTAGGCGTAATGGGTTACGGATGGTATGTGATGGAGATTGCCACGCTGTTCATGGCACTTGGTATCGCAAGCGGCATGGCAATCAATAAATCTGCAGATGAAATTGCAAAACTTTTTCTTGAAGGCGTAAAAGATATTCTCTCTGCGGCTGTTATTGTTGGGCTTGCCGGAGGCATCATCGTGATCCTTGAAGATGGCGGTATTATTGACTCAATACTCTTTATACTCTCAAAAGCAATGGTCAATTTCGGCGAAGTAGCTTCTATTGGTGTGATGTATCTTATTCAGACAATCATCAATGTAGTTATTCCTTCAGGTTCGGCAAAAGCAGCCATCACCATGCCTATTATGGCTCCTTTCAGCGACCTGATCAATGTTTCACGTCAGGCTACTGTCATGGCATTTCAGTTTGGCGATGGATTCACAAATATGATTACACCAACCTCGGGCGTGCTTATTGCTGTTTTGGGAGTGGCCCGTATTCCCTACCAAAAATGGGTGAAATGGGTTTGGCCATTGGTGCTGATGATGATAATACTCGGATTTCTTCTGTTGATTCCAACAGTTACAATGAAACTTAACGGTTTCTAATGTCTTTGATTAAATCAATGTTCTAATGATTGCAATAAAAATTCAAGCATGTTGTATTTTGTGCCAATGAATTCCTTAACTTTGGAATAGTTAAAATTTACTATTTTACAGGTATCATCTGCCTCATTAATTTTTGAGATTATTTTAAATATTATTTATTTTTTCATGAAGTATTGCATTATAAAGGCTTTTATTATTGGCGCGACAGCAGCCATACTTTTTGTATGCAATCAATTGAATGCTCAACCAAACAAATCTGTTCGCTTCGAATCTTTAACCACACAGCAAGGTTTGTCGAGAGCTTTGGTAAAGGCAATGGAAATGGACGATTTTGGCATGTTGTGGGTTGCCACAGAAAATGGCCTTAATCGTTTTGACGGATACCGTTTTGAGGTTTTCCGCAATGAAATAGATAATCCCCGTTCGCTTCCCGACAACAACATCATCTCATTACTGAATGCAGGAAAAAACGGATTGATTATGGGCGCATATAGTGGAATTCTGGCACGATATAATTTTCTTACTGATGATTTTGAGCATTTAACCTTCCCTCTTGAATTGGCTGAAGCTTTTTCAATGTCTGAGCCTGATTTTCTTGCAATAGATTCAAATGAAGTCATTTGGATAGCCACTACAAATGGTTTGTTTGCATATCGTATTCATGATAAAAAAGCATGGCATTTTCATCCCAATAACAGCGGTCTGAAATCTCAGTACATAAAACATATTTTTATTGACAGTCGCAAAATAATGTGGCTGGCAACAGATGTCGGTCTTGCCCGTGCCGGTAATCACCTCAATCCGGATGAACTCGAAATAGTTACCATCAATAGTAATTCTTTGCCAAGTCCATATGCAAAAAGAGTTACTGAAGACCTTAAAACTCAAATATGGGTGGGTTCAGATGGTGGCCTTAGCCTTTTCGATCGCGATGAAGGCACTTTTGTTGAACACTTCAGACATGTTGAAAATGATCCGTTAAGCCTTGCCAATAATTACATAAAGGCTATGGTAACTGACAACAACGGAAACATTTGGATTGGCCATGACATGGGTGTTTCGCTGTTTAATCCCACAGAAATGGTTTTCACTAACCATGAAGCAGGATTTGATGGTGTGCATGGATTAATAAACAATTATGTAAAATGCCTTCTTGCAGATGAAAATGACATCATTTGGATTGGTACCGATTTGGGCATAAGCTACTATAATCCATTCAAAGAACCTTTCAGTTCCATCATACAGAAACCTGGAGAAATGGGAGGATTAAAAGGCAATTTGGTTTATGGCATCTGGGAAGACAGCCCTGACAGCATCTGGCTGGCGACAAATAACGGCCTGCACCTTTGGAACAGTAGCAATGGATATCTAAAGGTTTTTAAGCATTCTCCGGATATATCAGGTACAATTAACAGCAATCTTGTTCGCTCGGTAATACGCCATAGCAGCGGCACATTATGGATTGGAACGGATATGGGACTGAACAAGATGATTATAGAAAAAGACGGAAAAGTTAGTTTTAAAAATATCGGTGCTGGTCATACCGATGGTAAATCATTGAACAATAATTTCGTTGTTACCATAAAGGAAATATCCGATGGACAACTCTGGGTTGGCACATGGGGAGGTGGTGTGAACATTCTAAATCCAGAAACCATGACCTTCAATTATCTATCTGAAACTCCAGATGAAAATGGTCTGCGTTTGAGAAACAATAAAATAGCCACCATATTTGAAGACAGTAAACGACAAGTTTGGCTGAGAAGCGGAGACATTTTCGATCTTAATACCAATAAAGTAATCCCATTTCCATTTGATGACAACATTGAAAACATCAATTTCTTTTTTGAAGATCATTTAAACCGCATCTGGATCGGAACCTCAACGAATGGCCTGCATTATTTTGATCCTGCAAATAAAAAACTGCATCAACTGACACAACATACGCTTTTAAGGGAAGGGGTAGTTGTAAGCATGTTGCAGGATGAACAAAATCGATACTGGATTGCCGTTGATAAACAGCTTATGCGACTCAATAGCAACCTGACTGACATTCATATTTTTGACAAATTTGACGGGCTTCAGGGTGGAGATTTCAGCAATGAAGCTGCTTTTTCTGGTTCCGATGGCAAGATGTATTTTGGAGGTAGTCCGGGGGTAAGCTTTTTTAAGCCTGAGGATATTTTTCTAAACACGAATAAAATCAGGGTTTATCTCACGGGATTAAGACTTAACAATAAGCTTCAAAAGCCAGTGGCAGGCAGTATTCTTGATACTGCAATGATAAGTAAACGAAGATTGATTTTATCCCACAACCATCGAGAGCTCGTAATTGAATTTGTTGGAATTAACTATACCAATCCACAAAAAAACCGCTATGCCTTTATGATTGAAGGACTTCAATCTGAGTGGGTTTTTGCGGACGCTGAACAACGAAATGCAAGTTATTTCCGGCTTCCTCCAGGTAAATATGTATTCCAAGTGAAAGGTGCAAACAACAGCAATATTTGGAACGAAGAATCCACAAACCTTGAAATAGTTGTTTTACCACCATGGTATCAGCTTTGGTGGGTACGAGTGCTTTCGATGTTGTTTCTTGGTATAGCAATTTATCTTTTTGTACTATTCAGAACAAATAAACTAAAAAAACAAAAGCTACTATTGGAACAAAAAGTGATTGCACGAACTTTTCAATTACAAAACCAAAAAGCAGAAATTGAATTAAAGAATAAGCAGTTAGAAGACGCAAGTAAAGCCAAATCAGAGTTTCTGGCCAACATGAGTCATGAAATCAGGACTCCATTGAACGGTGTTATCGGCTTCACTGATCTTGTATTAAAAACAGATCTATCTTCAACCCAGAAAGAATACCTTACAATTGTTGGTCAGTCAGCTGAGGGTCTGCTTAATATAATCAATGATATTCTTGATTTTTCCAAGATTGAAGCTGGCAAGCTTGAGCTTTTTATTGAAAAGGCCGACATCCATGAAATTGGCAGTCAATCTGTGGATATAGTAGCTTTTCAAGCACATTCAAAAGATTTGGAAATACTGTTGAATATGCCGCTTGATCTGCCACGTTTTATCTATACAGATATCGTTCGGCTAAAGCAGGTTTTAATCAATTTACTCAGTAATGCAGTAAAATTTACGCATAAAGGTGAAATAGAACTAAAGATTCAGATGCTTGAGGCTGTTGAAAATAGCTCTGGTATCTTTAGATTCAGCGTTCGCGATACAGGTATTGGGATTAATCCGGATAAACTTTCGTTGGTTTTGGAGGCATTCACACAGGAAGACAGTTCTACGACAAAAAGATTTGGGGGAACAGGTCTTGGGCTGACAATATCAAACCGTTTGCTTGGCTTGATGGGAAGTCACTTACAGATTGAAAGTGAACCAGGCAAAGGAAGCATATTCTTTTTTGATGTAACTCTCAAGTGTGAGGAAGGTTCTAAGAATCAATCTGAAGCCCTTCAATGGATTAAAAAAGCACTTATCGTTGATGACAACCAAAACAACCGGACTATTCTCAGCAAAATGCTTGAATATTTTGGCATAACGGCTGAAGAAGCTGTGGACGGAACAGATGCACTACGACAGCTTAAAAATGATAATGATTATGATCTCATTTTTATGGATTATCACATGCCTGATGTCGATGGTCTTGAGGTAATAATAAAAATACAGGACGCTGATAGGCCATTAAACCCAAAAACTAAAATAATCTTATGGCATAGCTCTTCAGATGATGAAGAAATTGCAAGACACTGCGAAAGCCTTGGCGTAAAAGTTAGAATGGTCAAGCCAGTAAAACTTAAAAATCTTTTTGAAACACTTGTCAAAATCCCACATCAGGATAATGAAAGCACAAAATCTGAAGCAATTGGGCAGATCATTTTTAATGGGAAATATCATATACTTCTGGTTGAGGATAATCCTGTAAACCTGTTGCTTGCAAAAACTATTTTGAAAAAAATCTTGCCTGAATCAATTATTCATGAGGCACGAAACGGCCTGGAAGCTCTTGAGTTCTGCACAAAGCAAATGCCCGATCTCATCTTCATGGATATTCAAATGCCTGAAATGAACGGCTACGAGGCTACGATAAATATCCGCCTTCTTGAAGATGGTGCTACTGTTCCAATTCTGGCCTTAACTGCAGGCAATGTTAAGGGTGAAAAAGAAAAGTGTTTTTCCCTGGGTATGAATGACTTTCTATCAAAACCTGTTGTTGAGGCAAACTTTGCAGCTGCTGTAAAAAAATGGCTGAATCCAACCATTAAAATTAAAGAAAAGGCTAAACCCACAGTTGCTGTTTCTCAGAAGTTTAATATTGAAACCCTTAAAGCAGATCTGGGTGACGACCCTGTTTTTTTAAGGGAGTTTTTACTTGTCCTGCAGGAAAGCCTTCAAAAATCGATCGTTGAAGTGAGGCAATATATTGAAGAAAATAATTTGGAAGCACTTCATGCAGCAGCACATAAACTCAAGGGCACTGCCTTTTCCATACAAATGAATTCATTGGCGATGACAGCAGCAAAGCTTGAGAAAATTAAAAATACTGAAAGTCTTGAAGCACGTGACAGCCTTATTGAATTTGAATCTCAAATAAATACGATCCTTCCAATGGTAAAGGAAGAATTAAAAAATTATTTGGAATAGGAAAAAGCAGTATTGCTTTAAAGTATCAATAATAAGCTTCTCAAAAAAAGAACGAATCTAACGTGTTCGCCGTGTTGAACCCTCCGGCACCTTGGTTTCGTCCAAAATCCTTCCCACAGGATAACGCATATATTGCTGATCCCACCAGGGAGTTTTGCTGTAAAACCAATTTAACTGCTGTCGTTGATTTCCTATAAAAGCAGGTTCAGAGAGCTTTTTGGCTTCATACTCCTCTCTGAGCCCCTGAACGCTGTCAAGCATTGCCCTTGACAGAGGCTCCATCACATAGGTTTCAGCATATTCTTTTTGTTCAAAAATAATATTGAAAAAACCCCATTCAAGCAACGAACCATTTGCTTGAGGTTCAAGAAGATAGGCAACAAGAGGTGCAAGAGGCTGGTTCATCGGAATGACCATACTTCCCTTAGAGTATAACTGAACACTTGTTTCTCCATCAAATTGAATCTGAGAAACCCTGTGCCTGCCTTCATAAGGAGTGCGGCTCCATTCAACCTTCGTGAAATGGTACGTTTCAGTTTCAATCTCAGCATCACTGTTGGTTGGAAACATTTCGATGCCATGCAACTGTAACCGATAAATTACATCCTGCCATTCGACAGGGATAATATAAGCTTCCGGTAGACTAACACTGACAGCAGCTTTAGATTTATCGAACATGGGTAAAAGAAAATCAACCGGTTTTGTGTTGTCATACACGAACCAATCGCCACTTGTAAGCTCACTTTTTAGAATCTCATATTCAAACCCTTTAAATGGAAGCATGGCACTATCTGTCATATCCACATTGAAACGCAACGGATATGGCTGACTTCTGAATGCTTTACTGCCAGCAAAATCGTCTGCTTCGAGAATAAGATTCCTGAGTGAACCATGCTGCTTGTCTAAAATTTTGAGCGTTGCAAGAATGATTTCTTTTGTCGATTCAACACGCAAATGATATGGTTTCAGCATATGCGTTTCGACAAGCAGGCCCGGACGATTACGAACTCCGGTATAGCCTTGCGAAAAAATTGGTGATGCAACACCGGAAATAAGTCCACTCCTTGGGTCATGCCATCGTCTGAAACTTACATATGGAAAAATTGGAAATCCTGCATTCTCCATTGTTTTTTCAAGCTCCGGAAGGTATATATCAGTTTGCCAGTCAGTTAGCTTTTGATTCATCAAACCACCTGTTTCCAGCGCATATGTAATCACATATTGATAGTCAGCGCCATTGGATGTATGGGTGTCAATAAAAAACTCAGGTTGCCATTGGTGATAAAAACGCAGCCAGGCCTGCATTTCAGGAGCATCAGCTTTGAGGTGATCCCGATTCAGATTAAGGTTTTGTGCTGTTGTTCGCCAGCCCATCTCTTTAGGTCCGTTTTGATTGATCCGACCATACGGACTGAAGCGCTCGTGGCCGTCAGCGTTGAAAATTGGAATAAAAAGAAGGCTCACATTTTGAAAAAAGTTTGCATGTTGCTTATGTACAACTAAATCGCGGAGCAACATCAGCATTGCGTCTTTGCCTTCTGACTCACCCGGATGAATACAAGCCTGAACAAATAAAACAATTCGGCCGGCATCTCTGATTGCTTGTGAATCATTCAAACCATCCTTATCATAAACCAGATAAACCAAATCCCTGCCTTGTGGACTAATACCAAAAACATTTGTGTGAATTTTGTTTGAAAAATCATCCAATTGCTTAACAAATGACATGGTTTCTGAATAGCGCGGTGTCTCTGTCTGACCTGATTGTTCATAAAAAGTGAGCCAGTTAAGTTGCTGTGCTGTTACGCTTTGTATCAATGACAAGCCCAAAATTATAAACACTAACTTCTTGAAATAAAGCATCATAAAAACAAAAATTAAAATTTCAACGAAATCAAATTACCAAAGCCAGACTCAGTAAAAATGAGATCAGAAAATAAGGTGTAATTATTTTTCTGTCTGTTTGAGCAAAGTGCGATTCATTTTCTGACCGAAAAAGACCGAGCACTTTGAACTCTCCAATAACACGTATGAGCAGAAGACTTGACAAGCCGTAAACAAGGTTTTCAATCACATTGTCGGTATGTCCCTGCTGCAATTGGGTAATGCGCATCAAAGCTATTCCACCTGCAAAAAGCAAAAGTAGCGACTGCATAAAAAACCAGAATGAGGCTTTTCGTTTACATTCTTCTGTTTCACAAGGCATCATATAATGCGGACGAAATTTTCCTGATAAAAGCAGAAACCACGAAAAAAGCGCTCCAAAAGTTAAAAGTGCGCTGAGAAGGTATCCGGCAATTGATTGAATAAGCATAGTGCAGCTTTATTGAAAAAAAAATCTAAAATTTACAATAATCGCCCATACAAATATCGAGAGCACGGGCCTTGGCAATTAATGAATGGTCGGTTGGAACAAGACTAAGCTTCCCTCCTACTTCTTTCAGAGAAATGCTGGAAGTTTTGCCATCTTTGTTAATCACCATACGTCCAAATTTTTCTTCTGCAATGAGCTGAACTGCGTGAGAACCAAAGCGTGTTGCAAGAATACGGTCCATTGGCGAAGGGCTGCCACCACGTTGAACATATCCAAGAATTGTTGTGCGGGTTTCAATTTGTGTGCCTTTTTCAATCATTTTTGCTATATATGCTCCCGCAGAAAGTTCTTCCTTAGGTTTTTCGACTCCTTCTGCAATGACAACGATGGAATAGGGTTTCTTTTTATAGGCTCTGTCGAGAAGGTAACGATTAATAACTTTGATATCATAGCCAAGTTCGGGAATCAGGATGACATCGCCTCCTCCGGCCATTCCGGCATAAAGGGTGAGCCATCCCGCTGTGTGTCCCATCAGTTCGATGACCATAATACGCTTGTGAGAATTGGCTGTTGTGTGCAGTCTGTCGATTGCTTCTGTGGCAATGGTTACGGCTGAATCGAAACCAAAAGTGAAATCGGTACCATACACATCATTGTCTATTGTTTTTGGAATTCCGATTACATTCAGCCCCTCAGCCGAAAGCAAAGCGGCAGTTTTCTGGGTTCCGTTTCCGCCGATACACACAATACAATCCAAACCCATTTCTTTGTAGTGCTTTTTGATGAGTTTTGGCTTATCGGCACCTAAGGTTCCGTTTTTCTTGAAAGGTTTTTCACGCGAGGTGCCAAGAATTGTACCGCCAAGTGTTAAAATTCCTGAGAGTGCAGTTTCGCTGAGCTCTTCAAAATCGTTATGAATAAGCCCCGAGAAACCTGAAGCAATTCCTATAACTTCCATGCCATGACTCACGATAGCCGTTTTTCCCACACCACGAATGGCCGCGTTAATACCGGGACAATCGCCACCAGCTGTAAGTATTCCTATGCGTTTTGGTTTTCCCATATTAAATTTTTATTGATACTGCAAAATAACTGCTTTTTTCGCAGTTCTCAGTTGATATTTATTGGCTCAAGGCTATTTATAAAAAAGCTTTACTTTTGAGGCATATAAGGAATTAATGTTAAAATCAGATTTGATAGCCTCATTTAATGAATTAAGATGAAAAGACGAAAACTTGCCCTGCATTGGCTTATCCTTATTGGAATGGCTGCCGGAATACTGTTTGGAGTTGTAGCTGTTATCCTTGGCTGGCATCAGTTTACAACCGATTGGATCAAACCTTGGGGTACAATTTTTATCAGCCTGCTCAAACTCATAGCCGTTCCGCTTATCATCGTGTCACTTATCAACGGCATCTCAGGCCTGAATGATGTTTCAAGACTTTCCAGAATCGGGTTCAAAACAATTGGATTGTACCTTGTAACCACTGTCATTGCAGTAACAATGGGTTTGATTGTCGTTAACATCACTAATCCCGGAAAGTTTCTTTCGGCTGAAAAATCAGCTGAATTTCAAGCAAAATATTCAGAGAATATAACTCAGCAAACTGTTCAGCAGAGCGGACCTCTGCAGTTTGTGATTGATCTGGTGCCTGAAAATATTTTTGCAGCCCTTACCAACAACACCCGTATGTTGCAAATCATCTTTTTTTCACTTTTGTTTGGAATAGCCATTGTGATGGTGCCAGCGGAAAAAACCTTGATCGTTCGGCAATTTTTCGACTCATTGAACGAAATTGTGATGCGCATGATCAACATGATTATGTATACGGCACCATTGGGTGTTTTTGCTTTGATTGCAAGCATAACAACAGATATGGCCGGCGACAATCCCGGCGACACTTTTGCTCTGTTTGGTTCATTGGGCATGTATGCACTTACGGTTGTGATTGGCCTTTTATTAATGGTTTTTGTGATATATCCGGGTGTAATAAGTATGCTAACGGTCATCAACTTCAAACAGTTTTTAAAAGGAATTGCTCCGGCACAACTGCTGGCTTTTTCGACCAGTTCGAGTGCAGCCACACTGCCTTTGACAATGAAATGCTGTGAAGAAAATCTGGGTGTTAAAAATGAAGTAGCCAGTTTTGTTCTGCCGCTGGGAGCCACTATTAATATGGATGGAACAAGTCTTTATCAGGCTGTTGCGGCAGTGTTTCTTGCACAAATTTATGGCATGGATCTTACATTGGTTCAACAGCTTACGATAATTCTTACTGCAACATTGGCTTCCATTGGCTCAGCCGCAGTTCCGGGTGCAGGAATGATCATGCTTGTGATTGTGCTCACATCGGTAGGTATTCCAACTGAAGGTATTGCCCTGATTTTTGCCGTTGACAGGCCACTTGATATGCTTCGAACCGTTGTAAATATTACAGGAGATTCAACTATCGCCTGTGCAATCGCTAATTCAGAAAATAAACTGAATGAAAAACTGATTCTTCAGCAGCAATAAAGATGAGAAACATTTTACTTTTTTTGATTGTCTTTCAAAGCACTTCTTTGCTTGCACAATTCCAGAATATAAAAATTGGTAATTTCAATGCTGCCAATGAGCCTTCTGTTTGCATCAATCCGAAAAACACAATGGAAATAATGGTTGGCTCCAATCTGAATTACTGGTATTATTCGCAGGATGCCGGATACACCTGGACATCGGGCATTCTTGTCTCACCTGAATTTGGCGTTTGGGGCGACCCTGTTATCATTACTGATACCACAGGCGATTTTTACTATTTCCACCTATCGAACCCTGTCGCCGGCAATTGGATTGACCGCATTGTTTGTCAGAAGTTTGACAAGCAAACCAATTCATGGAGTCCGGGAACTTTTATGGGATTGAATGGCAACAAAGCACAAGATAAGCATTGGGCTGTTGTTGACAAAAACACAAATGCAATCTATGTCACATGGACACAGTTTGACACCTACGGAAGCAGCAACCCCAACTGCAAGAGCAATATACGTTTCAGCAAATCACTCGATGGAGGTGAAACATGGAGTGAAGCAATCTCTATCAATGAAGTTTCGGGCGACTGTATCGACAGCGACAACACCACTGAAGGAGCTGTTCCGGCCATAGGGCCAAATGGAGAAATTTATGTAGCATGGTCCGGCCCAGCAGGGATTGTTTTCGACCGCTCGTTGGATGGAGGAGAAACATGGCGCGACAACGATATTTTTGTAACAGCACAGCCCGGTGGATGGAATTTATCAATTCCCGGTGTCAACAGAAGCAATGGCTTTCCTATAACAGTATGCGATTTGAGTAACGGTCCTAACCACGGAACAATTTATATCAATTACGCCGACCAAAGCAATGGAAATGATGATGCTGATATCTGGCTTGTGAAATCGACAGATGGAGGCAATAATTGGTCTGAGCCAGTTCGCGTAAACAACGACCCTCCCGGAAAACAACAGTTTTTCACATGGATGGCCGTCGACCAGTCAAATGGCACACTTTATTTTGTTTTCTATGACCGTCGAAATCATGTTAACAATGCAACGGATGTATTTATGGCCGTTTCGCACGATGGCGGACTAACATTCGACAATTTCAAAATCAGCAACGAACCTTTTACACCATCAGAAAGCGGCTACTTCTTTGGTGATTACAATAATATCGCAGCGGTAAACAATGTTGTTCGGCCAGTCTGGACAAGACGCGAAAACAATGGCAGCCTGAGTTTGTATACTGCTATCGTTGACATGACGGTTTCGCTGCCTTCACAGGCAGAAAGTTTCATGCATCTCGAGCAAAATTCACCCAATCCTTTTATGGAATATACCATCGTTTCCTTCCGGCTGATGAAAGAAACAAAGGTCTATCTAGCCATCTATGATGCATTAGGACGTGAAATTAAGGTGCTTCTGAACAATGAAATTATGGATGCCGGAAAACATGAATTCAACTTCAGAAATGCTGAACATAAACTTCCGCCCGGAACCTATTTTTTAAGTTTAAGCGGCGGTAATCTTGCAATAAAACGCAAAATGATTGTTGCAGGAAGAAGCGAATGACAAGAATTACAGAATCAAAATGCGGTTTTTCATCACATGATTCGCAGTCGGGCATCGCCCTTCAATACATTTGGTACAAATCGGTTTTTTTTTACCTTTGCAGCGTTCTCAATAACCAAATAATCAACTATGATTCAGGAAGAGCATAAACCCATACTGGAATTAATACGTTTAAAAGTCTTAGACATGAAAACGGTGGATTTATCTTTTGAAAACCTGAGTCAAATTCCTGAAATGCCCATTGAGCGACTGAAGCAATTTGTATCATCCCCTGAAGAGCTTGTTGAAAAATTACTTGAACATGAGCTTGGAAAGTTTTCAGATATTCTCATCGACATTAATCAGGACAGCATGAATGCCATTGATGCTTTATTGAAAATTTCAATAAAAATTTCTGAGCGGTTCTTTGAAATTTTTCCTTCTGTCTCACCGCAGCTGAAGATGCGCTACCCTATTCCCTATCAGACACAGTTTGAAAAACGTTTATCTTTTGTTTCCGAAAAAATACGCATCAACCTCAGAGAAGGGATTGAGCAGCATCTTTACCGTAGCGACCTAAGTACTGAGCTTATCGCCCGACTCTATATCAGCCGTTTAATTGACATTCACAACGGGGAACTTTTTCCGCCGGCAACATTTTCGTTCGAAGTGCTTTTCAATCAGATGTTTGAAAGTCTTATACGAAGCATTGCCACAGCAGAAGGCACCTCCTATTTCGAACAGCGAAAAAAGTTCTACAGCCTCTAAGCTTTTGTGCAATCAAACGTACATTTCCAAAAAATGAATTATTAATGCCATCACTCATAACGGAGTGAAATAGATGGATTTGAAGATGCGGCAAGGATCGTTCTGTAGCTGGTTGTGAGCAGCGCAATGGCCAATGCAATCACAAAACCGGCAATAAAATCTATCAATCGCAAATCAATACGGTAGTGATAATTCCGGAGCCAGATATCAGCCACCCAGTAAACGAGCGGCCAGGCAAGGGCTGTTGAAACAGCAAGCAGGATGATGATTTCTTTGGAAATAAGATACCAGATATCTGCAATAGAGGCTCCGAAAGTTTTTCGAACACCAATTTCCTTAGTGCGTGTGATCACGGTGAAAGAGGTCAGGCCATAAAGTCCGAGCGATGCAATCAATATTCCAAGGATCGTGAAAAGTATTGATAGCTGTCCATTTTGTTTTTCTTCCTTGTACATGCGCTCAAAGTCCTTATCCATAAAAAAATGTTGCATCGGTTCATTTCCTGTATAGGATGCCCAAACAGATTCGATTCTGGATACAATATCAGACGAAGCCTGCGGCGACAAACGAATGCTGATATAACCCCATCTGATGTCCTCATTCTTAAACCTGAAAACATAGGGCATGATGTCGTTGCGCAGCGATTCATAATGAAAATCCTTAACCAGACCGATTATTGGCATTTCACGCATTTCATCTGTTGAAGGGTCGCCTTCAACAAATCTGGCTTCAAGTGGTTCTGCTAAAAGGAAATCTCTGGCAGCTCGTTCGTTGACGAGACAAGCATCTTTATCGGTGCTGAATGACTTGTCAAAAAAACGGCCATCAGCCAGTTGGAAACCATATGTTTCGAAATAGTCAAAATCAACCCAGTTTGTTTGTAGCAAAAAACCTTCTTCCTCTCTGCCCTTGATGCGATAACCGTTATTATTGTTGTTGTGCCCCGGCACAGCAGTGGAAGAAGCAATAGAAATCACACCTGCAAGTGCTTTAATATCCTCCTTGAAAGCCTGAATTTTGGCACCTATAGCCGAAGCATTGTTTAAAACAACAACATGCTCTTTGTTAAATCCAAGATCTTTATTGAGCATATAATTGATCTGCCGGAACATAATAATTGTTGCAATGATCAATACAATAGAAATCGTAAACTGCAGTACGACAAGCACACTGCGCAGTTTGATGCTTGCTGTGCTGCTGCGCAGCTTTCCTTTCAGCACTTCATACGGATTGAATGATGACAGATAAAACGCCGGGTAGCTTCCAGCTAAAAATCCAATGAATACGGTGGTAAACAACAATCCTGGGATGATATACCATTTCTCGAAAAATCCGACATAAAGCTTTGTATCCAGCAGTTCGTCAAAATATGGAAGAGCTATTTGTGTAATGGCAAGTGCCAAAAAAAGCGATATGAAGGCAAGCATAATGGTTTCTACAAGAAACTGACTGATCAGAAATCCTCGAGAAGAGCCAACAACTTTTTTAATGCCGACCTCTTTGGCCCTTTTTCCGGCCTGAGCAGTTGAGAGGTTCATAAAGTTTATGGCTGCGATAAGCAATATTAAAATGCCAACACTGCCAAAAATCCAAAGGTATTTTGGGTCGTTCGCCGGTTTAAAATCTTGCATGACCGAGGGGTCGAGATGGATATCTTTCAAAGGCTGCATGAGCAGAGTATACTTATTGCCTTGCGCATAAAATTCATCCATCGTGACACCCATATATTGCAGCAGCTCAGGACCGACGTTTTTTACAATCATATCTTTGATTCTTACATCAAAGGTGCTGACATCCGATTGGGGATGAAGGAGCAGATAGGTTGAAAAGCTGTTTGATAGCCAATGACTCTGGCTCGAACGTCTGTTAGTCATAAATGAACCTATCATACTGGCTTTAAAATGGGTTTTCTCCGGCACATCGTTCATCACGCCGGTCACCCTGTATTTGATTGTATCATTTCCAATCCGCAGCATTTGATCAATGGGATCAGATTCGCCGAAAATTTTCTTCGCTGTGGTTTCAGACAGTACCACTGTATGAGGCGCATTTAAAACTTTATCCTTCTCTCCGCGCAGCAGTCCGATCGAGAAGAAATTAAAAAAAGAAGAATCTGCTTCAATAAAATCATCCTCTGTAAAAAACCGATCCTCATGTCGAACAACAATCTTTCCACGGCCATTCAATCTTAGAAAATCTGCGACCTCAGGAAATTCATTCTTCATCGTTGGGCCAATCGGCGAGGCAGTAGATGTCACTTTCAATTCCTGTCCGCCAATTTTACCATTCAGTATCAACCTGTAAATCTGATCTTTATTCTCGTGGTAGGTATCGTAGCTCAACTCATTCAAGATGAATAAAGCAATGATAAAACTACAGGCCATCCCGATAGATAGCCCCAGAACATTGAGAACAACATAAGTGCGCTGACGGCTCAACGCACGATAGCTGTATTGTATTAGTTTTATGAGCATAATTTCAGCAGTTTAAGTGTTAAGCGTAACAACAATGCATCATTGACGCAAAAAACTGCTATTAGTTACATTTCCATATAATCTTTTCTCAAACCTTCAAACCCTGCTTACGTTCAGTAAAACCTATAAAGTGTTGTTTATTAAACTATTATGTTTTATCATGAGTCGACAATCAGGCTTGCAGAACAAAGATCAAAGAAAAAATGAATAATGAATAATGATAATAAATTTGTATGTTTCAAACTTCTAAACGTTGTCTTCACCTTCTTTCTCCCTCAAAAAATCTATCAGCACATTAAGTCTCGATCGTGTTTCGATCAATTCCTGCATTGATAAAGTTCCTTTGTTTAAGCCACTCACCAATTTCTCTGGAATAGAGGCAGCTTCAATACGCATTTCCCTTCCTTTCTCAGAAAGCTGAATGATAACCTTTCTTTCGTCAGGATCGGAACGCTTTCGGGTGATGATTCCCTGCGACTCCATACGTTTGAGTAAGGGCGTCAATGTGTTGGTATTGAGTATAAGTTTTTGTGAAATTTCATTGACAGTGATGTTGTCAGTTTCCCACAATACCATCAGTACCAGGTATTGGGGGTAGGTGATCCCAAGCTTTTCAAGATGTGGCTGATACTCCCTTATGATAAGGCGTGAGGCCGCATAAACCGGAAAGCAAAACTGATTGCTGAGTTTCAATTGTTCATATGTCATATTATAAAATTACTGATGGTGAATAAAAATGTTTAGCAGTTCGAAAACACTGCTATTCTTAGAAAACGTAAGATTCAATCAAGTATTTCTCGATTTTTTCATGGCTTGTTGTTGGTGAAAACCGCTTTACTGCATTGCCGTTTTTATCAACAAGGAATTTTGTAAAATTCCATTTAATTTTGCTGCCAAATATGCCACCAAGCTCCTTTTTCAAATATTTGAATAGTGGATGGGCATTATTCCCATTTACATCAATTTTTGCAAACATCGGAAAAGTAACACCATAGTTTATGAGACAATCCTCTGCGATTGTTTTTTCATCGCCCGGCTCCTGATTGGCAAACTGATTGCAAGGAAAACCAAGCACCACAAGACCACTTTCTTTGTATTTCTTGTATAACTTTTCAAGACCCTCGTATTGTGGTGTCAATCCACATTTACTGGCTGTATTCACAATCAAAATGGTTTTGCTTTTGAATGCTTCCATACTTATATCCTTGCCATGCAGGCTCTTAGCCGAAAATCCATAAAATTCATTTTCCATGATTTGTCTCATTTTTAAGTTTCTTTTATTTCGTTTATATTCTAACAACTAGAAAGCATGTGTTTTTACCTGTTTCGCAGGGCTTTCAATGCACCCGTTGACCACAATGCCCAAAGAACCAAAAGTGGTTGAAAGAGCAGCCGGATGCCGCGGGCAATATCTGTATTCAGACCGAAAGCATCCACCCCGTTGATGTACTGAGAAATATTTCCCGGAAAAATTGCTACAAAAAAAGCCGCCACAGCAAGGCCAACCCAAACGCGCCAGCGGTATAATGCCAGCAACGAAATTCCGAGCAATATTTCGGCAATGCCCGATAAAATCACAACAAGGTCCGCATCCATCGGAACCCAATGCGGTACCTGAGCCAGAAATTCTGTCCTTGACCATGAGAGATGACTTATGCCTGCCATTAGCAATATTAAGCCCAATAAAATCCTGCTGATGTTTTGGGCTAGATTTGTTTTCACATTACTTTTTATCGAATCAATCATTGTGGGTAATTTATGTATGTACCTATAATTTATTTACTTATCTATATAAACAGTTTAATATCGCCTAAGATTATATCTTACACGATGCAAATATATAAAAACGATTTACATCGTGCACGATATTTTATTTATTTAACATTTGAAAACCATTTTCCGTTTCACTAAAGCTAATCAAAAAAAAACTTTCCGTTTTAGAATGAACTTTTTAGTCTGTCGTGATGATTAGTTTCATAATTTTGAAACATCAGATTCATTGGATCATACAAAAGCCATAAGCACATGCGACACTTACTTATTTTCCTCATTTTTTCATTTATGGTCTGCAACAGGCCGGCAGCTCAAACAGTCATTGACAATGATGTTTATCTCTGGCCGGAAGATTCCCTTGTTGGTGAAAAACTGAATCACTGGCATGACTGGAAATTTGGAATTATCATTCATTGGGGAGCTTACAGCGAATGGGGCATTGTCGAAAGCTGGAGTCTTTGTCCGGAAGACGAACCATGGTGCGAACGCCGCGGGCCATATGCCGAGGATTATGCTGCTTATGTGAAAGCATACAAGGACATTCAGAAACAATTTTATCCTGAAGCATTCAATCCGGAAGGCTGGGCAAAAGCAGCCAAAAATGCCGGAATGAAGTATGTTGTTTTTACAACGAAGCACCACGATGGCTTCAGTATGTTCGATACGAGATATTCTGATTATAAAATCACCGGCAAAGAAAGTCTTTTTGCCCAACACCCAAAAAGCAATGTTGTGAAGGAAGTTTTTACCGCTTTCCGCAACGAAGGCCTTGCCATTGGCGCCTATTTCAGCAAGGCCGACTGGCACCATCACGATTATTGGTGGCCCTATTTTCCTCCCGTGGATCGCAATGTGAACTATAATCCGGAAAAGTATCCAGAAAAATGGCAGCGCTTTAAGGAGTTCAATTATAATCAGATAGAGGAGTTGATGACAGAATATGGCAGCGTTGACCTTCTTTGGCTCGATGGTGGTTGGGTGCGCCCTGCCGGGTCTCTTACCGAAGAAACACTTCCATGGCTGGGTAAAAACCAATGGATACAGGATATAGATATGCCTGCAATTGCAGAAATGGCGCGCGAACAACAACCTGGCTTGCTGATAGTTGACAGAACCGTCCATGGTGAGTTTGAAAATTACCGCACACCTGAGCAACAAATCCCTGTGAAGATGCCCGACTATCCTTGGGAAAGCTGCATAACTTTGGGCGATAGCTGGTACAGCACTGGTCCTGGGGAAAAATACAAATCAGTGCATTGGGCAGTGCATACACTTGTAAAAATTGTTGCCAAGGGCGGAAATCTGCTTCTTGGTGTTGGCCCGGATAAAACAGGAGAATTTACTTCTGCTGTTTATGAGCGCCTGCAAGGCATTGGTAAGTGGATGGATTTAAACGGTGAAGCCATTTATAACACACGTCCAATGCCACCATACGAGGCAGACCGGCTCCATTTCACACAGTCAAAAGATGGTCAAAAGCGTTTTGCAATAATGCTGATACAGGAAAATGAGGAAATTCCTGAAACCATTGTCTTGCCAGAAGTTTTCATTAAAGATGCAATAGAAATCAGACTGCCTGGTGTTGATAATTTACTTCCAGTTGTCACCCATAAAGATCATAAATCAGTGAGCCTGACCAATGCCATCCGGTTGAAATTTAAAGGTAGTCCGGCATTGGTTTTTGCATTGAAAATCTAGTGATATATTAGTGATAAGATAAAAAGTGAAAACTAAATTGCTTTAGTAGCTGCCTTTTTCTTGTTTTTTTTCGCTGCTTTTTCGAGGTTTTCTTTTACCCTGAAAGATACAATCCTTTGAATAAGTTCAAGTGGAAGTGGTTCATTTAAGGGAAATTGCACAGAACCTTTTGCATAACTCCATTGTGCAATTTCGCTTTCGAAAGCAGCAATTCCTGACGGGGACGGATAAAAACCGATGTGCTTTTTGTAGCCTGCGAAATGAACCAGATTTCCATGCAGCTGAAAAGTGGGCATCTGGTAATTGATGGTTTCAGTCGCATCAGGCGCTGCCTCTCTGATAGCATTTCGGATTTGCTGGAGCTTCAGCTGTGTAAACTCCGGAAAACCTACGATATAACTTTCAATGTCTGTGACCTTGGTTGCTTTTTCAGTCATAATATTCTTTTTAACGATTGAAAATGAATAAATGCATTCTTGGCATTTTTTCAATCCATTATATATCATTTATTTAACTACCAATGAAAGATGATTACATAAAATCGCTTTCTTCCGGCAAATCTGGATCAATCACTTTCTTCTTTTGAAACTTCAGGCAATCAGCTACTTTTTCAATGTTTTCAACTCTATCTGAAAGCACAATAAGCACATCGTTTGCTTCAATGATGGTGGAGCCATTTGGTGTGATATACTTGTTGCTTCTTTTTATCATGGCAATAATTGCAGACTTTGGAAAAGCAATATCCACAATTTTTTTAT
Source organism: Bacteroidales bacterium (assembly GCA_030683155.1). Classification (GTDB taxonomy): domain Bacteria; phylum Bacteroidota; class Bacteroidia; order Bacteroidales; family F082; genus JALNZU01. The sequence goes on from JAUXMV010000062.1 coordinate 62,325, forward strand.
TGACAACCAAACTGTCAGGTTGAATAATGAACTCCTCCAGGGCTGTTTTAGGATATTCAGTCAGAAGTGCGTCTGTCGGGCTGATTTGTTTCACTTTTTCAGGCAATGCAACATGAAGCCATTTTGCGATGGTAGATAACGTTGTGCCTTGAATCAAAATTGATGAAACCGAAACAAAAAAGACGATGTTGAAAATCATTTCTGCTTTGTCGATACCTGCCAGTAAAGGATAGGTTGCGAAAACAATTGGTACTGCGCCCCTTAAGCCTACCCATGAAATGTAAAATCGTCTCCTTGCCTTCATTTTGAATGGAATAAGACTCAAAAAAACGGCTACCGGACGGGCAACTAAAATCAGAAAAACAGATATAAGCAACCCGATGCCCATTACCGGAACGATGTGTGAAGGAAAAACAAGCAAGCCTAAAGTGAGAAACAAAACAATCTGCATCAGCCATGCCAGTCCGTCATAGACTCTTAAGATACTTTTCTTGTGTATGAGATCCTGATTTCCGAGATAAACTGCACAAATGTAAATGGCCAAAAACCCGTTGCCACCAACAAATTCAGTTGCTGAGAATGTGATAAACATCAGCGAGATTGCTAAAACTGGGTACAGACCTTCAAAATCCAGACTGATTTTATTGATGACAAATTTGCTCAATTTGCCAAAAACAAAACCTGCCAAACCACCTAAAACCATTTGTTGAAGAAAAAGCGGGATAATTGAAAAGGGGCTTAAATCCTGATTGACAACCAAAGCTAAAAATGCAATGGTGAGCACGTAGGCCATTGGATCGTTGCTGCCGCTTTCAAGCTCCAGCGTTGGGCGTAAGTTACTTTTGAGCGCCATGCTTTTTGACCGCATGATGGAAAATACAGCGGCAGCATCTGTAGAAGAAACGACCGATCCAAGCAGTAAACTTTCGTAAATCGTCAAATCTGTGATCAGCCACACAAAAATCCCAACGGTGAAAGCTGTAAACAAAACTCCAACTGTTGACAAGGAAAGACCCTGCCACATCACAGGCTTCACTGTGCTCCAGTTGGTATCAAGTCCGCCTGAAAACAAAATAAAATTGAGAGAAACAATTCCAATAAACTGTGCAATCTTAGGATCATTAAAATAAATACCTAAAATGCCTTCCGAACCAGCAAGCATCCCGATGCTTAAGAAAAGAATCAAAGTGGGAACACCAAACTTATAGGATGTTTTACCTGCAACAATGCTGATAAAGAGTAACGCAGATCCTACAAGAAGTATGTTTTCGATGGTTATATTCATTCAGGCTTTCTGTTAAACAGTGGTTCAGGACAAAGTTAAACTAAAAATTAAAAGGTAGGAAGGTCAAAATTAGCGGATGTCTTTTATACATTATGCCAATCTTCAGAAGATATAGAACACAACTCAAAAGCATTGATTATTAGTCATTTCGATAAACAGGAATGACTGACGTGAAAGATGGACATAAGATAGTCATCAGGCTTCAAAGTCAGACAATAACTATTTTGCCGCCTCAAAAGCTTTCCTGATCCACTCATAAACTTCCTGATTAAGGTCTTCCTCTTTAAAGATGTTAATTTTATGCGAGCACATGGCATTGGCCGAACTGATGGCTTCGAGTACTCCAAAAGGCTCCTGACCTTTGAGATTGATACCGATTTCAAAACGCGTTTTTGTAGCAGGCTGCAAAATTGCAAACTGTTTCTTACGTCTGAGACTCACATAGGCATTCTTTGGAGAAACTTCAAAAGGTCCATCCCATTTTGATATTTCGCCCAAAATGGAGTCATAAATTGATTTGAAATATTCTTTTCCAGCATACTGTTTTGCGATGAGATCATCAGCATTTGGCGCAGAATCAGCATCGGTAGCTTTGGCCTTGTGTGCAATAAGATTGGCAAAACCATGTCCGAGCGAAAATTCATTTTTTAGATAACTTACTGTTTCTCCGTGCTTAATGAAGTCCTTGCTATTGACAAGGGCAACCCATTCTTCAAGCGACTTCCCTGTATTTTTATGCAAGTTGTCTATCATCGTTTGCATTGCTTTATCCATAATGATTGATTTAATAAATGTCAAAAATAAAAAAAGCAATGAAAAATGAAGGTGTAAAGCACTGATGAAATAAAAAAAGTATTTCAGGCTTTCGAGAAAATAAAAAAGCTGTCCCATTGTGTGGAACAGCTTGATGATTATTCTAAAAGCTTTTATGCCTTCAGTGTCTTTTTCGAAAACCGGTTGCGAAAACGATACCTCACAAGGTAAAGCGCATGGTACATGGCAGGAATAACAATCAATGTGAGGAAAGTGGCAAAACTTAGTCCAAAAATGACTGTCCATGACATAGGCGCCCAAAAGAGCGCATTGTCACCACCAAAATAGATGTCAGGATCGAAGCGTTCGAACAGGCCAAGAAAATCAATGTTGAGTCCGATAGCAAGCGGAATCAGTCCGAGAATGGTGGTTATTGCGGTGAGCAAAACAGGTCTGAGCCTGGTTTTTCCAGCCTCAACAATACATTCGAGCGATTCAGCTTTGGGCAGATCGTCTGAAGGATCGATGTTGGCCTCAATCTTTTTGTTGAGTTTTAACAGACTTATGTAGTCAATAAGCACAATTCCATTGTTTACCACTACCCCAGCAAGCGACACAATACCTATTCCCGTCATGATAACGACAAAGTCCATTCCGAAAGTGGCCAGTCCGCCAAAAACGCCTATAGTACTGAAAAGCACTGTCGTCAGGATAATTCCCGGTTTGATTACAGAATTGAACTGTGCAACCAAAATGAGCAAGATAATAGCTACGGCAATCAGCAACGCACGAGCAAGAAAGGCCATAGATGCCTGCTGTTCTTCCTGCTCACCTGTAAATTTATAGCGGTAACCTTCGGGGAAATCATGTGAAGCCAAAATAGGTTTTAGTTTCTCATTAATCTCTGTGGCATTGTATCCTTCAATAACATTGGAAGAAATAGTTATCACCCTGTTGCGGTTGATGCGCGAAACTGCCCCATAAGTAGAACTTAACGACACATCGGCAACAGCTGAAATGGGCACCTGAACGATCTTTCCACTTGCCTGATCGCGGAAAGTTATGGTTTGGTTAATCAATGAAGCTAGATTGTATCTGTATTCATCCTTCATGCGGAGCTGAATTGGATATTCGTCTTCGCCAACTTTATAGTTGGATATTTCAGAGCCGAAAAGTGCAGTTCTTATCGTATTTCCAATTTGGCTTGTTGAAAGTCCGAAACGTCTTGCACGATCACGGTCGATACGAACATTGATTTCAGGTTTTCCCACATCGAGGTCAATTTGCAGACCTTCAATACCGGGTATATAGGCATTGTTTATTACGTAGATAAGTGTATCAGTAAGATCCAGAAGTTTATCAAAATCGCGACCGCTGATCTCAATATTGATAGGTTTTCCTACCGGAGGTCCTTCGTTTTGTTTTTCAACGGTGACAAATGCACCCGGATAAACGCCGATGAGTTCGTCCGACAATCTTTTCTGGATTTTTGCTGTGCTTATTCCGTCTCTGTCTTTGAAATCGATGAAAGTTACCGTAATTAAACCTCTGTTGGGTGTTCCTCCCCTGCCGCTGAAACCATCATTTTCACCAACAGCGCCTGTTCCAATATTGGTTAGCACCGATTTAACAATTTGTTTTTCTGGTTCTACAAGTTCAAAAACACGTTCTTCGATTTTTTGAACAATAGAATCTGTAACATCTATGTCAGTTCCCAAAGGCAGTTCAACCATGATATTGATATATTTCGGTTCGCCTGAAGGGAAGAATTCAACGGTTGGATTGGTTCCAAAATAGAATCCTATCGATAAAACCATCAGCACAAATGTTCCGGCAACAACCCAGAAAGCATTTCTGCCTTTTAGTGCGATAGAAAGGGCTTTCAGATATATTTTTTCGACCCAAACCAGCAAAACTGATTGAAACCAGCGTGAAAGCCTGTTAAGGAAGAGGATGTTTGCAAGGCCTAAAAAGGCGAAAATTACCAGCAGACTTCCAAAAGTGTTTTTCCCGGAGATGAAGAATATTGCAGCAAGTGCAAGCATTATTCCTGTAAGGATCAATGTGATTTTCACATTTGGTCTTTCATTCGGGTCTTCCAGTTTGAAAAACTGCCGCATGATGACTGGAATGAGCACTAAAGCTGTAAATAAGGAAGAGGTGAGTACGATGATAAGCGTCATCGGTAAAAATTTCATGAATTCGCCCATGATAGAATCCCAGAAAACAAGCGGGAAAAAGGCTGCGAGTGTTGTTGCCGTTGATGAAATAATTGGCATGGCAATTTCGCCCACTGCAAGTCGGCTTGCCATTGTGATACTATAACCCTTATCAACGTATCTGTAGATGTTTTCGACCACCACAATGGCATTGTCAACAAGCATCCCAAGTGCAAGAATGAGAGAAAACAACACAATCATATTGATCTGAAATCCCATAAGACCCATTACCATAAAAGAAATAAACATGGACAGTGGTATTGAAATACCAACAAAAAGTGCATTGCGGGTTCCCAGGAAGAAATAGAGTATGAACACGACAAAGATTATTCCCATAATCATGCTGTTTTCAAGATTGCTTAGCTGCAGTTTTATTTGCTCCGACTGATCGTTGGTAAGCGTAATCCTAAGGTCTTCGGGCAGCAAACGATCCTCTCTTGATTCATCAAGGAGTCTAAAAATCTTATCCGTGGCATCAAGCAGGTTTTCGCCTCCTTTTTTCACCACCTGAAGCGAAACAACAGGTTGATGGTCGAGGCGCGCATAGCTTGTCGGGTCTTCAAAACCATAAATAACATCTGCTACATCACGCAAATACACAATATGCTGGTCTTCATGCTTTATGATGATATCTTCGATCTCCTTGGTTGAGGTAAATTCACCAGCGATGCGAACCGCCCTGCGACTTCCTCCTGCAAGTAATTCACCACCCGACATTGAAACGTTTTCGTTGCGAATAGCTCCATCAATATCATTGAAACTTAACTTAAAGGCATCAAGCTTATGCTGGTCAACCTGAATTTTGATTTCACGCTCGGTGATACCAGTTATTTCAACTTTGGAGATTTCAGTAAAGGTTTCGATTTCTTCTTCAAGAAACTCAGCAAAAGTCTTCAGCTCATTGACACTATAGTTTCCGGAAAGGTTGATGTTGAGAATCGGAAACTCAGAAAAGTCAATATCCGTTACCATGGGATCGTTCGGCAGATTGTCGGGCAGGTTCTTTTTGGCCTTGTCGGCTGCATCTTTCACATCCTGCAAAGCGGTTTTAATATCCACATCGGTATTAAACTCAACAAAAATATTCGACACATCCTGACTTGAGAGCGAAGTCATTTTTTTGATGCCACTCACCGATTCAATCTCTTTCTCAAGCTCCCTTGTAACAAGATTTTCGATATCAAGCGGAGGATTTCCAGGATAAAGTGTCTGCACCATCACCGTTGGAATTACGATGTCTGGAAACAGTTCTTTTGGCATCGAACGGTACGAATAATATCCAAATCCAGCCAGAATAAGGATAAGCAGAAATACAGTATTTGTGTTGCGAAGCGCCCAGCTGGTTGGGTAAAACTCCCTTACCACCTTGTCTTTTTCTTTTTCTTCTTTCAGATTTTCCATTGCTCAGCCTTATTAATTCATTTTCACAAGTGCGCCGTCACTCACTCTGTTGTAACCTTCAACGATCAGCATTTCTTTTTCACTGAGTCCGGCGATGACGCGGGTTTTGTCATAATAAGTGCGGTCTGGTGTAATATAGCGCTTGCGGGCAACAAAGTCATTTCCTTCCTTCTCTGCCACATAAAGGTATTTACCTTTGAGGTCCTCTTTAATAACTTTCGATGGTATAACGATGCTGTTTTCTGCTGTAAAATCATTGATGTTAAGTACTGCGATCATATTGGGTTTCAACATCTCACGTGTGTTGTCTATCTTTAACTCAACCTCAAAAGTCCGGTTGTTTTTGTTTACTACATTTCCTATTCGACTTACGGGAACATTCACCTTGAAATCAGGAAATGACGGAAAAGTAAGTTCGACAATATCACCTCTTTTAACGGATGAAACAAAACGTTCTGAAACATCGGCCCTTACGAGCAGTTCATTCAGGTTTACAAGATGAATCATTTGAGCCCCAGGAGATGCAAGCTCGCCCTTTTTCTGATTCACTTTCTCGATCACCCCATCGATTGGAGCAGTAACCGTGGCCATATCAAGCTGTGCCTGAAGCGTTGCAAGTCTGTTTTCGAGACTGGCTTTATTGTTTTTAGCTTCCAGGAATTGCAGCTCCGAACCAATTTTTTGTTCCCATAAGCGTTTTTGGCGCTCAAAAATGTCTGTGGCCAGCACAAGGGATGTTTTTATTTCGTCGATAGATTTGTTTGTCACCTCAGTATTCAGGCGGGCAAGCGTTTGTCCTTTTCTAACACGATCGCCTTCGTTAACAAAAATGTCCTGAATTTGTCCATTCACCTCAGGGCTGATGTAGGCTTCACGTGCTGCTACCACTGCGCCACTTGCATTGAAGTAGTGGTTAAAGGTTATTTGCTCAAGGGTCTCGATCACAACAGGAATCATGGTGCGGTTGGCACTTCCATTTTGTGCAACCTCAAGTTCTCCTTGCAGTTCATCGATTTTTGAATTTATTACCGCTTGCTCTGCGCGGTACCTTTCAAGCTTTTTACTGAGGTCCTCATTTGCAGCTGATGAACCGCAGGAAGTGAGAAAAATAGCAAAAGAAGCCAGGATTAAAAACTGTATCTGTTTCATTTTGAAAATATTATTCGTTTGTTAAAAATTCTTGATATTTTGATTGTATAAACTGAAGTCCTTGCGGTGAAATAATTCCAAACATATGGTATTTGAAAACTTCTTTAAAAAATTTGTCTGAATGGATCTCTTCCAGGGTCACCATATCAGAATGCATCAGGTTTTCGATGCGCAATACAAACAACTTTGAAATAATTTCTTCATTGAGATCATTTCTGTAATAGCCTTCATTTTTGCCTTTTAACAGGTTTTTCAATGTTGCTTCGTACATATTATTGCGGTGAAAATCACGCAATCGTTTAAAAATATGTGGATAAAACTTTTGCAGATCGAATTCCATTGAAGGATTGTGATTTCTAATCATTTCATTGGCATAACTAAACATTTCAAAAAGTTCTTCTACCGCATTGAGATCTTTGTTGTGCATTTCCTTCATGGCACACTCTTTTTCATTGGTCATGTGGAGTAATGTCTTCTCAACCAGATCATTCTTGTCTGTAAAATGCAGATATAGTGTCTTTTTTGAAATCCCCAGCTGCCGCGACAACTCATCCATGCTGATACTTTTGATACCGTAGCGCTGAAACAGCTGTCTTGCTTCCTGAATAATTTCGTTATATTTATATTCTTTGTCCATCTTTTACTGACTTTGTATGAGGATGCTTTCCAGCGCAACCGTCTTGTTGAGCATATTCAGCGCAGCATTGATGTATTGCGACTGTGAAGTCAGATACTGGTTCTGTGTATTGAGCAAATCTAAGCTTGCGGCCATTCCTTCAGTATATTTTACCCCTGTCCGGCGAAAAATCTTTTCTGCAATACCTTTACTGTTTTTAGTGTTCTGATAGGTCTGAAGAGCGTTTTCAAGCTCGTTGCGGATGGTTTGATACTGCAAATTCAGTGAACTCGAAACCATTTCTTCAGCAACTTGTGTTTTTTCAAACTGATACTGTGCCTGCCTAACCCTTGAAGAACGTTCTCCACCACTGAAAACAGGGATATTCATACTTACACCTAAGACAGAGCTGCTATACCACTTGCCTTTTGAGTCGAAGAAATCCCATTCCTGACGCTGAGCCTGTGTATTGTAATTCAGGAATGCAGAAAGCGTTGGCAGATATGCGCTTTTTTCTAGTTTCACTTGCAGCAACGCTAAATCTTTTTGGTTTTGAAGTATCTGGAAATCAATATTGTTATAGAGATTAAATTGTGTAGTAAAAAGTTTTTCAGCGACCAATTTTTCGGTAAGCTCAACCAGACTTTCTGCCACATCAATCTGTTGCTTTTCGTCCATTCCTAGATGGTAGCGCAGATAAGATTTTGTTGTTTCAAGCTGACTTACAGCGTTCATGCGTCCTGTTTCGAGATCGGCTATAAGCAACTGAAGCTGGTCGAATTCTGTTTCCTCAGCAAAGCCATTTTCAACGATGATTTTTGTTTGTTTGGCAAGCTTTCTGGTAATTTCCAGGGTTGAATCAATAACAAGAATGCTTTCCTTTGTAGCCAAAACCAGAAAATAGGATTCGGAAACGGCCTTGTTAACCTCCACCTGATTCTTGAAAAGATTTTTCTTGCTTTGTTCCAAATAAGCTTTTGAAGCTTGCAAACCAACAAGATAGCTACCACTAAAAAGAAGCTGGTTAACCGAAGCTCCTGCGTTTGCACTGTATTTAGTTCCAAACTGTACTTCGATATCTTCACCAGGCCGGCCAAAAAAATCGCCCGGAACAAGCTGAACCGGCAACCCAATGTTGTCGTTGTAGTTGATTGAAGCACTTATCTGTGGCAAACCTGTCGCTACAGTTTCTTTCACTTTATAACGTGCAGTTTCGATATCAAGCTGCGCGTTTCTCAGTTCGTAGTTGTGTTTTCCGGCATAAATCCGCGCTTGTTCAAGCGTCAGCACAACAGGTTGCTGTGCCACTGAAGCAAGTCCAAGAAAACTCATCCATAGTAGAATTAATCCCTTTTTGATGTTGAACATTTTATAATATTGTTAAATGATATGTTGCATTAATTTTTGAATTTGAAATTTCGGCAAAATTAGAACTAAAAAACAACAGGAAACTATTTTTGTTTTAATAGTTTCTAAAGTTTTTGTTAAAAAAACTATAATTTGCTTTTGATTCATCATTTCTTGAAAAACTATTTCTGTTCAGGAAACTTTAAATACTTCCATTATTAAATTGTGGCAAAATTAAGGAGGGCTTCAAACAGCAAAAATGCAAATTAGGCGAACAGGCGAAATTAGTCGGTGAAAGGCGGAAAATCAGGTTTAGTTTTCAACACACCACAGTGGAACATCGCCGAAAGTTATTTGCTCGAAAAGCAGATTTTTAATGGATATAAAGATTTTGTTAAAGCAAATATTGATTTTTTGAAATTTTATGCATTGATTTTCAATACTTTTAATAGATAATAAAATAAGAAATCGTTCGACTAACGACAAGATATAATTTTTGGCATGGCTTTTGGAATTAAGCGGTCTAAGATATTAATCTAAAAATTACAGTCATGAAAAAGCTCATCCTTCTCTCAATTTTAGCCTTCCTTTTTGGAGGTGCTTTGCAGCTTAACGCGCAAAAACAAACTGAAGAATATCTCGGACTGCCAGGTGATAACTTTAACCTTTTTGCAGCCATGAACCTCTTCCAGGAATCTGAAACACTTGAAAGTTTTGAAAGAAACCTGAATGATCCTGAAGTAATGGTGAACAACCTCGACCTCAATGGTGATAAATTTGTTGATTATATTATGGTCATGGATTATCCTGATAATGATGTGCATAACATCGTTTTGAGGGTAGCACTGAACAAGAATGAATTTCAGGATATCGCCGTATTTACCGTACAGAAATTCCGCGATGGCTCAGTACAGATTCAGCTTATCGGCGATGAGGCTTTGTATGGTCCAAACTATATCGTTGAACCTAATTATGATGAAACTCCAAATCCAGGTTACACAGGCAATTCAAACCTCAAAAAAAGCAAGCGCAACAATGTAACTGTTGTAACCACAACCTATTACGAAGTTGCAAGCTGGCCTTTGATTGTGTACATCAACAGACCAACATACGTTGTTTGGCGTTCATCATGGGGCTGGGGTTATTATCCAGAATATTGGCATCCATGGACTCCTCACTACTACCATTATTATTACGGATACCATTACAGCTGGAATAGCCACTATTACGCTTACTACCGTCCGTGGAAACACAACCGCTGCGACCGCTACAGAACTGTTTATTACACCAATGTCCGTCATTACTCGCCAACAGTTGTAGTCAACGTGAACAGGGGTAATTACAAAAATACTTACAGCCGTCCTGAAAAAAGGAGAGATGGAGAAGTACTTTACAGTCAAAGAGTTTCGAGCGGAACGACTTCACCAACAAGGGCTCGCTCAACTGGAAATGTGAATGAAAGACAGAGTCCGCGAGCCAATACTGAAGTTAGCGAAAGAGCCGCAAGACCAGAAACTGGTGCAAGAAACAATGGACAAAACGACAACAGCCGCAACGACAGGGCTGTGAGACCAACTACTGAAACCCGTAGTCAAAACCAGCAGAAAGCCAGCAGGGCTTCAGAAGTGAAGGAACGCCCAACACAAAGCAGGGAAGACGTTGTGCGTCCGGTCAGGTCGGTTGATCAGACAAACAGAGAAAAGGCTCCTGCTAATAACGAACGTTCTGTTAAATCAGATCGAAATTCAGCGCAACCTGCAAGGAGCAGTGATGTTGTAAGACCTGAAAGAGAAAGATCTGCTGCGCCATCACAAAAAGTTGAACGGCCTGCATCAAACACAAGAAGTCAGCCCGCACGCAGCAACGAGTCGGTCAGCAGTAGAGAAAGATCAGGATCATCTTCTGCAGAGCGCGCTCAGCCTTCACGATCAAGCAACCAGAAAGCTCCTGCAGCAAAGACCTCAGAAGTTTCGGGCAGAGCGAATACCAAAGAGTCTGCAAAGAAAGAAAGCAGTAAAAATGAAGATTCCGGCAGAAGTCGTTCAGAATGAAGATAAAAATTCATATTTCCATCCATATATATTTACGCAGTGTGTGATAGTGCACACTGCGTTTTTTTTCTCTGAATAATTGCTTTATGCTATTCTTACACCGTTCCACAATCCGTAAGAAGCATTTTTGAAATGGGTTTCTGATAAAGCCAATTACTTTTTCCTGTCGAAAAGCTATCCGTTTTTCTGATGATAGTTTTGATCTTAAAGTACAAATTAAGATTATAAAACAAAACCTCAATCAAAACTCCGCTGATTCATTTTTCATAGGAAAGCGACAGAATCACTTTAGACTTAGGCTATTTTTTGTTTTTGATCTATAAACAATTCGCGACTTCTTGCTTGGAATCGCTTTCATACTCTTAAAGACGATGCAACACGACAATCTTTTGTAACTTTTATTAAAATTTATCGTCATATCTCATAATCAAAAGCAAAAAGCATGAAAAAATTATTCATTTTATTATGGGGTGTTGTTATTAGTATGAGTGGTTCATTTGGACAACCCAATGAAATCCAGCTTCAAACAAAAATAATGACACTCGGCGTTTTTCATTTTGCCTATCCCAATTTGGATGCCATTAAAACTGAAGATGAAAATAAAATATCAGTACTTGAAGAACCCTATCAGTCTGAAATTATTGCAATCTCCAAGGTCATTGGTGATTTTAAGCCTACCATCATTGCGATAGAAGTTACGCCAGACAAGCAATTCAGAATCGACTCACTGTATTCACTTTACAAAAACAATAACTTCATTTTAAAAAAAGACGAAATATATCAATTGGGTTTCAGAATTGGGAAGAACCTAAATGTGCCGGTAATTTATTGTGTAGATGACCGGGGCAGACATTACGACAATATTGAAGAATTATTTAAGGACAGCACCCGGTCTGCTAAACTGGAAGAATATTACTTAAATTCGCCAGATTCAAAATATATTACTTCAGGTGTCTCAAAAAAAGTTTCATGCATAATCAATGAATTGAATGAACTGAATGAACCCAATCAGATTAAAGATAGATTATCCTTGTATCTGATGAATCCATTCAAGTATGAAGAACAGCCAGGAGATTTTACAGGAGTTGACTTTGAGACTGGCAGATGGTTTAACCGAAACTTAAGAATTTTTCGAAATATTCAAAGAATACCCCATAGTGCTGACGATAGAATTTTATTGATTATTGGACGCGAACACTTAAATTTATTAAATCTGTTTTTTGAGGTTTCAAAAGAGTTTGATTTGGTTTCGCCCTTGCCGTATTTAGAAAAAGCCAGAATCGAATAAATAATCTATTAATTATCAGCGCATTGTAATTGATAAATTTCAATATACAGTTTTCGGCTCATTTCTCTGAAAGGAACAGAAAGAAGAAATCAATCTTGATATTTATTGAATCTAATGATAAGAAAGGCTTGCGTTTTGTTGGACCTGGCTGAAGAACTGGAAAAACAAGTTGGGGTTAAAGCCGATCTGGTTTCACGAAAAGGAACTAAAGATACTTACAACCAAAAAAATTCAATCCGTTTGGTTTACTCACTGTTTTTAAACTTTATACGTTGATCCCAATAAGAAAGATCAACCCATTTTCGAAATGAAGAAATCTTAATTCTTTGTCAAAAAATCCTTTAGCTTTCGTTGTCTTCATACCCTCTTTCGCCTTCTATACCGTTGCTAAATGATTTTGCGCGAAATTAACATGTGCTTGTTGAGGAAAAATCATTTAAATGGCTCCTTCATTAGCATTTGGATTACCTAAGATATAATCATACTTCTTAACCCAACTTGCAGCTTCCCCATCAAAATCAAGAATAAACAGGCTAAAATCGGGTTAATTTGACTTAAAATGCCTTTATTTTCAACAATAGCTTTTGTAAGATACTGATATTCAGTTCTGGTATTTTTGAAAAACAATTTGTAGCCCCAAAGGGGGGGATGATGACTATCAATGATTATGTAATTACTTTGCAGGCATGTATTTCAAAGTATCCATGCGCACCAATCCTGTCACAGGCATCTAATCGGGTTTACCGTTTAGTGGAAAGCTATCGCTATCATACCGACAGGGTCTGTCATCGGACTATTTTAAATGCAGGCTATCTCGACGGATTGACCAAGGATCAGTTGAACCTTATCCAGAATATACTTACTGCCAAAGTAGCCCATCACGACCAGCCTCAGTTCGATCTGCCCTATACCGATGACCCAACTGTGATGCCAAATTGATTGTGCTTGGGCTGGTGATTAATGTTACTGTAACAGACAACCGAAAACAAAAAATTGAACTTTGCCGGGTAAATTCTGATCGTAATACGGATTATTACCTGAAGGTAGAAAGCCACTCCAAAGTGCTGAAAGAACACTCAATGAACGAACAGTTCCGCTCACGTTTTGAAGAAGGACAACAACAAATATCCAACAGTTTAACCAAAAAAGGAGGCGTGAAACAAGAGGATAAAGTCCATAAACGAATCGGGCGTTTAAAACAAAAATATTCTTCCATACAACGATGCATTGATATTGAACCCCAGGTGTGTGACCAGCCTGAGCACAAAGGATAAAAGAAAGAGAATGACAAAAAGAAAAACAGGATTGTAACCTCAGTCAAATGGGCTGTTAAAGAAGGTGTTGACATCATTGCAAGCAGTGGGGTCTGTCTTCTGTGCAGCTCACTTCAGACCAAGATAGAGGAAAAAATATGGTAATTTTACAACATCATTCGCTAGGTTGAAGCTACCATAAGAGTGCTGAAAACCGATCTGGATCTGCTCCCTGTTTATCATCAAAATGATGAAAATACGATGGCACACCTGCATCTGGGTTTGCTGGCTTATTGGTTAGTAAACACCGTTCGCTTCCAATTAAAAAAAGAAGGCATTCACAGCGGTTGGAGCGAGATCGTGAGAATCATGAACACCCAAAAAGCAGTAACGACTTTAGCCCAAAACAATCATGAAGAAGTCATCATGATACGCCGCTGCTCAGAGCCAAACCAACAGCTGCGCATACTTTACGATGCCCTGAAATTTAAATATGCACCCTTCATAAAA
>JAUXMV010000068.1 GCA_030683155.1 Bacteroidales bacterium
GAAACAAATGCTATTGCCGAAGCAGTTAATAGTAAAATACAGAAACTAATATCTTCAAATAATGGAAACAGAGATAAGGATTTCTTCTTCTTTAGACTTAGTCAATTCTATGCCTAGCACATCAAAATAAGATTTAGCCTAAATTAAGCCCGGGGTATTTCATTCCGGGCTTTTTTGTATAATTGCATTAGAGAAATTTGAAAAGTATTCAGTTTATTTCAAAACTTTGAACCAACAATACAATGCCGTTGAAGCTTTCAAGAAATACTTGAAGCTGGAAAAAGCCTCATCGCAAAATACAGTTGATGCTTATCTGCATGACGTAAAACTTTTAGCTCAGCATCTTGAATTAGAAAATGCTGAAATAAAACTAACTGAAATAAGTCAAAAGCATATAAGTAATTTCCTTATAAATTTAACCGAACTGGGTTTAAGCAGTAATTCTCAGGCAAGAATCCTGTCAGGTATAAATTCATTTTTTGACTTTCTGATTCTCGAAAACCTCATTCAAAATAATCCGACAGCCTTAATCTCTTTCCCAAAACCTGGGAGAAAACTACCAGATGTTATCAGTGCTATTGAAATTGAACATTTAATAAAATCTATCGATTTGAGTGAACCACATGGTCATAGAAATAAAGTCATCATTGAAACAATGTATGGCGGAGGGTTACGGGTTTCGGAACTTATTAGCTTAAAAATCAGTAATATTTATTGGAAAGACGGCTTTCTTAAAATCATTGGAAAAGGCAATAAGGAGCGATTTACACCTATTGGAGAAGAAACACTTAAACAACTAAGTGATTACATAAAACTTATCAGAATTCATATTGAACCAAAGCGTGCAGCAACAGATACTGTATTTTTAACAGATCGGGGAAGCGGGCTAACAAGGCAAATGATTTTCTTAATTGTTAAAAAGCTTGTCGCAAATGCAGGTATAAAGAAAAATGTCAGTCCACATACTTTCAGACACTCTTTTGCAACTCATCTGCTTGAAGGAGGTGCAGATTTAAGGGCGGTTCAACAGATGCTGGGACATTCAAGTATTACTACAACTGAAATTTATACACATATTGACCGTGAATACCTTAGAGAAGCAATCATCAGTTTTCACCCAAGGTCGAAAATGAAATAATCAGTCATTTATTATTTCACCATCCTCATCAATAATGACACCCCAATTAACAGCCAAAAGTTCCTCCTCATCGTAAAAAAAGTCGATTAATCCATCTTCAAAAGTCAGTCTGGTCTCCCCTTCTTCCTCTTCTACTTCAAGCTCCTTAAAGCCATTTTCCTGCATAAGATTTATAATTTCATCTTTTTTCAACTCAAAGACTTTTTTTCCAAAAAGAGTTGAATCAGGGTGGTCTGTTTCAAAACAGGAAATCACATTTTTGGAAGCACCTTCAAAAAAAACTGATAATCCGTCTTCCCAATAGTGAAGAACGACGGTCGTCATATCATCATCCGTATCGAGATGATCAATCTCTTCTGCTTCACCAAGCATGGATGTTAGCTCCTGGATTGTTTGTCCAAACATTATATTTCCACAACCCTGCAGTGGTTTTATGATATATTCAATCATTGACATAACACTTTTTTAATTATTCAAATATTGGCTAAAGATATGACATCAAGTGTTATAATGCAACAAAAGGCTGAAATATTTTAAGTTTTTTAACTTTAATCTAGCTGTATCTGATAGCACGGGAAGGTTGAATTTTGCTTATTACTGAAGTTGGTATTGTAAGCGTCAAAAACCATACTGCCAATGCTCCAGCGTTAATAACCAAAACATGAACCCAGCTAAAATGTATGGGCACTTCAGATAGGTAATAAGATTCAGCAGGTAATTTTAAAAACCCGTATTGCAGTTGCATTAAACAAAAGCCGATTGAAATTAAATTACCCCAAAACATTCCTTTTGCAAACAAAGCCAAGGTATTGATTAGAAAAACCCTCTGTATGAACTTATTATCTGCTCCCATAGCCTTAAGAATACCCACCATTGAAGTTCTTTCAAGAATAATTATCAGTAAGGTACTTATCATCGTAATTCCACTTACCAAAATCATTAGAATAATAAGAATGATCACATTCATATCCTGAAGATCAAGCCAGTCAAATATATGCGGATAGCTTTCGTTGGCTGAAGAAGCGGTCAGATCGACAGGAATAGTAAAATATATTTCTTCTGCAATTTCTTTCATGTTGTTGACATCGAAGATTGAAATTTCAACTGCATCAAACTGATCAGCTTGCCAGTTATTGAGTCTTTGAACGTGCTGAATATCACCAAAAATGTACATATCATCAAATTCTACCAGTCCCGTTTCATAAATGCCAGTTACAAGAAACCTTCGACCTCTGGTTTGCTGGTTTTCTCCAGATACAAACCACATTCTTAAGGGATCACCAATTTTTATGTCCAACTTTTCAGCAATTTTTTTTGAAATCAATACCTCCTCAGACCTGCCGGTGTCGGATATCATTGGCTTTTTGCCTTCATGAATGTAATCACTCAAATAAGTCCAGTCATAATCAACCCCAATTCCTTTGAGCACAATACCTTGAATATGATCTTCAGTTTTAATAATTCCAGCTTTGCTTGCAACAGCCTGAACATGTTTTACACCATTTATAGCCATCAACTTATCTACAAAAGTTTCTTCAAGAACAAAAGGTGTCACTTCCCATGAAAGGTTGTTGCTAAGTGATTCTATTTGTATATGTGCCACAAAACCAATCACTTTATCTCTTATCTGCTCTTTAAAACCAACAACAACAGCAACAGAAATAACCATTACAGCCAAACCTAGCGCAATACTAAGCACGGCAATGCGGACAACAGTGGCAGAAATGTTATCTTTGCCGGAAGAAAATAATCTGGATGCTATAAATGTTTCTGGACGCATATCAATACTAATCTGGCAAAAATAATCATACTATGTCATTAAATACTCATCTGCCAAAAATCTTAATTATTCTTTTTTCAATCCTTTTTAGTGCATGTGAAGAAAGCTATTCACAAAAACTCAGATTAGTAGAATATCAAGCAATTAAAACAGGCGCAGAACAAACCGAAAATTATTTTCATTTATTAAGAGGAAAGAAAATCGCAGTTGTAACCAATCATACAGGAATAATTGGAAGACAACACATCGTTGATACTTTACTTTCTTCTGGCATTCAAGTAGTTAAAATTTTTACACCTGAGCATGGTTTCAGAGGAGACCAAGATGCAGGAGCACATATTTCCAATCTGAAAGACGAAAAAACCGGACTGCCAGTTGTTTCTCTTTACGGAAACAAAAAAAAACCTGAAGTAGCTGACCTTAAAGATGTTGATGTTATTTTATTTGATTTGCAAGATGTAGGTGTCCGTTTTTACACCTATATTTCTACGCTCACATATGTTATGGATGCATGTGCTGAAAACAAAATCCCCATAATTGTTTTAGATCGGCCAAATCCAAATGGATTTTATATTGACGGACCTGTTTTGGCAAGCAAATTTAAGTCATTTGTAGGTTTACACCCGGTTCCGGTTGTTTATGGGCTTACGATTGGTGAATACGCTTTGATGGTAAATGGCGAAAACTGGCTGGAAAGTAAACTCAAAGCTGACCTTCTTGTAATTCCTTTGATAGGCTATGAAAGAGAAATGATTGTGAAGTTGCCTATGAAGCCCTCCCCCAACCTACCGGACTGGGAATCAATTTATTTGTATCCCTCTCTTTGTTTCTTTGAAGGAACAATCGTGAGTGTTGGCCGTGGTACACAGCATCCATTTAAAGTTTTTGGACACCCTGACCTGAAGTCAGGAAGCTATAAGTTTACACCTATACCCATTAAAGGTGCCAGCAGCAAGCCTAAACTTGAAGGTCAGGTTTGTAATGGCTTCATCTTAAATGATTACGCTAATGATTTTGAGCGCAATCCAAAGAAACTGAATCTGAGTTGGTTAATTGACGCATGGAAAGAGCTAAATAGCCAACATCCATTTTTCAATAATTACTTCAATACACTTGCAGGTACTGACAATCTCAGAAAGCAGATTGAGCAAGGGCTAGAAGGAAAGCAAATCGAAGAAAGTTGGATTAATGAAATAGAATCCTATAAAAAAATCAGGATAAATTACTTAATCTATCCTGACTTTAAATAGTTCAAAACAACTTATATTGTCCTTCCGGGATATACTTTCAATGCCTCTTCAAGAACTTTCATTGATTGTTTCAAGTCATTGACATTCAACACATAACTTATCCTTACTTCATCTTTTCCTCTTCCGGGAGTCGAATAAAAACCACTGGCTGGTGCAAGCATTACTGTTTGCATCTCATACTCAAATG
Organism: Bacteroidales bacterium; assembly: GCA_030683155.1. Classification (GTDB taxonomy): domain Bacteria; phylum Bacteroidota; class Bacteroidia; order Bacteroidales; family F082; genus JALNZU01. The sequence continues at coordinate 4,356 of JAUXMV010000068.1, forward strand.
AATCGAGCAACCATTGGCAAAATCTATCAGAGTCATCAATGGGTAACTTTGCAACTACGTAAAAGGCACCTTTAGGTGTTGGGCAAAATGCGCCTTCCATTTTATTGATAGATTCAACAACGACATTGCGTCGGGCAAGATATTCCTGTATTACTTCTTCAAAATAACTGTCAGGTGTTTGAATAGCTGCCTCTGCTGCAATTTGGCCAAAACTTGGCGGACTTAGCCGGGCCTGAGCAAATTTTAATGCTGTACTCATCACTTCTTTATTCTTTGAAATCATACAGCCTACTCTCATTCCGCATGCACTGTATCTCTTTGAAACAGAATCAATAAGAATAACATTGTTTTCTATTCCCTTCAAATGCATACATGAATAATGCTTGTGTCCATCGTAGCAAAATTCGCGATAAACCTCATCAGCAATAAGATACAGATCATATTTAAGAACAAGCTGACGCAGGGTATCCAATTCTTCCTCTGAATATAGGTACCCAGTTGGATTATTTGGATTACAAACCAGAATTGCTTTCGTTTTTGATGTAATAGACTTTTCAAAATCAGCTATAGGAGGCAAAGCAAAACCACTTTCAATAGATGAAAAGATAGGTTTTACGCGAATACCGGCATTAATTGCAAATCCGTTATAGTTGGCGTAGAATGGTTCCGGGATTATAACTTCGTCATCTGGATCCATAATAGACTGGAATGCAAACAAAATCGCTTCAGAGGCACCGGCACCGATGATGATATCATCGGCAGTGATATGAATATCATGTTTTTTATAATATTCAGCCAATTTAATACGGTAAGAAGGTATTCCGGCAGAATGGCTATATTCGACTACTTTTCCTGGAAAGTTCCTGATGGCATTGAGCGCTACCTCAGGTGTAGGAATATCAGGCTGTCCGATGTTCAGGTGATAAACTTTAACTCCTCTTTTCTTAGCTAAATCAGCGAAAGGCACGAGTTTTCGAATCGGAGATTCAGGCATCATGCGGCCTTTAACAGAAATACTTGGCATGTGAAGGGATATTTGGTTTTATAAATCTTAGAAAAAACTTACCTGAATTAAATTAAAAAGCCGGCCGAAAGAGCCGGCTTTTTAAGCTTGATTTATTAATTATCTTGGTGTTGGAGCTGTACTTAATCCTGTTGTCTTTTCTGGTAAAGCCTCTGCCGGCTTGTCAACAACTTCACCTTTTATCGTCAGCACCACTGATTTATTCACATTGGCATTCGACATGATGGTTACTGTCTTTTGAAATCTGCCTTTTATAGCAGTATTATATGTAACCTTGATTTTTTCTTTTTCACCAGGTAAAATTGGTTTACGAGGCCATGCAGGAACTGTACATCCACAAGAAGACCTGGGTTGAGTCAGGATAAGTGGCTCATTTCCAGTGTTTGTGAATTCAAATTCATATCCACCATCTGAATTTACCAGAAGGGTTTCATAGTCGTGCGTTGTCTTATCGAATGTTATTTCAGGCCCGTTAGTAGTAGCAGGAGTTGTTTCCTGTTGCGCATTGAGCAGCATCGAAGAGGCAATCATCAGCATTAAAGATAAGATGATCTTTTTCATATTGAAGATTTTTTGAGTTAAACAATTACGTTTTAATAGAACAAAAGTAATGCTTTTTTAAAAATCAATACCGAATAAAATATTAATAATTTAGTAAGAGTTTTCAAAATTCTTCTATGCAAAAATCTACCTATTTAAAGTTATACATCTTTAGAAATTATTACTTTTGCCGGCAGTTAATAAAAAAAATAAAAATGAGCAAAAACCTAACATTTACCATGATAAAGCCAGCTGCTGTTATAGATGGACACAGTGGTGCAATTTTAGCTAAAATCGCTGAAGGTGGTTTCAAAATTAAAGCCCTGAGGATGCAGCGCTTAAGCAAAGAACAAGCAGAAGCCTTTTACATTATTCATAAAGAAAGGCCTTTTTATGCCAGTTTGGTAGAATCAATGACTTCGGGTCCGATTGTAGCTGCTATACTTGAAAAGGAAAACGCTGTGCAGTCATACAGAGATTACATTGGAGCTACTAATCCTGCTGAGGCAAAGGATGGCTCGATCAGGAAACTCTATGGAAAGTCAATAGGCGACAATGCAGTGCATGGATCTGACAGCGATGATAATGCTGCAGTTGAAGCCGATTTCTTCTTTAGCGGAATGGAACGCTTTTAATTATCACTGTTTTCTAAAATACTGAATGTTTGGTCATCATAGATCAAAATCATTCTTACAATTTTCTTTATACTTTCTAAATGCCTTTCGCTGATTTCACGAGAGGCATTTTTATTTGCAGAAACATGTACTTCAGCTTTATCAATAATATCAGAACCAGGTGGTTCAGATTCTTTATTAAGCAGAGTTTGTGCAGATACTACATTTTCAACGATACTGCTCTCCTTTTGTGGAATTGAGTCCTCAATAGGTTCAAATAAACTTGGTTGAGGGGCTTTCGTTGCTTTTACTGTGGACACTGTGATCGGACCTTTCCCCAGAAGCAGCCAATCTAAGCTGTATTCCGGAAAAGTCTCCTTGACCTTCAAAATGAAATCCATGCTTGGATTGTTCCTTCCAGACAAAATGTGTGAAATCCCAGAACGTTGAATATTAATTTCCTCAGCAAATTGTGTAGCAGTTAAATTCTTTGCTTTAATAATGTGCTCAATTCTGTCTTTAATTTCCATAGGACTATATATTTAAAAGCGAAAATAGGTTACAGAAAAAAAATAGATTTTCATTTGATAAGAATTCAGTTACAAAAGTAACAATATATACATTACATCTGTAAAATAATTGTTGTTAACATTTGTAACTATCCGATCTTACGTTAAATATCTAAAGTAATTATTTGATAAACGATTATATATTACTGTTTGACAGTCTAATACGTATAAATATTAAATGTATATAAAATTTTCTAAAACTATTAGAATTTCTGAACTATAACTTTAGATATATATTTATATATAACTGGTATATAATGAAATACGTGATATATTATATAAACTAGTTCATTAAATGGAGTTACGTGCGTAACATTGTTATATGTTACATGTGTAACATATCGTTAATATGCTGATTATAAGTGTACAATACAATTATTTTGCGTTGATTACATTTGTTTGTTACATATGTAACATTGTACGGACAAACCTCTTCGTTACACTTTTTCAAATAATCTAATGCACTGGTGGTGTCATAAAAATTCAAAATATCTTTCAGCTGATATAGACAAATTAATTCTACCCTTCTTTTCAATTTAATTTTTTGGATCAAAAAATATTCAAGCCTAAATGGGAAATTTATAACCTGATGTTGGCTCTGGCTCTGACCTTAATTTTTGTTTTTGATTTATCGGGTGTTGTCTTAAAAGTCGGAGGTTAATTCGTACATATCTTGTATGTCTGTCAATTCCGATGAATAGGAACACATTAAAGATTTGAGAAGAAAACCACCCTTGCCTTACTCTATTTGGATCAAGCAATGTATATTAATTTTGAATAAATAGGTAAGCAAGCTGAAAAACCAGCAAGAGCGATTTCAATTGGATCACTTATTTGAATGGTAAGTCTTATTGTAGATGCTTTCAACTCCCTAACTTCGACACTGGGAAACTTAACTTAACTGCTCTACAGTTGAGTATTTATGAAAAAAATATTCGAAATCGCATTTATGCAATTCTAGAGTGGTCATAATGATCTGGGATACCCAAGTGTCGAAGTCATGAGAGGTTACATTTGGACCACTTATTTGAATGGCAAATCTTTTTGTAAAATAGACTCTGATGCCTTCAACTTTTCAATCCGATTTGTTGAAAGCCATTTTATATAAAAAAATGCTGGAGGATTTATAGAAACCGTCCAGCAAAAATACTATTGTAAATGAAAACTTTAGTCTTTTGAAAAAACTTTAGACCATGTAAACTCAGGTATTCTAATCTTTGACAAAACAAAAGCTAGAGCAAGACCAGAAATCATTTGCCAGATTCCCCACCAGGCAGCCATAAAAGCCATGCCACCATTGGCATCGAACAATTTAGGATTGAAAATTAACACCAAAGCCAATCCTGAATTTTGAATGCCTGTTTCGATCGAAAGCGTTCTTCTGTCGGCGCGCGGCACTTTGAAAACAGTTCCAACAAGATAACCAGTTGACAACGTTTGCGCATTGAGCAGCATAACCACAATACCAAGTGGAATTATGACGCCTGGTATATGTTTGGCATTGGCAGCAAGTGCTCCGACAATAAAAGTCATGTATAAAAATATGGATGTAATCTTGACTTTCTTTTTGTATTTCTCAGTTATTTTTGGAAATTTGTAACCAAACCACATCCCAAGTATCAATGGAATTCCAAGTAAAATAAAAACTGTTTTAGCCATTTGCAAAAAGTCTATCTGAATGGGGATGTTCAAGTGCCTGGCTTTTTCATAGTATTCAACGTACATGCCACCCCAAAAAGCGAAGTTAAGAGGTGTAACAAAAGTCGCTGTGAGTGTTGAAAAAGCTGTAAGACTGACAGATAGTGCTGTATTGGCTTTAGCCAAAGCAGAGATAAAGTTAGAAATATTACCACCAGGACACGCTGCAATCAAAATCATTCCCATTGCAATAGAGGGCGGCGGGTTTATTAGAAAAACCAATAAAAACGTAAGGGCAGGCAATAGAAAAATTTGTGAAAAAATGCCAAGCAGTGCTGATTTTGGAAACAGCATAATATTTTTGAAATGTTCTTTTTTTATTTCTAATGCAACGCCAAACATAATGATGGCCAAAGTAACATTCATATACAACAGGCCGCCTTCGCTAAAGTTAAGTCTAACCTGATCAATTTTAGATAAAGTGTCAAACATATTTCTGAGTTTTGCGGCACAATATAGTACAGATTTTTGATTACAGAAACTTTTCAGCAAAAAAACTTAACATACAATTATAACTCATTAATATAAAGGTTATTAACCATATACTGTATTGATTCTTTAAGTCTTCGGTCTGTTTAATGCAAAAATAAGTGTCTAATGGAATTCCCTCAGCATCTCGTGAATGCCTTTATGGATTTCGTACCAAAACTCAAGTGCAGCCTCGTATTTATCCGCTTTGAAACGATTTACCCAGTGTTCGAGCATCACATTTTCTACACCATCTTCATTTAGTTTTTTCTTTAAGAAACTGAAAATGAAATCAATATTGCGTTCAGATTCCCAAAATATTGAAGAGTTTCGGCTATTAATCCTTGAAGCTGTTAGCGCAAGATTTTTCATGAATTCTTTCTTCAGACCAAAAAGATTTTCCATAATATCAGGCATGATATCTTCGGCCCAGCCACGATGAAAGCGACAAAAACCAAGGTTGTCCAACATGAGTTCATGAATTAATCTTTTGGCATTTTCCCGACCCAGGGCTCTGGGAGTGATAAATTCTTTTCCATAATTCATATAATATTTTCCCATGATGGCCATTGGAGAAAGCACTCCCGGACTCCAATACTGATTTGGAACAACCCATCCCTGACGTGCAAAACCCAAATACACAAATTTATCCAGAATGGCAATCCCTTTTTCTCTTGCAAGGCGTCGGGCGAGCTTTCGTGCTCCAAAAAGCAAATTGATCTTACCATCCGGTTTCACCATTTCTTCAATGAGGTCAGCGGCAATAAGTGCATTGTGCATAGAATCTTTTACTACATCAAAACCATCCGGAGAAAAAACCGGAATTGCTTTAGCACCAATCTCTTCTGGTTGAATCAAACCTTCACTAAGGCACTCCATTAGCCATGATAAGACACCACCAACGGAGATTGCATCAAAACCATAAGTGTCAGCTTTCTGGTTAAGCAATTCGGCAGCACGCTGATCAAAAACTCCACATAATGGACCCATAGTCTGGTAAGGCTCATAGTCTTTTTTGAAGTGATTGTTCATTTTTTTACACACAGCAACGCATGGTTCACCGCAGTTCTTCTGTTGTTTTGTTTCAATAGATTCCTCATTAAATTGCTTTAAATAATGGTCGACGATAAATTTCTGATGAATATCAAGCCTTTGCTCTTTTGACATGTAAATAGTCTTGTAATTAAAAGCGATAATTCGTTCCTCAAGCGTAGCGAAATTGACACCAAAAGTTCCACCAGTGTTAAAAGAAGGATCATACCGGTATTTAGTTGTTGTTTCAATATCTTTGGCAGCAAGCTTTTGATTGTATTTATCCTGAAACCATTCATCGGCCACTTTACGGTCGCGAAAATCTTCGTCCACAACAGTTCCACCATAGATAACACCAACGATTCCATGTTGTTGAAGCATTTTTGTGCCGAATCCTCCCCTGCCTGCCCAGCAATCAACATAAGTAAGTTCACCTTTTTTAACAGGTGCTGAAACCACTGCACCAAAATCGGTGTAGAGAGAAGCCTGCCCCACAGCCAGGACGCGCGGATCATTTTCATAGCGGCTACCATATTTATCCAAAGCAAACTGCATTACTCCGTAAACGCCTCCCCGACCGTGATTCCATACCTCCTGAAGATTTACAGGAAATAAATCTACTTCAACTTCTTCACCATGATTTCTATTCAGGTAAAGGATTGAAGGTTGGGGTGCTTTTCCGGTAATAGAAAACATGTTAATTCCCAGATTGTCAAAAACCAATGCAGCACCACCCATACTCGAAATATAGAAGCCATGCCATGAAGGAGAAATTCCATTAAATATCAATCTGTTGGAGCCGGGAAAAATTGAACCTGCCAATAAACCTGCACCAATATTCAGGCTATTAAACTTATGGGCCAGATGAATACCAAGATCAACCGGTCCGAAAAAGTCACCAACCGGATAACGGTTTAAACGGTAATAGCTATTTGATGCGTCTATCATCAAAACTTTCAGCATTGGGTTCTTTACGATCATTATTTTTGAATTTAACTGCAAATTTAATGAAAGCGTTTGTCTTCTGTTGATAAATCGTAAGGCTTAAAACTCTTTCTATGCTTTTATTTGATTGATTACCTGTAGAATAATTGTATTTTCTTAATTTTGCTTTTTATTCTTTATGAAATCAGGTTTCCATTTCCTATATGTTTTGTTTGTTTTGATATTGCCTGCAATCTTGTTTGCACAGCAGGAAAAAACGATTACAGAAGTTTACCTTACGGAGATGGAAAATATGCGGAGTCTTTTCACTGAGTCAAAGACTGTGACCAACGACACCAATATTGATATCCATTTTTATCATCTCAGATTAAAACCAGCAATAGATTCAGCCTGGATCGAAGGGCATGTCAGTATTCATTTCACAAGCAAAATACCGGAACTGAACCAGTTGATGCTCGACCTTCAACGCTCTTTGACTGTAGACAGCATATCAGGTGCCGCATCATTTTTTCAGCAGGGAGACAGTCTGATTATTGTTCCAAATAAATCCATAAAAAAAGACAGCACAGCTGTAATTGAGATATTCTACAAAGGAAATACAGGTCTTGCCGGAAACCTGAAGGGATTGCGATATTCCTCACACGGCAACAACGAGCCTGTTTTGGCAACTTTATCAACACCATATCTGGCTCATTATTGGTTTCCATGTAAAGACGGCCCCGCTGATAAAGCTGATTCTGTGTTTGTCGATATTACAGTACCCATTCGATATTACAATAATATCCCGTTAAAAGCAGTGTCAAACGGATTGCTCATTCAGGTAGATGAATCTTTAACCGAAAGGACTTTTCAATGGAAACACCGCTATCCGATCGTGAGCTATTATGTGATGATGGCCATTTCCAATTATGTTTTGCTTGAAGAAGAATATTGCGCGGATGATCATTGTTTTCCGTTGGAATATTACGTTTTTGCAGAAGACTCATCCTCTGCGCGACTTGGTGTATCTGATCTTCCGGAGATGATGGCACTTTTTGAGTCATTACTCGGTCCATATCCTTTCAGAAATGAAAAATACGGTATGACTCAGTTAGGTTTTTATGGCGCAATTGAAAACCAGACAAATACGGTGATAAACAATATGTCGCCTGACTGGAAAATGGTTGTTGTTCATGAATTGGCTCATATGTGGTTTGGCTGTCAGATAACCTGTTCAGATTGGCATCATGGCTGGCTCAACGAAGGTTTTGCCACCTATTGCGAAGCACTCTGGAAAGAACATAAAGAAGGGCCGGTTGCCTACAGGGCATATATGGCATCGAAAGGCTGGTATCAGGGCGGAACTGTCCATCTCGAAAATATTGATGATCCTTTCAGCATTTTTATCGCTATCATATATAATAAAGGTGCGTGGGTACTGCATATGTTGCGGTCATTGACAGGAGACGAACTATTTTTTGATTTCCTTAAAAGCTATGCCTCACTTCCCGAACTTGCCTTCAGTCATGTTTCGACCGAACGATTTCGTGAACTAGCAGAAGAAGATTATGGCTCAGATCTGGAATATTTTTTTAGTCAATGGGTTTATGATGAATATTTTCCGGCCTATTACTACAATTTTGAACAAAGCAATGGGAATCTGAATCTGCAGCTGTATCAAATGCAGGGCGAGCTTGGACGCAGACCACTATTTATCACACCATTGGATTTACAGTTTTCCTTTACGGATTTCAGCGACACTATCGTTCGTGTTTTCAATAATAGTCAAAACCAGAGTTTTAGTTTTAATTTTGGAAAAATTGTGACTTCCATTCACATAGATCCAAATCAATGGTTGTTGCATTCAGCAACATTTAAACCTGAATTGCCTGTCGGAATTCCACGGCTGAGTCGTACTGACCGCTTCAACCTTAATCCAAACCCCACTTCTGGCAGCATGATGCTCCAAATTGACAACACTATCGAACTCCCAGTTACACTAAAAATATACAATTCAAAAGGAATTGAAATCAATCGCCTGCTGGTCCGACAGCAATCCCAACTGATTGATCTGAGGGGAATGCACAAAGGAATTTATATCGTAAGCATTGAAAATAAACATGGCACTATCGCAAGGTCAAAAAAAATTATAATTAACTGATAGGGTATATCTTAAAAATAAGTTCAAATGAAAAATTGACATCTATATCAGTTTTAATGAAAAAAAGACCAATGAATTAAGAAAATAAATTCCATTTTCGCTGTAAACCAAAGATGAGTATTGTAGCATTTAACTTAATTTTGGAACCCACAAAACAAAGAAAAACATGAAAAATCCTGTAGTTGGTATCATTCTGCTAACAATGCTTTTTGGAATGATTTCCTGTAAAAAAGAGGAAGGTCTTTCCTCCGAAGAACTTCTTGAGTGGAACAAAAAAATTGCTGAGGCTTATGTTCATTCCTACGCTGTTTCAATTGGCGAAGCCGTCGAAGATATGGCAGATGAAGCTACAATCATCAACTATATTCGCAGGGCTACAGATCCAATCAGCTTTTATCCAGATAGTTCCGGATATTTTTATGTTTATGATTTTGATTGCGTAAATATTGCACATGCCCGCCAGAAAGATTTGGAAGGGCAAAATCTTTATAATTATACAGATACACGCGGCAAATATGTTATCCGCGAACTTTCAGCAATGGCCCAAAGTGGCGGTGGTTATGTAGAGTTTTACTGGATTAAACCGGGCGACAGTGGCGAAAAAAGAAAACTTGGCTATGTTGAACCTATTCCCAACACCTCATACTTCATAGGAACCGGCGTTTATCTTGAATAACGCCGTTTCCATCGTCAGTTTTTTAAACGGCGGCCATTTCAGTTTTCTCACTTGATGCAATCTGGACGTAAGATTTCATCATCCTTGTCTTGGATCAGCTTTCAAAGGCATCCTTGCCATTTTTTCCACTTCCAGCATAGGATAGCCAAACTCTTCAACGATCTTTCCCAGAAGCAGATACATACCCGATCCCTGAAAAGGATAAGTTTTCAGCGTTGGCGGAAAATGCACTGTATCAAACAGTTCTCCGGCATAATCCATAAAAGTGCCAAAATGCATCAGCTCACCTCTGACTGTTTTCACATATTTCACCGTAACAAGTTTGCCCAGCAATCTTTGTTTCCGCCCTACCCTGCCCAACATTTCATTGGCAAGCGTTTCTCCCCGAAATCTGGTTTCAAGTATATCAAAATCAGACATTGAAACAGGAAATCCAATCAATTCAATCTCGTCGTAAGCATCTTCGATGAGCTGACTTTCTAGTTCAGGGAGGTTGTAGCGTTGCGCTTCCTCGCGAAATAATAAATTAGACTGATCAACATGATGGCTTTTCTTTCGGTAAAGGTGCGACTCCCACAACAGGCCTGGTTTTGGTTGTCCTGTAAATGCCAGAGCACCAGCACGAATCAACAGAATAAGCTGTTCCATGCCGGGTTTCAACCTGTCGATAAAATCATGCAGACTTTTAAAATGACCGTGTTTTGTCCTTTCGGCAACAATCAGATTGGCAAAATCGCTTTCAAGTCCGGCAAGATGAACAAAACCAATATAAATCGTTGTACCTTTTATAGAAGTAAAATACTGACTGTAGTTCACGCAAGGCAGATGTATCGTTCCGCCCTGTCGTTTTGCTTCGTTAAAATAAACCCATGTATTGTAAAAACCACCGAAATTATTAATCACGGCCACTTGAAATTCCAACGGATAATGGGCTTTCAGAAAAAGGCTCTGAAAACTTTCGACGGCATAGGAAGCTGAGTGCGCTTTTGAAAAAGAATAGCCTGCAAATGACTCTATCTGCCGCCAAACCTCTTTCGTGATGTCATCAGGGTAGCCGCGCGCTTTGCAATTATTGAAAAACCTTTCAACAATTTCTTCGAACTCATTCTTTTTACGCTTTTTGCCACTCATGATTCGCCTGAGCACATCGGCATCGCCCAGATCAAGGCCGGCAAAATGATGACAAACTTTAAGCACATCCTCCTGATATACCATCACGCCATAAGTTTCTTTAAGTTGCTGCTCCATCACAGGATGAATATATTTGAACCCCTCAGGATGATGAAACCGATGAATATATTCACGCATCATGCCCGACTTGGCAACGCCGGGACGAATGATGGAACTCGCAGCAACCAAACTGATATAATTGTCGCAACGCAACTTCCGCAGTAGTCCGCGCATGGCAGGACTTTCGATGTAAAAACATCCGTTTGTTTCGGCACGCCTTAACTGATCTTTCACCTTTGCATCCTGCTTAAACAACTGAACCTGATGGACATCTACAGTAATACCACGGTTTTCACGGATAATATCAGCTGCTTCCCTGATATGTCCGATGCCGCGTTGACTCAGAATATCGAGTTTTTCATAGCCAAGATCTTCCGAAACATACATATCCCATTGGGTTGTCAGAAAACCTTTAGGAGGCAGATCCAATGCCACATAATTGGTGATCGGTTCTTCTGAAATAAGGATTCCGCCTGCATGAATACTGCGTTGGTTGGGAAAATCAAGAAGATACTGCGCCAGTTCATGAATGTGTCGGGTGAGATTGCTAAGTGTATAAAAACGGTTCGGATCACTGACCAACTCATCAATTTCAGCCTTCGGAAGACCATGCACTTTGCCCAGTTCCCGGTAGATTGATTTTCCACGAAAGGTGGAGATAGTTCCCAAAAGCGCAGTATGTTTATGACCATAACGTTTGAAGATGTAATCAATCACTTCGTCGCGTTCTTTCCAGGAATAATCGATATCAAAATCGGGCGGACTGGTGCGTTTGGGATTCAAAAAACGTTCAAAATAAAGGTCAAGTTCAATCGGATCTACATCGGTTATGCGCAGGCAATAGGCCACCACACTGTTGACGCCGCTGCCTCTGCCCACATGGTAATAGCCGCGCGACATAGAATAACGAATGACATCCCATGTGATAAGAAAATAGGCTGAAAAACCCAGCTTATCAATGATGGCCAACTCATCCGAAACACGTTTCTGAGCTTCTTTGTTGTTGTCGCCATAGCGATATTTCATGCCGTCGAAAGCCAGTTTGTGGAGCAGGTCGCGATCATCTTTTGCACTGCCGGTAAAGGTTTTTCGGTTTTTTATCGTCGAAAAATCAAAATCAATTTCACATTCATGCAGCAGTTTTTCTGTTGTTTTCAGCAGTCCGGGATACAACACAAATGCAGCCCTCAGCCTGTCGGAAGGCAACATCACTTCATCGTGGGCGGCAAACTGCTCATCGGTGAGCTTACTTAATAAGGTGTTGTGATCAATGGCGCGAAGGTTTTTATGCACATACCATGAATTTTCGTCGCTGAAGGTCACGGGCTGCATCAACACAAGCTTTTCCTGTTTAAAACGCAGCTCGGAGTTGAGCAAGCGCGGCACCTGCGAGAGCCGTACGCCAAGCAATTCATTTTCGCGCAGCTGCGCCACCTTCCTTGTTCCAACGGGATAAACCACAAACACATGATTGAACAAAGGCGCCTGATCTGGATAAGGAGTTTTGTCGAGATTATGGCGTGTAAGCATCTCGTTCAGCTCACGAAAACCTTCGTTATTGCGTGCCAAGGCCACATAAAGCAACTGATCGCCGTTGCGGAATTCTACTCCGGCAATGGGTTTGATGCCCTGACGACGACATTCTTTCACGAAATCAACCATGCCCATGCTATTGTTGATATCCGTTAATGCCAAAGCAGTTATGCCAAGACTTCTGGCCTGTTCCACAAGCTTTTCGATGGAAAGAGTTCCGTAGCGGAGACTGTAATAACTATGGTTGTTGAGGTGCATGAAGCTGTTCTGAGTTAAGATTTAAAAGCTGGAAATTGAAAGTGACTAATGTTTGTTGCGACATGCATCTTGCAAAAAGCGGTCTTCCCAGCCTTTAAGTACAAGGAGGCAAAACCTTCTAAAGTTTCTTTTTGTGATTGCTCATTTGTGATCATCTATCTGAGACATTATAGTTTACAAAAAAATATTAGTGATTTAAAATCAATTATGTATGAATTTTTTGATTAAATATTAATCATATTTTTCGCCATTAAATTAATCATTTTAAAATAAGAAGTAAATATTTTCAGAAAAATTCTATGCAATATATTTTTTTGGAAAACGAAATTGGTTATGAATTGAACATCAGCGGGTGAATGATTGTTTATGGATGTAAATTACACAATCATTAAAAAATACAGATATGTTCGGATTATTCAAGAAAAAATCAGCCAAAGACAAGCTTTACGATCAATACGAAAAATTGATGGCGCAGTCACACGCATTGTCCACATCTAACCGCACAGAGAGCGACAAAAAATATGCAGAAGCGCAGGAAATTCTGAAACAGTTGGATGCGCTTGAGAAATAATGCAAGGCCTGTAAAGCCGAAATTTTCACTTTTATCTTTTACCTTTTCACTTTTATCTTTTCACTTGATATACCTCCCGCCCTCACCACGGCATCTTTTCCAAAACGTCGTCTGATGCTGTCCATGGTTTGATAAAGGTTAGCGATTTCGGGGGTATCTTCAAACATATTAAGCTGTTGTGAACCGCCTACAAGATGACTGAAACGCACGCCTACCAAGCGAATCAGCATGCGTCGGTTGTAAAGTTTTCCGAACAGACCCAGCACAGTATCGAGCAAAATATGATCAAAAGCGGTATAAGGAATTTGCTTTTGCTGACTATGGGTATCGAAGTTGGCATAGCGGATTTTTACTGTCACACAGCCTGTAAGCTTCTCTTTGGAACGCATCTCGAAGGCCAGTTTCTCGACTATGGCCGAAATTGTCTGGCGTAGCTGCATGATGTCAGTGGTGTCTTGTTCATAGGTATGTTCGCTGCTGATGGATTTTTGTTCGGTGTAAGGCTTCACAGGTGTAGGGTCGATGCCATTGGCTTTTCGCCAGATTACAATGCCGTTTTTGCCCAAAACCTGCTCGATCATCACAGGAGGAACAAGCCTCAAAGTGCCGATCGTAGCCACGCCCATTGATCGAAGAAGCCGATAACCAACCTCTCCCACCATTGGTATTTTACGGATTGAAAGTGGGTCCAGGAAACTATTCACCTGCGTGGAAAGCACCTGCAGTTCGCCATTAGGCTTGGCCTGTCCTGTGGCTATCTTCGACACCGTTTTGTTGGCCGACAAGCCAAAAGAAATCGGCAATCCTGTATGTTTGATGATGCGCTGTCGTAGCTCATGCGTCCATTTGTAGCAGCCAAAAAAGCGATCCATTCCCGTGAGATCAAGGTAATGTTCGTCAACCGACGTCTTTTCATAAACGGGCGCACTCTCAGCAATGACGTCGGTTACAAGGCGGGAATAGCGTGTATAAAGTTCCATATCGCCACGCACATACACCGCCTGACTGCACAATTGCTTTGCCATACGCATGGGCATGGCCGAATGCACCCCAAAACGCCGTGCTTCGTAGCTGCAACTTGCCACCACTCCCCTGTCGGAAGTGCCACCTATAATAACAGGTTTGCCTTCAAGCGATGGATTGATCAGCCGCTCTACCGACACAAAAAAAGTGTCGAGGTCCATATGTACAATTGTTCTTTCCATTTTATGCGGCCAAAACTCAAAAATTAAAATAATCCAAAACTTTGAAAAATTTTTTGTTTAAATACTTGACATTTTTATTATTTGTTGTATTTTTGACGTGTTTTTAATCATTTATGACGATGTTAAATTAATCATTTTATTGAGATGACACAAACAGAATGAATATTTTTTTGTTGAAAGGCAAAGTGAGATGATTCAGCAACATTAAATCTCTCCGGGGAGGATTTTTTAAATGCACTATGAATACTCGCTTTACACAGTAAATATTATGAGATATTTTAAACAAAAAGTGAGACAAAAAATAAAATGACTTCGGACTTTCATCGCCCCGGAGCACAGGCAAACGATTTATAACTTCTAACTTCAACATTTATGTATTTCAACAGCAACATCAAATTTTTGCGCAAGCGCAAAGGCCGCACACAGGATGAAGTGGCTTTGGTGCTGAGCATGAAACGCTCAACCCTGAGCGGATATGAAAATCTGATCGCACAACCCAATATTGAGACCTTGATTACATTCTCAAAATATTTCAATATTGCCATCGACACATTGCTTAAGGTTGACCTTACACAGTTGGGAGAAAGTCAGCTCAATCAGCTCGAGCGGGGATTTGATGTATTTATCAAAGGAAGCAACCTTCGTGTGTTAACCACTACCGTTGACAGCAAAAACAACGAAAACATTGAGCTGGTGGAAGAAAAAGCCAAGGCAGGATATACGACAGGATTCGCTGATCCTGAATATATTAGGGTGCTCCCTGCATTTCATCTGCCTTTCCTTTCGCGCAATAAAAAATACCGCAGCTTCCAGATCAGCGGCGATTCTATGCTACCCATTCCCGACAAATCATATGTTACCGGAGAATATATTGTCGACTGGAACTTCATCCGCAGCCATCAACCCTACATTATACTTACGAGGGATGAAGGTGTGGTATTCAAAATTGTGGAAAACAAACTCACTGAAGAAGGCATTCTTACCCTGCACTCGCTCAATACACTTTATGAACCTTTCGATCTTTCTGTAGGCGAAATCCGTGAAGTCTGGAAGTTTGTTCACTATATCAGCTCCGAAATGCCCGAGCCCAACCGCGAACGCGATCCCCTTGCCGAAACAGTGAAGCAACTGCAGAAAGAAGTTCAGGCGATACAAACGAAACTGAATATTTAATATTTGGAAAACGAGAATGGTTTTACACAAATGAATTTTCCTTGACAGATGGGCATGAAATCCTAAGCTATCGTATCAGTCTAAACACCAGCGATGTACACATCTTCTCAACAGCAGAAACACTACGCTATCATCGATATAGAAACCACCGGTCTAAAAGCCGGACAGGAAAAAATCACTGAAATTGCGATCATACTGCATGATGGACAAAGGGTAATTGAAGAATTTAGCACCCTCATCAATCCTGAAATAAAAATACCCTACTACATAACCCAACTCACCGGAATCAATGATCAGATGGTGGCTGGTGCTCCTAAATTTTTTGAAATCGCTAAACAAATTGTCGAACTTACCGAAGATACTGTCATCGTTGGCCACAACGTTAATTTTGATTACAGTTTTCTGAAAGCTGAATTTAAAAGTTTGGGATACGACTATCAACGTAAGACATTGGATACAATCAAGTTAAGTCGTAAATTTATTCCCGGGCAACCAAGCTATGGATTAGGAAAACTTTGTAAAGCACTTAATATTCCAAACGACAGTCGTCACCGTGCAGCAGGCGATGCCATGGCAACTGCAAAACTTTTTGAACTGCTTTTTAGTTTTGATGCTGAGCCTGAAAACATTTCGTTAAAAGGATCTAATTCCAGTCTTAGCAAATCTTTAATTGAAAACCTGCCGGAAAAGCATGGTGTTTATTATTTTTATGATGCGGCCGGAAACATGATTTATGTCGGAAAATCCAACAACATAAAATCGAGGGTACTTCAACACCTTACAAATAGCAGCACCAGAAAAGCTGTCGAAATGAAAACCAATATTGCCGATGTTGATTATAAACTCACTGGAAATGAACTGATTGCATTATTGCTCGAATCAGACGAAATAAAAAAACACAAGCCTGTTTACAACCGTGCTCAAAGAAGGTCAATGTTCAATTACGGGCTTTACCATTTCACCGACGAAAAAGGTTACATCAGGTTGAAATATACGAAAACCATCGATGAGTTGAGTCCTGATTATGCATACAGCTCAGCTGCAGAAGCAAAAGAGCATCTCTTTTTTCTGACAGAAAAATTCGAATTATGTCAACGGCTTAATGGGCTTTATCCTGGCAGCAGTGCATGTTTTCACTACCATATAGGTCAATGCAGGGGCGCTTGCTGCGAAAAAGAAAGTCCTGAAATGTATAATCAGCGTGTTGAAGAGGCCTTGGAACGTTATCATTTCGAGCATGATAGCTTTTATATTTTTGACAAAGGCACTGAAGATGAATTATTGAGCGTAGTAAAGGTTCATAATGGTGTATATTATGGTTTTGGTTTTATGTCGACTGAGGCACTCAACGAAGATCCAACTTCTGCGGATGAATACATAACACGTTTTCCTGATAACCGCGAAGTACGTCAGATTATTCGTTCCTATTTAAAGAAAAACAATGTTTTGAAATTGTGGGTTGTTGATTAACAGAACAAGACTTCTTCTGTGAATTTGATTCGGCATTCCATCTGAAAACAATTTAAACTCGTTCTATATTGTTGTTTTCACATTTCATATTTAAGATTTTAAGACAAAAGAACTTACCTTTGGAGTTCGTTTTTACACGATCGTATTTTTTTAAATCATTACAAATCAATATCTTATTTATATAGTCATGAAAAAAACCGCTTTAAACCAGATGCACCATGAAATGGGTGGAAAAATGGTGCCTTTCGCAGGATTTGAAATGCCAGTGCAATTTGAGGGCATAAATATCGAACATGAAACTGTAAGACTTAAGCTTGGCGTTTTTGATGTTTCCCACATGGGTGAGTTTTGGGTTGAAGGTCCGAAAGCCGGTGAGTTGGTTCAACAACTTACAACAAATGATATATCAGCACTTTACGACGGAAAAATTCAATATACTTGTTTCCCTAATGGAAAAGGTGGCATTGTAGACGATTTGCTTGTCTATCGTTTCAATGCTGAAAAATACCTTTTGGTCGTAAATGCAGCCAACATAGACAAAGATTGGGCATGGGTCAATGAAAACAATAACAAGGGCGCAAAACTTGAAAATGCGTCTGATGCGACATCTCAGCTCGCTGTGCAGGGCCCTTTAGCACTCGAAGCCATGCAAAAACTGACGGATACACCCATCACCGATATGGAATATTACACTTTCAAAATGCTGACCTTTGCCGGCATCGAGAATGTTTTGCTATCAACAACGGGTTATACAGGTGCAGGAGGATGTGAAATCTATTTCAGAAATGAAGATGCTGAAAAAATATACAAGGCTGTGCTTGAGGCCGGAGCTGAATTTGGCATCAAACCAATTGGTCTTGCAGCACGCGATACCCTTCGTCTGGAGATGGGTTTTTGTCTTTATGGCAACGACATTAATGACAGCACCTCTCCTATTGAAGCAGGTTTGGGATGGATTACCAAGTTCACTGATGGCAACAATTTTGTTGATCGTGAAGTGATGGAAGCATTGAAAGTGAACGGACTAAGCAAAATGTTGAAAGCCTTTGAGATGGAAAAAGGAATTCCAAGACAGCATTACGAAATCTGTGCTGAAGATGGAAGTCAGATTGGTGAAGTTACTTCAGGTACCATGTCGCCAATGCTGAAAAAAGGAATTGGAATGGGATATATCGATAAAGAATACACCAAATTTGGCACACAGATTTTCATTAAAGTTCGTGAAAAACTGATGCCTGCAACAGTTGTAAAACTGCCTTTCTACAAAGGATAGAGCAATTTTAAGAAATTATTCCACGGCTCAGCATTTTACGCTGAGCCGTTTTTTTTTAGCTTCACATCCTTTCTTCAGGCTTATTGCAAACGAGCTGATGCCAATGGCTGAATGAACCAAACAAATTCTTAGTTTTGCAGCCTTCACAAGAAATACAAATTATGACCGATACAGCTTCAGACAATTTCATCTGGCAAACAGAACAATTCGCTGATATACGCATCCTTAGATATAAAACCGAAGGCTTCGAAAAACTCAGCCCTCAGCAGAAACTTTTTGTGTGGCATCTTTACAATGCTGCACTTGCAGGACGCGATATAATCTGGGATCAGAATTATAAGTACAACCTGACCATCCGTCGTACTTTAGAGGCAATATTTTTACACTATCGTGGAGACAGGACATCTAATGAATGGAATTCCTTTATGGAATACACGAAAAGAGTTTGGTTTTCCAATGGAATACACCACCATTATTCAATGGAAAAAATAGTTTCTGGTTTTCCGGAAACTTATTTTCACACGCTTTTCGATGATGTGCGCGAAGAATTTCTGCCACTTAAAGCCAATCAAACAGCAGCTCAACTCTACAGTCTGTTGGCAGCAATAATTTTCGATCCCGAGATTGCACCAAAACGCGTTAATCTTGAAGAAGGCAAAGATCTTATTGCAACTTCATCCTGCAATTTCTACGAGGGATTAAGTCAGTCTGAGGCAGAAGCATATTATGAATCTATCACTGATACAACCAACAAACAACCTGTTTCTGTTGGCTTAAACAGTAAACTTGTAAAGCAAGGCAGTGAAATCAAGGAGTTGGTCTATAAAGCAGATGGCCGTTATGGAAAAGCAATGCGTAAGATAGTCATTTGGTTAGAAAAAGCTAAAGTGTTTTCTGAGAATGATTTACAAAGACAAACAATCGAAAAACTAATTGATTTTTACGAAAGCGGTGATCTCAGGACCTTCGATGATTACAGTATTTTGTGGGTAAAGGATGTCGAATCGGAAGTAGATTTTGTGAATGGATTTATTGAAGTTTACGGAGATCCGTTGGGCTATCACGGCGCATGGCAGGCTGTAGTATCTATGAGGGATGAAGAAGCCACAAAGCGTTTTAGCCTTATCAGCGAACTGGCAGGTTGGTGCGAAGAACAATCACCTATTGACGCTGCGCACAAACGCGATGATGCAAAGGGAATAAGCTATAAAGTGATACAAGTAATCGTTGAAGCAGGCGACAATGCCCCTTCTTCACCAATTGGTGTAAATCTTCCTAATGCCGATTGGATCAGAGAAGCACATGGCTCAAAATCCGTTTCATTGGGAAATATTGAAGATGCCTACGAAATGGCTTCCCGAAGCTCAGGCAGTATCGAAGAATTTTATCTTCCGGAGCAACAGGAACGTATTCGTAAATATGGAGCCATCGCTTCAAAAATCCATACCGGACTGCATGAAGTAATTGGACATGGAAGCGGAAAACTTATGCCTGGAGTTTCAACACCTAAAGAAACACTTAAAAGTTACTCAAATACCATCGAAGAGGCTCGCGCTGATCTTGTTGCGCTTTATTTTATCATTGATCCCAAGCTCACCGAAATGGGTCTAACTAAGTCAGTCGAAACTGGAAAAGCAGAGTATGATGGCTTCATTTTAAATGGTTTGATGCGTCAATTGGTAAGACTTGAGCCCGGACAGCAAATTGAGGAAAGCCATATGCGAAACAGGCAACTTATCGCGCAATGGGTTTTCGAAAAAGGAGCTCAGGACAATGTGATTGAAAAAGTCATTTTGAATGAAAAAACCTATTTTAGAATCAATGACTATAGCAAGTTGAGAGAATTGTTCGGGCAACTGCTTAAGGAAGTTCAACGCATAAAATCTGAAGGTGATTATGATGCTGCACGCTATTTAGTTGAAAATTATGGCGTTAAGGTCGACAACAAAATCCATGTGGAAGTGCTGGAAAGATGGAAAAAACTAAATATAGCTCCATTTGCGGGTTTTCTTCAACCACAACTGCAGACTATTCGTCAAGAAAGCCGCATCGTTGATGTTGTGATTTCATATCCGGATAATTTCACCAACCAGATGATGTATTATGCCCAAAATCACTCTTTTTTGCCTTTCTGGAATGATTAGCCTGTACTTTACAGTACATTTTTCGATCTTTTGTGAAATAAACGGTCAGAACTATCAGTCTTCATTTGATTCAATTATTATGTCAAACCTAATAGATACACGCGAAGAAAACTGATAATTTTCAAAAATATATAAGTAAAATAACTCGATTTTATGTTTGTCACAATTATTTTAAGCTACTTTTGTTATAAACATATGCTTGATGTATCCATTTATTCAAGATCTAAAATCTAATGTTTTGGCGATATCTTTAATATTGCCTGTAGTAGTTTCCCTGCTTCTTGCCTATGAAGCTTCGAAAGCACGTTATGCTCCCAGAGGCAAATTATTTGCTGTTTTAATGCTCGCAATAGCCATCTGGTCAGCGGCTTATGGATTTGAGCTAGCCAGCACATCAAACAGCAATTCCGCATAAAAAAAGGACTATAGCTAACCCCTTGTAAATGATTAAGCTAAAATATTTTGGATAGAATATTTTTCGCACTAATTTTGTCACAGGTAAACAAGCGATTCGAAGCACGTCAACAATTTGTATAAAT
>JAUXMV010000069.1 GCA_030683155.1 Bacteroidales bacterium
CCTAAGCTTCTTTAATCCGCGAACCAAAATTAATTCTTTGCTCCCAAAAAACCTAATTTCAATTCCCTTTTTTCAAATGTATGAAAAGCTGACAACCAACGGAATATCTCCTTTAAAAACACGGCTGACATGGAGGTCAACTCTCTGCTAAACGCACCCCTATGGTATTTATTTCCACTTTGCTTTCTGTTTGGCAGTTTTGCAATGTGCTGTGAATCAATTTTATTGATAACGGAATTCTTGGTGTGCGTTTCATGGTATAGCGTTTATCTTTCCAAAATTAGAGCTTTTTTCTTTCGTTTGACATGATTGCATTAAATTTTTATCAAATCGCCCGGACTTGTAATTTTTGAAAGATTCAGGTTGCTTACATGGGTATAAATCTCTGTTGTTTTAGAGCTCTCATGTCCCAGCAATTCTTGAATGTATCTTAGATCAGTTCCGTTTTCAAGCAGATGAGTGGCAAAAGAATGTCGTAAGGTGTGTACTGATCCCCTTGTAGTAATTCCCGCTTTACGCTTGGCTTCGTGCAAAACATTGCGAATGCTTGTCGTGGAGTAACGCCCGCCGTATTGCCCTTCAAAGAGGTATTCCTTCGGACTGTTTTCTAAAAGGTAGGCGTCTATCAGTTGCAAAGCATTAACAGCCAGTTTGGTGTACCTGTCTTTTCTGCCTTTGCTTTTTCTGATAAACAACAAACACCTGTCGCGTAAAAGATCCTCTTTCCTCAGATTGATCACTTCACTTATACGAAGTCCTGCCGAATAAATCAAAAACAGCAGCGCTTTATGCTTTGGGTTTGCAATCTGTCCAACAATGCCCTGCACCTCTTCCTTGCTGTAAACACCCGGCAAAACCTTGTTGCGCATGGGTCTTGTAACCTGCTCAAGCATCAACGTCTTTTTGCCCATCACCTTATAATACATCTTGATGGCATTCACCGACTGATTGATGAGCGACGGCCCGGGCGCTGACCTTTGTACCCATAGCTCATGGTATTGATTGATTTCGCTGATACCAAAGTGGTTGATGTCCTCCAGACTCTTTCCCTTAAAGGCATTTAAAAACCTGACCACCAGATTGTGATAGGTTACCAAGGTTGCTTCGCTGTAATTCTGACTTTGTAAATGTGTCAAAAACTCCAGCGGACAAGTCTTGTAATCAAAATCCTTTAAATAGGATTGCTCCAGCAGCAAGCGCTTGATCTTCAGATCACTGAAAGTCAAATCAGCATTCAGTTTCACTGTAAACCTTTGTGTCAGAAACAGCAGAACATCGTACAACTTTCCTTCTCTGACTGTTATCTCCCATATTTTGTTGGCTTTATGATAGGCAAACCAACCACTTTCCTGCACTTCAATAAAGTGCTTCCTTTCAAAATGATGCTTGAAACCAATAAACGACCTTCCTTCCATCAGATAGGGGAAAAGTGTAATCACATCAAAGCCTTTTCTGAGATTAAGTTCTTTCAAGGCTGCCATCGTGCCTATGTTCTTTTGACTAACTTCAAAACGCTTCCAATCAAGCTTCGAAAGATTTACATAAGCCACATCCTCAAATACATCCTGTAGCAAAGCAATTGTGTTGCTATACGCAATGGCATACCAGGCACCAAGCTCCATGCTGTAATGAATCCAATCGTTTTGACTGATTCTTTTTTTAATAACCTCATTGTTATAAAAATACAACTTAATGCATTCCGCTCCATCTAATGTTACGCGGTTTAAAAATAAGTGAGGAAGGTTCACAGGTTGATTCATGTCGTATATTTTTTTTGCAAAACTAAAGTGATATGAACGCGAAAACCGATGAATAAACAAGTATAAACGTTTATAAACGCTTATAAAATGATTCGTTTATTTCTATATTTGCCAATCAATAAGCAATCCCATGAAAAAAAGATGCATCCTTTGCAACGAAGAATTCGTTGGTCGTTCGGATAAAAAATTTTGCAGCGATTCCTGCCGGAATGCCTTCAATAATCTCAACAAAAAAGAACACGAACAATTTATCGCCGATGTGAATAAAACACTTCGTAAAAACAGGATGATCCTGCATCAGCTTGGTCCCGTCGGAAAATCAACGGTCAGAAAAGAATTCCTGGATAAAATGGGTTTCGATTTCCAGTTCTTTACCCATACCTACACCACCAAAAACAACAATACTTACAAATTTTGTTATGAATTTGGTTACCTCGAAATTGAAGGTGATAAAATACTGATCATCAATTGGCAACCTTATATGAAAAATATGAATTAACGTATTATCACAAAATTGTATTTAGCCACTTTATTCGATACATGCTCTTACCAAAGCGACACAAGCTATTACCGAAGCGATTCATGCTATTACCAAAGTGATTCGTACTATTACCGAAGTGCTGACGCATTCCTTTTGTGCGCGGACGCCTTCTCTAATCATGCAGACACGTTGTTCTTGTATGCTGACGCATTCTTTTTGTATGCTGACGAGTTAATCTTGTGCGCTGACGCATTCTTTTTGTATGCTGACGCGTTCTTTTTGTGCGCTGACGCGTTGTTTTTGTGCGCTGACGCATTCTTCTTGTGCGCTGAGGCGTTGTCTTTGTGCGCTGACGCATTCTTTTTGTGCGCTGACGCATTCTTCTTGTGCGCTGACGCGTTGTCTTTGTGCGCTGACGCGTTCTCCAACCAAGCTGACGCATTCTTTTTGCGTGAGGAGCCAGTCGTAATGTATCTCCGGGTTTGGAGACATGTTTATATGTAAGGCGCTAATAGCTAAGTGCCAAGTGCTAAAAGCCTCTCAAAAGTCGCAAGGGAATTGCTTAAGGTCCGAATGTCTTAAAGTCTTAAAGTCGCTGAAATGGTATTCGGCTGGCTTTTTTCACAGCAATTCCGCATAAAAAAAGGACTATAGCTAACCCCTTGTAAATGATTAAGCTAAAATATTTTGGATAGAATATTTTTCGCACTAATTTTGTCACAGGTAAACAAGCGATTCGAAGCACGTCAACAATTTGTATAAAT
>JAUXMV010000071.1 GCA_030683155.1 Bacteroidales bacterium
GCGAATAGCGTCAAGATAAATACCAGCTAAATAAGCCCATGTAAAAGCAAAAATAATCAGAGCGAGCATTTTGCTGATACGGTCAATATCTGTAAGGTGCGTGTCTTCAATATTAAATCCGCTTGATTTTAGGGCCTTAAACGCCGACTCAATCTGCCATCTTTCTTTGTATAATGATTGAGCTTCTTCGGGTTTATTAAAAGAAACGATGATCTGAAGTTCAGGCTGCCCTTTGTGATTCTTCACTTTTGAGGCCGATAGATAGCAAAGCTGACCATTAATGCTAACAATACCATGATGAAACTCAAATTGATTAATTGACAAATTGTTAAACAGCCAGGATGCTTTTACCCGATGACCATTTCGCGGAATATCAACCCAAAAATTCTCTCTTATTCGTATATGATAGCGAATCTGATTGGAATTAAGGTATGCCAGCCATTTTTGGCCAACAAACTCACGATCCGCCAGTAAACAATCAATGCATTGGAGTCCAAAAAGTTCAATAAACTGATCTACTAATCCAATTCTTTCTGCTGTAGACGAATTGCCAAACTTTGGCATCATTTTATACAATAGAGGAAATGCAACCCCTATGTAAACTACAGCAAGTACCAGTATGTTAATGTTAGTTTTCCCATCCCGATAGCTATCGGGACCAATTTGTCCTGTCCATGGTTAAGCGATATGGCCCTTTGTGTGACAACATCGAGAATACAAACCTGGCGATTAGCTTGGTATCCAGCACATATTCAGACATGAAACGCTGGATTCTTCGAAGTGAGGATTCAACTTTTGCATCTGTGCCAAAGGCAGTAGCGAGTTTTTCAAAACAAACTGTCTGTACTTTGCAAAGCGCGCAAATAAATAAGCCAAAGAACTTTATTCGGGCTAAATTCATTTTATCCCCGAAAATTTCTGATAAAGTTGAAAGTAATATACTATTTTTACTCTCAATACTGGTGTTCATGTATCTTGGTGTCATACCTGCTAGTATTTCTTCCAAGATACTGAATATCAGTATATTAAATCATTTAAATACAAAATGTTATTACCAAGTTATTAACATATTTAATTGATTATCAAATGTTTATATTTTTTGTCATGTACTAAGTAAAATCTATTAAATTAATTCATTTTCAGGTTCGATCAAAAACAAACAAAACAAAAATGAAAAAGTCACTGATTATTGGTCTAACTCTCACTGTTGCCATGTTGGTATTGAGTTGTAGAAAACATACTGATGAGCCGGATTCAGCCATTAAGATGGAAAATCTGTCTGTTTCATCATCTTTTGACTGGGAAACATCGCACAATGTTGAGTTTGTTATTACCGCAGATGAATCCAAAATGGTAAGGATCGTTTCCGAAAATGGGAAAATTGTCTTCCACCAGGGATTTTACAGCTCCCTGCCAGAGCCCTATACAATCAAACTTAATCTCCCAAAAATTGTAACCAAGGTTATGGTCAATGGTAGGCTTACCGACATAACTTCCAACACGGTTTCTGTGCAGCTTTCAAAATTTCAACAAAAAGAATCAAATTTCTTTGCATTGACGAATGTACCTGAA
The DNA here is from genome assembly GCA_030683155.1 of Bacteroidales bacterium. Lineage (GTDB taxonomy): Bacteria > Bacteroidota > Bacteroidia > Bacteroidales > F082 > JALNZU01. The sequence continues at coordinate 1,573 of JAUXMV010000071.1, forward strand.
CCGGCTGTTTTCTGGAAGTTTAATGAATCGCAAGGAAATATAGCAAGTGATGCAATGGGATTGCTGGAAGGGACTGCAACAGGCAATAAATGGGTTGCTGGAATAAATGGAAATGCAATTGAATTTGACGGAGTGACCGGACATGTGAAGATTACTAACAGCGGGGTTTTTAATCCTGTGAATGATCAGATCAGTTTTGCATTTTGGTTTAAACAGAATAAGGTCGGTACTTCTGGCACTTTTCTTTTTCACAACACAAAATATTTTCTAAAAATTGATGCATAGGGCAGACTTACATTTGCGCTTTACATACCAACCTACAAAGATGTTGTAATGGCATATTCAGATCGAATTCTCGATACTGACTGGCATCAGATGATTAGCACTTATGACGGCACTGTCATGAAATTGTATTTGGATGGTAAGCTAATGGCTTCAAAAATTGTCAGTGGCAGTTTGAATGCAAGCAATGCTCCTATTTTAATTGGCAATCAAAACACCATTAACTTCTTTAATGGTCAAATGGATGAGGTGCAGATATTTGGTTCAGCATTAACAGAAGTAGCTATAAATGAACTCTATATGAACTCACAGAATCCAGGTAACGGGAAAGAAAATCTTATTTCTCAATGGAGTTTGAATGAGAATCAAGGCATTATCGCAAATGATCAAAAAGGAAGCAACCATGGGACAATCAGTAATGCAAGCTGGGTTCCCGGAATTTCAGGAAGTTGTTTGTCCTTTAATGGCACCAACAGTCATGTTAGCATACCAAATCACACTTCTTTAAATCCGGTAACATCAATAACCATGATGGCTTGGGTGAAAACAACGGTAAACTTAACGACAAAAATTGTCCAGAAAGGTGACTGGGACGGACATGGACTCGGCCAAGGCAAATGGGATTGCTGGAACGCACACATAAGAATGGCTGATAATGTGAGTCATTCACTTCATTGGCTGGGCGGACTTCCGGTTCTAAATGAGTGGTATCATTTGGCCATGACATATGATGGAGAAATGTTTTTGTTTTATGTGAACGGGCAATTACGAAACAGCAAAGCTTTGACTGGTGAAATGAAAGTAAACGGGCGAAACGCTTCAATCGGCTCTGACAATGGTGCTCAAAAGTTTTTTACAGGAGAAATTGATGAAGTAAAAATATTTGCATCAGCCCTGAGTCAAACAGAGATTCAGACAAATTATTCAACAACAGGTGTGTCAAATGATCAGGATGGCGATGGCATTGCTGATCAGGATGATGATTACCCTAATGACCCTGCAAGGGCTTTTAACAATTATTTTCCTGCAGAAGGATTTGGAAGTCTGGCATTTGAAGATTTATGGCCCAACAAAGGTGATTACGATTTCAACGATCTTGTTGTTGATTACAGATTTAAAATTGTTACAAATGCAAACAATAAAGTGTCCGATGTAATTGGAGATTTTGTTATTAAAGCAATTGGCGCAGGATTTGAAAATGGATTTGACTTTCAGCTTGACAATAATGCAATCAACCCTGACGACATCCTTGTTGAAGGACATGTAATCAGCAAAAATTTTATACAATTGAACGGCAACGGGACAGAAGCAGGTCAGGAAGAGCTAACAATAATTGTATTTGACAACGCCAACAAAATCATGGTTCCAACAACTGGTTTTGGCGTGAATGTTTTTCCTGATCAACCTTATATTGAACCAGATACGGTTAGACTTAACATTGGATTTAAGACAGATCGGTACTTGATCAATGATTTGAGTATTCATAATTTCAATCCATTTATCATTATCAATAAGGAACGCGGAAAAGAGGTACATCTACCTAACCGCAAACCAACAAGTTTAGCTGCAGTCGAATTTTTTGGACAAGGCCAGGATGATTCAAATCCCTCAACAGGCAAATATTACAAAACCGCTGAAAATTTGCCCTGGGCTTTGAATATTTCTTCAAGTTATGACCATACAATCGAAAGCTTTCAGATTACCAGCGCACATTTGAAATTCGCTGCCTGGGCAGAATCCTCAGGAGTTCAGTTTCCTGACTGGTTTTTGGATCTAACTGGCTATCGCGATAAATCGAAAATATATAAGCCGTCCAGATAAAAATATTCAGATAAGTCTTTCGCTGTTTGGCTTTTATAGGTAAATCGGACAGGATTTATCTATTGAGGATGTGTTTCCAGTTTCGGTAATTTGCTGAACTCTGACAAAAAATCATTTGCTGGCTTTGGCTCAAAAAATAGCTGCATGCCTGATCTTCGTTGTGTCGACTTCTTTGTAAGTAATGCAATCCCAGACAGGACAGACATGCTTGCAAAGCATACATCCAACGCAGCGTTCCTCATCAACAGAAGCTTTTCTGGATATCTTGTCAAATATCATTGCTTGATTTGCACCATCCTGACAAGAAATATAACACTGACCGCAACCAATGCACTTTGCTTCATCCACCATTGAAATTGCCTGAAACCGCGTGTTGAATTCGGATGGATCGACAATCTTCTGAGCTGCTTTACCAATGATTTCGGACAAAGACTGGATATTACGTTCAATCATAAAATCACTTAAGCCTTCGATCATATCTTCTACAATCCTATAGCCATAACGCATGATTCCTGTAGTTACCTGCAGATTTGTAGCGCCAAGCAGCAAAAAGTGCAATGCATCAATCCAGGTTTCAATGCCACCGATAGCACTTACAGGCAGATTGAGGGGCTTGGAATTGTAAAGTTCAGAAACAAAACGCATGGCTATAGGTTTAACCGAAGGACCTGAAAAGCCTGTTGGTGAAGAATGGCCATGGATATTTGGTAGTGGCGTGAAATTATTGATGTCTATTTCGGTGATAGCCCGCATGGTGTTGATGGCCGAAATAGCATCAGCACCACCTCTTTTTGCTGCCAGCGCAACAGGAATCATATCCGTAATATTGGGTGTCATTTTGGCTATCACAGGAATTTTGCAGGATTTTTTGACTATTTCTGTAAAAGCCTCCACAGCATGAAAATCCTGACCTGTTCTGTATCCTGCAGTTTTATGCGCCATTTGCGGGCAAGAAAAATTGAGTTCCAAAATATCCGCTCCTGCATCCTCCGACATTTTAGCCAATTCAGCCCAATCTTCATCAACATAACCCATGACACTTGATATCAGTACCTTATGTGGAAAATTCTTTTTAAGCCACAAAAGATCTTTGATATTGTCCTTTATGGGTCTGTCGGTAATTTGTTCTGCATTCTGTAGTCCAACAAAACGTTTGTCGAAAACATTCAAGGTATTTAGGCGCGGAGAAGGCATTACAACGTTGAAGCTTCTTTCAAGACCGATCGTTTTATAGACGATGCCACTCCAGCCAGCATCGTAGGCTCGGGCGCACATTTCGGCATGATTTCCGACAGGGGAAGATGAAAGGCAAAAAGGATTTTCAAATCTGACGCCACAGAATTCAATACTCAAATCGGCTTGTGCTTTCATGCTTTATTTTCCCTATTCTTTAAGTAATTATCAATACTAAGTGCTGCCTTTTTGCCTTCGCCCACAGCCTGTACTACAGTGCTTCCGGCATTAACAACATCGCCGCCAGCAAAAACACCTTCTAAATTTGTTTCAAAAAGATCATTTACTTCAATGATGCCTTTTCCCCTGGTTTGAAGACTTTTATGGAACCTACTTATTTCATAACCAGGTTTTGTTCCGATGGCCTGAACCACAAGATCAACATTCAGTGCAAATGTAGTGCCTTCAACCTTTCGGACATTGGATGGAGAGAAATTTTCGGGTTTAATCCATTCTACTTCCATACCTTTTAAGCCAGTGATTATTTTTTCATTGGCATTAACATCGGTAATCTGGCAACCAGCTTTAAAAGTGATGTTCATTTCGCGGGCAAGCTCAATTTCTCCTTTGTCTGCAGGCAATTCATCCAAATGCTCAAGGGAAATCAAATACACTTTGTTCGCACCACAAGCTTTGGCCGAAACAGCCGAATCAACTGCAACACTTCCGCCACCAATCACAGCTACGTTTTTGTTTTTGAGGTCAATATTGTTATGGTCAAATTTCACACTTCTTAAAAACGAAATGTAATCCAGTGCATTGATATAGTTATCGAACAAATCAATTTTGAGAGCTACTGAAAGTCCTGTGCTGATGAAAACAGCCATATAGCCTTCTGCCAAAAGCATTGATATGGCTTCATTATTTTCAATAGTTGCATTAAAACGAATGTCAACGCCCAAACTCAGAAGATTCTCAACGTCATAAGCTATTGCTTCTGCGGGCAGTCTGAACTCAGGAATATTCCATTTTGGAACACCGCCTGCCATGTCTTCACGCTCAAAAATTGTGACATCATAATTCATTTTTGCAAGTTCAGCTGCGCAACCCACTCCAGCAGGGCCACAACCAATAATAGCAATCTTACCCTGATTCTTTTCGCTTTTTCTCAAAGGTTCAATTTGGAAATGTTTTCCATATTCTGTGGCAAAGCGCTGCAAACCGCTGATATTTATTGGGTCTTCAAGGGCTTTTACACTACAGGCTCTTTCACAAAGTTTTTCTACAGGACAAAGGAAAGCACATACACTTCCGAGGATATTGTGGTTACGGATGGTTCTGGCGGCACCCTTATAATTATAGAATTTTATTTGCCTGATGAATTTTCCCGGATCAGTTCCTGCGGGACAGCCAGCACTACAAGGCGCATCAAAACAAAGTAAACATCGGTTTGATTCCCTGATGGCTGCCTGAAGCGTCAATGGCTCACGCATACTTTGAAATTGTTTAATTTTTTCAGTATCAATTGCTTTTTTCATGCTATATCTTTAAGGAAGTTCTTTTAATCATTCAAACGTATATACTTGATTATTTGCGTTTTAACCTTTATTGTTATTTTAAACTTCAAATGAAGTATAAAGTTAAGGCATGTAATTGAATAATGAAGCTGTTATTGATGGAAATTACCTGCAACAGCACAATAAATAATAATTCTAAATAAAGTAATTAAACAATATCTTGGTAAACATCGTTGATTTCGTTTATTATCGGGTCGCTTGTTTTGTCTATGATCAACTTATGGTTCTAAGTGATTTTATGTGGAATTATTATACACTATTAGATTTTCCATCAGAAAAATAAATGTTTCTCACCAACTCTTTAAATAAAAGGAAAATAAAATGTAACTTATCTGATAAATAAATGTATAAATAGAATATATTTGCTTAATTGATTAATCAATTATTGTTTTTTTCTGTTATGAAATGTAGTAGTTACTGATTATGAAAAAAAATATAATATTACTTTTATATACTGTGCTCTTCTTTGGTTGTATGAAAGATATGAATTTGAATCCGGACAACACTTTCTATTATAAAGGCGATTGGTCTGCCTCTGTTGTCAATGGCAGGATAGATCTGAAAAGTCTGGTGCTTAACAACGAAATGATAACTGCTGATCCCGATGGATTGTTGAGATTTGTATTTCGTCAGGATTCTGTTTTCACACAAAATGTTTATGATTATACCAAAATACCTGATCAGGCGCCGTTTTTGGTGAAAGTGACGCTCGACAGTCCAGAATTTGAAACAGGAACCAATCTTGGAACTTTTGGTGGAGCAAAATTCAAATCGATAAAAATTGCAAGCGGCACACTTCACTGGCAAGCAACAAATCCAACCTTTCAGCCTGTTGATCTGAGGCTTGAAATAAAAAATGCAGAAATCGATGGTGAACCGCTTATAATTGATCTTGCTTGTCAGCCCGGACAGTCACAAAACTCAGTTTCTTTGGAAGGACTTAATTTTGATCTGACGCAAGGAGTTGGTAATTTGACCTACAATAATCTTTCTTTCAAATTTACAGTATCAAGTAAAGCTGAAGTTAAAAAGGGAGAAGAAATTGACCTATCACTTACTTTAAATAATCTTACCATTAATGGAGCAACTGGTTATTTCGGACAATACAATCTTGAGCTTCCAAGCGGCAAACTGCCAACAGATTTTGGCGTTTTAAGCAATATCGCAGAAGGTTTGTATTTGGCTAATCCCAGCTTTAAACTAATTACAAAATCTAATATTGGGTTGCCGGTAACTTTCACACCTGCCATCACTGGCATTAGCAAAAACGGCAGAGTAGTTTCATTAAACGCTGAGCCTTTTGTATTTGAAGGCTCTTCGACTATGGGAAATACTTATTCCTATGCCTATGAATTGAGCCCGGAAACTTCTAATCTGGACAATTTCTTAGCCAATGTGCCACGCCAAATCTTATACAATGGAGGTGTATTACTCAATCCTGAAGGTGAGACAGCTAACGACAATTTTATTGATCAGGACGGATATATAGTTATGGGCGTTGAAGCTGAATTACCTTTAGAGCTGAAAACAAAAAACCTTGTGCTTGAGCAAACATTTTCTGATCTTGATCTTGGAATAGATGATGACGAAATTGATTATGTTGAAGCATTTACACTAGGTTTCAATGTTGAAAACGGCTTTCCACTTGATGCCGACTTTTACACTTATTTCATTGATGAAAATGGAGCTGTGGTTGACAGTGCATATATTGCTATGTTTGATGCAGCTACAACAGATATATCCGGAAATGTGATTGCAGCTGCCTCTTCGGTGCGTTACCTTGAATTTACTAAAGGAAACATTAAAAATCTGTTAAAGAGCAAAAGCATCAAGGCCAGGATTGTTTTAAATACCAGTGGTGATGGCGATCAAATTGTGCGTATTCTGGATAGTTACTATTTTCAGATTTTAATTGGGACAAGGTTTAAACTTAATTACCAATTGTGATAGAAATGATTAGGAAGTTATTTTCTACTTTTTTCGGATTGTTGCTCTTTTTTTCGGTTTTTTCGCAAAACTACACAATGCTTTATCAGTTTTCGGAAATAAATCAAAATCTGATGATCAATCCTGCGGCTTCACATCAATACAAAACTGTTTTAGGCATTCCAATCATTGGGCATGCGTCCGTAGATTATCAAAATACCATGTTTCAAGCAAAGGATTATTTCAACGATAAATCGCTTAATTACAGAGTTGAAAATATTCTTGATAATATGCGCTCTTCAGAGAATATACTTATTAATCAGAATCTGGATCTTTTATTTGTTGGGTTTGCTATCAAAAAGACATATATTTCTTTGGGCGCAAGACAGATTAGTTCTGTCAATATGGCTTTACCCAGAGATCTGCTTAAACTTGCCTATTATGGAAACTCAGAAACATTTGGCGATCTCTCCCTTTCACGAAAGGATATGAACATTGAAATCTTCGCAGGTCAGATCTATCATTTTGGTTTTCAGCATTCCTTTTTTAACGACTCACTAATTATTGGAGCAAGGGTGAAGCGTATTTTTGGACTGGCACACGCTCAGGTGAGTAAGATGGATGTTGATCTTCAGCTTGATATGTTTAAATGGCAGGTTGAAGCAGATATACTGATAGAAACAAGTGGTGAAGATTTTAAAGAAACCATGAAGGTGGGTGGATTACAAAACCTCATTCTTCCTAATAACCGCGGATGGGGTTTTGATTTTGGCGCCACCTACAAACTTAAAAACCTTACATTGTCTGCCACTTTATTGAATGTAGGAAGCGTTACCTGGAAGAATGATACAAAAATTTACACAAGTAAAGGGTCTTATGATTTCAAAGGGCTAACTTTCGATCAGGATTCAAAAAACCTAGATTATAAAAGCGTTCTGGATACTCTCGCGGCGGCATTCAATGTAAAAGACACTTCAGGCATTAGCTATAAATCAAAATTACCAGCGCATTTCCTTTCCGGCATAGACTTTACTTTGAATCCAAAACACCGCCTGGGGTTGACCTATCAGGGTTCAGTCTGGGGCGATAAGCTGAACCATAATTTCGGCCTAAATTATGTCTTTTCTCCTGGGAAAAGATTTCAGTTAATTCTTGCATATTCCTTGTTGTCAAGTAGGCTGAACAACTTTTCAATCGGCGTTTCAGGCGTTCTTGGCCCATTGCAACTCGTGCTACTCACTGATAATATTTACGGCTTGGTTATGCCAGCAACACTCAAATCTTCCAGTTTAAGGGTTGGCCTTAATCTGGTTCTTTTCAAAGATCAAACAACTTCTAAATTACTTAAAGATGAAAACACTAAAACTATTCCTGTTAACAATTAGCCTGATATTCCTTAGTATAAGCTGTGAGGAACTATCAGAACTTTGCGATATTCAGGAAGATGACCTTCAGTTTGTAGAAACGTTCAATGCACAACTGAATCAGGCCATATTCATCTATCAGATTTCAGATAAAGCTCTACGGAGTGAAGAACTTCGAACAAATTTTTCTGCTATTATCGACAGTGCGCATTGCACACTCGTAAACGACTCAATCATCATTGATTTTGGGCTAGGAACTTTTTGTCCTGACGGAAAGCTACGTAAGGGAAGCATCAGGTTGCGCTTTGAAGGAGATTATATGAACAGTGGCGGCACTGCAGCAATAAGGCTCTTTTCATACAGCGTAAACGAACGGCCTTATACAGGAGATTTTGGGCTGGCTAACATCTCAAGCTTTGGCGGGAACACGGTTATTGGGCTTAATTTAATGTCGTTTACAACTGATACGAGTTCTATTTCTGGCAATGTGAATGCAGAATGGCTTGATGGTTTCCATACGATCGACAGCACTCTGGACGACCGTTATCAATTAAGCGGAAATTTGGATATGGGTTCAACTATTTCAAGTTTTCTTTTAAAATGTGTTGTAATTCAGCCCATTGTAATTGATCAGGCTTGCCTCTATCTTTTTGAATCTGGTGTATTTTCCCTAAGTCTTCAGGAGGAAAACCTATCAGAAATTACCATAGACTTTATCGATGGCGATTGTGAGAATCTGTTTCAGTGTACCTTTGACTGCAACGATAATCTGGTTTCGTTTTTCTATCCTATTCAATGACAGAGTTTGCAACAAAGAAACGGAACATTTTTCGATTCTTCGAAATTAATGACCCCAAACAAAAAAACTTAGACCGATGGTTACCCGTAAATTATTGGTGGATAACAACCACTAGAACAGAACACTCTACTTGAAGAAAAATTAAAAATACTCAAGTATTGTCTTTAGTAATATTTGACTAATTTTGCGGGCCGTTCTTTGACGACATAGCGCTGATGCAATGCAGGAATATTTATCTTTTTGAGCACACAATTCAGATGTTCTAAATGAGTTCAAGTTAGTTGGATAATTTAAATTCCTATAATGTAATTCAGATAAAGTATTTTTATTTAACCCGGAGAGATGGCAGAGTGGTTGAATGCGGCGGTCTCGAAAACCGTTGTCCGCTTTACCGTGGACCGGGGGTTCGAATCCCCCTCTCTCCGCTGAGTAGGTTGAAAACCGAAGAAAACCACCGAAAACTAGACGTTTTTGGTGGTTTTTTTTTGTTTTTGAGGTGTTTTGGAAGCAAATTAAAGCATTTAAAACAAACTTATTCGGTGCAGATTTCTCCCTTAAAAAAAACTGCTCCGAATAAGGTTCTTTTTCCTTGATTTGCAGCGTTTTGCTTCGTTGCTGTTTGCCAAATGAGTTATATATTGTCAAACAAAAAGCTAAGTCAATGAAAAGATCAACGTTCAATGTGTTGTTTGTTGTTAACAGCACTAAAAAATTGAAAGACGGTTCCTTACCTGTTTATGTAAGGGTAACAATTAATGGCGAAAGGACAGAATTCGCATTGCAACGGACTATCCGGGAGGAAAGTTGGGTAAGTGAATCGGGACGCACCGATGGCAAAACAAAGCAAAATAAGGAGGTTAATTCTTATATCGATTTTGTCCGATCGAACTTACTGCTAAAAAAACGTGAGCTGGAAGAGCGAGGTATTCTGGTTACGGCAGAAGCTCTCAAAAATGCCTATCTAGGGATTGATCATAAAGTTCCTGACGTGCTCGAACTGTTTAATGATCACAATGAAAAGTGTAAAAAATTGGAAGGTAAAGACTTTGCTCCTGGTACTGTGGTAAAGTATGCGACATGTTATAATCATGTCGAGGCCTTTATTAAAATGAAATTTCACGCTAAAGACGTGAGGTTTATCGATATCAACCAGATGTTTTTGAAGGATTTTGAAATTTTCCTCAAAACTGAAAGAGGTTGTCAGCACAATACCGCGATTAAGTATCTGGCTAACTTCAAAAAAATTGTCCGGATCGCTCTGGCAAATGGTTGGCTTAAAGCAAATCCTTTTGCCAATTATGCTTTTAAACTCGATGATGTTGATATGAATTATCTGGATGAAAAAGAGCTTACAATGCTCATGAATAAAGATTTTCGTATTGAAAGGGTACAGCAGGTTCGTGACGTGTTTTTGTTTTGTTGTTTTACTGGTCTGGCATTCAGCGATGTAAAAAGTTTGAATAAAAAAGATATTGTTGAAAAAGAGGGTCAACTCTGGATCGTCAAAAAACGTCAGAAAACAAAAAACTGGTGCAATATTCCACTTATGGAACCAGCATTGCAGATATTAGAGCGTTACGAAGAACACGCAGGATGCATCATACATAACAGGTTGCTACCCGTTTACAGCAATCAAAAGATGAACGCTTACCTTAAAGAGATAGCTGATTTGGCAGGGATCAATAAAAGCTTAAGTACGCACTCAGCAAGACATACTTTTGCAACCACAGTAACACTTACAAATCAGGTTTCTATAAAAGTAGTATCGAAGATGCTGGGGCATTCGAGTGTGAAAATGACTGAAAAGTATGCAAGGGTTGTAGATGACTTAATTATCAAGGATATGCAGCAGGTTAAGAATAAGTTTGGGCGCGCTGCACTATCATCAAATTAAAAGCAGGATATCTGAGACTTTTGGGACTGGGAGACTTGAGCGAGGGAGCGACTTGAGCGAATTAAGCGACTTTAGCGAGGGTGAGGCTGCGGGACTTAGTGACTGAGAGAGTGAGAGATGAGAGATGAGAGATGAGAGCGAACTAAGCGAATTAAGCGAGGGGTCGGCTTAGAGACTTTAGCGATTGATAGAGGTAAAAAAAAAGCTACACGTGAGTGTGGCTTTTTTTAGGGTTAAAGGGCGACGTTGTTGCAAACTAACGAACAGTTGGCGACGTAGTTGCAAACCATTGCCGTCAAGCTAAGGCCATTTATATAGTATTAAGGGGGATTATCGATCACTGGTAGAGAATTTCAAGACCACATTTTCTCATCTGATTGATAGTTCAAAACTCATTAAGTTGGCACGGAAAAGCAAGTTTCTTGTGCGAATAAGTAAAATAACACCCGCCATGTTTCTTGACATGATGTTTAACGGCAATGGTTATGAGTCAAAGAGTCTGCGGTTGATAAGCTTTCATGCGAAACAAAAGCATTTGATAGAGCTTAGTAAACAAGCCATTGACAATCGCTTTTCAAATGCAAGCATCGACTTTGCCAAGGCCTTGATAGAGGAAGCTTTGTCAACTCAGGTTCGGACCATGATAGCACCAACAGTATTAAATCTGTTCAGAACGGTCCGCATTAAAGACAGTACAATTTTTGGTATTGATGCCTCGCTTTCAGAACTTTTTGAAGGTTTTGGCAAAGGAGGTGGAAGAAGTTCAAAAGCAGCAGTAAGCATTCAATTTGAATATGATCTAAAAACAGGCAATATACTCGATATTGATTTGCAGCCCGCTGTCGCAAGAGATACCAAGGACGCAATTTCGAAAAAAGACGACATCGAAAAAGGTGATCTGATCATCCGGGATTTAGGATATTACAGTGATAAAATGATTCAGCACTACATCAAGAAGGAAGCATTTTTCATCAGTAAACTATACCATAATGTTGCTGTAAGGATTAAGTCAGAAGAAGATAAGATTGATTTTAGAAATCTTTATGACCAAATGACAACAAGCGGACTTAGCAGGCAGGATATGGTTGTTTACATTGGCAAAGCAAAAAGGGAAGTCAGGCTAATTGCTGAGTTGGTTCCGGAATCTCTTTACCAGCAACGCGTCAGGCGACGCAATCAGGAGAATAAAGCATCGGGCTACAATACTTCTGATGAATTTAAAGCGCGGGCACATTTTAATCTATATATCTGTAATATTGAAACTACTGATTGTTCAATTGATTCCATTTTGAAGCTTTACCGCATGAGATGGCAAATAGAACTGATGTTTAAGATCTGGAAATCAATCCTGCACATTGATTTGATGCCTAAAATGAAAAAAGAAAGATTCTTGACAACTTTGTATCTGAAGCTATTATGGGTATTTCTGAACTGGCAACTTATTTCAGATTTACGAAACTATTTATATATTACTACCAATAAGCTCTTAAGTCCATACAAATGTTTTACGACCATCAAAGAAATGAAAGAACAACTGTATGATGCCATATTTGAAGACAAAGGAAATTTTAATGAAATTCTGGAGAAAATACTTGAAAATTTGAGTGTTGGTAACTGGGCTGAAAAACGAAAAGGGAGATGTAATTTTTGTGAAATATTTGATCTAATATTTTGCAGTTCAATAAATTAAGCTTATATTTGAAGTGAAAAATGGCCTGCCTGATTAAGCCACAAGACAGACCTTAAATTAAAAACTAAAAGTTCATTGAAATGGCACAAAAAAAACTAAAAAACCCCAATACTGCAAAGGATTGGGGTAAAAAAAGTATTATTTTATTCATATTCAATTACTTACGTCCTTAGCTTGACGGCAATGGTTGCAAACTACGCCGAACAGGGGCGACGTTGTTGCAAACTAACGAACAGGTGGCGACGTAGTTGCAAACTACGCCGAACAGGTCGATACTGAGGTTGAGGGAGATGCTATGGGGGTTTGCGTTTTTTGGTGAGGAGGAGAAGTTTGGAGAAGAGGCCGCTGAGGAGGGATTTCCAGAGGGCGGAGATGATGATGAGGGTGGTGAGGATCCAGGCGGCGTAGATTTGGGTGTGCTGCCATGGGGAGAGTTCGTTTTTGAATTCGAGCTTGATGATCTCTTTGCTTTGAGTGGTTGTGATGGTGTGATCTTTTATGGCATTTTGGATTAAGATGGCAATGGTGCTGTCTTTTTGGTGGAGCTGGTGGAGCAGTTTGCCGTCTTTGAAGTGGGCGAAACTTGTGGCATAGGGCAATGAAAGGTAGCTCTGTGCTGCATTTGAGATGGTGTCGAGCCAGATGGTGTCGTGGGTATTCAGGCCGGGCAGGAGGACTAAGATGGTGGTGTCGCGAAAGACAATCTTTTCGATGTAGCTTGTACTGTCGGTGTTTGTTTGGGTGGCTGGAGGAAACCTCCGGCTGCAATAGTGTTTCATATTGCAGCCTGAGAGGATCGCCATCAGGATTAAAAAACAAACGTGAAATGCTTGTCGTTTCATTTGTAAGCAGCTGATTTGTTGCCTGCAAAGATTTTGTAGATGTCCCAGCCTTTGTTGGCAGAAAAGGCGGCAAGGATTCCATAGAAAAGTGCCATGTACCAAGGCATTGCGATAAAGATTCCGAGTTTGAAGAAGAAACCAATGAAGGCAATCAGCGGACCGATGATCCAGCTTACAATTTCGGTGAAGATGCCTGTTGTGCCTAGGAAAGTTTTGAGCAGAGCTGTGATTGCGACCACCCCGGCAATGAGGGCTGACATGGAGGCAAAGATTTCCATTGATTTGGGGTTAGGGGGATCACCGGTGTCGGCGAGGAGGATTACCGGCATTGCCAGCATAAAAACTGAGATCAGAAACAAGATTGAATTTTTCATTTGATGAATGGTTTAAGTGAATGATTAAGAGAATTATTTAGAGAGAATTTTATATTCTGCCTTTGCGTCGAAACAAGGGCACGCTTTTGTGACTCCGGGGAAATCGCGGTGACCGACTATTTCAGCATTTGGATAGCGGTTTTTGAGTTCTTTGAGCATGCCTATCATGGCAGCTTTCTGGTTAAGTGTTCGGTTGTCGAAAGGTTTGCCGGCAGCATCAATGCCACCGATATAACAGATGTTTATCAGTTTGCTGTTGTGACCGGCAACGCCATTAGAGGGCAAAGATTCGGGGTGAAGCTGTGTGATGTTGCCATTGGCTTCGATAATAAAATGATAGCCGGGAACTTTCCAACCAAGGACTTCCTTCCAGTATTTTTTGATGTTTTCAATTTTTGTGTTGTGATAGGTCGCTGTGCAATGGACGACGATGTGGGTTATGTTTCTCATTATTTTATTTGTTTAGTGTTTCCGCCACGGCGGACAAGTGTTGTTTGGCGACTTAAGCGAACGAAGCGAATGAGCGAATTGAGCGATATGCTTTTGAAGCATTTGGAGACATTGTGGGCAGGATCAGGCTTTGGTTACTATTTTTTCTTTTGTTTCGGCAAAAGAAACAAAACCATTTACCCAAACGATGGCTCACGCACTCTTTGAAAATACAAGAAATCCTGGCAAAAAAGTGGGCTCTCCTGCGTGCGAGCCCAAACGGCCTCCGGGCCGTTTTTGCCGGATTTCTATGTATTTTCAAATTCACAGGCTCAGCGGCACCGCGTTTGGGCGGGCTCACGCGCTTCATTGAACGGTCATTTTTCGTTGGATATATCATTTTTTTAGATTGTTTGAGGTTTTGGCGACGTAGTCACAGACTACGCCGAACGCCGGTTTCATTGTTGTTTAGGGTTGAGGTTTTGGGTGACTTTCTTTTGCAGGATTTTGGTGATGCGGTTGAAGATGGGGTTATTGGTGATTTTTGAGAGGTTGGACATGATTGAGGTTAACTCTGTCATGCATACGAGGACGGCGGCAAAGTTGGTGAAGCTGAAGGTGAAGGTGTCGTCTATGTTGATGGGTTCGATGTGGAGGATGAATTTATCGAAGAGGAAAAATACGATCAGGGCAAGCACATAGAAGACCATCTTTTCAAGGGTGATCCTGAGCTTGCGACTTTCGATGGTAAGGAAGGCAGATTGAAGGCGAAGCCTGAAACCTGTCAATCCTTCGAGGCGGATTTTGATCTGAAAGTAGATGCTGGTGACGGCGTCGAGAACGAGCAGGAACAGCAGCAAGTGTATGACCACTGCCAAGGGCGCCAACATCGCAATGATCAAGGCAAAGAGCTTTGAAATGACGGAGGATTCTGAGGCGATGAAGAGAAGGTTTTTCAGGGGCATGACATCAATTTATTGAGGATCATTAAAATCAGGTAGGTTTTCTACCTCATACACGATTTCATTTTCAATCAAATATTCATCGCGTTCGGCTTGTGTGGCAAAATCGATTATTTCTGCATCATCGTTTGTGAATATTGTTGCATTGTCTACTAATGAATAGACACCATCAACGAATAGTAGACCAAAATTTACAAATTGATTTTTCATTATGCTACAAGTGTTACGGTGGTTATATTAGGTTTAGCTGCTTTGAGTACTGCTATGGCATCTACTACTGATTGAGGCGGGTTACTATGATTAGCATAGTCGCCAATTACGCAACTGCTTGGGAGAGCTCCAACACGATTAGTCATTGAAGTGAGTAACGTAATTAATTCCTCATTTGTCATTTTTACTTGCCTGTAATCCTGAAGGTAGAATTGAGACAAATTGGATGTTCCACTCACATCAAGGATAGTCCAATTTAAGTTACTACCACTTAGATACAAATATGTTAAACCTGTTGGAAGAGGACCATCATAAGTATAATAAACAGAATTTGAAAGAATTTGAATGAATGTTAGTCCTGTTGGAAGAGGACCATTATAAGTCCAATTACCACCTGTTGATTGAATAAGCAGGTAAGTTAGACCTGTTGGCAGTGCACCATTATAAGTCCATCTGAAACCAGCACCTTGAGCAGTTAAGGATGTTAAACCAGCAGGGAGAGCGCCATTATAAGCCCAAATGAAGTTTGTTGCTTGTAAAACTAAACTTGTTAAAGTGGATGGCATTGGGTTGCTGTTGTTCCATGTAATGCCTGTAGCAGCTGTACCTCCAACAGTAATTAATTCCATTCCCTCATGAAATTCTCCCGTAAACTGCCAAATATTACTTGAATTAGCTCCCCAAAACCTAAATATTTTTAATGTAGATGGAAATGCTTGAGCTGTAAATGTTCCACCCATTAGTTGATTCATTGATAACTCTACAAGACCTTCGTGTAAAGTGCCATCATAAACACTCAATGCAATTAAATGTGTAACTATGGGTAATAAATTGCCAGTCAAAGTAAAATATTGAGGAATGCTAATTTTAGTAGCATTTGGAAAAGTATTTGCCGCAACAGTATGAATTCGAGTAGCTGATGCACCATAAGCAAATGCAACTTCAGTAATTTTAGATTTATCGGGAATGCCTAAAGTATCAGTGCCAGCAACGAGTTTAATATATTTTGTCCTAGCTGCACCGGGTTGTAAAATCCACATTTTACTTTCATCCAATAATCCTGTCCAATCAGAATAAAATCTTGTATTACCATTAAATTTTACGATGGTCATTTCGGAAACAGTAAAACTAAGAGCCGTAGTTCCTGCACCGGCAGTAACATTTAATGTTGTAGGGTCAACAGGTTCAAGTTCCAAACCCATTGAGCCTATTTGAGATTCGTTAAGTATATGGTCGGAAAAGATTAGTTTTTTTGTAAGCCCAAGTGGGAGTGTATAAGGGTTTGGATTGCCAGCAGGAAAAAAATATAAATAATTATTCCAAACATACGATTTAAGGCCGGTTAATGGTACAGTAACAACATCTGCTGCGCGAGTACCATTTACAAAAGAACTATAACCGCCAACTTCAAGCTGTGCAAAACTGACATCGCCCGAAATTGTAAGGGTTAAAGTGCCTGCTGCTGTTGGGCTGATTGTTGCCTGTTTCAATGAACCATCTGGATTACCAATGACAGTCTGACTACGAACACCAGAAAAAACAATTGTGCCTGAGCCTCTGAATTGTAAATAATGGCCAACATGAGCAACTTCAATGTCCTGCGTAACAGGATTGAGAGGGCTGACGATTAGATTTGTTGCTGCATTTTCAATTAAAAATCCGGCTATGCCTGTGCTATAATCAAGCATCAAGGTATTGACAGGACATTCAACAGGCAATCCATTTTTGCCAATTACTGTTTTAACAGAATTGCGACTAACAACCAAATCACCTGAGCCATCGGCTGGTAAAATTGAATAAATTTTACCTGCTTTGGAGGCAAATGGAAGCATCAAAAGTGAATGCGGAACGCTTTGCAATGCATCAAGTGCTTCATCAATAAGGCGCAAAGGTTGCTGATATTCTGCTTGCTCGTTGAAAACGCGCAAACGCAATGCGTTTATTTCGGGGTAAAAAAGGTAATTTGTTGCCATATCGAGGTAAAGTTGTTGGGCTGCAAGTAAAATATCATTGATTGCATCTTTGCCAGTGTTTGCGCTGGCTGCGCTAGCTTCGGCTGCAGCAGCAGCATCGATTGCTGATTGTGCGCTAGCAGCTGCGCCAATGAGCGCGGCAAGGTTGGCATAGATTTCTGAAAGTTCGGTAATATTGGTATGAATGCCAATGATAGAATGAATGTCAGCCTGAACATCAAGCAAAGCAGAAAGGTTTGTATAGATGGCTGACATGGCAGCAAGGTTGCCATGAATATCGGTCATTAATTCGACATTTTCCTGTACTTCAAGTATTTCGGTAAGTCCATCAACCAAAGGTTGTAGAGCTTCCAGAACTGCAACTGCGGCGGCTGCGTCAGCAGTGGTTGAAGCTGCGGCATCAGAAGCGGTTGAAGCTGCGGCGGCGGTAGCCAAAGCATCAGCAGCGACTTTTAAGCGGTGATGTTTTGCAGAATATTTGCCTGGTTCAACCTCAAAATCTTCATCAGCTTCGGCCCAAAGTTTGGCAAGCTGCGTGAGCGCAAGGTTTGGATAGAGGTTGAGCAGATATGATTTTGGAGTTGACATAATCAAAAAGTATTAGGCAAAAAGTATTGTGCATGCATTGATGACACCAAAAGAATTTGGTTCGTTTTCAAATTTGAAGCGAATATATTTCGCTAAAACACCTACGATACTGATCGTTGTTGTGGGCGATTGTGAAGCGATTGTAAAGAGTTCGGAATCAAAAGCAGGAACAGCAGCAAAGTTGACGCCATCAGAACCTTGCTCGATTGTGATAGTACAGGGATCAGCAGCATTGTTGCCAATTGTGTGAAAGAACTGGATTGTGATATTTGTTGCATTTTGAGGTATTTCAATAGCAGGGCTGTAAGAAAGAGCAACAGAAGCAATAATATTTAAAGGCAGAAAAACAGTTTCAAAAGCTGGTTTTGAAATTATGTTTCCTGCAGGATTTGCTTTTGTACGAAAGCCGTTTATTCTGGGCATGGTCTTTAGATTTTCGATTTATGATTTAGAGAGTTGTTTGCTTTGAAAGCACTTGGTACATTGTGGGTGGGATATGGCTTTGGCTATCATTTTTTCTTTTGTTTGGCAATGCCGAAAACATTCGGCAAGTAAACCATATGCCCAAACCATTGCTCGCGCACTCTTTGAAAACACGGGAAATTGTGGGTATGAATGGGCTTTGGTTATTATTTTTTCTTTTGTTTCGGCAAAAGAAAGAAAACCATTTACCCAAACGATGGCTCAGGCACTCTTTGAAAACACAAGAAATCCTGGCAAAAAGGTGGACTCTACTGCGTACGAGTCCAAACGGCCTCCGGGCCGTTTTTGCCGGATTACTAAGTGTTTTCAAATTCACAGGCTCATCGGCACCGCGTTTGGGCGGGCTCGCGCACTGCATTGAACGAATATTTTGCGTTGGATAAACCATTTTTTTTTGAGTTTATAAAGTTGAAAGTTTATAAAGAGTTTAATACATTGTATATTAATTGATTATAGTTATGTATCGAGGGGTTTGGAGGCGTTTTTGTCGCGTTCGGTAACATCGTTGCCAGAACCGAAGGTGTTTCTGACCTGAATGACCAGCTGGCGTTGGATGGGATCGTTCTTGTCGAAATCAAGACCGCTGTCTCTTCTTACTTCCCAGACGAATTTGTATGGGTTGATTTTTTGAATGGGGGGTTCGTTGATGAAGTCAAGATCTGCAAGTGGAAAGTTGAAGTCAGCCAGAAGTTTGTAAATATGTTTCAAGAACATGTCCTGATGGGGACGAATGATTGATGCCATTGCCACCTCATACTCCGCAATGATGCGATTGGTGTCGAAACCTGCTTTGTCGTCTGAATAAGGTGTTAATGTTCTGAACCAATTATGAATTGTAATCAGGGACATTTCTGCCTGCTGGTGTAAACCCAGCCAGTTACCTTCTTCTTTTTTCAGGAAGTCGATGTATTGGGCTGCCTGAGAAGATTGTCCAGGGCCGAGGTCTGAGAGATATTGAATGATGATTTCGGATGCACTTTCGGAGAGGGCGCCCATGTGTTTCTGGAATTCTTCGTCGAGTGCGTTTGCGTCAGTATCGTCATTGACGCCAGGGATGATCAAAAGCCCAGGCGCTGAAAATGATTTTTCGAGGCGCTTTTGATTCCAGACGTTTGTCAGACCTGTGATGATCACTGAGCGAAGGCCTGCGAAGTATGAGCAAAGGCCATAGTAGTAAAATTCTGGTTCATAGTCTTTTATGTGATAGACAGCATGATAGAGCTTGTCTTTTTGTTTTTTGAAGTCAGGGTAAAGCGGTAAAAAAGATGCATTAGGATCGTTTTTTCCTTTGAAATGCTCCCAATCAGGGTGGATGATAATGTTTTGGCCATCGGCTGCAATTCTTACTTTGGAGGCATCGACATGGTAAACATAGAGGAAACTCATTTTTGCGTCAGTGACAACCTCAAGGTATGCATTGCCCTGGTTGAAATAATCGAAAACAAGGCGTTTCACAGTGTTGGTCAGATCGGTTTCTGTGTTGTTTGGTTTTTTGATGAAAGCTGCAATGATGGGATTGTTGGAAGTGAGCCCCTTCCCGATTACATAGTTGGTTTTTGAATTCAGGATTGCCCGGTGAATAGGCACTTCACGAGCTAGTTTGTTGAGTTGGGTAGGTAACATGTTGTCCTCTCCGAAAGGAATATAGACCTCAAAATTTGATTTCAAGTCAATGAAATCGGATTTTTTGAGGTTGAATAAGGGGGTGTAGTTGTAGGCGGAGAAGGAGGTTTTCATAGGCGTGGAATCGTGGAACTGTGGAATCGTGGAATTGTTGAATCGTGGAATCGTGGAATTGTTGAATTGTTGAATCGTGGAATCGTAGTTGCAGGCTGTGCTTTAGGAGACCGCCCGACATTTGAGAAAAATGGGAAAAAAGTTTGTCGGGCGGTTTAGTTTGTTAGTCTTTGAAGCCGGCGAGTACCATGAGTTCCTTGTGGATGTAGGCTGTCTGGGCTTTGTATTGGACGCGGTAGCGTCGCATCTGGGCTTCCTGGTTGTACCATGTTTCGATCATTTCGGAATCGGCTGTGCCGTCGGTGGCAAAAAGCAGGTTCTTACTTGTTGTGAGCACTGCACGGTGAGGATGGATGCCGTTTTGAGCGGATGTTATCCATTTGTCCCAGTCGGGCCGGACGATGATGGGGTAGCCTTCGTAGGTTTTGACTTTCAGACCGTTTTGCATCACAGCGTCGCCGAGGACGGTTTCGCGGTTTTTGAAGGTATGGACGAGGTTTCTCCACATGGAGGAGGTGATCATGAAGTTGAGATTGAACTCATGCATCTCAGGTGTGACGGCATCCAACATCGCTTCGAGGGTGGTGTCGGATTCGTTGGCGGCAAGTTTGCCGGCTTTGGTAGCAGCGACAACGCCAGATGCTGCGAAAGTTCCGTTTCCGGTAACGGTAGCGGTGAAAGTGAACTCCTGTCCTTTAGACTTTGAAACAACTTTGATACCAGCACCGGTGGCGGTAACGATAACTCCGTTGATGTCGGCGCGGGCTTCAACAGCTGCTTTATGCGCTGTGAGCCAGTTTGCTACTGTGGTGTTTGCATTTGAGGCATAGGCTTGAACGTAAGTGATGCCGTTGATGACGACGTTGATTGCGGTGTCTGTTCCTGCGGTGTAAGTCAGGATTTTTTCTGCTTTGACGGCAGCGACAGAAGAAGCAACCGGGATGTGCTGAGCAGCAGGAATTACGCCTGTTTGCGTGTCTTTCAGGAGCCATGACATGAAGCCGTTGTAGCCGGAATAGTTGTCGTCGATGGTACCGTTCGGGATGCCGCCTGCCATTACCTCAGCAAGCGGGTTGGCGAAAAACATCTGACGGATGAGGTCGTCCTGACCAGCTGTAGCGATGAGGGGCAGCATGATTTTGTTCCAGATATCAGGGCTTTTCATCTGTTCGATGTCGTCTTCCTTGTAGCCGGAAGCGAGGAGCTGTTCGATGATAGATCCCCAGAATTCGCGTGCATTTTGCTCGAACTCCATGGACATCGGTTTGACGGTGATATCTGTGTAGGTGAGATTGAAGCCTCCGGCAGGATTGAACCCGGGCACAGCCTTGGGTTTGGTCATCATGGAAGGTCTGCCGATACGGTTGAGGCGTTCGGTACCTTTGACATCGGTGCGGACGGTGATGATACCGCGGATATCTTCAGCGGTGAACATCGGTTGAATGAAAAACTCATCGACTGCCTGTTTTAGGAATGGCGGTGAGGTTGTTTGGGTGAAAATGTTCATCTTATTAATGAATTAGAGGGTTTGAGAAATTATGGTTGAGCAGCAATTAATTTGCGTTTGAGGTCTTTGGGCATTGATTTCAACATTTGTTTACCGGACTCATCCTTTACAGGCTCTGAGAGGTTGACAGAAATCTGAGGATCTGTTACGTTGTGGGGGATTGTTGGTGCGGCTGCAAGTTTTGATTGAAGCATAGCGATCATTTTTTGAGCATCCTGCAATTGAAGTATGGTGGATTCAAATGAGGACAAAAGTGTTTCGGTCTGCTGTTCAACAGAAGCTGTTTCAGAAAGTTGATCGGCTAAACCAAGTGTGACGAGGTTTTGAAGAGCGACAGAGATGGGGTGAGGATCAGGAGCTTGTGGGACTTCAGCGAGGGAGGCGACTAGAGCGAGGTCGGCGAATGAGGCGACTTCAGCGACTGGAGCGAGGTCGGCGGCAGGTGGGACTTGTGGGACTTGTGGGACTGGGGCGACCTCAGCGACTTCGGGGATTTCGGGGAGAGCTGGGTCGGCTAAGGAGAAGAATTTGAGGAAGTTTGCTTTGAGTTTTTCGGGTAAATTCATGTTGGAATTGTTTAGGTAATTGGATAAAAATTCGATTACGTTTTCGGGTTTGGAGAAAATGAATTCAGCCAATGTGGGGTTTTCGTCAAGAAACTGGGTGGCCAAGCCAGGGATTGAGTCGGCTGAAAAGAGACCGTCGGTGGCGGCGGGTTCATCGACGATGTCGGTGGCGCGAAGCTCCTTCAATCTGAAATATTTGTTTTTTACTTTTTTGCCGTCTTCTTCTGTTTCAGTAACAGCAAATTCTGCGTTTTCAAAAACGATTGAGGCGCCAAACATGTCTGGATTTTTCTCTGCCATATCGAAGACATAGTCATAAAGATTTCCTGATGGCGTTGATTTGGCTGATTCGTCAAGATGCAAGTCAGCAGTAACAGCGTTTCCGGTAAAAGCGTAATTGTGAAAGCGGCCTAAGTAGGTCCCAAGAGCTGTGGCACACATATTCGGATGGCCAAAACGCGCTTTGATCCCCTGCGGCCGGGTACTTGCAAGTTCCACAATTTGCAGTAAAAAAGTTTTGTCAATGTGACCTCCATGACCTTTCGCCAGGCCAATGCGTGAGATGGTGATCCCGCGAATGATCCCGTTTTCGCGGTCTATCTGTCCGGCAGGGGCATTGAAAACAGGTTGTGAAAGGTAGTATCGGTTCATCCTATTTCACGGTTGATGCCAGTTCTGCACCAGGTTTGAATCCGGGGCGGCGTGGTTTTGTTGGAATTGAAGCAAGCTGCTTAGGCGAGGTTGCTTTAGGAGTTGAAGGTTTTGGAGTTTTTGCCATGATTTTAAGTTTTTTGAATGTGTTGGCAAAAGTACGTTTCACTTAAAGTAATACTTTAGTATAAAGTGGCAATATCTTTGAATATCAATGATAAATAACCATTTTTGACGTAAGTTTGTAGAAATATAAGTTTAAAGGAATGGACGAGGAAAGAAAGTTGATCAATGATGTAAATGAAACAATAGGTTTCGATATTACAAACATCTATAAATCAGGACTTATAGAGATAAAACAGTTACGGAAATGGGTTGTGAAAGAGAAGTATTTTTCGCTTGCCAAGACCGGGAGGACCTATACGGACATAAAAAATCAGCTGAGCGAAGAGTACAATGTCAGCATCAGTGTGATTGAAAAAATGATTTACAGAAAATAAGCAACCCCAGGAATTAAGACAAAAAAGTTATGGAAAACATCGACAAGGAAAAAGGAAAAGATTTGGGAGGCAGGCCAAAAAAAAATGTTGATTTACTGCCCGACCACTGGAATGAGGCAATAATTGAACTTTACACGCAGGGAGGATCAGACAAAGAAGTTAAAGCTTTGATCAATAGCTGGTTAGGTTCGTTTTCTAACGATTTGTGGGACAGATGGATGAAAGAGGAAGAGGGGTTTTCGGAAACCATAAAAAGGGGGAAAATGCTGAGTGAAGCCTGGTGGGAAAAACAAGGCAGGACGAGCCTGACTTCGTCAAATTTCAATGCTACACTTTGGTACATGAATATGAAAAACAGATTCGGTTGGGCGGACTCTCAAAAAGTGGATCATACCACAGCAGGCGAAAAAATAAATGTAATCTTCGAACGTGGATAAAAAAATCTTGTTCGGATATATTTTCACGGAAACTGAAAAAGCCATAAATGAAGGTGAAAAAATCATCATTCACAAAGGGGGCACCGGCTCCGGCAAAACTTATGACTTAGTTTTATTTCTTGTATTTCTTGCAATGCAGTTAAAAGGTAAAGTGATAACTGTAGTCAGTGAGAGTAAGCCACACCTGGACATTGGCGCCATCAGGATCACTCAAAAAATCCTGATGGATCTTGATCTAAGTTCAACAGTGCAATACAACAGCACACGCGGAATTTTCACCTTCCCTTCAAAAAGTGTGATTGAGTTTTTTTCTGCAGACAGGATTGAGAAGGCTCTGGGAGCACGGAGGTACCTGCTTTATGGCAATGAGATCAATACATTGAAATTTGAAATCTGGGATGAGTTGGCACGGCGGTCGGAAATTGTGATCGGAGACTTTAATCCGACGGCAGAATTTTGGCTGGAAAAATTCCTGTCGTTTTATGGAAAGCATAAAATAATAAAAAGCAACTATCTGAATAATAAATTTCTCCCGCCAGAAGAAGCAAGGCGAATTGAACTCAGGGCGAAGCTGGATGTTAATTTTAAGCGGACACATATAGACGTGGAATATGGCAGTCTGGAAGGGCTGATCTTCACCGACTGGAAACAAGTGAATGAATTCCCTGAAGATTGCAAGTGGGTTACTTTTGGAATGGATTTTGGGTTTACGAATGATCCGACAACGCTGGTAAAGGTGGGGCTGAATGATGGTGAATTGTGGATTGATGAGTTGGAGTACAGAACCGGGCTCCTGGCGTCTGACCTGGTTGTTATCCTTCGGAAACTTGGTTTGGGCTGGCTGGATGATATTGTTGCAGACAATAAACCGGAGACGATTTATGAGTTGAGGCAGGCTGGGTTCAATGTCAGGGCTGCTTATAAGCCTGCGGGGAGCATCGTTTATGGCATTGACGTCATTAAGCAGTACAGGTTGAATGTGACGGCAAGATCACTGAATCTGATCAGGGAGTTGCGGAATTATAAGTGGAAAATAAATAAGGCCGGTGATCCTCAAAATGAGCCGGTGGACACCTACAATCATGCAATTGATGCACTGCGGTATGCCGTGATGGGAAGAAAGCTCGGGCGGAGACGGATGGTGAAGGTGAGCGGGGTTTGAAAGTCTTAAGGTCTGAAGGTCTTAATGACTGAAGGTTTGAGAGTGACAGGAAGCAGAAAGGTCAACGGTTGGTACATGTTGTCGGGGCGGATTTCTAAGAGCGTGTCCTGTCCGAAGGACACGGAACGGCGAAGCGAGAATCCGCAGTTGGCGTACCACCGAACCCCGCCCTGCAATATGTACATTGTTAGCGGTTCGTGTTTTATTCATATCTGAAATTCAAATATTTGATTAAACTATTATACCTGTTTTTGTCAATATTTGCCAATAAAGAAGAAGGTGTTATTATTTTGTATTTGTCTGGATTGATTAAGCATGATTTCCAAATTTCTTCCATGCTTCCTTTAGTAGTTCCATTCGAATAGGCTTTTCTTCTTCTGTTGGTTTTTAAATCATCTTTTAGCAAGTCATGATTTTCGATAGGAATTACATGAACATGAATGTAGTCGTCAGCTTGAATACTTTCATTAATTCTATTTTTTGCATTTATCATTTGCTCTGCCCACAGTGTCTGACGCATTAATTGATAAAACGGCTCGAAAAAATAAACAGAACTTTTATAGTCTTTTAATTTTATTCTAAGTTGGCTAGATTTGGTTATTAATTCAGAATAACGCGCTAATCTGATTTTTCCACTTTTCTGACTTCCTTTTTCATTGTCTTTACCGTCTTCTGTTGATTTATCCGTATTTCCATACCATTCAGTATATTTCCACTCAATAGGAATTAAAATAGTTTTTCCATTTTTGTGTTTAGCAACGATTAATGCATCGATTGAAGTACAATTGTTACCACGTGTCGGATTTTGTCCATTTACACACTCATTCAAGTAATCTTTATCACTAACCGCTTCGAATGAAATAAAAGCTTTTGTATTATCTGTGTCATTAGCAATTTCTAATACATCATCTAAATCAGCGCATATCGTTTGGGCAAGACTTAAAACTGCATCTCTGTCAGTTCTAATTATAAACAAATAGTTTAAGCAAGCAATTTGAGAAGATAAAATATGTCCTGTTGGTTTTTTTCCACCCCACCAAGATATTTTATTATCGTCAAAATATGACAATATTAATTTGTGTGGTATTTCTCCAAAGAGATTATTTTTCCAGTTTAAAAGCACAAATTCTCGTGGTATTTTTCTATAAATTCCGCTGAAACTGTCATTATTAAAACATTTTCTTTTTGGAGCATTCTCCCGTTCATTCTCTTGATATTTACTCATCTTCATTTATTTCATTTTGGGACTCTTTTAACATGACTGCCAACTCGCTGCTAAATGCCATGCTTTTGTAATATGTTGAATTACAAGAATAAAGGATGGTACATTGTTGGTAAATGTGCTAAGCGTTTGTAAGCGTTTAAAAACGGATAGCGCCATTGGGGAGTTGTGTTGGTTTCTTTTTCTTTCATCTGCCAAATTTAGGTTTTTTTGAAATATTAAGAGAAGATTTGGGTATATTTTGAGTATATTTGTGGTGCATTTTAGGGATATATCACCCGAGCCCTCGGGATGATCCTAATTGGTTGGTTGTTTTAGAGGTACTCCGTGGTTGGAGTACCTCTTTTTTGTTTGTGGGTTATAGGTTTTGCTGCCATTTGAGGTTTTTGAGCCATTGGTTGGCGAAGGATGTCATGTCGGCCTGGATGGGTTTGTTGAGGAGCCATTTGCCTTTTTGCATGAAAAGTCCTTCGGAGTAGAACATGGGATTCTGGATGGTGAGGGGGTAGATGATGTCAGGGTTGTTGATGTTGACGGCAAAAGTCATGTCGGGGTCTGCAATGAGGTCTCCGCATTGTGTGTAGTAGTGGGCAAGGCTGTAAATCTGGTATTCAGTGCTCAGGATTTGAACAGGTTGACCAAGTTTTTCAACTATCAGAGGCATGATGCCGCTGTCAGGACCGTTGGTGTCGATTTTGAGGTATGTGTTTTCAGCAAGTTTAGCGATGATTTTCAAGAAGATACTGGTTGAGGATTTTTTGAGGGTTTTCATGGGGTTTGGGGGTTTTAAGCGACGTAGTCACAGACTACGCCGAACGGGGTTAGGGTTATTTGTTTAGTGTTTGGGGACTTGTGGGACTTTTGGGACGGGATCCGACGAAGCGCAGAGTACGTAGAGCGAGGGAATGGCGGGACTCCCCTACCCTGTGTATGGGTAAAGGTTTCCAAGGGTGTCGTATTTATAGCCTTTTGGTGCAAATTGGTACTCTTTCCATATTTGGGATTCACTGGAAGTAAAGGGAGTTTTATCCAGCATTTTGTCTTGGAGGTCCATCAGCATATCCCAGCATGGGCCGGGTTGATAACCTGACCAGAGGTTAACTAAATGAGTGGGCTCCTGTGGGTTGTTGTTGGGGTAAAAAATTTCCAGTTGCATATTGATGGTGTTTTAAAAGTGCCGCAGGCAATATGCACGGGCAGCTGTGGATTATTTAAGAAAATTTGAACGGTTTACAATTGTGAGGAATTGAATGAGCATCCAGCGCATGGATGATGGAATTGTATTTATGTGCGAGGGTTACGATGTTATCCCAGACTTCGAGTGCAGGATGTCCTTCATAATTTTTGATCAATGAATAAATTGCCTCAAGGGTTTCAAGGGTTAGATCAAGGTTGATGGGTGGTCTTGCATTTGCGACGTTTACAAGGCGCCTAAGCTCGTTGTGAATCATGGCGGCGTTGATTTGTGAATGATATGACATAATTTTCAGTGTTTTGGGTTATGAATAAAAAAATCGGGTTCCCTGCCGTTTAAGGTTTTACCATCAGCCCAGGTAAGACCGATGGCATGGTTGTTTTGCAGGCAGACAATAAAGTACTGACCTTTAGTGTCTCTTGTGACCTGATAAAGTAAGGATGACCAGTATACCACTTGCCCGGCTTTGATTGCGGTTTGAATTTCTGACAGTGTCATAAGTTTGTTATTTAGAATCATTATAAATAGTGGGAATGAGTGCCCTGGCTGCTAAGCCAAGGCACTAGATTTTCAACGATATTGTGAATTATAAAATTCTTCATCCTGAGCGGATTCGATAAAATCCTGATAAGAATGAGTTCCGCAGGATTCGCAGAAAATCTTCCTGTTGGAAGGAAAATAGAAGGCGTCGGAGCCTTTAGGTAAATACTTGCCGCAGGTGCTGCATTTTGAAGCGAAGCGGGTCTGAAGGGGTCTGGGGTCGTTTTTGTATCTGTTCATGATTTTGGGGTTTTAAGCTCCCGAGCTGACAGGCCCGGGAGCGGGTTGATTTTTAGCGGTAAACTGGGGATTGATAATCTTCTTTTGAGGCTGCCAAAAGGAAATCATTGAAGCTGCATTCTCCGCAGTTGACGCAAAAGACCTTGAGCGTGGCAGGGAAATAAAATGCTTCGGTGCCTCTGTAGAGCGGGCGGTTGCATCGTGCACAATTTGAAAAAAGGTGAATTTTGATGATGCGGTAATTTTTTAATGGATTTTTCATGATTTTGGGGCTTTGAGCGGCCAGGCTGCTAAGCCTAGCCGCGGGGTTATTTAATTATGAATTGATTTTGTTAGCGAGGGCGATGCAGAATTTTGAGGCGTTGTCGCTGCTCAGGGCACCTGCAAAACGCAAGACTGCATTGGCAGAAGCAAAGCCTTCTGAATCGCAAAGTCCTTTGAATTTGGCTTTGAAATGCAGGTTCATGATTAGGTCCTCCGCAGGAGGCCAGGCGCTGTCGATGATTTCATCAGCGTTGAAGTTGTAAATTACGCGAAACATGCCGTAAAGCAGTTTTACGTCTTTTTCGAGGGTTTGGGTTTTTGTTGTCATGGATTTGAGGATTTGGGCTGACGCGGTGGGCACGGTTTGCAAAACCGCGCCAGCGGTGGGTTAAGCGAGTGATTTTTCTGTTTTGCGTTGTTCGATTTTTTCTGAGCCCCAGAAATCGCGGACATCGTCCAGGGAGCCCATTTTGCCGTTCTTTTTGCGGTATCCGCCAGCGTGCCAGTACCAGGCTGATTTTTGACGGGAGAACATGAAACCAGCGGATTTGATGGCTTCCTTGTTTGGGTAGGTGTTGCCGGTGAGCCATACCCAGGAGCCGATGATCTCGATTTCGAGTCCTGCAAGATTGATCACCATGTTGATGATCTCCTGAAGTTCTTCTGAAACCTGATATTCATAGTCTTTTCTGGCTTGGGTGAAGGTGCTGTCAGCATTGATGAGAAGCTTTGAGAGGCGTTCAAACTCGTTGTTGATCCCCTTCATGGTTTCTTCATTTCCTCCCTTGTCTGGGTGGTTGAGCAGTGCCAGGCGATGGTATTCTTTGCGCAGGTCTGCCAGTGTTTCGATGTTCTTAAAGTAGCTCATGTTTGACGTGTTTTTAATCAATTATTGAACACTTAAGATACTACATATCAATGATTTAACCTAATTTTTTCGCATATTTATCACGTGTTAAACGGATATAAGCGGTGTACACCGGATAAATATTTTCAACTATTTTTGACCGAAAGTGTCCGCTGGCGGACATAGCAAACTAATTCCAAAAAAGGAATCCCGACGGCACGGCGGGAAAGTTATTGGTATATTTTTTTACATTTGAATGGGAGCCAAAGGGTGACTTGTCAGCCTTTCTTCTCCCCTGCGCAGCAAATGCCTGACCGCATTTTTTTGCTAATATGCAGCCGAAAAATAAAGTTGAAATACTTCCCAACTTTACGCTCTGCATATTAGAAAAAAAGCGGAACAACCGAAGGGCGCTAGGGTTATGCGTCAGCCTCTTGCCGCTATTTTGCTTATAAATAAAAGAAAAGACCTCAGACCTATGATGCAAAATTGGGGCACATTTCTGGCAACCTTGTGATAACAGGGTTGTTTACTTTAGCAATCTAGCAAGAATGTAGTTTTCGGAGGATTGAGGATCAAAGTGATTCTGTCAATCCAGGCGTCAAAGGAGCTTTTGGCACGTCTTTTTGTTTGGCACCACTTGGTCGCTTTAGCGTTTACATGCCACAAAAAGCGTGACAAAAGCGGGAAAAGGTACATCTGAAAAGCAATTGAAACCCAATATAAAGAGATCATGAATAAATTAACAAGTGTTGGGAAAAAAATAAAATAAAGATGCAGTACTGCTTGGGCGAAATTAATCGAATAAAGATTAAAAATATGGAATGCCCAAGCTGTGCTGCTCCAATTTTTGCTAAGCCTGCTTGCAAGTTGAGAGGATGGGAGCAAGCGAGTGCTCCGCAGCATACCTGTCTGACGAGGCACGAGGAAAGCAGGGGATGCAAGGGCACGAAGCTTTGCGGACAGCAGGACATCTTGCATGCAGGCTGGGTTTGGTGAGTAATTTTGTAACTTGTGGCGGGCAATGAATGCGTTTGCGTGATTTCGGAGGTTCATTGGCCGGCACAAGTTTGGATGAAGGTAGGCAATTGGCGTGGGTTTTTCATAGGGGAGGCTAATTGCAGCAGCGCTATAAAGCAATTAAGGCTTTGGCGTGGGTTTTTGTCTGACCTCCAAAAACCATGACAAAGCCGTAAAATTCCAATTGCGCTGCGGTGCTGGGTGAGAAAACCATGCCAAGCCGGTTTAGAACACTTATTTCATGTTAATTTGAGCAGAACAATATATTTTAGAATGGTGATGCTATTTTAGTAAGCCCATCAAAGTAGCTTTTGGCGTGGTTTTTTGATTGGGTTGACGGTCTACGGAGGGTCAAAAACCATGACAAAAGCGGCGGTTTTACATTAATGTATTCAATCGATCGATGTTGAAATATGTCGATGATATTTCTTTGGGTGGTTGGGGGTGGGATATAATAAAAGATGCTGCTGTGCCTGACGGATGATGGGGCCTAGCTTTTAGGTTAGCATTTTCGGGGAGGAGCTATGCGCCCTCAGCTGGCAGGCTTAGCAGCACAGCTTCCTGGCAATGTGGTTGGATAGACAAGATGGCTTGATGGCTGGCGAACGGTAACAGGCTTATCATTAACCTGCGAAGCATTTATATGCCTGACCGGTCGACAGACAGCGAGACAGCTGGCTATTTGAACCACAGCCAGCAGATGTTTTTCGCAAGTGCAATGAATGACAATCGGAGGACAACTAAAAAGCTAACGAGTGGCAATCAGGGATGTCATTTACACATAATGTGATTATCAAACAGTTTTCAAATAATTTAAGTGGCGTAGCCTAAACTGTTGGATAATACCACATTATGTTAAATGGCTGGGCGAAAAAACTTTGGCGCATATTTTTGTTTTAAGCAGACAGGAGCAAAAAAACAAATGGGCTGCTACAGAGAAGTTTAAAATTGAGGATCATGTTAACGCAGCTCTTTTGTTTTTTTGTGGATGGCTGCCACAAAAATTGTGACAAAGTTTTTTTCGCGACGAGTGAGCTTGCCCCTGCTAAATCTTCTAAAAAACGATATGGGCGGCTGAGGGTGGGATATAAAGGCCTCATACCGCTTCTCTAAAAAGCTAACCGGCAAAAAAAGACAGTCGCGTGCCTTGCTTTTCAATAATAAAAAATTCCGCTGAATGCAAGGCTATGGATTTTTTTGCCGCTCGTTCTTCTAAAAAGCTAAAGAAGTTGGTTTGGAATTGGGTGTAATTTTCGCAAGAAACTGTCTACTGCCCTACTCAGTCTGCAAGCAAAAAAAGTGGAGCAGCGTTAGTGCCTGGAGCGCCAGGCGCTCGCTGATCCTGCTTTTTTGCGACCCAGATAGTTAAGGTTGAGGTTGAGGTGAAGGGACAGTCAAGTTGTGAGAGTGTCAAAGATATGTAATCTTTAGCCAAAAGGAATATTATAAACTACCCTAAAAGTTCATCCATGATTCTAAAAAGACCTCCGAAGTCAAACCCGTAAATATGATCCTGCCCATTTTAATGGTGGGGTTCTATATCCCGGAATTTGTAACAGTATGATACGGAATTTACTCTTTGAATAATTGACCTACTGTAAGTAAGTCAATATCATTTGAACTTGTATTAAAATTAGAAGATCTTCTCATGAAATAATTTAAAGAGTTTGGTTGACATAAGATCTTCCCTTACTTCAAAGTCCTGGAATATTTTACCATAAAAGTTAGTATTTAATGTTTCATTGTTATTAATTTCACTTACGATTAGATCAAACATATTGATGATATCAGAGTACATAACTTTTACGTCTGATTTTATCATAGTTTGTAATTGAGTTATTTTACTGCTAGTTTCTTGTGCCCAAATATAGCTCTCAATTCCCTTTAAAAAATCTACAATTACTTCAGAATCTTCTTGGCTAATAATTAACATATCATCATTAATATTTGTGAGAAATTGAATTTCTTCATATAATAATTCAAAATTGGTATCAATAGAGTAATCAAATTTATTGGGCAATTTAAGGTCTTTAATAAAACCCCAATTTGAGTTGAACAAAGAGTGGCTATATTCCCTTCGTTTGTTTTCTACTTGTAGATCAAATTCGATTTCGCTTTTAAAGATATCATCTCCTTTTTCAAAATACTTATGATTAAAATAAATAAATATATCCATATCTGAATATTTCCAACTTTTTAGCATTAGAAATAATCTTCTGTAAACAAGAATTGTTTCTCTGAATAAGTTCAGCATTTTATCAGGATTGTCTTCCTTATTAAAAGAGGGTTGCAAAACATACTCTTCAGGGAAATATTGTAATCTAAGTAGTCTATCTACTTTAAGGTTGATTTTATTTTCAGCGTCAACATAATCATTTGATTCTATGTGTAATTTATATAAAATTGAATAATTAAAATTTACATTAACCCTTTTTGCAACACCATTTTTCCATCCCCCAGTTCTTGGAATAGAATGCTTTTTAAAAAACGAATCACCAGCTACTTCTACAATACGCTGACAAAAAATATTAAACGAAGCCTCCTCTCCAGCCAATACATCGGCCTTATTAAACCAAAGTATTGGGAATTTTGATTGCTTCTTAATATATTCTTCAATAGTCCCCTTTTTGCTAGTCAGCATTACATAAGCATAATTCGATTTGAGGTTTTTACCAGAGTTAATGCGATTTAAAATTTGATAACCTTGTATATCCTGCCATTTTCCCGTCTCACTTTTCCCATCCAAATATAAACGAAAATCAGTTATAATCAGAGAAATAACTTTTGGACCAGCTTCATCCACTCTTAATAGAGCAAATGCATCTTCTGCGTTTTGTGCAGTTTGACAAGTGATTCCATTACGACGAAAGTGCTTTTCAATGACATTGCAACAGTATTGTTGATCGTCAACAAACAAAACCTGCCAACGTTTTCTGGTCACCTGTTCTTCACTTGGTTTTTCTTCTAGTGATGGCAATAAGTTGTAAAATTGATTGTTTAATCCCTCTAATGGGCTTCTAAGTTTTTCAGGTGAGAAATCCTTTCGCTCTATTGTAATTTCTATTTGATCATTTATTTCATTTGTAAGTTTATCAAATTCAGTCATTTTTTCCGGTAGAATTTGTTGCTTAAAGATCTGTAATTGTTCAATTAAATAATCTTTAACAACCTTCTTTATATTATTTTTATCATATTTATTGTTATTTTTTTTTACGTTATAAGCCAATTCAGGACAACGATTTTTGATATTGTGTACTAAGTCGTATACAAGCTTTTTGCTATTAGTTAGGTAAATGTTGATATCTTCGAGAATATCACGATCAAGATATTCGTAATTATTTAAAAATGGCTTCTCTAATGGCAATTGGAGGTGGTAGTGCCCAGGATAATTTAAAATTTCTGATTCTGGCTTTTTTATGTTAGACATGCAAGGCATAAATGAATAAAAAATAATTGGGCAGAGGATTTTCTTATTTAGACGTAAATCTTTTGCTAATTTAAATCCATAAAATTCAGTCCTACGAATAGGATTCCATTTTAATTCGATTAAAATGTAAATTCGATTAAATTCAGAAAAATTGGTCTCATCATAAGTTGTTTGATCAAAAACAATTTTATTGCATTTGCTTAAAAAAGATTGAGGATAATTCTCATTATCCCAAATCATGCAGCAATTGTATTCATTATCTATGTAAGTTATTTTTTTCATAATTAATTGATTTTTGTTGCATTAATTGCATAATAATTAGGAGGGTAAGTTGTCTTTATTGATAAATTAAACTTGATAAAGTCACCTTTTTCAATATTCACATTTTCTAATTGAGGATTATTGTTCGGTCTTGCATCCATAATTATATTTGACAAACCGCATAATAAATTCAAATTTGGATTTCTTAAATAAAAACGAGTTGAATAATTTTTATCAATTTTTTCAACTACTGTAATATATTCTTTGCCGTCTATTGGTTCTTTCAAATCAACAATCACTTTTAAAATAGAATTATAATCAGATAAATAAACAAACAAATGATCTACAAAATCAACCATCTCATAAAAGGAACAATTATTATCATGGACTGCCCTGTTTCGTATATCAAGCATCTCAATCCTGGGCTTCAATGCATTGCTAAATTGATCCCTTAATTTACTGCTTAATGATATTCTGCCTGTCTCACTATATGGATCATCTGTTTGATGTATGTTTTCAAGAACACTCGAAAGTTGCGTGATAATAGCCGATGGCAAATGTTCTGTTGAAATATTCTGTGACTCCTGTAATTTTAATCTGAAAAAATCTTCAATTACACATATGGATTGAGTGAAAATAGAAAAAATTTCTTCCCTATCAATTATTTTTGTTTTAGGATAAATATGCTGATCTGACACCCAATCATTATGCTGCCACCAAAATTCTTCTTTCTGAGTTTTTAGTTGTTGGAGCGAGACTTTCCAATTCTTAAGCTTTTTAAATTCTTCCGATTGAGTCAGGATATAAACAATTTCTACAAATCGGATATAATTCTCAATACTAAATCTTATGTCTCTGTTTTCATCAAGGCCTTCTTTTATCCAAAAAGCAAGTGCGCCATTTTTAAATGTTTCTTTATAGGACCAAATTTTATTTGATGCCGTTGTAATTAAAACGGGACAAGTTAATCTCTGTGAAAGCATTTTCAGAACCTGAATCCCTGAAAGGTTAGAAATATTTGTTGTAAGCCCAATTTCTCCTTTTAACCTAAGATCAAGAATAATCAAATCTGGTTCATATCTTATCACTTGTTGGAGAATGTCACTTGAAGTTTTATCTATTGAATCATCTTTTTCAGGTTTGATCACATGAAACGATTCACTCAAACCTTCATAAATCATTTGTTGAAAAATAAATCCCCAACCATCATCTGCCTGATCATCAATAAATAAAATTCTAGGTGCAGCCACTTTAAGTCTCTCTCTCAGTACGGTAACGCTTAGATTTTTGTTTGAAAATATGTTCATGCCTTCTATTTGGTGCATGATTCGAACGATTTCTAAATTCAATCGATTATTTTCTTTCTCGATATTAATTTTTTCCTCTTTTATAAGTGAGTCAAGTTCAATATATTCCTTTAATATAGTAGCCTCATCTTCTGTGTTTGCCTGCGCTATTACTAATTGATTAATTTTTTTTGATATTGGTTCGGAAATCATTTTTAATTTTTCCAATACTGACTGAAATATTGTTTTTGCTCCTTCATCAATAAGAGCTTCATTTAGTATCTCAATCTTCTGTGCAATTATACTTAATTCACCAATTTTCTGATCATAAACTTTAATGAACATACCAATTTCTTCATTCCTTTTCCCGAATCGTTCTATCTGATTTTGTTGCAATTGCTTTAGATGATCTTCAATATTCTTTTCCTTTTCTCTATATAGGTACCTTGCTAATAATCCTTGATATGAATTCATCTCCTTTATTGAGATTGTAAATGAATTCTCAATTTCTGTTGTCATAGCGATGCCGGCATCATGAAGCTGTGCCTTATGTACTTTCCAAAGTTGCAAAACTCCCCACCAATTTGCAAAAAAATGTCTATCATCTGGCATTATTGTTTCCGCTTTAAAAAATGCTGAAAGATCTCTTGGAGCAGTTTTTTTGACCAATTCATCAAATTTTAGCTTTACCATATCATCTGGAAGTCGCAAAAAAGTTAAACCATCTGAAAAAACAATTAGGTTCTCAGGGTTTTGTAATAATAATTGTTCTCGAGACAAAAAAGAGAAAATAACACAGTGTTGATTCAAATTTTTTAATCTCAGGTATTTAAGCAGAATAATTCCAGGATTTTGTGAACGACGAATGTTTTCTGCTTTATAATTAATATTGATAACAAATAAGTCGTAAGAGGAATAATTTTTATAAATATTTTGACTTATGAGCTCTGGGGATTCAAGTTTATTTAATACTGTTAAATAATCTAGCTTTGAAAAGAGCGTGTTTTGATCGTCAATTAGAAGTGTCTTCATAGATTAATCAATTTAGAAAATTACTGAATTATGGAAACTCCAAATTATTTTTTTATTAGAATAACTATATTATTGAGTCAATTTTTTGGTTTCGAAATTAAAAGGGTCGCTAGGCCTGTTATTATGCATGATACGAGCAATGCAATTGAAATTAGGCAGGTTTATAATCTCTCTGGCTGTAAACTCCGGTTCAACAAAATGTCTGATTTTATTAATGTCGTTAATCCCTGTCCTGAAAAAAGCTGTTGATCCTACATTTCCCAATACTGATTGTATTAAAAAATCATCTAACTGACCAATGGTTTGATTTGCCAGCACAAGACCTACATTGTACTTTCTAACTTCACTGAGGGCACTACCAATATCTCCATGCATGAAATTCTGAAACTCATCTATAAAAATAAAAAAGTCTCTTCGTTTAGCGATAGGTAATTCCGTGCGTGACATTATAGAGGATATCATGTTATTGAGAAACAGCATACCAACCTTAGCAAGATTTGCCGGACCAATACATCCTTTCTCCATCCTTACGAGTAAAATCTGACCATTATCCATAATCTCCCTGAAATTTAAGGTTGGTTGATTATTGTCGAACATAACACTTATATACTCGTTATCAACAAAAAATTTAAGTTTCGAATAGATATAAGGCCTTATTGTATCCCAATCATGATCGCCCTTACTTTTTAAAGCATTCTTAAAAACCAAATCTAGTTCGGATGTATTTATTTTATCGGTTAAATAGTCCTCTGCAAGCGAAATTGGTACAATTTCGTCTTTTACGAGTGACAATAAATGATCTAAAAAATCAGGAATGAGAAGTGCTTTGTATGCCAACTTTATAGTTGGAGCTTTAAAAATCTCAACTATTTTAGGCTGCATAATTAAATTTAATACAGATTTAAAATAGGTTTCAAACATAGGGCCGCCAACTATTTTATAATCATATTCCATTGAGAGAATACGTATCAGCTCATCAATCAGCATACTTGGTTTGACAAAGACCTCTGGATTTAATAGATTAAGTTTTGCTGAGGTATCGAGCTTGTTGGTATCAAACCAAACAATATCTTTTTTACGGAAATCAGGGATCATCTTTTCAACATCCTCTATTAGATCCCCGTGAGGGTCAATAACACAAAATCCATGATGACCTGAAATGGCATCGTGAATCATCGATTTTAGTAAGGTTGTTTTGCCGGTACCTGTCTGACCCAGAACGTACATGTGTTTTTTTAGTGAATCCGTATCGATCCGAATTGATCTTGTTTCTGCACCTATTTTTTTTTCGCCCAACAATAAACCGGTCTCAGCCAGATTGCCTGGAATAATTTGAATACTTGCATTTTGGTAAGGCAGTCCTTTCACCGGTTTTGCAACAGGTTCAGGGAGACGAAATAAAAATGCGACTTCCTTGCTTGCTTTGGCAAAGGATAAGCGGGAAAGTTTCATGTGCTTGTCGATACTGAAAAGATTGTCGAATAAACCCTTCTGAAGGGTAAATTTCACATTCGAGCCTTCTGAGTAAAAATGTCTTTTTATTTCAATATCCAGTGGTTTTGGAATTAAGGAGTGGATATCTGAAATGTATCTTACTTCAAATAAAAAATGATTTGGAGGTGATGATTCTATACTTTTATATTTTGTGATGTATTCGTTCACTTTTTCTTCAGGTAAATCGACTGATGGCAGTACCTCCCCATCAATGATCTTTTGTACAAATTCTTTCTCATTATTTCGCAATCTGAGTGGCTGAATATGAATAGACAAATGGGAAGTGCCAATGGAGGAAAGCAATGAGAGGGCCAATAGGTTATAATTAGAATAAAGTTCACCCGAGTATATCTTTGGAAGAAACTCAGCACTCAATGACTGTATTCCATCATTCATATCCAGATTATAATCAGCAGGATCACCCCAACAAATTGGTTCGCTATATAACCTCACAGCAGGATTGACGAAATTAGGATATAAAATTTCCTTTAATGTTTCAATATCAATTATAGGTTCAAAAACGTAGGGATGAGATGGTGATTCATGAATTGATAAAACGTAAGGTTCGACAGCCGCAATAAACTCATTCGCAAGCGCAATCAAATTTTCATTATTTGACTCATATAAGCTAAAAACCAGGTAAAAATCGATTTGGGCCTTAGAACTATTTTTAACCATGAATAAACTAGGCATCGCGTATTCATGGTAAGATGAGGTTATTATGTGTAATAAGTTGTAATGCCAGCGATAAGAAGCTCTTAATATACTATCCAGCAACACTGTATCCGATTGCATTGAAATGCTGGTAAGTTTATATGCAAACTGACAAAGTGGTTCTTCATTTTGGAACAGTAAGGAAGGGGTAGTTAAATCTGCATCAGATTTTGATTTCTTTGGGATACGTTTTTTTAATTTTGCCTGGTTGATGGCATTTCCTAATACATGAAAAAGATGGGTTGGATCCAATGAAGTTTTTCCCATGAAGTCGTAGGCGCCATTTTTAATACACCTTATCGCTGTTGGAGTATTGTCGTAACTTTCGGTAAGTACAACAACCGGAATATTGGGGTATTTATTCCGCAATTCACTTAACGCCTCTTCGCCTTGGGTTGGCTGACCGGTAAAAAGTAAATCGAGTACCACAGCATAAATGTTGACGCTGTTTTTATCAAGTTCATGAAATCCTTTAGAAACCTGATCAGCATAAATTACATTTAGTCCTTTTGCTTTTGCAGCAACATCCAGAACGGGCTTTAAGGGATCGATATTATCGTCAATGAAAAGAATGTATTCAGGTTCCATAATTTGAGTTTAATGATTTATCAATTTCTTTAAACCCACGGATTAACTCATCTATTTTTTTTATCATTTCGTTTTCATTTAAATGTGTGAGGTTCTTCGCATTGGTAATTAATGCATTTAGGTCATAAAAAAACATATGAATTTTTCTTTCCATATCACTTTTCCCTTCAAGTTTTTCCGAGTCATTTTGAATAGATTTAATCAAAGGTGATTGCCAATAATTAGAGATGTGTTCATCTATTATTTGATTTACGACACTAATTTTCTCTTCAATATGCACATCTAACAGTAGCGCCATCCGAAGTGGAACTAAAACAATGTTCAAAAGTTCATTGGATTTTCCATGTTGTAAGTTATTCCAAGACATGCAAACACTTTCAAAACACAATTGATGTTGCATCTGCCTGAATACCAAATTATCTGGATCTTTAATGGATTCAGTACAAACAAATATTTGTTGAGGACTAAATGGCAATCGCATAAAATATATTCCTTCAGTAGGGAAAAGAAGATGACTTAAAGTATTAGACTCAGTTTGAAACGAAAGTAGAATAACTGGATTGAAAGTACCAGTTCGACGCAGCAAATTAAGGTTTTCAAGCCAATATGTGGTTTTATCAGGATGCCAGGCTGATAAAATAATGCAATGATTTTCATTCAGCGCATTTTGTGTATATTCCTCAAAATGAATATTGCGCGATATAAAAAATTCCAATATCTGTGAAGGACAATTAATTAGAAATGGAGTCCATTTTGGCATAATAAAAATCTTTTAATGCACGTTGAATTTATTCATTTTTGATAAAATGTTGGGCCGTATTATTCAGCGCTTTCTAAGATAGCATCTCTTAATTCAGCAAGTGCCTCAATATATCCCTTATCCTGTAAATTGCTTGGCAGGGCAATCAAGAGGCTATTTGTTTTAGAATTTGATAATTCTGCTGGTACCACTTTCGGTTTGCTGATTAAACATTCGTGTAAGAAATCTAAGGCCTTTTCCAACCTGGTATTTCCATGAAGATTATTTTCTTTAAGAAACTGATTAAAGGTTAACTTTTTATCATTGCCAATAAATAATACCAATTTGTAGTATAGAGAATACTGTCCTGTTAATTGAGTCTTCCTTTCTTCATTATCCTCTTTCATTGTAATATAAAATGGATTATTCGTTAAATAATTTAACATAGCCACAGGAGCACTGTGTTTGATAATAATAAAAATATCTTCAGGCAAATAGCTAATATCAGTGTTATCAGGCATCATAAGTATAGATGCATTACTTGCTTTATTTTGATCAAAAGAACCTGCTTCAAATCCTCCATTTTCATCAATATAGATAATGCCATTCGGAATATTGGAATTAAAGTACACCAAGTCTCTGTTACCATCTTCATCAATTACATAATGGGAGAACAGATTTTTAAAATCATCATTTAAACCATTTAGATTTAATAGAGTTTTAAATGATACAAGATTAAAGAATACAATTAGTTGCATAATTTTAATTTTATAAATTTATAAAGATTTTCTGCTATCATAGAGTATTTGAACCAAACGAAATTTATCGAAAGTAGTTTCAATGGCATTTTGAACCAAAGAAATTGGTACATAAGAAACATCTTGCGACACATTGTTCGCTTTCCCTCTGCCTGAAGTAATTACAACCTTTTTACTGTTTGCTTCGCCGGAAATTATTTCATTTAGGATTAAATCTATTGCGGTATCGCTTTTTTCATTTTTGTCAATAAGCAATTTCTCAAGAATACCAAGATGAATAACAACAAAGGAGGATCTATCAATATATCTTTTAATAAATTCCACAATTTTTCCTTTCTCTTCCATTAAGTTTTTCTTATTAAGATCAGGATCAATGTCGTTTCGTAAAGGAATAAATATGCCCATTTGCTTGAAATAAGTAGCAAATGGGATTTTGTCAGCATATTTTTTTTTATGAATTACTATGCTTTTTTGAATCCTTTCATCAATAATAATAACATTTGTGAAAATAGTTTCTAAGTATGGTTCAGCATATTTGGATTCGTTAAATAAACCAGGCTCCAAATCAGGTCGTAAATGATTTTTTGTCCAATGATGACCACATATCATTTCATGATAACTGCCATCTTCTAATTTGTTAATTATTTCCTCATCCGTCTTCATTGTAAGGCCATCATGGTGGTTATATAATTTCACATTTATATAGGCATTATCAATTTTTTGTTCAGGAAAAACTAGATTTTCATCATGTGCATCACATGATAACAAATTTACAGACTTTTTATATTGCTTTGCCCAGGAACACCAACAAGCATCAATAAATTTCATGCGATTATCAAATGATTGTTCCACTTCAAAATAAATTTGTCGCTTTGGTAGGGAAGCTGTAAGTGAGATAGAGGCATCTTGAAATTTTCTGAAATCATTTTCACTGCCCATATATACCAAAAATTTATGGTTGAATGTATCTGTCTGTGTATCGTCTGGTTCAATAAACTCGATTCCATATTTTAACAACGCTTTCCTGTCATTATTCTTAATTAATACATTATTGCTCAGCAGATCAGCTTGATCACACACAACGAGAACCTCCTTTGGCTTACTTAAATAAAACTTGTACCCCAATGCGAATAAATCATCCTTATTACCCACATCATCTTTTGGCTGCTCATAAGCATACATAATCATGGGTATGTTTACTTTCTTCTCTTTATCAAAATATGGGTCACCGTTTTGATAAACGTCATTATTGAATAAATTATATTTTGGGTTTACAACCTCAGTTACCGGCAATTTACGCAAGTAGGCGGCACAAGTTGCCATCTCAATAGTCCCCAGACTGTTATCGCGTAACCTGCTTTCATCTTCTTCATGCCATATTGAATCATCAAAAGATAAGTTTCTTTTTTCTACCAGATTACCAATAATTGACTTAGGCCTGTATACCTCAGAAAAAAACCTTACTTCGTAAAAATCATGATTTTGAATATAATCTTGAATCATTATTTTCAATGTAAGTTCATTTTCTTTCTCCGTCAATTCACCATGCTTTACAGTATTTCTTATTACGTTACTCCAAATAATGTACATCGCCTGGCATCCTAATACATCGTTAGGTACTGCAATAGGCAAGTCATACTCATCATTCAACTCCTCTTTGTCTTTAAATATTTTAAATTTATACCAAAGTGTACTATCCTCAATGCCGGAAATACGGTTGTTGAAAATAAGGTTGTTATTAAAAGGAACAAATATATCCTGATAAAAATCAAGTGTTGTTAATGAATTAGGGTCGGTTGTTGCCACATCTGCCCTGAAGTCCATACGGGTTTTTAGGAATCGGTTAAAATATCCCATTAGATTAGGGTAAATCGATCTTTCATTATTGTTAGAGTTTTTAAAGGTGAATTTC
Source organism: Bacteroidales bacterium (assembly GCA_030683155.1). Lineage (GTDB taxonomy): Bacteria > Bacteroidota > Bacteroidia > Bacteroidales > F082 > JALNZU01. The sequence goes on from JAUXMV010000071.1 coordinate 44,059, forward strand.
TCCAATAATTCTTTCCCTTGTTGCCCTATGTTTAGATTTTCTTGCTGAAGATTTGAATTTGGAATAAATTTATATTGGCCATCGGTTTCATTAAAAGAAAAGTCGTCAATTGATTTGTAGGCATCAAGTACATGTCCCAGATCATGACTATCAGTGCGCGCATATAACTGTGATAATGCTGCTTTGGCATTGCTCTTAATTGCAGACTTATTCATATTTGCAAGCTCAATATCCTTCTCTTTAAGAATCGATACAGCTTCAGCTTCTATACTAATTAATTGATCTTTCTGTTCACGAATTTCCTTATCTTGATTGTGTATATGAGCATTCTTATCTCTAATTGATTCCTCCATTGCTCGTGATTGTGATTCTAATCTTTCTTGCTTCTTTGCACTCTTCTTTAATTTCTTCCTGTAAATAGTAAAATTCAATATTGTAACGATAAGTAAAAATACAAAAACAAACCATGCAACATTTCTTGCTCTTCTAGCGATTGTTAGTTTTCCTTTTGCATCTTCTAATAATTCATTGGTGCTACCAAGTATTATATTGGCCTTTATTAGAGTGTCCTGAGTATTTTTGATTGTTTGCTTCAGTTTGTTATAAAATATACTATCATTAAATACTTTCGTCCTTAGTGTATCAAATTTTTTTAATTGGATACTATATTCATATCTCAGTGAGTCAAAAATGTATTTTTGATATTCGATTTCACGCTCATAAAAGTCAATATTTTTATAATATTGGTCAGCTAAATTATTATGTTTAATTTCATTCAATTCATTGATTTCATTGGTATGAAAATTAATGTTTCTAAAATATCTTCCGGCAAAAATATCTGCAGAATCGTTATATTTTTGTAATCCTTCTTTTTCAAATAGACCACTATATAATAAATATGCAATATAGTTTCCTCTATTTAAATAAAAATCACTTACTTCTTTGTTTTTGAATCCCTCACGTACACTTAATAATCCTTCATTAAACTTTCCAAGTCTTCTATACAAATTACCTTTTTCAAATAAGTAAAAAGAATTGAGCCAATTTAATTTGAACATTCTACTTATTTCAACAGCTCTGTTAATATTGTGGATTGTCTCTTTTTCATCATTTATTTTTTCATAGTCATAAGCAAGCCATTGAAATCCATTTGAAAAGTTAACAATATCTTTTATCGAATTATTGTCAAATGCAGCAATTATACATAATTTATTAAAATAAATGGAGAGAAAAGCATTTCGGGTTTCATAATAATTTGCTAATCCTTTAAATAAATAGTAATCTTCCCTTTGCATATAGATGTTATTACAAAAGTGTTTGAAACCATCATCAAAATAGCCTTTTAAAGTATCAACTTCATCCTCCATTAGATTTAAATGCGATTGATTAATCAGATAGAAGGTTATTTGTGATTCGCGTATTTTGGAATAATTTTGTTTCATTATATTATTGACCAGTGAATAGTAATAAGCTGAATTTTGAAAGTGAGGTAGCGATTTTTCATCGTAGAGGTTATTACTCCGGCCTAAATAGTTCAATCCTATTTTATATTCAATCCTGCCGGCCTCGTTAAATAAACTATTCTTCGTAGCAATATCAAGCGCTTGAAAGTAGGTGCTTAAAGCTAAGGTCAGATTTTCTTGGGATTTTAAAAAATCTCCAATAAGCTCTAAACTTTTAATTTGGCCTAATACAGAACCATACGAGGTCTCACCATTACTGACATCTACTATTGTTTCAATATCTTCATTTTTTAATTCATTCGTATCCAAAGCAATACCCATGTATTTATGTAATATAACAGATACTTGCTGCAGTGAATCCTTATAGGCCAAATCATAAGCTTCATCTATGTAATCCTTAAAAATTAAATCACTAGTATAATAGTAAATCACACGAGACTTGAAAAAGTCTGGGGTGGGATCATTTTTAGCATTAGAATAATCAAACATGTAAAAAAAGTGTTTCCCAAAATACAGCAAACAATATATTTTTTGGTTCTTATACTTAAGGTTAGAAATTTGGTTACTGATGACTTGAGCTTCAGTTGAATAATATGAAGATAAATACACAGGTAAGGAATCTATATTATCGATTATGGTTTTGAATAGTTCATCCGTATTATACCAAACTGAAAAGTTTTCATTTGAAAAAGAATATTTAGGTACTCCTTTCATTAAAAATTGACCGTACAGCGTATCAATTAATTTATCAAACTCATTATAATGATAAATTGTATTGTTGTATAAGAGGTCAAATTGCATATATGTAGTGTCCAGATATGAGCCATCATAATATTGACGCTCTTTATTTTCAGGAGTATAAGCCGCTCTATCGTTTTTCTTTATAATACGTATTTTATTCTTAAAAGAATAATTTTGATTAAGAGTATCTGGAATAGATGCCTGGATATTAGAGGAAATTCCAAAAATGAAGAATAACAATGTTAGTATCATTAACGTCTTTAATTGGCACATATTCAATAATATTTAATGGTAAAGGTAAAAATTTAATGGACTTAATAAAAAATTTTATAAAAAATTTATTTTCGGCTAAATTATACACCTGTAAACTATCAAAAAGTATCAAAATCAAAGCTTCAATATCTGAAATTAGCCAAACTCAATTTTTTGATACTTTTTCACTGGTGTCTATTAAAAAATGTTATACCGATGCTGAATGATTTTGCGAGAAATTAACATCTGCCTGTTGAAAAAATAAATATTTGAATGTTTTATTCAAAAGCTAGTTGGATTTACTTTGCATCATGTCAAATTTCTTAACACATAAGGAAATCTTGGATCTCAAATTGAGACACCGTAAGGCAGATCGGAAAACTGCGGACAAGATCAAGACTATATTGATGTTGGATCAGGGATATTCCTTCGAAGAAATAGCAAGAGTGCTGTTAGCGGAT
>JAUXMV010000074.1 GCA_030683155.1 Bacteroidales bacterium
GCGAATAGCGTCAAGATAAATACCAGCTAAATAAGCCCATGTAAAAGCAAAAATAATCAGAGCGAGCATTTTGCTGATACGGTCAATATCTGTAAGGTGCGTGTCTTCAATATTAAATCCGCTTGATTTTAGGGCCTTAAAAAACTTATGTAAAGCTTTACATAAGGCGTTCAAATGGATTAAGCAACATCTCCGTATCAAATCCTTTTGGGGAGAATCTGAGAATGCTGTCAGAATTCAGATACATGTCGCTATCATCACGTACTGTCTCGTTGCAATTATTGAACACGACCTCAAACTGGACAGGCCTGTCGCTGAGGTCATGCGTATCCTTGGCAATTCCCTGCTGGTCAAAGACCCCATTCATGAGCTCTTGACTCCTGCGGCAATTAAGGCCTGTGATGACAACGATTGCCAACTGCATTTGGACTTCTAATTTAATTAACATTTTTTAATAGACACCAGTGAAAAACTCTTATAATTAAAAATATGTTCTCCATCTCAATAAAAAACGATGTCTTGTAGCTCTTTTATTTCTGAATATTATTCCAAGTTTACCTTCTTCAAAAACTAAATAATAAGGATAATTATATTTACCTGTAACATTAATATATTCAATTAAATCACCCAGCGAACCATTAATTATCATTAATAATATACAACATAAATATATAGGTATCATCAAAATTAGAAGAAATATAAAACTTACAAAAATCAATAAAAATATCGTTATGACAGGTATCCCATTTATTAATAAATCTCCTTTTAAATTAATACTTAAAATATCCTTTGATGCTGGATAACCAACCTTGAACACTAATAAATAAATAGAATACAGAGTTGCTGAAACCATTATCAAAAAAATAGTAATTTGAATAAATCTAATAAAATATTTTAAAAAGTACTTTATTAATTTCCATATTAAAGACATATATTTTTTCATATTATATGTTTTTTTATAGTTTTAATTAAAAAAATCCATTTATAACGATATTGTATTTGCATGCAGCTCAACGGCAGTCCGTCCTCCTGAGGCGGACAAGTCTAAAAACCTCCTCTAATTTCCATTTTACTCAATTTTTACACCGCTAAATTAGTAAATACTTGCGCTGAAAGGATGGCAATTTTTCAAGCAAAATATACGGCCGTTTTTGATGCGTTCGCCAAAATAGCTCCAATGAAGCCAAAAAGCTTGTCAAAAACAGAAATAAATCAAAAACAAAACATCTAAGTCTTTCTTTTCCAATGATATTCAGAATTCTGCGCAAATTGCTGTTAGTAAACATCAAACCAGCATCGACTGATGTACGTTGGATGGTTTTCTTACTTCTGGTGGTTAGACCATTGCCAAAAATGCAAAAACAGAGATAAGGTAGGCGCCAGAAAGCTACTGTGCATTCGTTCAACGGCTCTGTTCGTCCGAAACCAGATGCATCCAACCATATAAAACTCAATGTCCATTTTGCGATTGTCGCAAAGCGGGAAAGGTATGCCCGCTCCTGAAACAAAAATACCTAAAACCTTTTTTTTGAATTCTTTACCATCCTTGCAGAAGTTGATAAAAAGCTCAAAAACCTGCAATTCTTAAAAGAACTTCTGTTCAAATATCTGGCAAAAAATACCAAAAACCGTCAATATGTGCATAACACCTTCTGGCTCTGGGTGGATGTAGTTCAATCCCGAAAATTGGGGAACTCATCGCTGGGTTTCCAGCTTACCGGAACAGACCGCTCAGAGTCCTATTTATTACTTGCTGGCATTTATTTTAACTCATAATTTGTGCTTCGTCCACCGCTAGTTTCTTTTTGTAAGATATTCTTCTTTATTAAATCTTGAATATCCCGAAGAGCTGTGTCTTGTGAACATTTATTAATTATCGCCCATTTCGAGGTTGTTAACTTTCCGTCAAATCCATCAAGTAGTCTGTTTATTATTTTTTGCTGCCTATCATTGAGAATTGTGGTGGAATGTATTTTCCAAAATTCTGCTTTATGAAGTATTTTCGATAAAGTCTCATCTGTGGAATCAATAGCATTTATTAAACATTGCAAAAACCACAAAATCCATTCTGTAATATCTGAATTTCCTTTCTGTGTTTTTTCAAGTTTTTCATAATACTGTTTCCTTTCAACTCTAATTTGTGCAGACATACTGTAGAACCGCTTAATACTTTTGTCAGAACGTGCCAATGTCATATCTGAAATTGCTCTTGTAATTCGTCCGTTTCCATCATCGAATGGATGAATTGTCACGAACCATAAATGAGCAATAGCCGCTTTCAGAACCAAATCTGTTTCATGCTCGTTTTCAAACCAGTCTAAGAATCTTTTCATTTCAGGCTCTATCCTGTCTGAGCTAGGAGCTTGATAGTGAACTTTTTCTTTTCCCATAGGTCCGGATACAACTTGCATTGGACCGGTTGTGTCTTTTCTCCAGTCTGCTACCGTAATTTTATAAAGATTACTCCAACCAGACGGGAACAACGCAGCATGCCAGCCAAACAGCCTGTTTTTAGTTAACGGCAAATCATATTTTTGAGTAGCGTCAAGCATCATTTCGACTATTCCGTCAACGTGGCGTTCCGATTCTACTGCTCCTGCAATGTCAATTCCTAGTTGACGTGCAATTGAAGAACGTACTTGTTCAATATCCAAAAACTCGCCTTCGATTTCCGATGATTTAATAACATCTAAAGTCAGCGTGTTCAAAACCGCTTCATTCTGCAAATCAAAACCAAGCGATTCCATTTTACCTAACAGTCTACCTTGTTGATTTCTAGCTTCACCAAGTTTTATCATCACTTTTTTATTGTCCCAAGTGAAGTCTGTCCAGTTTTCTTTTTCGTGTATATAGATTTTCATTCTCCGCACATTATGCGACAAATATACTTCTTATTCTCCGCAAATGAAACTTTCTCCGCAAAATATGCTTAGAATACAGCTATTAATCTTCGCACAGTCGCTTTTTATGCGAGGTGGTAACGTTTTGCAGCTACCCAAAGGGTGGGACTTTTACCACAAAACTTGTTTTGAAAAATTAATGTTTGATTGACCTCAAAACTGTCTTTGGATTACGAAACTCCGTCTTTTGGGTAGTTGCTGATATGCGGTCGGCTTTCTTATCGCTGGTACAATGGTTGCGTCGCTGTCAATTTTTATTTTTTGAATATTTCAAAACTACTCCGCCCGTCAAGAGTTTTTGTGTCGAAACGAGAGTTAAATTCTTAGAAGTAATGCCTTGTCTGAAAAGTGGTCGTCCACTACCTAAGATAACTGGTGCAATGCCAATGCGGTATTCGTCAAATAGGTTGTCGTTTATAAATGTCTCTGAAAGGTTTGCACTTCCGAAAACATAAATATCTTTTCCACCTTGTTCTTTTAGTTTCTGTATTTCGTCTGAAGCATTTTCACTAATAATTGTCGTATTGTCCCAGTCAGCAGATTTCAAGGTCTTAGAAAAAACAAGTTTTGGTATTCTATTCATCAGCTTAGCAACTTCTTTTTCCGCAGTTTCTGCTTCTGCTTTAGTCCAATATTCAGCCATACCTTCATATGTCACACGTCCGAAAACGAGATAGTCCGCAGATTGTAGTTGTTCAAGACTTAGTTTTTCAAGTTCTTGCCCCCAAACAAGATTGTGAAATGATAAGTCCCAATTTTGATTTCCTTCAAAATACCCGTCAAGGGTCATTACGTTCCACATTATAAGTTTTCTCATATCGCTACTTTGATTGAATACAATACGAAGTTATACGTTGAATTTGGCTGTTGTCATTAAATTCGTAAACATCACAGGCGGATACAAAAGAAACACGTTTATTATCTCTCAAAAATTCCGCTGTTCCGGTTATCACAACTTTATTTCCATCAGCGATTATATTATGCGTTTTAAAGTCTGTCGTTACAGATTTAAAGTAACTACCAACCTGATTACAGTTCTCTATAATGGCTTGTTTTCCTTTAAAAATACTTTCTTCTACAACTATCCACTCTGCGTTTTCAGCAATGAAGTTAAATGTCTTTTCAAATTCTCCGATTGAAAATGATTTTGCTATTTCTGATTTTGTCATTATGTCCAGTTTTTTGTTTGAAAATGTCGCTTTTAAGCTTCTGACTAACGTTTCTATAATATACTGTATAACAACATATTGAAATTCCAAGCTCCTCATTAGTCAGTCCAAATTTATCAATTTGTTTTTGAATACGCTTTACAAGTCCGGGTTTTCTTTTCTGATCTAAAAACAGATAGCCTTCTGGGTTGTTGAAAGGCGTGCCTTTTACCACCATATTCCAGATGATGACAGCGAGTTTTCGGGCTGTGGCACTGATGGCTGAAACACGCCCCTTGCGGAAATTAATCCTTTGAAGGAAGTCTTTCAAAGGGGTTGAATCTTTGAGGTTGCCAATAGCATTGGCAGCATTTCGCAAAGCTTTTTTGAGCCTGTTGCTGCCTTTTGGAACTTTGCCCGAAAGTACCTTTTCAACACTACATCCAGACGGAGATTGAGCAACCGAAGGTTCTTTTGCTTCTTTTTAGAAGTAGCTGCACTAAGGCCAAACTCATTCGTGCACGTCCTGTTTTACATACCCTTGCCATATCCCCTGCTGCTGTGTGCTAGAATAGCGTCCCGCACAGTGGTTTGTGATGCAAACTGATAATCATGCAGGCAATCCAAGCCAAAAATATCGTTACTATGAAGTTCGAAACCCGGTTCTACACGCTACTAAATTTTACTTCAGATCCCTTTTATTCAATATATACACTATCGAAAAAAGATAAATGCCGAACCATACTGTGCTGCTGATAATTGCATTGAGCGGAACAAAATCATCAATTTCCATAAACACATACCGGCTGAAAGGAAAAGGAATAAGGTTGTTAAGGGATTTTATAGGCAGATACTGAACTATTTCCGGCATAATGCCGTCACGGAAATAAGGTGCATTCTGAAAAATAGCGGTAGCTATCGGCTCAAACATAATGGTGTACAAAAACAATGCAATAATCACGAAACCAGCCTTTTTGATGATAAGCGACAACACGAAAGCAAGTGTGCAGTAAACAAGAATATCGTAGAAATAGGCTGCCACGAATTCCGTTTTGTCAAAAATGTATTCAGCACCCCATACATGCGAATAAACAGATCCGTTTACCAGCCCGGCAATAAAAAGAAACAGTGTACTGATGGCTGCCATGGCCACGATAAACGACATTTTGCTCAACAGGAATTCCTTTTTGCTGATGCCGTCAACTACGTTTTGGCGCATAGTGTTATAAACCACATCGTTGTTAACGGATATAATAACAATAAAAGCCAGCAAAATTTTATTAAACGAACCGAGGTAGGCAATGTTTTGCCATATATCCGGAAAATCGTAAATCGGAATGATAGATGGGTCGATACCGTTGAAATCCATACCCTCGCTTTTGAGCCATGCCAGAAAAAGCCCGCCGCCCGAAGCAATAACAAGCAACGCCAAAAGGTACATGCCGATTAATATCCAGAAAAGACGGTAGTTCCTGATTTTCAGCCATTCGAGTTTCAGCGCCCTAATCATGTTCTTTCAGTATTTTTAGGAATTCCTTTTCAAGTGAATTGGTTTGAGTGACCAATTTCTTTAAAACGATACCTTGTTTAAAACAAAAATCATTTATTTCTGCAGAAGTAATTTCCGGCTTTAACACAACAAATATGCTGCCGGCTGATTTTTGAACTGATTCAATACCCGCGAAATCGCCCAGGCATTTTTCGAGCTTTTCCATATCATGGCTGGCGACTTCCACTCGGTTTATTTCACCCAAAGTATCTTCAACACTGCCCTGATGGATCTTAATTCCTTTTCGCAAAACACAAAAATGGGTGCATACTTTCTGAACTTCGTCCAGCAAATGACTGGCAATAATAATAGTTTTACCCTGCGCAGCAATTTCTTTTATCAAATCACGTACTTCGGCTATTCCCTGCGGATCGAGGCCGTTGGTGGGTTCGTCCAAAATCAATACAGGTGGGTCGGAGAGCAAGGCTGAGGCTATTGAAAGACGTTGTTTCATTCCCAGACTGTAGGTTTTAAACTTATCATCTTTCCTGTCAATCAAGCCAACCAAACCGAGCACCGTTTCAATCCGGTGAGTTTCGCATTGCTTGATGTGGGCCGCGATGCGCAGGTTCTGCACCGCTGTGAGGTATGGATAAAAACTGGGCGTTTCGAGGATGGATCCGATGTGTTTACGGGCTTCAACAGCTTTCACATTATTAAACCACTGAAACGAACCTCCGCTGGGAGCAACCACTTCCAGTATCATGCCGAGGGTGGTGGTTTTGCCACTTCCGTTTGGACCGAGTATGCCGAAAACCTGGCCCCGGGTAACAGTGAGATCCAGTTTATCCACTGCCTGTATTCGGCCAAAGCGTTTCGAAAGCTTATTTATTATGAGGATGTTTTCCAATTTACCTTTTGTTGAGTTCAAAAATATTGATCATATCACCCGATTGAAGACTCTGCATCAATGCCGGGATTTTCTGCCATCCGATGCGGCCACGCAAATAAAAAGCATATAGCGCATCTTCGCTTTGCATCACGCCTACAAACTGGTTTTCGGATTTGTTTTCTTTACCGTACATAATGAAATTTGTGGTTCCGCCCGACATGGAAACATATTCTTCAAATCCGGTTTTATTATAGGCTGTGATTATACTTTTGTACGATTGACTGGCCTTTGCTGTCGAATCGAGTGTGTAAACCAGTATTTTCTCAATACCGTTTACCAACTCGTAGTATTCATTATTTTTGGTCAGATTGATCATACGCAAAGTGCTGGGATAAAAACAGAATTTCCTCTCCTTATGCTTATCTGCGTATTCTTTAAAAGCAGTTTCCTGTGCATTCACGACTGGCAAAAGCCCTATTAACAGGCCGAAAACCATTACTAACTTACTTTTGATTGCCATCATCAATATGTTTCAGTTGGTCGAGACCGGGAACACGCATTTGCTGTGCAATTTTCGAAATATTTTTCAGGTCAATTACACCCCACAAGCTTATCATAATAAACTGCTTTTTTTCGCCGCCTACCATAATCAATTCCGAAATCACTCCATTGCTTTCCTTAACAGAAAACAACATATTTCCACGGGCATCATACACTGAAACTAACTCTTCGTAACCGGCTTTGTTTACATCGGCAACGGCTTGTTTATATAGTTCTGCAGAATTTGGAAGGCTGTCGGCCATAAGAACTTTGAGCCCTTTCAGTTTGCTTACCGTCTGCAGAAATTCCTTTTCAGCAGCGCTGCCTGCTTCCAGGTTGGTAAAGAGAGAGAACATTTTCTGGCTCACCGAAATTTTTGTAACCTTATCGTTATCAGCATACTGATTCATGTATTTGGTGATAACGGTTCCTTGTGCCATCATAGCGATCGACACGAAGAACATACTAACAACAAAAATGGTTCTTTTCATGATTATGTTTTTTTGTTGGGACTTTTTTGAATTTCATTGGATCGAAGTCGTGCCAGCCGAAGTTAAGACGCATAAATGTATAAAATGTTACATTGAAAGAGGAAATAAAAAATCTGATTTTAGGTTACCGTTGCAGGAAAAAGTTGTTGCTGAACTGTTTACCAAAGCAAATTTATGTATAGATTTCAAATGTTTCAACGGTCAAGTATAAGCGTAGTGCGGGATTTCGGAGCGATATACTGTCCGCCTGCACCAAACCTTGATAGATGTCAAAATGTTCATATTCAGCAATTCAACCCGCATTACGCTTATACGGTGTTCAAGCGAAACCCTTCGTTTCACTTCGGGTAGCTTACCGGCTCAAAGCTACGTATAAAACCATGATTGTTTCATCTTTAAAACAAAAAAATCATGGAAAAATTCAATCAAAAATCTGGGGAGGCATTGCAAATGCTTCAAAAAGTGATGGTGGTTTTGTGGCAATCTATCAGTTCTATCTCAGGTTATTGATTCGTTGTCAATCATCCCTCAACGCCAAAAAATCATTTACTTTTCTCCTAAAGGCAGGTTAGTCTCTCCGGTTTTCGCCGAACAGCCAACAAACAAAAAAGCCATTACACCTTAGCAGAATAATGGCTCTTTTTTCGGGGATTTTTAGGGTATTTGGATTGGTGTTATCGGTTCGCACTTATTTTTCGGTCTTTGTAAGCCAATCTATTGCGTTTGTTTTTTTTATTCCGTTAAATGTACCTGTGTCGTAGTCCATTGTGATTAAAAGTTTTTCGTGATGGTCTTTAATCCTGTCTAATGGTGCTAACTCACGTTCTAAAGTCGTTGCGTTTTGTACTGTTTGCGAAACTTGTATGTATTGTGTAAAACCTTCGTTGTTGCGAACAACAAAATCAACTTCTAAATTGTTGGTTTTTCCAATCCATACTTGGTTGTTTCTGCGTTTTAGCTCAAGATAAATTATATTTTCAAGTAAATGTCCTGCATCGCTTGCCAATTCTTTTCCAAGTAATGCAGTGCGAAAACCTAAATCCACCAAATAGTATTTTTCTTGCGTTGCCAAATGTTGTTTGCCTTTGATGTCATAGCGATTTACTTTGTAAAACAAATAGGCTTCAACCAAAGTATCAATGTACTTTGACACCGTTTTGTTGTCTATTTTCTTTTTGTTTGACGTTAAAACTTTGGCAATGTTTCCTGCTGAAACGCTTGAACCAACTGAATCTATTAAGAAGTTTACAACTTCCTGATATGATTCTTCCGCATAAATAGTATAGCGTTTAGAAATATCGTTATCGTAAATATTTTTAAAAACCATTTGCAAATATTCATTTGAAAAATGATTTCCGTCTGCTGAAAGTCGCACAGCTTCGGGAAAACCACCTGTACGCACATATTCAGCAAAAGCCCGGTCATGGTTTGTCGTTTTGCCTGTAAACTCTAAATATTCAGCAAAAGAAAAAGGCAATACATTTATTTCATAAGCTCTACCCGTGAGCAAAGTTGCCAATTCGCTTGATAATAAAAATGCGTTTGAACCTGTAACGTATAAATCTATGTTTGGGTGAACGTACAAGCCTTCCAACAGTTTTTCAAATTCGGGAACGTTTTGCACTTCGTCTATAAACACATAATTGGTTACGTTTTTTTTTAGATGCTTAATGATGTAATCGTAAATCTCTTTCCAATTTTTTTCTGCTAAAAACCGAAAATCGGGCATATCCATATTGATTGCCAAAATGGAAACTTTGCCGTTTTCTTTACGCAACAAGTCTTGAAATTGTGTCATTAAAGTTGATTTTCCACAACGCCTAACGCCTGTGGCAACCTTAATTAAATTCTTGTCTTTAAGAATACTAAGTGTATCTAAGTACCGTTTACGTGCTATTGTTTTCATAGGACAAAGATAAACAAAAATCCTAAAACTATGCAAAAACAAAAATATTTAGGAATAATTGGGTTCGGTTTTTTGATCAAGTTCGGTTTATTATGTTCTTAAAACAGGCATACTTTGTCATCTAAAATTCGTCTGTTCAATGTCATTCGTGTTTGTCTTGCTGTGTCGTTTTAGGGTGATCGATAAGGTCAGTCCGCCCTCCTGAGTCGGACATGTCCTCCTTCTTAAGGCAGGTTAGCCTCTCCGGTTTTCGCCGAATAGCCAACAAACCAAAAAGCCATTACCCCTCAGCAGGATAATGGCTTTTTTTTCGGGGATTTTAGGGTATTTGGCTTAGTGTTGTGCGTTCGTTTGTAGCCCAATCTATTACCATCCATTACCACCATTTGGTCTAACTGTCGTTACTTTTATCTTTTCTTTTACTATGGTTGTTTTCTCATTGTTACCTTTAAATGTAACATAGCCATACCCGTTTAATTTTAAAAGCTTGACATCAAGAAATAAATGTTCAATATTTAAATAATTAATTTCAATACCATCTGACCTAACTTTATTGGATAAAGGAATTATTTTATTCCAAATGTCAAAAGGCATTTTCGCAAATATTTTTGTTTCTTTAGGTTGCCCTTCTGAAATGTCTTTTTTGTCCACAATTGTAATAGTCCAATTTTCACTATTAAGACATTGATTAAGCCAAATATTTTGATTCTCGGCAATGATATTTTCATTATTTAAATTGCTTTTTACCTTTTGCATTGCACAGCTTAATATGTTGCAAGGACAAAGTGTAACGATGTAATTATCATAATTGAAATAAAAAGTATTTGAAAATTTAATTCCGCTTGAGCTTGAAGACCCTTGAGACTTGAATTTAACTTTTTTAGTGGATGTATTTTGTTTTTGTAGATTAACTACTCTGTAAGCAATGTACAAACCGACACCCTTTGTTTCAATTCTTTTAGTAGTTCCATATTCAGTTTCAGAAACAATCGTAATATCCTTAAACTTTTGAGCAAGGTCAGCTTTTAGTTCTGCAGATTTACTTTTCTCAATAGTAAATATTATATCTTCTGCTTTAATAGCTTCATATAAAATACTGTTTCCAATATTTTTTCGAAGGACATCTGTTGACGCAACACGAACAATTTTTATAGATTTTAAATCAATGTTTAAATTTGAAGATGAAACATATCCTCCGCCAATTTTTAAAAACGATAGAACACTTAGATTAAGACCTTCTTTAAAAGACTTATTTGCATCAGAATTGAGATTACTGAATGACTCTGAAACTTCTAGTTCAGATTCAAGTACGCCATATCCTAATGGTCCAGCGTCTGACCAAATCGCACCCATTGGTATTGTATTTCTGGGAATTTCCATTTGCTTGAACCCTCTAAAAAAATCATCTTGGGCAAATGATAATTTTGGTGAAATTATAATGAAGAGCAAGAGCAAGATTCTAGATTGATGTATTTTTACTTTTTCCATATTGATTTTATTGTTAAGTGACTTTTTATGTTGATGGGGTGTCTGTCAAATGATGCACAACGTTTTTGCAGCTACCCGAAGGGCGGGACATTTACCACAAAACTTGATTTGAAAAACGAATGTTTGATTAACCACAAAACTGACTCTGGAACACGAAACCCCGCCTTTTGGGTAGGTGCTGTTAGTGGCTGGGCTGTCTATCTGCATAGTTGAATCAATAATTCTGTCGATGTTCTTAATTCACTGTCTGAATAAGTTTTGCATGGGTCAGGATGGTCTATAGCATTTCTAATATACGTACATAATGAATGGTAGTTTGTACTACCAAATGATGAAGGCTTACTATGAATGGTAGCATTGTAAGCTGTTTGTGCTTTTATAAAGTCGTCACAAGATTTGACTGTATTTTTTGACTCTTTATTTTGTAACCAACCAAAAAGTTCTATGTGGTAGTCGTTAGAAACAATGTCAAACGCTAGATAATTTGTTTCCGCACTTGTTATTGTTGGCAAAACAGAAGGTGCAACAATTTTACTAACCATAATATTGCCACCAACTTCATTTAAAACAACAATTAGATTATTAGTCCTGTTTGATAATCCATCTTCCAAAACATATTCAGAGTGTGTTGCCAAAAAGAGTTGTACAATTTGTTGGGAATTTTCGGTGAACAATTCTTTGTAATAATTAAGAATATTCTTTTGCCATTTAGGGTGCATACTTAACTCTGGCTCATCTATCATTATTGCTGCACCATTGAGTTTCTTACTGTTTTTTAGTAAATAACTCCCACGAAAAACAATTTGCTTTTCGCCTGTACTCAAATTATCAATGGAAACGGTTTTACCATTTTTACTGAATAATAATGTCTTTTCATTATTACTGTCTACAACTTTATCATACTTCAATTTGTCAAAGAACTTATCAAAAGCATTCTTGAAACGATAAATTTTTGACAATGGATAATATTCAGGCCAAGATTTTGGATTAGTACCTAATGATTTATTTAATTCAACATAGTCTGAATTGTCTTGATTTTGTATGTCAACAAGCAGTTGTTTTAAAGAAGTGAAATCATCTTCTTTATCATTGTCATATTTGTCGGCATCTAAAATTTTGGTTGTTGTTGAAGTAATCTGGTGGGTTTTATAGTCGGCTCGTGCCTTTGAAAAAACACAGCCATAATGCCTTATATCAATGTTATTCGTCTCGATTTGTTGAAAATTGTTACTCCTGTCTGTTCTGATTTTTTGAATAGTCCCATTACCGTCAACAATGTCGTAAAAATTTTTGTGCGTTGTTCCGTCAGTAGTTGGAATTGCCTTATAAGTATCAGCTCCAATACTGTATTCAATAAATTCAAAACTTTCAAATGACCCTAAATTTAGAAAAGTACTTATGGTTTCAAGGATTGTGGTTTTACCAGTACCATTTTCACCTGCCAGTATTATTGTGTCATAAACGATACCTGTGTCAGGATGAATAAAGTCAAGTTCTAAATTTCCGAGAACTGGATGGTTTTGCCATTTTACTTTTTTAATTTTCATTTTTTAATTGTCGAATTTGTTGTTTGTGCGGTGTCGTCATAGCCTTGCCACTAACAGTCACGGGTATGAAACGTTGAGGATTACGAGGCGCGTCCGTATCCCACGACAAGAACCTCGATACGGGTGCAAATGCAACCCAACCGCCTAAACCTCAATGTTTTATACCCATTATTGGCAGTAGTTTTTAGTATTTACTAAGTGTTAAAATAGAAGAGTTTCCTTCATAAGATTCATCTTCAATAGTCCAAGTTTTGTCTGAGGCATAGTAACCTTCAAAGAAATCAACATAATCATCGCCGTTGCTTTGTAGAATAATCCCAATAACTTTTGCTAATTCAATTGATGCTTCTTTTATTAAATTTATTGTCACTCCTGTTACACCAGTTGCAGTTGAAATAAGTGTCAACAAATTATTAAGATCTGATTTTTTAATTGCATCGGCTGTTTCTGTCATGGCTTTTCCAAAATTTCTTACATTTTGGTCTGATTCCCACAATTGAATTCTTATTGCTATTCCTCCTTTAATACGTCTTTTGGGAAACAAATTTATTCCTTGACCTATAAACTCACGAATATTTCCAACTTTCATCGGGATAATCACATCTTGTGCATTAAAATTTGAGCCAGGATAAAGATTAACTGGTTGTCCACTTAAGTCCCATGCCCAAGCAACAAAATAGATTTCATTAGTTGGATTTAAATATTTTTGTAAAAATCCCTCAAATCCTTCAGTTAGTTTTATACTTTTAATTGCAACACCTCTTTGGTCAGTCGAGGTAATGAGTTCAAACAAATCTGGTGTGAATTCTCGTGATAATTCATTTAAGGCAGAAAAAGTTCGAATCCCTTTTAAGAATGGATTTTTCTTAATAACTGGTTCTTTTGCGCTTACAGCAAAATTGTTAATTGAGCCAACTTTAATTAGTGCCATAATCTTATATTTTTAAAATTTCTGCCTACTCTTATGGGTTTTCGGCTTCTCCCTTTGCTTAATGATGTGGTCTTCATAAAATTCTGACTAACATTTCTATAATATACTGTATATCAACATATTGAAATTCCAAGCTCTTCATTAGTCAGTCCAAATTTATCAATTTGTTTTTTAATACGCTTTACCAAACCAAGTTTTCTTTTTTGGTCTAAAAAGAGGTATCCTGCCGGGTTGTTGTAGGGCACACCTTTAATGACTGAATCAACCACAACCAAACACTTATCCTTAATAAACATTTTGCGTTTGCAGCAAAGCGGAAGAGCTATGCCCGCTGACCAACAAAAATCATCCAAAACTTTCTATTTAATGCTAAACCATTGTTGCAGAATACGATAAAAACACAAAAACCTGCAATACTTCAAAGAACGTCCGTTCAATATTTTTCTAAAAATATTGAAAACCGTCGATAACTACATAACACCCTTCTGGATTGTGCTGAGGATGTAGTTCAATATGGACTCATCGCTGGGTGCTGCGCACCGCTCAGAGTCCTATTTATTGTATGCTGGGATTTATTCATTATCAGTTAATTATCACTTTTTCACCCTCACTATTCAGCTCAATCGAAGCACTGCTGTTCCTGAAAAAAATAGTTTTTAGGGTCGGCAAAAAAGCGTTGGCAGACAGACAAGCTCTTTTGTAATTTTTGGCTGTGTCTCGGCTTGTGCGAATTGCAAAAGTGCTTGGATGTGTGGGCTGGACTACCATTTTTCATCAATATCTATAAATCTATCTCCTTCAATATCTTTATTCACACGTTCTAAAGCATAAGTAAACATTTCCTTAACTCGATTATGCATTGGATACTTTTCCAAATACATATTCAACTCATCCCTTTTATTTAAATCTTGCGGGAAAGGGCCACCTGCGGGGCCAGACTTCAATCCATGATTATTTATGAAATTAGAACCAAAAATATGAGCTAGTTCATAATTATCAAACTCAAATTTGTCACATAAACTATTTAATATTTCTATTATCAAGCAAACGATGCTTTCATTTTTATTTTCATACACATCAAGGGCATTAAATAAATCTACAATTTTAATTCTATCCCCACCAGCATCAACTACAAGCTTCTTAAAACCACTATAAAATTCTGGTGAAATTAATTGTGTTGGTCTAAAGAATTCTACTATTTTTTTATGTAAATATTCATTTTTAATAGGCAATTCTGCGAACCAATTAATAACCTTTAAATAGTCAAGTTCTATTTTTGTTTCATTTTTATTTGGGTTATTATAATGTTTATGAAGTGAAAGACTAAAATAATTATTCTCCTTTTCCAATATTGATACACGCTCTTTCAAATAGTCAAACAAGCAATCAAAACCAAAATTATCTTCGAGAAAGAATAATGCATTATCAAAATAATAAGAATCTAATGGAATAGTCAAAGTCTCGTTAAAAATAAAGGTCTTAATTAAATCCGCATTTTTCATTAATAGTTCCTTATCCTCAAATAGAGCATGAATCAAAAGTTCGTTTTCTCTTTGATACTCACTTATCTTTAAAATTTGCGATATTAGGCCAATAGTCTTTTCAGGAGCAATAGATAAGTATTTGGGAAGTGTAAATGATATACTCCAAAGAGCATTGAGCAACTTATTTTGAACAGCATATTCAACAAATTTTAAATCAGTTTCTCTGTAGAATTCAATTTCTCTATTTCTGCCATTTGTAAGCATCAATAATACAGAACCTTTCACACATTCATATTCAAGAACCCATATTTTATGTATTGTATCATAAAAATAGGCTTGGTCTTTATAGTTTGCCTTAATCAATGTTGAAAAGTCACAAATAAACTCAGGAGACTTCTCGAAAACAAACTCCAATAGAGCTTTGGCTTCATTCGGATAATGAGATATTAGTTGAGAAATTATCTCATTGAAGTTCGAGAATTCTTTATTTGAAATATTCGATTTTATTTCAATCAAATCACGAAAAAAAACATCCCAATCATTGTAATCTTTGATAATTCCTTCAAGTGTTTCCTTAATATTTTTGCGAATAGAAAAATACTCATCATAAAACACAAGTTCTAGTTTTTCTTTTGGAGTATTAACACTTTCTGCTATTTTTAAAAGCTCATGAGACACGCCTGCATATTCCTCTTTTAATTCTCTTCGCTCAAAAAGTTTAAGTTGTCTTATAATACTACTTCGCTCTAGAATGCTTGGTTGGTTGTTCAATAAACCTTTTAAAAAGGCTACTACAATTTCAATTTCCTCATTCTGATTTAATTGGTATTCACTTTGGCGAGGTTTTGCCATATAGAAAAGAATCCGAATTAATTGGTCTAAACACTCTTTTGATTCTGTAGTATGTCTTTTTGCGTTATATATATCTATTAGTAGATTAAGGGCATCCTTTCTTAAATCCTCAATTGTTTTATTTGCAACAACATGGTGACGACCAAAAGAAAATGAATGAGTATACTTGTCATAATGATTTTCACCTTCAAACTCCTGAGCTAGAATAGTTTGGCATGAACCAAGATTATGATAATATAATTCATTGGTTAATTCTTCATGTTTAATCCTATACTTAAGTTTGCTTATTAAATACTGCTGTCTTTCGCATGGTTGTAAAGGTCTATAACCATATTCATAGAAATCATAAATACGGTATTGAAAGACATTGTTGAAAATTTTGCTTTTCTTCTTGCGATTTACATACTGATTTAATAGCAAATAAATTGAGTCAAATTCTGAGGTTTTATGCGTATTGATTGCAACAATTGATAAAATTGTCTCAATACTTTCATGAATAGTTTTAAAAGAATTTGAAAAAATATCTAGTGCGTCATCTGCTTTCCAAAATTTGTCATTGCCTAATTGACTTGTTATCAAATGACTTACTGCTAAAAAACAAACTTGAGGTTTCTTAAAAGTGAATGACTTTAAAGTATCCAGATTAGATTCTAAAAGCTTAGTATCATCATTAGTATCTGTAGGTTTATTTTTAAAGGATGAAATAAATTCAGAGAGTAAATTATCTATACTTAAATCTAATCTTTCAGATTGTTCTACTTCTACAAGATTGCGAATAAGTCGGTCAATAAATGTTTTGATGTCTTTTTTTAGTAAGTATTTGATTCTTGCCGCCGAATCTAGCAATATTGTATCACTATAAGGGTCAGGTTTAATATGTATTTCTGCACTTTTAGAAATTAATTCATATTCCAGAAGATAGTCAATGATTAAATTTGTTTCGTCAACATTAATATCATTTAAATTGGATAACTCAATTATTTCATCTTCTGAATTTTTAATCGGAGAGAAGAAACTTATCAATTGAATTGTTTTATTAATTTTTTCTTTTTCTATCAAATGTTTATTGTGGATATCATCAATAACTTGGTTTTTTAGTTCTCTGACGAAAAGTTTAAAATTTGCTTCCTCTGATAATTCTGTTTTATATTTCCCTTGGAGAGTTATTTGACATAAACCAAGAACAACGATTGGTATACCTTTTGACTCTTCTGCCAATTTTTTCAGTTCGATATCCTTTAGTCCTGGCAATTGAGATTTAAATAGCTCTTGAGTTTCTTCATAGCTTAGCCTTTCAATTTTTTGAACACCAATATTTCTATTATGGGTAGACAGTTCTTTAATTGTATCCTCATACAACGCTTTTCTAACAGTAAGCAATACCTTTACATTATCATATCTATTAGCCGTATTGATAATGTCATTTAAAATTGTTGGATACTTGTGGGCATCATCAACTAAGATAATAATCTGCTTGTCACTTTTTAATTGGGAGGCAAAATTTAAACTTTTATAGGCACTAACATCTAATACAAAAGCTTCGCAATTATTATCATTATCAACATGCAACTTAAAGTATTCAATAGTTAATCTAGATTTACCATATCCACCATCGCCAATGACTGAGATTACTTTTTTGTCTGAAAACTTTATTAAATATTCAATATTGTCTAAGTCTGATTTTCGTCCAACAAATAGGTTGTGAAATTGATTTGGTAAATCAACATTTTTTTCATCCATTTGATGCTTAAAAGCAATTGTGTATGGCACCAGAGCATCATCAAACGTTTTCTCAATAATCTCTATTTTTTTGTTTAAGCTAGAGCTTAATTCTGTAAGATGTATCTCTAATGCATTTAGTTTATTGATTAAGTTTTGAAAATGAATATCTTCAATATAATTCCATGCGGTATTACTTTTTTGAAGTTCTAACTTAAACAATGCAATAATATCTGCTGTACTTTTTTCAAGAGAATCAATTTTTTTAGGTTCTTTAATACATTCTATTAGCTCTGAAAATCGACTATTAGTAAATATTTTTTCCTTTTCCTTTATGCCGTAGTTAACTGTCCATTGGTTTAAAGCATTTTCAAATGCTTTAAATATTTCGTGTTCTAAATCTCCGTTATTTATTATTTTTTTTAGAGCTGATTGCCCAACTCCTGTAATAATATTAGCAGCTATACTTATTAAAATATTTTCAATCATGTTTTACGGTATATGTGGGTTGGAGTAATTGCACTCTTTTGCAAATTATGGTTTGTGGGTCGGCTTGTGCGATTTGCAAATGTGTGCAATGTACGTAGGCTTCCCTAACTGTCCCAAGGGGCAGAAGCGGGTGGGCAAAAACTATTTTTTTCTTACGCCAAGCTTCAATCAATGCGACAGTATTTTCAATCTTTTTTTTCAGATTTATAATCAGGTTACTTCTGTGAATTTCGGTCTTAGCCTTGCATACAACGTGGGTGGAGACGCAGGCCGAAGTTTAGGAGGCTTGTCGTTCTCCATGTTGTTGGCTGAAGTAATTTTATTTTAAAAGTTTGTTTTCAAAATCGTAACACCATTTTAGTCGGTCTGGCGGTTCTATTTCATTTGCATAACATAAAAATCCGAGAATGAGTCCCCCTCTTTCTCTAATAGTATACCATGCCCCAATCAAGTGTCCTGACGGCCCCATGTCGTCAACAAAATTATTTGCGGCGAATTCATTTTCAATTACTGTTTGAAATGTTTTGAAATCATCAAGAGCTATTTCAAGGATTCCTTTAAACCTCGAATCAGGCCCAAGCTCAATTAAGGCTGTTGTTATATTTGTTCTAATGTAATCTAACGAGTTTAAGGCAGCTTTATACCAAAAACCTCCATGTGTCCTTTCTAATAGTCTTCTGTTGCTTAGCTCAACAATTAGCTTATAAATTATTTTCCTTTCATTAGGTGCGGGCTCCCAACTAATTCCTAGAAAAGGGGTAGAAAACCCAGTTATTCTCTCTAATAATTTTTCGATTTTTTTGTTTCGTAACATTAGCAAAAAATATTTGTTTTATGTGGTCAATTATTATTTCAGCCAACAATTGTGTATACGCCATATGGCGGGTATTTCGGAATTACCTTCAACTCCACAAATTTCTAAACAGCTCATATCAAGTAGTTTAAAAAACAAACTCAAATAGATGTGCGAAATTGTTGCTGAAGTTAAATTGTAGGTTGCTGGCATCGTCTTGTTTTTTAACATTGAACCATTCAAAGGTAAAAATGTTTTTTATTCATCTAACAAACCTATTGGACTTTTTAGCTGTCAAACATTTAATGAACTACCATCCCCAGGATGCTATTCCAAAATCCGTTTTCTTTCCTCCTTAATGCAGCTTATACCGAAGTGAATTACAGATGAATCCAAAAGCTGTAATGGTATTACATTTCTCCTTTCGGTATCACCAATGTCTGGTCACTATAGTTTTGACTTTGCAGATATGACATAAACTTCATCGGAAATTTATAATCTTGCCTTCACAAGCTTTTTCTATAGCTGTTGGGTAGTCTAGTCGAACCAGATCGGATTTCAAAAAATTCAGGTGGATAGTTGGTCTGTGGAATTGTTTTTTGAGCAACATTACTGCGCTATACCCCGAAAAACGCAATTTCAAAGTGGAATGCTGACATGCTTTCGCCTTATAAGTCACATCAAATTGATATAATACCCTCAATTTCAAAGATATGCAATCAACACAATCTAACTTCAAAAAAGACTGAGTAAAAATAGAATATTACTTTCAGAAAACCTCATCCTTCTGAAAAATATTTATCACTCTAAACCAATTTTTGATACTGAAATCCTTCGGTAGAATCAGAAATCCTTAAAACCACCAAACGAGGGGTTTCTTGAGGGTCTGGAGACCGGCAGATGGCAGCGTTGCAGTTGAAAACTTTGCCGAACTGGAATTCCAAGGGGCACGGATTGCAAATCCGCGCCAACCTTGATCCTCCATCAGCTTGGGCCTGTCGGAAAATCTACGGTCAGAAAAGATTATCTTGACAAAATGGGTTTTGATTTCCAATTCTTTACCCATACCTACACCACCAAAAACAACAATACTTACAAATTTTGTTATGAATTTGGCTACCTTGAAATTGAAGGTGATAAAATACTGATCATCAATTGGCAACCTTACATGAAAAACCTAGTCTGAAAGCTAAGTGCCAAGTGCTAAAAGCCCCTCAAAAGTCGTAAGAAAATCACGTCTGGTCGCAAGGGAATGTCTTAAAGTCTTAAGGTCTTAAGGTCTTAAGGTCTTAAGGTCCGTATGTCTTAAAGTCTTAAAGTCGCTGTGTCTAGTCCGAAAGGAATCATGACTGGTCGCAAGGGAATGTCTTAAAGTCTTAACGTCTTAAGGTCTTAAGGTCTTAACGTCTTAAGGTCCGAATGTCTTAAAGTCTTAAAGTCGCAGACATGTTTGTAAGGCGCTAATCGGTAAGTGCCAAAAGCCAAAAGCTAAGTGCCAAAAGCTAAGAGCCCCTCAAAAGTCACCATCCTGAAAGCTTTCGTGAAATCACGCCTGGTTGTATGGGAATTTTCGTGAATTCCATTTAAAAATCAGTCATTTTTCAATTGGAATTCCTACATTTGTTGCGATACACAAAGCAGCCAATTAAAACCATTACTATGCTTGTTAAAACATTTGGTAGCGCACTTTTCGGCATCGAAGCGATAACCATTACAATAGAGGTAAATATTGATAAAGGAATCCAGTTTTTTCTTGTTGGACTTCCTGACAGCGCTGTGAAAGAAAGTCAGCAGCGCATCGAAGCGGCATTGGGCAACACAGGCTATAAATATCCGCGGCAGAAAATCGTCATCAATATGGCTCCCGCCGATATCAGAAAAGAAGGTTCTTCCTACGATCTTCCCATCGCGATCGGCATCATGTCGGCTTCAGGACAGATCAACAATGAATTGCTTGACAAGTTTATTATCATGGGTGAGCTATCATTGGATGGTGGTCTCAAGCCCATCAAAGGTGCTTTGCCGATTGCCATCAAGGCGCTTGAAGAAGGTTTTCGGGGCATGATTGTTCCGAAGGAAAATGCTGCTGAGGCCGCAATTGTCTCAGAAATAGAGGTGTATGGCGCTTCAAACATAAAAGAGGTTATTGATTTCCTGAATGGAAAAAGCAATATTGAAAGAACAATCATAGATACAGACAGCGATTTTCTGGCGAGTGTGAACAATTACGAGTTTGATTTTTCAGATGTCAAAGGACAGGAGAATATCAAAAGAGCGCTGGAGATAGCTGCTTCAGGGGGTCATAATGCCATTTTGATTGGACCTCCCGGTTCAGGAAAAACAATGCTTGCAAAGCGGCTGCCTTCAATTTTGCCGCCGCTGTCTCTGGATGAATCTTTGGAAACAACAAAAATTCATTCCGTTGCAGGCATGTTAAACCGAAATACTGCACTCGTTTCTGTGAGACCGTTTCGTAGCCCACACCACACCATTTCTGATGCAGGCCTCGTTGGAGGCGGCACTTTTCCTCAGCCGGGAGAAATATCGCTGGCACATCATGGCGTACTTTTTTTGGATGAACTGCCCGAATTTAAGCGCTCTGTGCTTGAAGTGATGCGGCAGCCGATGGAAGACAGGATTGTCACAATATCGAGAGCACGGATGTCGGTTGATTTTCCTGCAAGTTTCATGCTTGTGGCGGCCATGAACCCCTGCCCTTGCGGCTATTACAACCATCCCGATCAGGAATGCGTCTGCAGCCCGGGAATTGTACAAAAATACCTCAACAAGATTTCGGGTCCACTGATGGATCGCATTGATCTGCATGTGGAAGTGGTGCCGGTTCCATTCAAGGATTTGGCCGACCGAAGCAGCGGTGAACTTAGTCAGCATATCAGACAACGTGTTATCAAAGCAAGAAAAGTACAGGAGTTGCGGTTTAAAGACAGTCCGAATGTTCATTCCAATGCGCAGATGTCGAGCAAGATGCTGCAAAAATATTGTGACATTGATGATGTGGGCAGAAGTTTGCTCAAAAATGCCATGGAAAGACTCAGTCTTTCAGCGAGAGCCTATGACCGTATTTTGAAAGTTTCGCGCACAATAGCCGACCTGGAAGAAAGCGAAAAAATAAAAACAGAGCATTTGGCCGAGGCCATCCAATACAGGAGTCTGGACAGAGAAACCTGGGGCAGCTAAACACAAACCTTCGTATCAGGTAATTTTGGGGCGATGCTTCTCAATCAGGCTGATTAAATCATCTTTCATAAAGGGTTTGGAAAGATAGTCATCACAACCTGCTTCCAATGCTTTTTCCCTGTCACCACCCAAGGCATAGGCAGTGATGGCAAGAACAGGCACTTCTGGTCTGAGTTTCTTCATTTGTTTTGTTGCTTCTAAGCCATTCAAAACGGGAAGCTTGATGTCCATTAAAACCATGTTTATCTCAACATTTTCCCTGAAAACCTCAACAGCATGTCGTCCGTCGGTGGCTGTATAGATTTTGTAATCACTACCCCTTACGATGGATTTTAGAAACTGCATATTGCTCTCCTCATCTTCAACAATAAGGAGATAAATTCTTTTCTTTGATGGATCTGAAACCTGCATATTTGTTTGTTGTTTTATGTTTTCTATCTTTTTAAGTTTTACAGAGAATTTGAAAATGGAGCCACGTCCCACTGTGGATTCAACGGTTAGGCTTCCCCCCATCAATTCAGTATATGCCTTTGCGATCGACAACCCAAGCCCATTTCCGCGATAAAGCGCAGTAGTGTCTGTTTCAATTTTTGTAAACCGCTCAAATATAACACCTTGATTGGCCTTTTCTATACCAATTCCTGTATCAATGACAGCTAATTCAAGACTGTTGTCCACCACTTTACATTTGAAAGTTACACCACCTTTGTTTGTAAATTTCACAGCATTGTCAAGAAGGATTTTGGCAATGTAAATAACTTTATCCTTGTCTAATTCTACAATATTTTCAAAGGAACTCAGATTATCATCCACTTTGAAATTCAGGCCTTTTCGAAGTGTTTTTTCCTGGAAATCAGCGATAAGCTTATCAAACAGCTTAGAAATGAGAACTTTGTCTTCATTCAGCGCTACCTGTTTGGCTTCTATTGCAGCCATACTTACGATATTGGTTATGATCTCTGTAAGTTCAAAGCTGTTGTCAAGGATGATCCCTCCGAATTTTTTACGTTCTTCGTCGTCGCATTCGGTATTGCAAAGCAAATCGGAAAACCCAACAATTCCATTGAGTGGGGTGCGAATTTCATGAGAAAGATTATTCAGGAAGGATGTTTTTAACTTATCACTTTCTTCTGCCTTGTTTTTAGCTTCCAGAAGTTCGATCAATGCTTTCTGACGCTGGATTACTTGAGAAACCTGCTTTGAAACAAACTCCATTATTTCTACACTATTTTCATCATAAGCTTTTGGATTGTCATAGCTTTGCACTACGATCGCACCAATTACTTTCTCCTCATCAAAAAGCGGAACACCTAACCAAATAGCTGAAGGTGTGCCAATTAATTCTATTTTTCCTTTTTCTAACCACTTATTAAATTCTAACTGATCAATTAAAAGGCTTTTCTTCTCTTCAATCACAAGTCCGGTAAGAGATTTTTTAGCAGCCCAGATTGGAATGTTTTCATTCAAATCATCTTCATTCAAAACGGATAGCATACCGGTTTTTTCATTGTAGAAAGCAATATACATACTGCTACAATCCATAAGATTATTCAATTCTGA
This sequence comes from Bacteroidales bacterium, assembly GCA_030683155.1. Taxonomy (GTDB): domain Bacteria; phylum Bacteroidota; class Bacteroidia; order Bacteroidales; family F082; genus JALNZU01. Next base: position 23,428 of record JAUXMV010000074.1, read on the forward strand.
TTGTATAGTATCAATTAACTCCTTCAGATTGTTGTTGATGCTAACAGCATTGGTAATGTTATACAAAACTTTCTGAAGCTTTTCTGCACGTTTTAACTCCGTTAAATCAAGGTCAATACAAAAAAATTCTACACCTTTTCCTGGCAGATCGATAAGTGTATGATTTGAATAAACATGCACCAATGAACCATCTTTTCTTTTCAGCTGTATTTCTTCATGTGGTATTACAACCCTTGTTGCCAACATGTTATCGATCCAATTTTGCACCTCCGAAGTCATTTCTTCCGGTATAATGAGGTCTAAGAGGTTTCTCCCAAGAGCTTCTTCTCTGGTATAACCATACAATTTTTCACTTGCCATGTTCCAATACCGTACATTGCCATCAGGACCATAACCTTGAACAGCAATATTTGAAACAGTATCCAAAAGAAGTCGGAAACGATTTTCACTTGTTACCAAAGCTTCTTCAGCAATTTTTTTATCCGTAATATCCTGGCCAATGCCAATAATTTCTTTTATTTTTTCACTCTCATCCAATACTGCAGAAAAACTCCATGATAACCATTTTAGATCATTCAATAGCTGAATTCTCTGTTCAATTACTATGTGATGGGGTTCATCGGCAAGTTTTTTTATTGCTTCAAGGAATGAATCCTGATCCTCTTCATGCACAAATGAAATGAATTTTTGGTTCAATAATTCATCTTCATTTTTGCCATAATATTCACAAAAAGAAGGACTTGTGAATAAAAAACGACTATCAGCATCAAACTTTACAATTAAATCGGTCATATTCTGAATAAGTTGCCTGTACTTCTCTTCGCTCTCGCTTAGCCTTGCGGTCACTTTTGATACCCTTAAACGTAATATCAAAATAAATATAAGCATCAGAAGTACTAAAAAAGCTGTTGAAAGCAGATATGGTAATATCCTGCCTAATACATCTCTTTTTTCGAAAACTCCAAACCATTTCTTATAAAGTTTGTCATACTCACCACTTTCTTTCAGGTTAAGCAATCCTTTATCTAAAAGCATGAGTAGCTGCTCATTGCCCTTGCTAACTGCCATTGCATAAGGATTGGGTTTAATGTTGGAGGTACGCAAAACTACATTATGCAATTTCTGCTTTCTGATGAGATGCGAACCTTGAAAATTCCCAACGATGGCTGCATCATAATATCCTTCATCAACAAGCTTAAGTGCCTCAAGCTGGGTTGTTACTGTAGTCAGGTGGTCAGTATAATGGTTTTCCAACAAAAAATCATGCATCAGATCACCGGTTTGTACAACCACGGTTCTGTCCCTGATATCATCAAAAGCTCTGATATCACTCGATTTATGGGTAAAAAGACCATGCGTCATCAAGCTGTGCGGAACGCCAAAAATGATTTTTGAAGATCTTTCTTCGGATACCATCAGACCCAATACCATGTCGATTTCTCCCTGCTCCAATTCCTTACGCACCTTAATCCAGGGATTTAATGAAAGCTCATATTTTAAACCCAAATCATTGGCAATTAATTTGAACAATTCAACATTAAAGCCATCAGGCTCTCCTTGTTCATTGATAAATTCATAAGGCGGATAGAAAAAATCACCCTTTACCTTTATAACCTTTTCGGAAAAATCCTGATTGTGACTATCTGCTGCTGAAACATCTTTGCAAGGTAAAGATAGCATTGCTAGCAGAATCGTAATGAAAAGGATGTTTTTCATTGTTTACAAATTTTGTATTGGTGGTTTTTAGCACTGTAAAGGTATAAAAAACAATAAATTCGATGAAAAAAAAACATTCGATACTTCAAAAAAAAAACAATCATTAAAGCAAAATTCCGGTTTCCGTGATTACTGAGACAAAATCTTTTTATCAAAGTTTATTGGAATACGAATTTTATTAAAACAAACACTGTTGTCCGGTTAAATTTTTTGAAATGTTCTGTAATGCCTGATATAACTCGTCCGCCCAGACGGACAATAGATTGTTAGTGAATAAGATAAAATCATTAAAAGTCTGTCTGGGCCGACGAGGGGTAATTTTGACCGGACATCAATGAAAATCAAACTAAGTAATGTTAAGAATATTTTTGATTTTTTCGAAGAGAGCGTTTGTTTGAATAGGTTTTGAAACATAATCGTCACAACCTGCACTCAGCGCTTTATGTTCATCACCGCTTAAACCATAGGCTGTTATTGCTATTACCGGCAACTCTTTTCGCTCTGTTTTTATGATCCCGGTTGCCTCAAACCCATCCATAACAGGCATCTTTATATCCATAAGTACTAAATTAATACGCTCATTTGTTCTCGTTATTTCAACTGCTTCAAGACCATTTCGAGCTCTGAATATTTCGGCACTAAGTTTTTTTTCAAGAAGCATTTTTAAAACTGTATAGTTCGAATCTTCATCCTCCGCGATTAAAATTATCGGCTTTTTCATTTCATCCATTTTTATATCTTTTACTTTTTTTCCTTTTATCTAACTTATACAACCAACACATTAAAGTGGAAGCACAATTTTAAAACTGCATCCCTTGCCTTTTTCCGAATCAAAACTAATTTCTGCTCCTATTAGATCACAGATTTTTTTCGAGATTGCCAAGCCAAGCCCACTTCCATCATACTGACGCATATTTGATGAATCTTCCTGCTCAAAATGGACAAAAATCTGACTGTGGAATTTCTTTTCAATGCCAACACCAGTATCCACAACATTAAATTCAATTGATTGAGGTTTCTTGTAAATTAACAATGAGACTGATCCTTCTGAAGTAAATTTAACGGCATTCTCAAGCATATGCTGCAACACTTTTCCCAAAAGATTCTTATCTGTTCTTAAAATAAAACCAACAGGAAGAGCATCAAAGTTGTTCTTATAAGCAATATTTTTCAGACAGCAAGCTTTGGCATACTCTTCATTCAATGGTTTTATCAATTCACTCATTTTAAAATCACTTATGAAAATTGGCATGCTGTCTGAATTAAGAAGCGAAATATCCATATACTCAGTAATAGTCCTGAGCAATCTTTCTGTGCTGATTTGAATAAGTTCAGATAATTCTTCTCTTTCAGGTAAGGATATTGAAGGGTCAGAAATAAGCAAAGTTGCACCCACAATACCATTCAAAGGCGTGCGAACTTCATGAGAAATATTGTTTAAAAAGGCTGTCTTTAATCTGTCACTTGCCTGAGCAAGATGCATAGTATATTCAAGTTCTTTCTTTTGATCAACAAACTTCTCAATTAAGTTGCCTATACGCGCAAAATCACTGCTGCTTTGTTTCAGTCGATCAATTTTTGTAACATCTTCTTTTTCAATAATCTCGCCAACTAGTTTTAATGGTCTGCTCACCAATCTATTTAAGAGCAGAATGATTATCAAGATCATACCCAATACACTTGATGAAATAAACAGCTGCATTTGATTGGATATTTGTTTATTTAGATTTAAGAGTGGCAATGTGCGAATAAAAATCAATGATCCTACCTGTTCATCCTTCCAGTTATAAAGTGCTTTTGAAGACTGAATTGTGTTATTAATGTTTGACAAATTTAAAGTGTCGATGCCTGACATAAAAAACAATTCACAATCAGAGATTTTTTGAATATTATCTATTAACTCTTCATCCCATTTCTTTACAAGAAAAAAGTACCCAAAAGGATCTGTTAACCTGTCGGCATCTGAAGTTGGGTGAATAGTGGCGCCATAAAAAAGGAAAAGCTCATCATTGATAAAATCATAGAAATTTACAAATCTCTTTTCATGTAAGTCCGATAAAAGATCTTTTTCGAAAACATAACTTCCGAGTTGATTAACGAAATTTGAATACAATACCTTTTGATTTAAATCAATCATCCACAAGCCATTGAGACCAAAAGAACTTAAAATTGTACTGATGTTTTCCTCAGCCCATTCTTCATCCGGATTTTGAATGAAATTTACAAAATCATCCCAATAAGTGTAGTCATAAATAATACGGTAGAGTTTTGATTCCTGATCTTTAACTACTTCATTTCTTGTGATTTCAAGTGCTTCCTGACTTAATTCAATGATAAGATTCTCCCTTTTTTTATTGATTCTTATCGCTACAATGCTTACGATAAATGCAATTAACATAAGTGCAATCATCGCCAGAAGTATTTTCCTTTGCGTTCCCATTGATAAACTTAATTGCTGTTCTAAAAAGGTAAAGATAATAGTAAGAATCGAATTGCTCAACTTAATATCTTCAAATACCTTTTAACTTTTTCGATAAGATCTTTTGCATTTACAGGTTTAGCGATATAATCATCACATCCTGCATTTATAGACTTGTATTCATCTCCGCTTAATCCATAGGCTGTGATGGCAATTACGGCCAGATCAGGTTTTTCAATCTTTATAAGGCGTGTAGCTTCAAACCCATCCATAACAGGCATTTTTATGTCCATCAATATGAGTTGAAGGTCAGGATTTGCATTACATAAATCAACAGCCTCTCTTCCTGTTACAGCCCTTATTATACGAGCATTGAGCTTTTTTTGTAGCAGCAAGCTAAGTACAATAAAATTTGAGTCCTCATCTTCAGCAATCAAAATAAAGGGGCTGATAATTTTTGATGTGTCAAATTCGGATATTTTCTGTGGTTTAATCTGAGGTAATGTTGCATCATAAGGCAATTCTACAATAAATCTTGTGCCTTGACCTTTAACAGATCGGAAGGAAATTCTTGCACCTAACAGATTACATATTTTTTTGCAAATAGCTAATCCTAGCCCACTTCCATCAAACTGACGCAGATTGCTTGAATCCTCTTGTGTAAAATGATCAAAAATATTTTCCTGAAACTCTTTATCAATGCCGATTCCGGTATCACTGATATCAAATTCAACAAAGTCTTTTTGCAAACTTAGTTTAAAAACGACACTACCTTCTTTGGTAAACTTCACCGCATTATCAAGCAGATGATAAAGCACCTTTTCGATCAGACTTTTATCAGAATTGATAGATATTTCTGGAGAATTAACGGGTAGGTTAACTTCGAATTTCAAATTGTTCTTTTGGCAAGCCAGTCCGAACTCATCCAAAAGTGCTTTTATTGAAGAAACTAAGTTCAACTTATTTATAATCAAAGGCATATTTCCAGAATTCAAAAGCGAAATATCCATGTATTGTGTGATTGTCCGAATCAGTCTTTGAGAACTTTGTTGAATTATATATGACATCTCAGCTCTATCTGACACTGTGCTATCCCGATCTGCCATTAAAATTGTGGCACCTACAATTCCGTTCAAAGGGGTACGCACCTCATGTGAGATATTATTCAGAAAAGCAGTTTTAAGATTATCGCTTGCTTCGGCTTTTTCTCTGGCAACAATCAGATCCTGATTCATATCTTTGATCTGACTGTTTGAAACGATCAGTTCTTCATTCAACACCTGCAATTCTTCATTTTGTTGCTGCAATCTTTCTTCGCTTTCGATAAGTGCCTTTTCAGTCTTTTTCCTTTCGGTTATATCTCTTAAAATACCCATTATCTTTCTTTGACCACCAAGTTTTATCGAAACCGTGCTTACTTCAACGTCTTTCATAACTCCCGATTTCGAAAGTTGTTGAAATTCGTATCGCGGCTCAATTTCCAGATTGTTTTTTCGCGCCTCCATTCGTGCATTTACGAGCTCCCGGCTTTTTTCTGTTAAAAGTACATCCAGATCGAAATTGGGGTCAGTCAGTTCTTCTTTCGAATAGCCAACCAAATCAACAAATGCCTTGTTCACATAAGTGAAATGTTTGTCCTGCAAAATGTAGATTGAATCAAAAGCACTTTCAATAAGGCTGCGGAATTTTTCTTCGCTTTCTTTCAACGACTCCGAAATTTCATTGTGCTCGAGCCAGCGACTTACCATCAAAGCAACCTGATCAATTAATTGTTGATCATTTTGACTAAGTTGACAATTGTTTTTAGTTTCAGCGATAATATTGCCAACTTCCTTTCCCAACAGCATCAAGGGTACAACCAATGCTTTTTTATTGTCACTTCCGGAAAAAGTCCAACCATAGTTTTGATCTCTGAAGTTGATATAAACATTAATATTTTCATTGGTATTGAAAGCAGCTGAGAGAAGTATATTAACTTTAGAGAGGAGACTTTCACGGGAATGTATCGCATTCATTTCTTCTCCAATCGCTTTTAAACATTTTAGATCGTTGATGCTTTTTTGTAGTTCAGCAGTACGCACATCAACAAGTTTCTCCATGTCATGCCATCTGTTTCGCCAAAGCATTACCATAAACGCAAGTAAAAAAGTAAAAACAAGCCCAACAAGACTAATTAATATAACTCGTAAAGTACCAAACTGCCTTTCAAAAGCTAAAGTAGTGTGTGAAATAATACCGTATGATCTTCCAAATGCAAACATGGGTATCATTTGGTGGTGATTATAATCTTTCAGATGCTCAGCAATATTATCTTTGTGATGTAATAAAATGTGGTCTTCAGGAAAAGATGCGAGCCTTTGTTGCTCATTTTCCATATTCATATCAATGAGCCCAATATTTAAATTTTCACTGTTCCATTTATGCTTATTGAAAGAAAAATTGAATACACTTTGAGGACTGACAATCGCAACTAAAAAACCTTTCTGACCCGACTTGTCAGATTTGCTGAGACTATTTATTTTGTTGGAAAAAGCAGGTATCATAACAAGTATGTAAGAAGTATGATCATCGGCTTTCAATTTTATCGCGTCCGAAGCTTCAGTGATGCCGCTGCTTAAGGATTTAACAGACAAATCTTTAAGAGCCGTTTGACTTTTTTCCAATATAGCATTAATGGGAGTTTCAGAATTGGACTGACACTTATAACGTAAGTTAAATCCAAAATTGTTGATGCTAAATAACTGTTGTTTAGATGCACTTGTATCAATGGAATCAAATTCATGGCCTTCAAACCATAAAAATGATTCAACGGGATTAGCTTCTAAAAGTTGGGAGGCAAATGAAGCAAATTCTGTCGAATCGACTATATCGCTGTTATTGAAAAAATTCGCGAAAACTTCCAGACTTGATCGGATTTTCCTTAAATCAGTTCTCAAAACTGAGGTTTGTGCAGAAGATAAATTAACAAAAGCACTTTCTTTTTCTTTGTAAGCGTATTCATCACTTAAAAAAAGTGCTAAAAGTGTTAGTGCCATGCCAATTAAAACAACTGAAATCGTTTCAATGTGCCTGTATTTTTTTCGCGCTGTCAGCGGTTTTCTGTCTCTCAAAAAAACAAGAAATATTGTAATTGATAACAGAAAAATTATGCCAAGAAGATAATAAACAGACTGCAACTTTGCTTGTTTAATGCTTTTTAAGTATTCTCCGGATGGATAATCGATGCCAACCGCATAAAATATTTCTCCTGAAACAGGATGCAATACTGGAACAATAACACTTATTACCAAACCGTGTGGTTTCAAGATAGGCTCTGATACAAGGGGTTTCGAGAGTCGGAGAACTTCTTCGAGCAGATTTCCATGATCTGTGAAAACCTCATTCGTTTTATAAGCAGAATTCACAACTTCCGGTGTTACTGCAACAAATACACCTGTGTCTGAAATATGGAGTCCGTAAATTTGAAGTTGCTGATTATATGTTTGATAGCTATTCCACTGATTGAGATACCTTCTTTTGGTGCCATTAAAAGTGGTTTCGTTGTGAAGAAATGAATAGAAAAATCTGTTGTCAATGGCGTTTACAAAGTTGGATGCTTCAACCAAAAATTGTTCTTTCATAACACTTTTAGCAGTTTGAACACGCCAATCAGAAATCTTTGATACAATGATTATTAATGCAAAAGCAGCAAGAATCCATGGCAAATATTTTACCTTTTTGATTGGTTGGCGGTCCATAGTAATTATTTTATGCTAGAACTAATTCAATCTTCTTCTTTTGATAACTGAAAATCAGTGAACAATTTCATTACAAATATAATGTTCATTATGGAAAAGACAAATAAAAAGAAAGGTTGTCATTTTTATTTGAACGAATTACATCCTGCTTCAATTGAATGATTAATGATTCCTCCAAAAAAAATGGCTTCTGATTGTAAACAAAAGTGACTGACAAAATAAAAAAGTCTAATACTTAAAAGTATAAGCTAACTCATTTAGCAGCTTCAATCAGCAGTTTTTTATTTTCAGGTGAATAACTTATTTGTTAACACATTATAAAATAAACTGTTATAATATTTACACATCTAGGAAAGTAGATTGCTGGAATTAATTTTATCTTTGTAGAAAAAAGATGACGCAGAAAGCACCTTCATCAAATCAATATAAACTGGGACTGAAGCTCATTACTCCTTATAAAATGCCTAAGGTTTCAAGCAGTATCTGGCAGTTGATCAACACTTTCATTCCTTTTGTAGTATTATGGTTTTTAATGATTTATACCATTCAATTCGGCTGGTGGTATGTGCTTCCACTTTCAATTCTTGCCGCGGGTTTCACCGTAAGGCTTTTTATCATCTTTCATGATTGTGGTCATGGTGCATTTTTCAACTCAAAAGCATGGAACGACGCCATCGGGATATTCTTTGGGATTTTAACTTTCACACCTTATTACAGATGGCATCACGCCCATCTGATCCATCACCGAACAGCAGGTAATCTTGATAAAAGAGGCGTTGGCGATGTTTGGACATTGACCATAGAAGAGTACAACAACTTACCAAAAGGTCGTAAACTATTCTATCGCATTTATCGCAATCCGTTCATTATGTTTGGTTTAGGCGCAGTTCTAATTTTTCTGGTAACTAATAGGTTTACACGTAAAGATTTTAGCAGAAAAGAGCGCATAAGTGTTTATGTGACCAATCTTGGAATCGTTGCTTTAGCCACAGGTATCAGTTTGCTTATCGGGTTCAAGTCCTATTTGCTGATACAGATTCCGGTGATTTATTTTGCTTCAGCATCAGGTGTTTTGTTGTTTTATCTGCAACATCAGTTTCCCGATGTTCATTGGTACAGAGACGAGAAATGGGATTACAGTACCGTTGCAATTACCGGAGCATCTTATCTGAAGCTCCCAAAAATTCTACAATGGTTTTCGGGAAATATCGGATTCCACCATATTCATCACCTGAGCTCCAAGATTCCAAATTACAAGCTCGAAAAATGTCATACTGAAAATGATCTTTTCGTTCAGGTTGAACCAGTGACATTCAGGAAAAGCCTTAAATCTCTCAGACTAAGACTTTGGGATGAAGCAAATCAGCAACTTGTTACCTTTAAACAAGCAAATGTTTAGCTGAAAATCATTGCTATACCGATTGGAGAAAGATAATAGTCCAATTAAGGCTTGCTGAAAAACTCAGAATGTTGATATTTCGGTGCGCTGCACCTCTCGTTTCAATTCTATTTGTATATTCTATAAAGATTATCGCCCCTCTACGGCTCAGTTTTCAGGTGCAACGCACCGAAGACCCGCAGACCTTCAGACTTTAAGACCTTCAGTTTCAATCCATCTGCATTCTGGCATCACAGCTTTTGGATACATCTATAATTCACTTTACTATAAAATCAATTTTTATTTATGGCCTTCTGAAGGCATCCAAACAAACCTATAAGGTAACAACGCATCTTCTTCGGCATAGTCTATTCCAATTCGTGGAGTAGCAACTATGTCACCTACAAGTTTTTCTGAGGTTTTCTCGAACCAAATGTGACCTTCTTCCAGAAGCAACCCATTATGCGATTTTTCAATTCCCATGGCTTTTGTAAGCTTACCGGGACCATTGGTCAACTGACCAAACTTCACTTTTGAACCTCTTCTGCTTTGCATGGCATCAATACCTTCAACGGGCAACAAGGCACGAATAAGAATGGCATGAGGGACACCTTCCACGGCCGTAACAACGTTAAAGAGATAATGCATTCCATAGCAAAAATAGACATATGCAATCCCTCCTTCTTTATACATAACCGAAGTCCGGAAAGTTTTACGACCTCCAAATGCATGTGATGCTTTATCGGTTTCACCAGCATATGCTTCAGTCTCAAGCACTATTCCAGAACAAAATTTTCCATCAATTACAGTATTGAGCCGGCAACCTATCAGTTGATTTGCCAGAGAGACAACATCCATTTGTAAGAAAAATGAAGTTGGTATAACTGACATATTCAATACTTATTCAATACCTAATTGTCGCCGTATTGTCAGATGGTCGTGCTCATCCTTCACCAGAATTTTATTGTCAATCATCCAACGTATAGCCTCAAGCACCTTTTCCTCAGGATATTCCGGAACACCTGACAAAGCTTCATAAAGCGGGTAAGCTCTATTTATCAATAAACTCAGAAGCTTTTTGCTGATATTGCCATACTCAATATCAGTAAGATTCAACCTGTTACGCTTGATACAAACATCACATCTTCCACACCGACGATCGTATTTTTCACCAAAATAAGCCAACAATTGCAGGCTTCGGCATTGATCTTTGTTGTGTACAAAATCAATGACTGCCTGAAGTCTTTTTGCTGCAGTAACCTTGCGATCAGCATAATTTTCACGCGACAATTGAAGGTCGGAAGGATCTCTGCGCTCGCTGAGAAACAAAAGCTGCGGCTGATCTTTACACGGCAGGTAAGTCAAAAAAGAAAGTTTCTGCAATTGATTAAGAATCTCTATGACTTTTTCTGCACCAATACCCATTTTTCGGGCCATTTCATCTTCATTGATGTTCACAAAATCAGTGAAAACACCCGGATAATTTCTTAAAATCATTTTGATGAAAGCATCAAATGCAGGTTGTTCGACCTGAAAACGATATAAATCTTCCTTTCCTGCTTTTACAAAAAGCCGTGGTGAAGTGCGAAGTCCTTCCGACATCATCAGCAAACCTTCTTTTTCAAGCAGTTGCAAGGTATTATAAACATCGAGCAGTGGAAAATTATAGTTTTTAGCAAATTCCGACAGATGAAAGTTGAAACTCAGGTCTTTTCCGCCTCCAACCGGAATTTGCAGATAATTTCCGACAGCCTGATAAATGGCTCTTATCTGCTTCAATTCAGGGTAAGAAGATTCAAAATTTGATTTTAGTTGTTTCACATCCTGCTCAGATACAAGCAGATATGCTTGTGAATCTTTACCATCGCGCCCTCCCCTTCCAGCTTCCTGAAAGTAAGCTTCCAAACTGTCAGGCAAATCCATATGAACCACAAGTCGTACATCAGGCTTGTCGATTCCCATTCCAAAAGCATTCGTTGCAACCATCACTTTGAAGTGTCCCTTCATCCATGATCGCTGCCGTTCATCGCGTTGTTTGGCTTCTAAACCAGCATGATAGTAGGTAGCAGATATCTCCCGGGAGCTCAGATAATCAGCCATTTCTCTAGTGCGCTTTCGGTTTCTTACGTAAACAATACCACTCCCTGAAGTCATGTTTCTAAACACCCTAATGAGCATTCCAAACTTATCGGCATGATGTATAACGTTATATGTCAGATTTTTACGTTCGTAGCTTGTCTGAAAAACATTTGGTTTTTTAAAATGAAGTTTTTGCTGAATATCCTCAACCACTTTCGGTGTTGCTGTTGCTGTGAGGGCAAGCACAGGCACTTTAGGAAGATAAAGTCTTGCGTCTGCAATCTGGAGATATGGAGGTCTGAAATCATAGCCCCACTGGGAGATACAATGTGATTCGTCTACGGCAATCAGATTGATCTTCATCCGTCGCAGAAGTTCAATGAATCGATCTGTTATGAGACGTTCAGGAGAGATATAAAGAAATTTGAGCTGTCCGAAAACACTTTGATTGTATATAATTTCTATTTCATTGTAATGCAATCCTGAAAAAACAGCTGCTGCCGGGATACCAAGCTTTTTAAGATTCTGAACCTGGTCCTTCATCAATGCGATGAGCGGTGTAATAACGAGACACATTCCATCCATAACCAATGCCGGCACTTGAAAGCAAACCGACTTTCCACCGCCGGTGGGCAACAAAGCAAGGGTATCGTTACCAGCAATTACAGAATCTACAATATCTTCCTGTAAGGGTCTGAAAGACGAATAACCCCAGTATTTGATAAGTACATCCCTTGCTGCTTTACTCATGGCGACATTTTTTAGTATCTATGGATTGAGTACTGCCTGAATTAAAGAAATCAACTCAGCCTGATTGACAGGTTTTGTGATATAGTCATCACAGCCGGCTGAAAGCGCTTCTCGCCTGCCTTCAATATCAGAAAAAGCTGTCTGAGCAATGATTGGAAGTTGAGGTTTGAAAGCTTTTATTTGTCTTGTTGCATCAAATCCACTGAGCTGAGGCATTTGTAAATCCATCAAAACAAGATTTACTGAATTATTATTGCGACAAATTTTTATTGCTTCAACACCGTTTTTGGCCCATAAAAGTAGTGCGCCTGTGTGCCTTAAAATGGCTTTATAAAACAAGAAATTGGCTTCAACATCATCGACAATCAAAAACAATTTTTCAGACCAATTAAATGATGCATCTATGAATGGCTTATTTTCTCCTCTGAAAACCTGTGTGCCTCTGGATACCGGCAGAGTGAAATAAAAGGTCGTACCTTTTGAAAACTCTGAATCAAACCAGATTTTTCCTCCGAGCAACTCAACTAATTGTTTAGTGATTGACAGTCCAAGTCCTGTGCCTTCATGATTACGCTTTGCTGTATTGTCAATCTGGCCAAAACGTTGAAAAACCAAATGCTGTTTATCTCTCTGAATACCAATACCAGAATCTTTGACAAAGAACTGAACAAAACCTGGTTCAATGCCGGTATATCCAAACTCAACAAAACCATCTTCCACAAACTTTAAAGCATTTGACAAAAGATTGGTTAAAATCTGTTTAAAACGATAAGGATCTGTTCTTAAGATGAAACCTTTTTCTTTATAAGTTTTTTTTAGGTTAAGCTTAATATGCTCTTTATTGCGTTTACTTTTTTCGTTCGAAAATGTCAGTAAAAGTTCATCTAACAAGGTGTTGATATTCACATCTGACAGGCTGATTTTTATTTGTCCGGCTTCTATCTTCGAAATATCTATAATATCATCAATGAGCTGCAACAAGGTACCACCAGCGGATTTTATCATTTGCACAAATTGTCTCCTTTCATTCCAGTCAGAGTCATCTTCAAGCAAAAGGTCGGAAAAACCAATAATTGAATTGAGTGGCGTTCTTATTTCATGTGACATATTTGCTAAAAAAGATGTTTTTAAACGATCGTTTTCTTCCGCTTTTTGTTTCTCCTCCAGCAATAAATTTAGTTTCTTCGTGTGGCTTGTGACGTCTTTCATTCTTGAAAAGATAAATTTATCTTCAATTCTTGAAAGACTGATTTCAAAGGTTGCATTGACGTTGTTTTGCTTTTCAGAAACAACTTCAGAAAATGTTGAATCCAGATCATTGAAACCATTTTCGAGTAGAATGGAAAAAGGAAGATTATCCACTTTGAAATCTTTTATTATTTCTTGAAAAGTGGAATTTAGCATTTCTTCCCGGCTGCTGTCAAAGATTTCAAGCGCTTTAAGATTGACATAATGCACTTTAAATGCATTGTCAAAAACTAAAAGGCCATCTGAAAATCGATTGAAAATCGATTCAAATAATTCTATTTGGCCAAAGGCATTTTTAATAAGGGAGTTACTGAACTGATCAACAATTTTTAAACTGAATTCCTTCAATGTGTCAGAAAACTCATCAGATTCTTTATCACTTTCAGCACCGGCGGCAATTATCATTACATAGTCAGGCATAATTTCATGTACCAAAACGTTAAAGCTTTTGTTTTCTGCATGAAAATTCAGCACTTTTAGCTCTGCTTGATTTTCTTCTTTTTTTGCCAGATCAATTTCCTTTTGAATCAAAACAAAGCGATCAGAAAGATTTTTGAATGAATTTTTGTGAAGTGGGCTAACTACTTCATTATTAATTATATAATACTCATTAATTGTTTCGATTTTAGCTCTTTTCCATAACTTAAAAACCAACAATAATTTTGAGTTTTTCTCACTCAATTGCAAAAGCAGTGGTAAAACAAGGTCAGCAGAAGTATTCTGAAAAACTGCTTTCAATTCTATATTTACGTTATTATTCATGACCCATTTACCTCTTTTTGAAATTGTTTTTTAATTTTTATGTTCACTTTCTTCTTCATGCAGATGCGTATTTCCTTTAATATGTTTTGGAAAATATGGGCAATGTCGGCAACCATTTCCACAGCAATACCCTCTTTTGGTCAGATAGGCTTTTGTCATTACACGATATCCATTCTCCAAATAATAGTCATCCCCCTCATTAAGGTTATTATTAAACCTAAAAAATCTATCATCCATAGACTGTAGCTATTCCGAAATTAAATTAATAGTTACCTCAAAATCATCTAGTTGAAAAACTGTTTTTTGAATATTCCAGACATAAACTTTTACCTGGGTAAGATTTGAATTCCAGGCAGGAACCTTAAAACCAAAAGAGCCATTTCTCCAAACGAGTGTTTTATCATCAGGCATTTGCTTAATCCTAAATGTTTTATAAAAACTCAACTCACTGCTTCTATCAGTGGCAGCATAAACGAGTAAAGCATCGGATGTAGCGTTTTTTTCGAGTTCGCGATACATCAGATTGACCGTGACATATAATTCCGATTCTGTTTTTATGAGGTTCTCATTCATTAAAACTAAAGTTGGGCTGTAAACATTTGACTGACTCATCTCAGCGAGATACCTGCCCGAAAAGGCCTCCTTCGATGTTTGAACTCCATTTGATGTCCACAGATTTGACGGCCCTTCCATGTCGTTGAAATAATTAATTGACAAAGAATCATTGAAACCGGAGAAAATTGGTTCAGGAAAACTTCCAAGTATGCCGCGATAGGATGGATCAGCTTTCAGAAATACGTACCAGTATTTTTCTTTTGTCATCGAATCCGGATGAATAATACCTGCATAATATTGATATGCCTGAAAGAGATTTAAACCCACCGCAGGTATCAGAAAAAGACTGATTATAAGCCGTTTCCATCTGCTTGCAGAAAATTGCTTAATAATCAGTGCAAGAGGAATTGCAAGAAGCGGATAAAAATCTACCATTGCGCGCATGCCAAAACTATCGCCAAAAAACCAGTTCCACCAGGACGAAAGCATGTAAATGAGAATCAGAATAAAAGAAAAATAGGTGTAAAAAGAGAATTTTGAGCGCTGAAAAAAGAGTATCATGCCAGGAACTATAAGCAGCATCAATGGGGTATATACAAAGAATCCTTTTCGATAACTAAATAAAAATGAGAGGATTGCAGGGTCATTAAAATGAAATCCTTCATTGCGGTATGACCATAACAGCAAGTTGCCGGTCTGAATAAAATTAAAAATCAGTTGAATGCTAAACACTCCAAAGAATAAAAGCAAGCCCAGCATCAACTGTTTTGGTGTCTTGAAAAGCTTCTTTAAACTTTCGGTAAAAACTGCAAAAGATCCGCTTAAAAAAGGCAAAGAAAGAAGTGCAATGGCATTCGTTGGCCTAATTAATATTACCAGTCCAAAAAACAGCATAGCCAACCTGAAATCGTTGATCTTTTCATATAAAAAATAGCGGCGGGCAAACAATAAAAATACTGATATGGCAGCAAATGAATAGACATGCGAATGGGATGGATGCAAAAAAGTGTAATAAAACAAATTGGTGCCAAACAAAACCAGAATGACCGAAATCAAACTTATAGCCTTGCCAACATCAAAAAGTTCAATGAGTTTTTTGGTCGCAAGCAACCCAATAGCTGCATAAATAGAAGCCCCTAAAGCAATAGAGTACTGAAAAAGAATATTATAACCATCGGGCGGCATTCCGGTGATGAATGAATAAAGCCATGCCAATAGAAAAAAAGGCAACATCAGTAAAGCTGTTCCCAGATAGTATTTGTTAATCTTCTTTTCACCAACCTGATGAAAATAATGCCCCATATAATCAAGACCTCTTCTTGATTTCTCCATTTCGAATACTGGAGTAAAATCTGTTGTTCCATGAATAAAAACAGCAGGAAGGTAAGCATAATAACCACTGCCGTCGCCGTCAATGATTCGTCTCGAATCGCCACCGCGCATAAGTTGTATGAAGATAAATACAACTATAATTCCGCCTGTAATAAATGTTCTCATCTAAAGGTTGATATAAAAACAATGTGCACAGCCACAAAGATACAAAAGAAGGCTTGCAAATCTAATGATACCAGCAATTTTGATTCATTTTGATCTATTCTATATTTACAGGTAGTTCACGTTCAAAACCGGTTTCAAGCGAAATAAAGGTCTCGGTAAATGTTATTTCAGGAATTGACTGAATCTTTTCGACAATAATTTGCTTGAGATGCTCATTGTTGTGCGTGTAAATCTTAATCAAGAGTGAATATTTCCCACTGATATGATGGCATTCAACTATTTCAGGTATTTGTTTTATTTTCTCGAAAACTTCATCATGTGTGCTGTTTGAAGTGAGGTTCACCTGAATTCCAATAAATGCGCAAGTCATATAACTTAAAGCCTTTGGGCTCAATTTAAACTGTGATCCTGAAATAACACCGGCCTCTTCAAGCTTCGCTATCCGTTGATGAACCGCAGCACCGGAAACTTTACATTTTCTGGCAACCTCCACAAATGGAGTACGGGCATCGGCTATAAGCAATGTGAGAATACGCCTGTCCAAAGTATCAATTCGAAAGCCATTTTGCATAATTTAACCTGTTAAATTAGTAATTTGTCAAAATTAATATGTTTTAGTTACATTCTTAAAATATATTGGACTTTTAAGTTATGAATAGACATATTTAATGGAATTTTAATGCAATATCTGTATTTTTGTTAGCAGAAAAACTTAACAATAATTACCATGAAACATGATCCTGCAGCAAGCATTTTCGACCTCAAACAATTCGGAGAATTCGGTGATGTCAATCCATCCGTAACCGATTCAGCAACCTACACCTTTATGCAAGCCAAAACCATGACCGACACATTTCATGGGGAAGCAGAAGGTTGTTTTCTTTATTCAAGACACTGGAATCCAAGCAACAAGTATCTGTCCGATGCCCTTGCAGCAATGGAAGGCACCGAAGCAGGCTGGGTTACAGGCAGTGGCATGGGTGCCATTACCACGGCATTGCTTCAACTCTGCGCAAGCGGTGACCATATAGTGTCGAGCATGACAACCTACGGAGGCACTTTTGCATTTATGCAAAACTGGTTGCCAAGATTTAATATTGAAGTGACTTTTGTGGATATTACTGACCTGAATGCTGTGAAAGCAGCAATCAAGCCCAACACAAAAGTTGTTTACACAGAAACAATGACAAATCCATTGCTTCAGATCAGCGATCTGCCTGCATTATCTGAAATCTGCAAAGCTTCGGGTGCCAGTTTGGTTGTTGACAACACTTTCACTCCATTGATTGTTGCACCTGCATTGCATGGCGCTGACGTTGTGGTTTACAGCATGACAAAGTTCATCAACGGAAAAAATGATTGCGTGGCCGGTGCAATTTGCGGAACAAATGATTTTATCAATCAGCTGATTGACGTAAACAATGGAACAGCCATGTTGCTAGGACCTGTGCTTGATCCATACCGAAGTTCAAGCATTTTAAAAAACCTTCACACTTTGCATATCCGCATGAAACAGCATAGCTACAATGCTATGTATCTTGCAAATAAATTCAAAGAAGCAGGACTCAGATTTAATTATCCCGGTATGCCAGACAACAAAGGATATGAGACGCTGAAAAAGATGATGCATCCTGATTTTGGTTTTGGTGGCATGATTGCAATCGACCTTGGAACTTCAGAAAAAGCAAATATTCTCATGGAAATGATGGAAAGTGCCGGTGTTGGTTATCTTGCCGTCAGTCTTGGCTACTTCAAAACACTTTTCAGCAACAGCGGAAAAAGCACCTCTTCCGAAGTCCCCGAAGAGGTACAAAAAGAGATGGGTTTATCTCCAGGACTTATCCGTTTCAGTGTTGGTTTGGATCACAATATTGAAAAGACCTGGCAAAAAATTCTTGAATGCCTAAAAACTTCCGGGATATTGTAACAACATTTCTTTTAATTCATTATTGTCCGGTAAACTTTTGGATAGAGTTATGAGATTCTTCACTTCACTTTGTTACGTTCAGAATGACAATACATTAGCGATGTAAGAAGGGGGCTTGGTGGTGGCGATGCCACCACCAA
>JAUXMV010000076.1 GCA_030683155.1 Bacteroidales bacterium
TCTGTTGAAGGCCCTTGGCAGGTGCATGAAAACTTTCTGGATCTGGGTTGGGATGCCGTTCTATCAGCTGCTTGGCTGGTCGCTTCGGTTCTATCTATTAACACACATATTGCTCGTAATTTTACCAAATCATTTTTGTCCTTTATTGAAGTAACCAATCAACAACATTCAATTTTTGAATACCATCAATGTTTGTATTATCGAAATCAAGTGTTAAAAGATATTTTGGATAATTGTCCTTTATGTTTTTAAATGCCGAAATCTCCCTCTTAAACGTTTTTTCGTCATTAACAGTAAAGGCAACTTGATAATATTCTCTCTCATTATTTGGTTTTTGCACCACAAAATCAATTTCTTTATCGTTGTGCTTTCCAACATAAACCCTACCTCCGCGTCTAAACAATTCAAAGTAAACAACATTTTCCAGCTTATGTCCTAAATCAGTATCGAATTTATTGGTTGTTACAATATTCCTTAAACCCAAATCCACAACATAATACTTTTCATTTGTGGTAAGCAATTCTTTGCCTTTTATGTCGTAACGAGGGGCTGCGTAAAGAATATAAGATTGAGTAAAATAATTCAGGTACTTAATAATCGTGTTATGTGATATCTTTTTTTGTGAATTTTTATTGAGCTCTGCCGCAATATTGTTTGGAGACACATAAGACCCTACCGAGTCAAATAAAAAACTAACAATACGATGAAGATTGTAGATATTCCTCAGCTTATAACGTTTAGCAATGTCTTTAATAATGACTGTGTCGTAAATGTTTTGTAAGTAATCATTAACCAAATTCTCGCTTTTATGAGAAAGAGTAACTGCCTCAGGAAAACAGCTTTCATTGATATATTTACGAAAAAGACGGTCAGTGTTTTTTTCATCTTTGTTCGCTAAGGCATATTCCTTAAAGGAAAATGGTTGAATATTAATGGCGATGTATCTACCTGTTAAAAGAGTTGCTAACTCACTTGAAAGTAAGTATGCATTTGAGCCGGTTATGTATAAATCTATGTTCTTTTTTACAAATAAACTATTTATGAGCTTTTCAAAGTCATTGATCAACTGTACTTCATCTAAAAAGATATAATACTTATTGTCAGAGTTTACGCTCTTTATGATTTCATCATATAAATTTGTCCAGTTTGTAAAATTTAGGTTTTCCCTTTCCTCAAAATTGATAAAAATTATATTATCCGAAGAAACACCACTCGATAATAGTTCATTTTTAAAGGCTTCTAAAAGAGTTGATTTTCCACTTCGTCTTATTCCCGTGATGACTTTTATTAAGTTTTGGTCTTTGAGTTGTCTTAACTTGTTTAAATATGTTTCTCGCCGTATCATAATTTTTTTAGCAAATATATATCTTAATGACGAAATATCAAAACAATATCATATTTCGTCATTAATACTAGATTTAACTTACATCTAAAGGCAGTTCGTCCTCCTGAGGCGGACACGTCCTCCTGAGGCGGATATATATGAAAACCTCCTCTAATTTTCATTTTACTTCGCTAAATAAGAAAATATCTGGCTTTAGAATAGATGTTCTATTAGGGTTGATTTTGAAAGCGCTTTCTTCAAACACCAAAGTAGAATCGGCATGCATACACTTGAACCAAAAACGCCCAGAAGTTTCCTTTGAACACTAAACCATTCATAGTGATTACGTTAAGAAGCACAATTACCTGCAATACTTCAAAGAGACTCCGTTCAAAACTCTGTTGAAGGCCCTTGGCAGGTGCATGAAAACTTTCTGGATCTGGGTTGGGATGCCGTTCTATCAGCTGCTTGGCTGGTCGCTTCAGTTCTCTCAGAGCCCTATGAATTTTAAAGACTGGTTTTCTATTCGTCTCCAAAATAATCATTGTCAATTCGTTTTATCTCAAACGTATTCACTGTCGAAACGGCAAGATTATAGTCAATCATTAATTCTGCTAATTGCTCTCCATCGATCAAAACTATTTTAGTCTCATTTCGAGGTTGATAATCACGCGCTTCATTGGTGTAACGTGCAGTCGTAATGAAAACTCCTTTTTTTGCTCCTTGTCCGGCTAAAGCACCAACAAATTTTTGAATCTCCGGTCTACCCACAACGTTCTCCCATCTTTTAGCTTGCACATATATTACATCAAGTCCGAGTTTGTCTTCTTTAATAATCCCATCAATACCCTCGTCACCTGAGCGACCAATCGAACGACCAGCATCCTTGATTGAACCACCATAACCCATTTTTACCAGCAATTCGACCACTAAACTCTCAAAAAACGATGGGCTACTACTTTTAATTTTAAAAAGTAATTCTTGTGCTAAACTCTTTCTGATAGCTAAATAACTATTTTCTAAAACCTCTTCTGGTGTCGCTGATGTTTGAGAATTATCAGCGTTTAATGTAGTGTCATCGTCTTTTGTCCGACCTACTCTATCTTGATACGCTGGAATAGTTTTTAATACCTTAAGGTTAATTTCATCTGGATTTGTTTCAAGAAGCCTTCTGCCAGCCTCGGAAATTCTAAATGAACTTCGTTTAGTATTTTCAAGAAACCCCGCCATTTTTAAATGTGATTTTGTCCAAGCAACACGGTTCGGAAAAGTCTTTTGTGCCCCACTTGGAAGGTATTCGTCCAATTCTTTCTCTGTCAGATTGAAATGTTCCGCCAACTTTTTGTTTGTTTCAATAGTTGTGTGCTCTGCTCCGTCAGAAATAATTTTTAAAAACGGAAGCATAATTGTTTGAAAATCTGGGATCATCGTGATAATTTCTAGGTTAATAGGGTTGACAGTAACAGGCAGTTTTTTTCCAAAAATCGGACATGTTCAAAAACCTATTAATTTTACACTTTACTCAATTTCTACTCCGCTAAATTAGTAAATACTTTACTACAGAAAAAGATGTTTTTTCAAGTTGATTTTGAGCGTGCTTTTTTCAAACGGCAAAGCAGAATGGCTTTTCCCTAGCTTGAACCAAAAAAGCCCAGAACTTTC
Source organism: Bacteroidales bacterium (assembly GCA_030683155.1). Classification (GTDB taxonomy): domain Bacteria; phylum Bacteroidota; class Bacteroidia; order Bacteroidales; family F082; genus JALNZU01. The sequence goes on from JAUXMV010000076.1 coordinate 2,987, forward strand.
CTTTGAATACTAAACCATTTAGAATTTTCTTTTAAAAATAATGTCAATTTAAATGAAAAATCATTGGATTAAAAAATATGTCGTATGTTTGCGTCATTAATTAAAGCTGCAATGTCTATAACAAAATCATTTAGAGGCGAAAAGAAGAAATCAGTAAAAAATATCGTGGTTTTTTCATTGGAAAACCGATGCAATTTTGGCATTTACAACCAAAAAAGGTAATTAAATGACAGAAAAAACCGGCAATGAATTATTGATGTTTTGGACAACAGTTTCATAAAAAGTTGATGAAGTAAAAAAATGAAAATATTAATCCTTTGCACCGACAATGCCATCAGAAGTCAAATGGCTGAAGGCTTTCTCAAATCCTTTGATCCAAAATCAGAAGTTTTTTCAGCAGGGACAGCAGCTGCCGCGAAAATTCATCCACAAACGGTTGAAGTAATGAAAGAAGCATTTATCAACCTTACTGAAAATAAAACGAAACATTTTGAGGATTTTGTTCAGCTGCATTTCGATTGCATCATCACACTGTGTGAAAAATCAAAAGAAGCGCTGCCTCATTTTGCCGGCAAAACAAAACAAATCCTGCATTTCACTTTTGATGACCCTGCAAGTTTCAATGGTGAAGAAGAAGAAGAACTTGATTTTTTCAGAAATGTAAGAGACGAAATAAAAAACGAATTTTTCAAATTTTATATACAAATCATTAAAAAATATACCCATGAATGAATCAGAAAAATTAAAGGTAATGGTACGCGAAAAATATGCTGCCATAGCACTTCAAAGCAAAGAGCAAAATGAAACATCATGTTGCGGTGCTACTTCTTGCTGCGATGGTGTAGATTACTCCATTTTCAGCGAAAGCTATACCCATCTCAAAGGCTACAATGCCGACGCAGACCTTGGCCTGGGCTGCGGCCTGCCAACAGAATTTGCAATGATTAAGGAAGGCGACACAGTGATTGATCTGGGGTCAGGTGCTGGAAATGACTGTTTTGTAGCACGCAGTCTGACCGGAGAAACCGGAGAAGTAATTGGCATCGACATGACTCCTTCCATGGTAGAAAAAGCAAAGCAAAACGCTGAAAAACTTGGATTCAGTAATGTGAAATTTCGTCTGGGCGACATCGAAAATATGCCTGTAACATCCAATAAAGCTGATGTTATAATCAGTAATTGTGTTTTAAACCTTGTACCGGACAAAGCGAAAGCTTTCAGCGAAATATACAGGGTACTGAAGCCGGGAGGACATCTTTCAGTTTCTGATGTTGTTTTAAAAGGAGAGCTTCCACCGGCACTCAGGGAAGCAGCAGAACTTTATGCAGGCTGTGTTTCAGGTGCAATTCCATTGGATGAATACCTTAAAATTATGGAAAATGCCAATCTGTCGAATATCAAAATTCAGAAGCAGAAAGCAGTAACCCTGCCTGACGAATTACTGCTTCAATATCTCGATGAGAAAGGCGTGTCTGAATTTCATTCCGGAGGCACAGGCATATTCAGTATTACCGTTTACGCTGAAAAAGCTGTTGTAAGTTGCGGATGCTGCGATTGCTGAGAAATTGAAACAAAATTACTGGTCTCTAAATAACCAGAAATTTCAAATCAAACTAACTTAAGTTATACAACAATAAATAGCACTGATACAATGAAATAAGGCTGAAGTTTGAATCTTCAGCCTTATTTTTTTTGCAATCACTGCCAAAAAAAATTGTAGTACGATCTTTAGGCCTGTCTCACCTGATAGTCCATATTGATGAAAATATCAGCTGTTGGTTTGAGCTTTTGAACTTCCTGGTGTTCTTTTTCCAAAACCTCCATACGATATTCATTCTGAGGCTCTTTGCCTCGCACCACCTGTGCTTTTTTTGTTTCGTGGTAGGTTAATTCAATGAAAATACGAAGATCAACATCAGGTGCTTTGATGGCATACAATCCGTCAATGATGATCATGTCAATGCCGCTATAATCCGTTGTAAGCTGATCAATTTGTTCAGTTACCAAATCCACGCAAGGACCTGTGGAAGTTGTGCCAGCTTTAAACTCGCTTATATTGCGCAAAATCGTATCCCAGTCATACTCACCCGGACCAACAACATTCTGTATGCCGTTGCTTTTTCTCCACTCGGTTCGTACGAGCGGGTGAATCCTGTAGTAATTATCGATGTGCAAAGGTTTGGCCATGATACCATGTTTTCGCAATCCTTTGGCTATAACATGCGCCAGCTCAGTCTTTCCCGATCCGGACTCTCCTGATATTGCGACCATCATTTTTGGTTTCCTTTGACTTAAAATCATTTCAATAATGGCTTCACCTGCTTTTTGGTGTTTTTCGCCGATTAACAATACGTCTCCAAGCATGCTGATTTTTTATTTGGTTATTAATTTGTTCAGGGTAAGTGATCTTTTATAATAATGCTTTTACTGTCAAGCTTTAAGCATTCAACTACAAGTGATATTTATCCAGCGTTGCATCGAAATCAAAGAAAAGATTGCTTCCGTGTTTCAAAGCCTGAACCATCTGATGTTCACGTTCGAGTATCTGTCTTCTGAATTCTGTCATCTCTTCTTTACCACTGTATGCCTGTGCTTCTCTGGTTTCGTCATAGGTGAGTTCAATAAAAACCTTGAAATTGGCTTGGTTCAATTTTGTGGCATAAAGGCCATTGATGATCAGGACATCGATACCTTCAAAAAAAGTTGTCAGCGTATCTACCTCATCTGTAATCAGATCCACACAAGGCATCGTGGACTCACGGTCTTTGTAAAAATCATCAATTACATGGTTTATTTTATGCCAGTCGTATTCCTCTGAGCCGACGCTTTCAATTCCATTGGCCCGTCTCCAGGCTTTCCGCTCTTTTGGCGGAATCTTGTAAAAGTCATCCAGATCGATTATTTTACTGATGATACCTTTCTTTTTTAACTTTTGGGCCAGTGCATAAGCCAATGTTGACTTTCCTGAACCTACTTCACCGCCTATTGCGATGATGAACTTTGGCTGCAGCACTTTTGTGAGTTCATGAATGACTACATCTGCAGCTTCCAGGTGTTTTTTTGTTACTGTAATTTTATCGTTTAACATATTTTTTTAGTTAAAAGTTGAAGGCCGGAAGCCGGAAATTGCAATCAACTTCTGCGTCCGGACTTGTTATACTGTCACCCATTCATTGGGTTTTAATTGAATTTCTTTGCTGCCCATAACAACCGTTGTTGCTTTGTTCGCTAAGATACGACAAATATCATGGCCGAGTTCAAAACTAAATGCGACTCCTTTAAAGTTAATCTTGAATGACATCTTTTTCCAGTGATCTGGGAGATTTGGCATAAACTGCAGCTTTTGTTCCCTGAAGTTAATTCCTGCAAAAGTATTCAATGCTATCAGAATTGTGCCTGCCATAACTCCCGCGTGAATTCCTTCGCCTGTTGTGCCTCCCTGAATATCAACGAAATCGCTTCCAAGAGCATCCTGATATAGCTCCCAGCTCATTTTTCTGTCGCCAACCATGGCAGCAAGACGTGCGTGAACCACACGGCTGAGTGTTGAACCGTGAGAGGTGCGGGCAAGGTAATAGTGCAGATTCCGCTGAAGATAATCTTCCGGAAGATCGTATCCAAGTTTAGTGAGCAAGGCATCCACTTCCTTCTTGTTCAGATTGTAGAAAGTCATCAATGTATCCGCCTGTTTGGCAACTTTGAAAGCATCCGGCGATTTACCTTCAGCTTTAAGAATGCGATCCATGCGGTAAATATTGCCATACTTTTGTTTGTAATAATTCCAGTCGAGTTCATCGAGTTCGAAATAACCATCATACTGAGCCAGGATTCCTTCGCTGTTGGTTACAATATTAAGCTTTGAAGAAATTTCATTCCATTTATTAATTTCCTTGATGGAAAATCCTTTCTGTTCAAGCTTTTGCCAGCCAACCAATTCATTAATTTCCTGCGCTTTACCAAACATCCAGGCTACCATGAGGTTGGTGTATGTATTGTCTTTGAGACCACCTTCTTCGCTGTCGGGCATGTGTTCATGAAACTCATCCGGACCCATTACGCCTCTTATTTCATAGCGTCCTGTTGATTCGTTGAGAACTGCTTTACTCGCCCAGAAACGACAGATGTCGAAAAACATTTCCATTCCGAATTTCTTCAGAAAATCCAGATCATCGTTAATCCAGTAATAGTCCCAGACGTTGTAGGCAATGGCAAGCGAAACATGCCTTTGCAATGAGCTGTGGTCGTCACCCCATTTTCCAGTGAGCGGATTCAAATGCAATACCTGTGTCTCTTCTCTTCCATCGCTGCCACTCTGCCAGGGAAACATAGCCCCCTTAAAACCATGCTCCAGAGCATATTCTCTTGCTTTTGCAAGTCGGCGATAGCGGTACATCAGCATTGATTTTGCAACGGCCGGCAAATGAAGATCGTAAAGTGGCAAAATAAAAAGTTCGTCCCAGAAAATGTGTCCGCGGTAGGCTTCTCCATGAAGACCACGGGCAGTGATGCTGGCATCAAGCTTTTCGTTGAAATGCGATACTGAAACCAAAAGGTGAAAAAGGTGCAATCTCAATAATTTCTGAGACATCCTGTCGCCAGAAATCCGAATATCCATCTCATTCCAAAGCTGAGCCCACTGATCAGAACTGTCTTTCAGAAGTTGGTCGAAACGCAGCGCAGGCTGCAAAGCCTTCAAAGCACTTGACAAAGCATCTTCAACAAAATCTTCCTTGTCGCTGCATACCGAAACCAGCTTTTCGAGGGTCAGCACCTGGTCTTTTGATACATTTAAAGAATATATGGCAGAAACAACCCCATCTGATTGCTCTTTCTCAAAACTTACAGTTTGATTTTTTCAATCCAGTAATATGTGGTGCATCGCTGCTTCACCTATCTGATGTTTTGATTGATTGGTTTCGACAAGTACAAATAGTTTTTCATCCTCAACACCTTCCCTGATAGTGTTTAAATGATTTGAATTCAATGATTTATAACGCTCTACGCCTTCGTTGATCAACTTACCATTGATTCCGCTTTTTATCTCGATAAGTCCCGAATAGTTGAGTGGCCGGATGTTGTACTTCAATGCTGCCAGCATGATATTATCCATGCTCGCAAAACGTTCAGAAACAACTTCAGTTTGGCGACCTTGCTTGTCTTCAACGATCATTTTTCGCAGCAGAACGCCGTCAGAGAAACGTATGATTCTTTCTATCGACAACAAGCGGGTGTTGTTAATGTCAAACCAATCACCTCCGTCAATGCGAAAAGAAACTGCCAACCAGTTGGGAATATTTACAAAGTCTTCATTTTCAACGTCGCGGTCTGCAACTTTTGTAACTAGCCTGTTGTACATTCCGGCCATATAGGTTCCGGGATAATTGATTGGGTTGGCCTGAGTCTCTTCCAAAGCGCCACGGGTACCAAAATATCCATTGCCTACTGCCAGCAGCGCCTCACGTGAACGCTCCTTTTTTGGGTTGTAGTCATGATAAGTGATTGACCACGAATCATCTTCAAGACCTTTATCAAACCAGTAATTGATGCTTTCAATGCTGATTTCATCCAGATCTTCAACTACGATATCAGCTCCGCTGGTGTAAAGTTCTTCCTTATTCTCCTCTCTGGCGATGCCAATAACGAGTCCGAAATTACCATTTCGTCCGGCCTGAACGCCAGAAACTGCATCTTCTACTACCACAGAACGTTCGTAGTCGCAACCAAGATTTTTTGCTGCTGTAGTAAAAATATCTGCTTCCGGTTTTCCTTTCAATCCCATTTCTGCAGAAACAACGCCGTCAACGCGCGTTTCAACGAGATGCATGAGACCGGCTGCTTCGAGCACAGCCTCACAATTTTTGCTTGAAGAAGCTACTCCAACCCTGTAACCCTTTTCGCGCAATTCTTTCATCAAAGCAACTGTCGAAGGATACATTTCAACACCGTCGCGACGAAGCACTTCGTTAAAAGTGTCATTTTTCATGTTGCCTAGTCCGCAAACAGACTCCATGGAAGGAGCATCTGAAGGGTCGCCAAAAGGCAATTGAATGCCACGTGATTCCAGAAAATCTGCAACGCCTTTGTAGCGAGGTTTTCCATCCACAAAAGGAAGATAATCGTCTTTATGGGTAAATTCCATAAATGCCTGATTGTTATTTTCAGCATAAATCTTCAGGAAGTCATCAAACATCTTTTTCCATGCGGCACTGTGCGTAAGGGCAGTTTTCGTGATTACCCCGTCCAGATCGAATATTACCGCATCAAATTTTTTGTCAGTCATAGCGAATAGTATTTTGGTAGTTAAAATTTAGTTTCCCTGTTTATAAGCCAAAAATAGCCATAAGCTGCGATCGTCATTGATTTGGTTTGCAATATATTTTCGGTCAGCATGTCTACAAACTCTTCATTAAACCCTTTAAAATGAATTGTTTGCTCCTTATCAGAAAGGTTTTGGACAACTAAAATATTTTCATTTTCAAATTTTCTGAAATAAGCCAGAATCTTTTCGTTTTTTGTCTCATCATATTTCAATGCGTCCACAAATTCTATTGAACCTCTTCCAAAAGCTTTTTTTCCATTGCGTACATGCAACATATTTTGAATACGCCCAAAAACTTTTGCCTGAAAAGTTGCAGGATCAGCCAGTTGGGCTTTGCGCTTTTCCCAGTTTATTTTTCCCCGCACAAGGAACCGTGTGTCATCTTTTCCAACAAAAGCAGCCATTTCCTTGTAAAAATCCATATCATTTTCTTTTCCGAATTCATCACCATAATATATAACTGGTGTTCCCGGCAGACTTAACATCATAGAATACGCAAGCCCTATACGCCTATCGTCAAACTGAAATAAGTTGGCAAGACGTGCTGAAATACCCTCACCAAGCCGGAAGTTCCATTCCGGTTCATGGCAGTAGCTTTCGTGGATATACTTACGATCCTCTTCTGAAACATAAACCAGCTCAAGACTAAGCTCATCATGGCAACGCAGAAAGGTAAACCACTGTCCGCTTTCGGGTAAGGCCGGTGTTACCTCCGGACTTAAAATCCTTCGAATGGACTGATTGCTTTGTTGCGCTATGGATTTGTAAAACATCGGCATCACAGGAAAATGATAGGCAGCATGACATTCATCTCCATTGCCCATATACTCAACAACAGTAGCGGGTTGCTGACAAGCTTCGGCCAGCAATAATGTACCTGGCTTCACATAATCAAGAATTGCCCTGAAAAACTTCACCAGCAAATGTGTTTTTGGAAGATTTTCACAATCTGTCCCTTCTTCTTTCCAGAGATACGGTATGGCATCGGCCCTGAATCCATCAACACCAATACTTTGCCAGTAGAGCATGTTTTTAGACATTGCAATCAATACCTCTGGATTGCGATAGTTTAGGTCTGGCTGAAAGTTAAAAAATCTGTGAAAGAAGTTAGAATCACCCAAAGGCTCCCAATTGCTGGTTTCCATTCCCTTGAAAATAATCCGTGCATCATTATACAGATTCGTGTCTTTCGACCAGATAAAATAATCGTGAAATGGATTGTCATCTGATTTGCGTGCCTCAACAAACCAGGGATGCTCTTCGGAACAATGGTTGATTGCAATGTCAAAAATCACTCTGATACCACGACGATGTGCTTCTTCCAGAAAATGACCAAAAATCTCTTCTTGCTGTTCTCTGCTAAAGCCAGGCTCGAGACCAAGAAGGTCATGACGAATAAGGTCATAATTTCTGATATCAAATCCAGCATCGCGCATGGGAGAATCTAGAATTGGCAGCAACCAAAGGCATGTAACTCCTAATCCCTCGAGATAATCCAGCTTTGAGATCAGTCCTTCAAAATTCTTTGCATACAAATCAACATACAGAGAGTAAACAACAGCATCCTTATACCAATCTGCATGATAGTTTTCATCATCAATCAGTTGTGGTTTTAAAGTATCCAGAAACTGCTCAAGCTGCTGCAGATTATAATCTGGATAAATGGAAGACCACAATTCGATTAAATTGTCTTTAGTGCTCATTTTCAGTAATTTAATTAATTTTTTATTTTTTACAAAAATATGTCTTTAAAAGCTAAAAACCTTGTGTTATTGTAATAACAATATGTTTATATTTCTGCAAACGTTTTCGGAATTCAAAAATCCTTGCATGGTGCTTAGAGTAAAACATCAATGACTTTTCAATGTAATCAGAAAAACTTTTCAAATAATTGATTTTAAATTAATGATGGCAACAAATTTTCTATACTTTTATCCTGTCAAATATTCAATTTTTAACCAAAACAATTAAATAATGATGAGAAATTTTACTTTCTTAATCGCATTGCTTCTGCCAATGCTAGTGTGGTCTCAAACCCGTGTTAGTCAGGCCTATTTAGGACCTGATGGCGAGGTTCTGACACGTGAACTAATCACCGATGGCGATTGGTTTTCAAACGCTGAGCCCTCGAGAATTAATCAAATGCCGGGTTATCCCAAAAAAGTAGCGGCACATCCAAACTTCAAGAATTTCCGAAATGTAACCCTCGCTGATATCAATGGCGACGGTAAAGAGGAAATTCTGGTTGCCTCGATGAACACCTTGCGTGTTTTCAATGATGCAGGCGTATTGGTTTGGAGCAAACTGCTCACCGGAACCCCTATTTATCCACCTGCAGTTTCTGTAATGGATGCAAATGGTACGCTCGGAATTGTTCAGGTTACCGGTGGTATACCAAATAATGGAAGGGTTTATTACCTTGACGTTAACGGAAATGATTTCGCAGGTTTTCCGATGACTTTCCTCAATCACTGGATTATTTGCGGACCTGCAATTGCTGATGTTAATGGTGATGGAAACAAAGAAATCATCGTCCAAACACGTACATCAAATGATTTACACGTACTAAAAACTGATGGAACGATCCTATGGACATCAAATCTTGGTGGAACACCTGCAGTGACTCCTTCAGTAGCCGATATTGATGGTGATGGAATCATGGATATTATAACAGGAACCTCTAATGGGATTATGCATGGTTTCAATGGTCCGGATGGGGCTCTAAAGACAGGTTTCCCAGTGCCTGCTGACGAAAACAGTCTTTCTTATCAATCTCCTTTACTGGTTGATCTTGACGGCAATAATCAGCTAAGTATTGTTGGAGCTACGCATGGAACTGTTCCTAAATATTATGTTAGAAACTACAATGGAACCTATCGGACAGGCTGGCCTGTTTTAGTTCCTGACAATAGTTGGACATATTCACCTCCTACAGTTGTTGATCTTAACGGCGACAACAATTTCAAAATCTTTTCCAGTAAACCTATTGGTGAAGAACCTGCCCCAATGTTGTTTGGATTTAACAGCGACGGCACAATGATGAATAATTTCCCAATTGTCAAAGCCGGCGGACTCGAAAGTCAGATTTGTGTAGCCGACATCACGAATGATGGATCACATGATTTGATTTTCGGAAGCAATCTCAATGTGGGTGGTCAAGGATTTATTCATGCCTACAAAATGGACGGAACAGGTGAAATCGCAGGATTTCCGCTAAGACCAACTGGTTTTACTTTTATGAATGGTGCCACACTTGGCGATGTAAACGGAGACGGAATGCTTGATCTGGTTTCACTTTCATGGGAACAGACTTTCAGCGCAAGTGACTCTGCATTTGTCAATGTTTATGAATTAATGATTCCTGTTAGTCAGGCTGACGTGCTTTTTGGAACTTACAAAGGAAGCAACGACAGAACTGGTTTTATTCCACGGTCAAGTGCCGGAGCTCCTTCAATCACTGTAACTCCCGAATCACTTTCAGAATCACTTGTTTTGGGGACCTCCTCTTCTCAGATGGTAACTGTAAGCAACACCGGCAATTCGGCGCTGGAATTTGAGCTTTCAGTGACAACAGGAAGTGTAAAATCAGTTGTATCCACAGCAA
>JAUXMV010000087.1 GCA_030683155.1 Bacteroidales bacterium
TCCATTGCGCTGAAGGAAGAATTCAATCGCTTTCTTGCAGAAATAAAAGCAGATGGCACCTACGATGCAATGGTAAAAAGGTGGCATGAGGATGTAGGCGCTTCGATGCCCGAAATCACAAACCCTGATCCGGTTGGAGAGTTAAACATTGGAATAGTAAGTGATATCGGACTGCCTTTTGCCGCCAAAAGTGAAGGACAGTGGAGAGGTTTCGATGTGGAGCTGGGCAGTCGGTTCGGCGCCTGGTCAGGCAAGCGCATAAACTGGATCGACATGCCTTTTGGAAGTCTTTTGCCCTCTCTGGTTTCAGGAAAAATTGACATCATCACCGCCTCGCTGATGATCACAGAAGAGCGACAGAAACAGATCGACTTTTCTGACCCCTATTATGCTTCAGGCGTGAGTATTATCGGAATAAAAGACAAAAACAAAACAACCGGCAATGATGATCCGAAGCCTGCAGATTTCATCACGTCAAACACAGTGATTGGTGTTTTACAGGGTTCTATTCACGAGCTTTACGCCATAAAAAAATTCCCGGAATCAAGTCTGCAGCTTTACAACACCATTCCGGATATGCTTATCGCACTCAACTCCAAAAAAATTGATGTCGCTTTCATGGGTCAGAGCTGGATAAAAGAGGCGCTTGCATCCAATCAAAGCTTCAGGGTTTTAATAAAAAATCTTTATCTCGTTGATATTGGCGCAGGTTTCCATAAGGAATCGGCTGAACTTCGGAATGAATTTAACCGCTTTCTTGCAGAGATAAAAGACAATGGTATTCATCAGGAAATGGTTTACAGATGGCTCGAAGGTCCTGTAGGGTCAAAAATGCCTGAGATAAGCAATCCCAATCCCGTTGGCATTCTGAAAGTTGGCATTTCCGGTGATAACGGATTGCCATTTGCGGCACGCGCTGAAGGGAGTTACATTGGATTCGATATTGAACTGGCAACACGTTTTGCCGCCTGGACAAACAAGAAAATCGAATGGGTAGATATGCCTTTTGGAAGTTTGCTGCCTTCGATGAATGGTAAAAAAATTGATTTGATTACCGCATCACTTGCCATCACAGAAGAACGTCAAAAACAAATTGATTTTTCCGACCCGTATTATGCTACCGGAGTAAGCCTGATAGGAAGGATGGATGCAGCTGAACAGGCAACATCAAACAAGATGAACGTGCTGGATGATATAGCCGATAAAAAAGTCGGGATTTTTACCGGTACAGTTCACGATGCCTTCATGGAAAAGAAGTTTCCGCAGGCACAGGTTTTCAGGTTCGAAAGCACTGCCGATATGATGCTTTCCCTCAAAAGCGGTAAAGTGGATGCTGCCATGTTCGACCTCATCACAGCCGGGCTCGTCCTGAAAAGAAACCCTGATCTGGGAATGCTTACCAACGATGTGCTTGACATGCCGCTTGGGGTTGGTTTCAACAAAAAAAATCCGGGCCTCCTGAACGAATTCAACGATTTTCTCAGGGAGATAAAACAGGATGGCACTTACGAAATAATGCAGGAGCGATGGTTCGTGAATGATCCTGAAACGGCTGTCATGCCCGACTTTGTTAAACCTGACTCAGGCAAAAAACTTGTTGCAGGGGTTTCGGTCGAAGACCTTCCGTATGTGGCACTTATGAACGGGAAATATGTAGGTTTCGACATCGAAATGATTCAGGCCTTTGCCATGAGACGCAACTACGAGCTCGAAATCATCACCATCGACTTTCCTGCCCTTGTAGCTGCGCTTTCGGCCGGTAAAGTTGACCTCATAACCGATGGCATTGCAATAAGTGAAGAGCGAGCCAAACAAATAAATTTTTCTGATCCTTATGCCATCTTCCGGACTGCCGTTATTGCACATAAAAAGAACCTGGCTAAATACAAAGACGAAAAAACTGAAGTGGTTGCGGTACCATTTTTTCAGAAGGTGTCCGAAAGTTTTTATAACAATATCATCCTCGAAAAGCGGTATCTGATGATTTTACGCGGCCTGTCCGTCACAATCATTATTTCTGTTCTGGCAGCAATAGTTGGCACCATTTTAGGTGGTTTAATCTGTTTCATGCGCATGTCGAAAAACAAATTATTAAAAATATTTGCCTCCTATTTTATTTCACTTATCCGTGGGACACCTGTGCTGGTTTTTCTGATGATTATTTATTATGTGGTATTCGCTTCAGTAAATATCAATCCTGTGATTGTAGCTGTGATTGCCTTTGGAATCAATTTTGCCGCCTATGTTTCGGAGATGTTCCGTTCCTCTATCGAAGGCATTGATAAGGGGCAGAATGAAGCCGGAATTGCTTCAGGATTTACAAAAATACAAACCTTCATCTATATCATTATGCCTCAGGCCATGCAGCGTGTGCTACCTGTGTATAAAGGGGAATTCATTTCATTGGTAAAAATGACTTCCATCGTAGGATATATCGCAGTGGAAGATCTCACCAAAGCCAGTGACATCATACGTAGCCGCACTTTTGATGCATTTTTTCCACTTATCATGGCGGCAGTAATTTATATTATCATTGCATGGCTGCTGACGCTTGTGCTTGATTATGCAGAATTCAATGTTGATCCAAAAAAACGTCGCTTAAGTTTGAGAAAGGAAGCAAAACAATGATCAGAATACGCAATTTATCGAAACATTACGGCGACCTTGTGGTGCTGAAAGATGTGAATGTTGACATCCGCAAAGGTGAAGTAATCACAGTCATCGGGCCTTCCGGAACAGGCAAAAGTACCCTGCTCCGTTGCCTGAATCTACTTGAAACACCTACGGGCGGCAATATTTTTATCGACGATATTCCACTGCTCGACAAAGGAACAAATGTGCCAAAAATACGGCAGCGTATGGGTATGGTTTTTCAGTCCTTCAACTTGTATGCACATCTTACAGTATTGGAAAATCTTACCATCGGACCGGTGAAATTACTTGGCAGGACAAAAGCTGAAGCCGAGGCAAGAGCCATAGAACTGCTCAAAATTGTCGGTCTGGCCGAAAAAGTTTACAGCCTTCCGGAGGAGCTTTCAGGCGGGCAGAAACAGCGTGTTGCCATTGCGCGCTGCATGGCAATGGAACCCGAAATTTTGCTTTTTGATGAGCCTACCTCCGCCCTCGACCCAACGATGGTGAGCGAAGTGCTTGCTGTTATCCGGAGGCTTTCAAAAGAAGGCATGACCATGGTGATTGTTACGCACGAAATGGATTTTGCCCGAAATATTTCGAGCCGGGTTTTCTATATGGATGAAGGTATCATCTATGAAGAAGGACCGCCTGAACAAATATTTGAAAACCCTGTCCGCGAAAAAACGAAAGCCTTCATTCATCGTATCCGCAGCCTTGACATCCGTATTTCTTCACCAAATTATGATTTGTATGCCATTCAGGCTGAAATGCTTACGTTTTGTGACAAACACTTTCTGCCACACAGGGTTTCTGACTTTACATTGCTTATGGCAGAGGAAGTGTTGTTGCTGCAAAAGGATTTTTCGGATATACATCTCAAACTATCCTACTCAGAAAAAGATGGCACGCTGAATTTTGTGTGCGACAGTGCCGGCGAAGCTTTCAACCCGCTCAAAGATGAATTGGCAGAAGATGATATTGGTTTGAAACTCATTTTCGGAAGATGTCAGACTGTGGATTATGCGCGCGAAAACAACAGAAATATCCTTCTTTTAAAAATAAAAAATGCCTAACCTAAAATGTTTTTATGACTAAAATAAGACAATACACCGCAGTAAGCCTATTGATTTTATTGGTGTTTCAAGGTGTTTTTGCTATTGCAGAAAACGAAGATTCAAAAGAGAAACCTGAAACCAAAAAACTTGATTTCAGTCTGACTGCCGATTTTGTGAGCCGCTATGTCTGGCGCGGTCAGGCATACGACTTGAATCCGAATATTCAGCCATATTTTTTGCTTGGTTATCGGAATTTCAGTTTTGATGTCTGGAGCACTTATTCCCTGTTTTCAGGCTTTTCCGAAATTGACCTGAGTCTTTCTTACAAGGCCGGGCCGGTTACTGTTTCGGTGATGGATTACTTTTACTTTGATGAGCTGCAGATGGAAAACGTGAATTTCTTCCGAAACAAGCCCTCAGACACTGCAAGTTCAAGCCACAGTATGGAAGCCTCCATTGTGATTGAAGACCTCTTTAAAACGCCTCTTTCGTTCACTGTCTCCACATTTTTTTATGGCGATGACAAGGACATTCATGGAAAAAATCAATATTCAACTTATCTGGAAATGGCTTACAATACCTCATGGGAAAACTACGATCTTTCCTTTTTCATCGGTGGAGCTGTCAACAAAGGATACTATTCCGAAAAAGCAGCTTTCACCAATGTTGGTTTTAGTGCGCTAAGAAACATTAATATTTCAAATGATTTTAATATTGGCCTTTCAGGCAGCCTGATTGTAAATCCATATAATGGAAATACATTTTTTGTTCTTGGTATTGGTATTTAGAAGTTGTTAATTATTATAAATAAAATATGATGTTATTAACCATTAAAAAACACTCTTCCTATTCAATAATAGAAGCCCCTGAGCGTGTTGATACACTCCTGGCAATAGATTTTGAAATGGCCTTATTGGACGCCGGCACACACGAAGATTCGAATATGGTAATTGATTGCAGCAAGCTTGTTTATCTCAGCAGCTCAGGTCTCAGGGTTTTTCTTTTGGTTCAAAAAAAGATGCTGGCAAAAGGAGTAAAACTAAGGTTATGCCATTTGAGACCTTCAATTCAGGAACTTTTTGATATCTCGGGATTTTCAACGATTTTTCCGATTTTCGCTGATTTAAAAACTGCTATTACAGAAATTGTGAACAGCGATGATCTTCTTTTATAATGTATTAATTTTGGTTAATATTATCAAATAAAAAACATACTGAAACAAAATAAACCTAAAAAAATGATCTCAAAAAACATCCTTTCAAAAGATTTTATCGCCAGAATGACTGTTTTTTCTGACAGTTTATACATACGTGCCGCACAGGAATTTGTTCTCTATTATGCAAAACTTTTCAGGTTTTCAGAACTTGAGCTGCATAAAATTGAACTCATTACCGAAGAAGCTGTCGTAAATGTTATAGAGAACTCCTTCGAAAAAGATGAATACGGCAGTTTTGATATCAAAGTGAGCTATAAACCGGGCGCTTTTATCATTACCATCGAAGACCAGGGGATTCCTTCAAGTGCCGAACTGCTCGAAAAAAAGGAAACTTCTGCGCTGGGCCTGCTGTTGATGCGCAATCTCACAGATGAATTCAACCTGATTAATTTGGGTCGTGGCGGCAAAAAAACTGTACTCATCAAATATCTGCCCGAAACAAGCATTGAGGAGCTGCTTACAAGGGAGGAAAAAGAACAAAATCTGGCAGCGGAAACAGCCGTTTCAAGCGATGTTCCCACGATGCGCCTTGTTCGGCCCGACGATGCCCCAATGCTTTCACGACTGGCTTACCGCGTTTATGGCTACACCTATTCATCTGCTTTCTATTATCCCGAAAAGATAAAGGAACTCATCGAAACAGGCCTGCTTACTTCAGTCGTTTCGGTGAATAAAGAGCAGGAAATCGTCGGTAATCTCAGCTTGTTTTTTGAACATAAAGGAGCGCCTGTGGCCGATTCCGGTGCTGCTATGGTCGACCCAAGGTATCGCGGACATAGCTTGTTTAAAGTCTCAAAAAGGTTTCTGAGCGACTATGCTACAGAAAACAATATGTATGGCATTTACAGTGAAGCTGTTACGATTCACTCTTTTACACAGCAGGGCAACATCAGCCTTGGTGCAAAAGAAACCGGAATCATGCTTGCCTTTGCAGGCGAAAACCTGACTTTCAAAAAAATCAATAACGACAAAAAAAGCGAACAACGGCAGGCTGTTGTGCTTTACTACCTGAAAACAAATCAGGAACCGCAGCGCACAGTTCATCTGAGTGAAAAATTCTGTCCAATATTAAGTAAAGTTTACGCTAACCTTGCTTTAGACAGAGAAATAATCATGATTAAGGATGATGAAAATCCTGAAGCCAACCACGCAACATCAATTATCAATACTGCCGTAAAACCGGATCTGAACATCGCTGTAATTTCAATTTTGCAAATGGGAAATGATGCCGTTGGAATGATTACGCGCCAACTCCGTGAGCTTTGTCTGAAGAAAATTGAAACCATTTATGTAGAAATACCAATGGATATTCCCTTTGCCGCAGTGGTATCGCGCGAATTAAACAAGGCCGGATTTATGCT
Source organism: Bacteroidales bacterium (assembly GCA_030683155.1). Classification (GTDB taxonomy): domain Bacteria; phylum Bacteroidota; class Bacteroidia; order Bacteroidales; family F082; genus JALNZU01. The sequence goes on from JAUXMV010000087.1 coordinate 6,267, forward strand.
GAGCGGCATTGTGCCTGAACTTCGAAACGGCGACATTCTTAAAATGCAATATCTGAACAACGTATATGTCGATCCGGCAAAAATTGTCATTGCCTCGCCTTTGGCCGCTGCGCTGCTCACCGAAATCATGAAGGATTATCAATAGCTATTAGCTTTTAGCTTTTAGCTTTCAGTGCCAATAGCCAATAGCCAATAGCTAATAGCTAATACCACAATTTAGCCAGGCAACCTCAAACTGCCAATAGCTAATAGCCAACTGCCAATAGTCCAATTATCGCTCACTCAATTGGCCTGACATTTCTAACCTTCGGCATTATACCATTACAGCTTTTGGATTCATTTATAACTCACTTTGGTATAATTTCGAATACTAACGATTATCAGTATTATACCCTCCAACCCTGAAAGGGTTGGACATGAATAACCACGGATTGCATCCGTGGCACAAAACATGCCCTCAATCAAATACTCCAACCCCGAAGGGGTTGAATATCAATATTCCCGCTTGCAATCATGATAATAAAAACCATTTTATGATAAATTAGCCTTGTCAAAAACACATCAGAAAAAGACAGG
>JAUXMV010000089.1 GCA_030683155.1 Bacteroidales bacterium
GCGAAGCCGCCAACAAGCCCCTCTGTTAGTTATAAACCGCTGATTGTCATTTCGAACGAAGTGAGAAATCTCAAATTATTGATACATCTTAATTTTTCCGAACGCTATTATTTCTAAAATCTGAATTTAATTTATTTTCATATAGAAAGGCAGACGTGCCTGAACACCTTTCATTTGGCTCACCTGATGCATATATTCAATGTAATCATAGTATTCGCCCAGTTCAGTTTTCAGTAGCGCTTTGGTGCGTGTCTGTCCGCCCATTTCTTCAATTAATTGTTTGAAAGGGTCTTTTTGTTCTGGCAGTTCTGATATTTTATAATCAGTAAGGCCAGCCTTTTCAGCAGCATAGGCAATGGCTTTTTCTAGTCCGCCGAGCTCATCAACAAGTCCGATTTCAAGGGCATCAACACCTGTCCAGACGCGGCCCTGACCAATGCTGTCAACATAACTTTGACGCAAACCCCTTGTTTCTGCTACCAAAGAAGTAAAATCATCATAAATACGAACAACTTCCTTTTGAATAACAGCATGCTGAAATGGGCTTATTGGTTCCATCACATCAATAAAATCTGCGTTTTTATTGGTCATAACCTTATCGAAAGTGATACCTAATTTGTTGTTAAATAGGCCTTTCATGTTTGGAATAACGCCAAATACACCAATGGAACCGGTTATGGTTGTGGGGTCGGCAAAAATATAGTCTGCATTGGTTGATATCCAATAGCCGCCCGAAGCTGCCACATTGCCCATGGATACAATAAACGGTTTTGCATTTTTTGCCAGTTCAACTTCACGACGGATTACTTCTGAGGCGAGTGCGCTGCCACCGGGAGAGTTTACGCGAAAAACGATGGCTTTGATTTTTTCGTCTTCTCTTGCTTTACGAATAGTTTTTGATAAGGCTTCCGAACCAATAGAAGTTTCACTTCCGTTGCCACCGGAAATTTCACCTACAGCATAAATGACAGCAATCTTGTCACGGCTTCTTGATGGCTTTCCTATAACTGCATTTGTATATTTTCCCATAGAAACAGATTCGATCTTGGCATCACCTTCAAGACCGGTCTTTTCACGGAGTTTAGCCAAAACTTCATCTTTATAGGCCAATCCATCAACAAATTTTAGCTCCAGCGCTTTATCTGCATTGCTTAAGGCAAGTTCGTCAGCAATCTGATTCAACTGATCGATACTAATTCCGCGGCTTTCACTGATTGCAACAAGGAATCTTCCCCAGGCAGAGTTTAAGAGCTGTTCCATCTGTTCCCGGTTTGCTTCGCTCATTTTTTCGTACATCAATGGTTCAACGGCACTTTTAAATTTGTTGTCCGGCCCACGTATAATTTGTGGTTCAACCTCAATTTTCGCCAACATATTTTTGATAAAGGCGATTTGGGTATAAAGACCCTTAAACATAATCATGCCGTCAGGATTCAGATAGATTTCGTCTGAAACAGAGGCAAGATAATAAGATGCCTGACTGTATCCTTCAGAATAGGAAATGATAAATTTCCCTGACTCCTTGAAAGCAACCAGTTTTTCCCTGATCTCTTCCATATTGGCCATGCCAGTATTGAGTTCTGAGAGATCAAGATAGATTCCGGCAATGTTTGGGTCATCTGCCGCTTTTTCGATATTTTTCAAAATATCATTCAATCCGATTGGGTTGTTTGACTTGAAACTCATAAAATCGAAATTTTCGAAAGGATTTTTTGTTGTTCTGTCAACAACAGGTGTCTCAAAACTTGCAACCAAAACAGTATTGGTTTTCAGTTTCACTTGTTCTTTCTCAGCCATTGAAATCAATGCCGAAAACATACCAATCATGATAAACAGCAACACGAAAAGTGTGAGCAGCGTGCCTGCAAATGAGGCAAACATAAATTTGAAAAATTGTTTCATGTGAAAAAGGGTTTAATTTTTTTGTGTGAAGATCGTATTTAATAATAACATAAATCGTGCGAAGTATTATATATGTCAGAAATATAATATTTTACAAATATTTCAATATGTTTTTTGACTTTCTCTTATTGAACGTTTGGGAACAATAGATGTTCAGTTGCGTACAGTTTTTGAATTGCGATATTAACAAAAAATTGTGAACAAATTTCCTTTCAACAATATTTTTTTAAAGATTTACTAACGATATTTGACGAAAATTCTTTAATAGTAGTTGAATCTCAAAAACAATTTTAATTTCATGTACAGTGTGAGACGAGTTGCACTTCTTTTGGCACTTTTAGCTGTTAGTTTTAATTTAGGTGCCGGAAGTGCAGTAAGCCCCTCAGGTGATGAATTGAAACTTGTTAGTCACGACGTACCTCTGCCCGTTAATGCTAATTTGCCGCTTCCCGAATCATTGCCTGTGATTTCTACCGATTATCACAATCATTTTCCAAATCCAAGAAGTTTTCAGCATTCCAAAGATATTATGACAAAAGGACTCCTTCCGAAAAGTCGTTTGGTGAGCTTTCTTTATTTGAATAATCAGAGTCTGAGTCTGGAGGAGATCGAAAAGATTGCAACACTTTACATAAAAGAATCTGCAATTGAAGGAGTTAACCATGACATTGCTTTTATTCAGATGTGTCTTGAAACAGGCTATCTAAAATATGGGGGTGATGTAAGCAGACATCAGAATAATTTTTGCGGTCTTGGGGCTATTGGAGGTGGAGTTCCGGGTTTGACTTTTTCAACCGTTGAAGAAGGTATAAGAGCCCACATACAGCATTTGAAAGCCTATGCTTCACACGATTCTTTAAAGACAGACCTCGTTGATGCACGTTTTGGTGTTGTTAAGCGGGGCAGCGCTCTAAACATTCATGATTTGACCGGCCGATGGGCTGTCGATCCCCTATATGGGAAAAAAATAGACAAACTCCTGGCAACAATATATGCCGGCGCACATATTCAAAGAAACAAAACATCAATCCTTTTCGATTAAGTTTTAGCCTTTGGGCAGGATACCTGATTCACTCATTCCCGATAATTTATTTTCTTTTTACAGAATGTATTTTTAAGGCAGGAAATTCTAATTTTGCGCTCTATGATGGAAATGGATGTCTGTATTTTATTGGGCTCAAACCTTGGCAACAGAGAAGAACAGATGGAGCTGGCAACAGCTGAAATTCTCAGGCTCTGTGGGGAACTCTTGACAAAATCAAGTATTTATGAAACGATGCCATGGGGTTTCGAAGATGAATGCGATTTTTTAAATCAGGTAATAGTTATTAAAACTTCCCTGTCCCCGGCTAATTTGCTTCATCAACTCCTTGAAATTGAAACTTCTCTGGGCCGTAAACGCACAAGCAGCAACGGTTACATTTCAAGAAATATTGACATCGATATTTTATACTATGGGAGTCTTGTATTAGAAACGGAAAAGCTCTCAATCCCGCATCCAAGGCTACATCTAAGAAGATTTACCCTTGTACCTCTATTTGAAATTGTGCCTGATTTCATTCATCCGGTATTACAAAAGTCACATTCTGAACTTCTTCAGACGTTGGATGATTCTTCTGCTGTAAAGTTGTACGCAAAGTCTTTTTCAATCTAAATTTCCTACTTATCTTTGCTGCAATGATACCCTACAATTTCATCGCAATAGAAGGCACGATAGGTGCGGGAAAGACATCTCTTGCAGAGCGTATTTCCGAAGATTTCAACGCCAAGCTCATCCTTGAGCAGTTTGAAGACAATGCTTTTTTGCCCAAGTTTTATGAAGATCAGGAAAAATATGCCTTTCCTCTGGAAATGTCTTTTATGGCCTCGCGCTTTCAGCAATTAAAAGATCAGCTTGGAAATCAGGACTTATTCAGGTCTTTTACCATCTCGGATTACTACATTATGAAATCAATCATCTTTGCAAGGAAGACACTTCCAACAGATGAACTGGCGCTGTTTACACGTTTTTTCAACTTTATTAGTACCAGTATTCCCAAGCCAGACCTTTTAGTCTATCTGTTTTTGGAAGTTGATAAGCTTCAGGTGAATATCAGGCGGCGGGGAAGGTCATATGAACAGCAAATAAAAGATGAATATCTTGAACGAATTCAATCAGGTTATTTTGAATATATCCGGCAGCAGTTGGATATGCGGATATTATTGCTCGATACTAATAACCTGGACTTTGTGAACAATGATGCAGATTACCAAAAGGTAATCAATATTATCAGTAAAGATTACCCAATAGGTGTACATCGTATAACTTTTTAAAGAAGAAGTATTGTTTAAGAATATTGTGGACCTGTTGGTTCATAGTTGTTGTACAAAGAGCCACAATTCCGGCAACTGTCAGAATCACAAAGTTTCTCAAAGGGATAATGATTGATATTCAAATATTTATTAATTGATTTATCACATTATTCCACAACAAATCCAAAAAAAATAAAAAAAAAGGCTGATTGTTTAGATCAGCCTTTTTTTCTTATAAAGATTCGTTATTTAACGATAGCCTGGAAATCAGCTTCGCCAAAGAATTTCATAAATTCACGATCCCACTTTGCAGTGTTTTTGTAACTTTCGTCCTTTTGAATAGCCTTCATCAGGTTGCTGTACAATCCAGCGCTGTCGTTGCTGCGTGCAGCTACAATAGCTTGCAGGTATGCTGATTTTGCTGTTGCAGGTGCGCAATCCAAAGTAGCTTTTGCAGCTGCGTAATCTTTATTCAGCATTTGTGCAAGACCGAGATTGTAATCGCATTTTGAAGCTTGCATCAGGCTGATAGCTTTACTGTAATCACCTTTGTAAATACTTAAAACTCCCATGTTGTAATCTACATCACCACCAAGCTGTTTTGCTTTATTCAGGTTTACCTCAGCTGCTTTGAAGTCGCGTTCCATTACGTTAACAACAGCAAGGTTGTTATAGATAACAGGAGATTTATCTGTCATTGTAACAGCTTTTTCAAGCAGACGTTTTGCTTCAGCAAGGTTGTCAAGTTGGATTTCAACTTCTGCTGCATTGGCAACGGCTCTTGGACAAGCTGGATGCAATTCCATTGCACTAGCATAAATCATCTTTCTTGTTCTCAAATCTTCGGTGAGTGTTGCAGAATACAACAATTCATTGAGCTGAAGTTTTGATGGATCTGTAGTTGAAAGTGTTGCGATCTCTTCATCTGTTTTCTTTGGTTCAAATGAATTAACTGTGATCATTGCGCGGCGCAAAGCAGGTAAGATGTCTTTTTCAAGTTCAGGATAGATCAAAATCATATTTCTGATTTCCTGTTCTCTTTGAGCAACATTTGCAGAACGAACAACATTTAAAATCGCACTCTTGTCTTTAATAGAAGAAGCTTCCACAGCATTCATGAAACCATTCCAGTCAGGCCCATTGGCGCTGGTTTCGTATTTCACGTCAGCAACTTTGGTGTAATGAGTGGTTATTTTTTTGTCTTTTAGCATTTTAGCCAGTTCATCATCCATATACTTCTTAGCTGTTGCAGCTCTTCTCTCAGAAAGTCCGTTGTTGAACGTTTCTTCTCCTTCAGGGGATGCCCAACCTGCAATGGTAATATCTTTTATTTCCCAGCCGGATTTAATGTTTTTGGTTACATTTTTGAGAAGCTCAATGTTTTCAGCTTTTTTGTTCAAAGGCAGATTCATATTGAGGGCATGAAGATTCACCTGGAAATAGATAGCTGCATTCTGAGGAACGATGGTTACTTTTTCATAACCGTGAGCAGCAACTGAGGTCTTAACATTGTCGTCAATACGTTTGGAGGTATAAATAACTCCGTCAGCAAGTTTGCGCTGGTCAGCAGTGAAATATTTTTCATTTTGCTGAACACTTTCACGGGTGGTATTTACCAATGATTTTGTTGGATAAACCAAAGGAGCTACAACGAGTTCGCTTACGTTCATGCTAGGCTGATAAGGGATTTTATCAGTATAAGTGAAAGTTCCACCTTTTGCATAATTAATTAAAACACCATCTCCTGTAACAGATTCACCTTTAAAATTGATAGGTTTCAAAGTTGTTGATCCACCGTCATAGGTTAGAACAGGTGTGAAGTTCATTGCTGCATTCTTTTTGAAATATTTTGGAGGGAATGTTCCTTTGATTGTAACAAGAACTGAATCGCCTCTTTCTTCGAGTGGATCAGGAATAACTTCAAGGACCACATTACCGAAATTATCAGCCATACTCTTAACGCTTGAGCTGATAAATTTATATCTCAAACCAACGTTGAAATGAGAATACATGTCATTCTTAACAGTTCCTTCTGGCCAATATCGAGGGGTAGTACCGTTATCAACAAAAGCATCAAGATTGTCACTGTCAGCAAAGTTGAAGGTGTAGTCTGCATAAATATCAACTTTTTCACTTAATCTGAAATTAAAATCAGCTCCGATAGGGAAAGTCCATGCACTTGCTCTGTCACCCATCCATCCTTTTTCAGTATCATTTGTTCCATAACCAATTTCATGCAAAGGACTGTCATTAAGTAAATCAACAGATTTAGCTTTCCAGTTTATTTGACCGAAACCAATGTGAGGGGCAAATGTAAACATCCTGTCAGATTTATAGCCCAAAAACAAATTAACGAGGTTGAATGATAAGTTGATGTTTCCATCTAGGAAACTGCTTTCTTCAATTTTGGCATTCCTAAGCATGCCATTTCCGATTGCTTCTTTTTCTCCGCCAAGCTTTCCACCGCCAAATTTGGCATAAGCTCCAAGCACAGAAGTAAATTGATAACCAATACCTAAATTTCCATTAAAATTAAAATGTTTAGGGTCTGGTGCAAATCCATATTGATTGAGATCACCATGGAACATGCTAAGTCCAACATCTCCCAACATAAACCAGTGTCGGTCGAAACTGGAGGCTTTTTTTTCTGTTTTTGCTTTGGCATCATCTGCTTGTCCATAGAAATTGAGCGGGATAATAGCCAGCATCATGATCATGGTAAATGCTAAGAGTAGATGGTTTTTTTTCATAACGATTTGATTAAGTAAATTTTATAAATATTCAACTTTTATTTCATTTAAAAATTTGTCAAACATTTTTTTAAAAAGCCAGACATAATTGTTGCAAAAGTATTAAAATATTAAGTGTTTTGCAAATAGATTATTCTTAAAATAATCTTAAATATTCTAAAATGCTTATTTTACGATAGTTTACGATGTTTTTTTCAGATATCTACAGACTATGACAAGGTTTTGCAGAAATTTTATAACGATGTAAATCAGTTGAATACACTTAAACAGATTTGAAATAATCAGCATTGCAATTTTGTATAACCCTGTAGGTTTTGTAACCTTTTTTAGCAAAAAGAATAGATTCCAAAGGGAATTCTTTTATTTACATGGCTTTAATTGTATGATTTTTAGGAAAAACTTACCGGGTTTGATAGCCAGGGAAGCTGATTATAAAAGATAATTGAAATGAAAGATATGCATTACGGAGCTACCCAAAACCCCGGAAGGCATCCGTTTGATAAGTAATTAGTTGCTGAATGAAGAAGTATTATTCTGTTGTTCTATAAGCAGAAAAGAAATGCCACATAACAATACCGCCGCAAACTGCCACATTTAGTGAGTGCTTTGTACCCTCCTGAGGAATTTCTATAGACGCATCACATAACTCTATTGATACTTCTGAAACGCCTTCTACTTCATTGCCAAAAATGAAAGCTGTTTTTTCGAGAGGCTTATAATCCCAAAGTGGCAGGCTTTCAGTTGTTTGCTCAATACAAATTATTGTATAACCCAGGCTTCTGAGCAATGCTATTGCATCTTCTACATTTTCAAAGTAGTTCCATTCTACTGTTTCGGTTGCTCCTAATGCTGTCTTGTGAATCTCGCGGTGAGGCGGTTTGGCCGTTATTCCACAAAGGAAAATTTTACTTACTTTGAAAGCATCAGCTGTGCGGAAAAACGAACCAATATTGTTTAATGAACGAATATTATCAAGCACAATAATGACCGGAAGTTTCGAAACCTGACTGAATTCATCCTGACTTAACCGGTTGAGTTCGTCCATGGAAAGTTTACGCATTCTATTTTTTTAGCAAAAATAAAAAAACAGTCCACACATCATAGTCCATTTGTTTCGTTTGGTCTATGTATATTTGCCCTTCAATTGAGAAAAATAAAAAATTATGGCGGCATCACATGAAATTGTCGAAACCCCGTTAATGAAGCAATACAACAGTATCAAGGCTAAATATCCTGATGCTTTACTGCTTTTCAGAGTAGGCGATTTCTACGAAACATTTGGTTCAGATGCCATTAAAACTGCCGAAATACTTGGCATTGTTCTTACCAGAAGGGCTAATGGAGCTGCAGCTTATATCGAATTAGCCGGCTTTCCGCATCATTCGATTGACAATTACCTTCCGAAATTGGTGAAAGCTGGCTACAGAGTTGCCATATGCGATCAGCTGGAAGATCCAAAACTAACAAAGAAGATTGTTAAAAGAGGTGTTACAGAACTTGTTACACCCGGCGTTTCATACAATGACAATGTATTGAGCCAAAAGGAAAATAATTTTCTAGCGGCACTTCACCTTCAGGATGGATCTTCAGGGGTTTCTTTTCTCGACATTTCTACGGGCGAATTTTTTATAGCCGAAGGTAGTCTTGAGTATATTGACAAATTATTGCAAAGTTTCAGACCAAGCGAAATAATTCTTCAACGCAATAAGCGCAAACTCTTTCTTGAAACTTTTGGAGACCGTTTTTACCTGAATGTTTTCGACGACTGGGTTTTTGCCTGGGATTTCACCTATCAAAAACTGTGTACACATTTTAAAACATCTTCATTGAAGGGTTTTGGGGTTGAAGATTTTAAATTTGGGGTCATTGCAGCCGGTGCAGCTTTGCACTATCTCCTGGAGACGCACCACGAGCACATCGAACATATTACAGGCCTTTCCCGTATCGATGAAGGGCAGTATGTGTGGCTTGATAAGTTTACGATCAGAAACCTCGAATTATTGTCTTCACCCTATCCCGATGCAAAAACACTGGTCGACATTCTTGATCAAACCGTATCACCAATGGGTAGCCGATTGCTGAAACGATGGATAGCACTTCCGTTGAAAAACAAAAAGCAAATTGAAGAACGGTACAGTGTGGTCGAAAGCCTTACTTCAAACCATGAATTGCTTCACAAACTGAAAGACAGCATGCGCCTGACAGGCGATCTTGAACGCTTGATTTCAAAGGTAGCGCTTGGAAAAGTCAATCCTCGCGAAATGCTTCAGGTTTCGCGCGCGCTTGGGCAGGTGGAAACAATCAAATTGCTTTGTGATGCTTCCCAAGACGCTGGTTTAAAAACAATAGCCGAGCAATTAAACCCCTGTCATTCAATTAAATCTCAGATTCAAAAAGTAATTAATTCCGACCCGCCTGCAGTAGCTGCAAAAGGTGGAATGATTGCAGCCGGCGTTTCTGACGAGCTTGATGAGCTTCGTCAGCTTTCCCGTTCGGGAAAGGATTACCTCATGGGTTTGCAGAAAAGAGAAATGGAGAAAACAGGCATCAGTAGCCTGAAGGTTGGTTTTAACAATGTTTTTGGATACTATCTCGAAGTAACAAATGTGCACAAAAACAAGGTTCCTTCCGAATGGATGCGAAAACAGACTTTGACAGGCTCTGAGCGCTATATTACCGAAGAGCTTAAAGAATATGAACAAAAAATACTGGGTGCCGAAGAGAAAATTCTTGATATTGAACTCCGGCTGTTTGCTGAACTCGTTACTGACGTCGTTGCTTTCGTAGGGCCGGTTCAACTCAATGCATCTTTGATTGCCCGTATTGATTGCCTGGCTTCATTTGCCGGCGTTGCAATGAAAAACCGATATGTCAGGCCTTCATTGAACGATTCTTTTGCCATCGACATTAAAGAAGGAAGACATCCGGTAATTGAGCAGCAGCTTCCTCCCGGAGAATCATACATTGCAAATGATGTGTTTCTTGATACCGAACGCCAGCAGATATTAATGATCACCGGCCCAAATATGTCCGGAAAATCTGCTTTGCTCCGACAAACGGCATTGATTGTCCTGATGGCACAGATGGGTAGTTTCGTGCCAGCCAAAGCAGCTAATCTTGGAATTGTTGATAAAGTTTTTACCAGAGTTGGAGCCAGCGATAACATTTCCTCCGGTGAGTCAACTTTCATGGTCGAGATGAATGAAACTGCCAGCATTCTCAATAATATTTCTTCCCGCAGCTTGATTTTGCTTGATGAGATCGGGCGAGGTACAAGTACCTACGATGGTATCAGCATTGCCTGGGCCATAACGGAATATCTTCACGACCATCCTGCATACAGATCCAAGGTTATGTTTGCCACGCACTATCATGAGCTGAACGAAATGTCGGCATCCTTTCCGCGAATAAGCAACTTTCATGTTTCAGTGAAGGAGTCGGGCAATAAGGTTGTTTTTTTACGAAAGTTAAAAAAGGGTGGGAGCGCCCATAGTTTTGGGATTCACGTTGCAACAATGGCTGGAATGCCTCGAAAAGTGATTGATCGGGCTAACAAGCTGCTTGTGATGCTGGAAAAAACACACTCTGATGAGTCGTTTAAACAGGCCGGAGGTGGTAAAAGCGACAAGGATGGCTTTCAGTTAAGCTTCATTCAGCTTGATGATCCACTGCTTTTGCAGATAAAAGATGACATCCTCAACACAAATATTGATACACTTACACCGGTTGAAGCGCTACTCAAGCTTCACGAAATCAGAAAATTGCTTGGAAGAAAGTAATTGCTTTGAGTTGAAGTTGGATTTTAACTGAATTTTTTTTGAAAAAACTTGTTTGATAATTCAAAACTTGTGTACATTTGCAACCTCAAAACTGACCTGCGGAAATAGCTCAGTTGGTAGAGCACGACCTTGCCAAGGTCGGGGTCGCGAGTTCGAGTCTCGTTTTCCGCTCCAAGTATAAAAAGTCCCGAAAACGATCGGGATTTTTTGTAAGCCATTTGCCCGAGTGGTGGAATTGGTAGACACGAAGGACTTAAAATCCTTTGGCCATTGCGGCCGTGCCGGTTCGAGTCCGGCCTCGGGTACATTATTTAACATAAAGACCTTGATAAACAAAAATTTGTCAAGGTCTTTTTCTTTAAAGGAACGATTAAAGGGACGAATTTATCACCTTCTCACTACTCGGGTTTTTCATAGACATTAACTTTTTTCTAAAATATTTGGGTTTTTCAATTATTGATATCCAATTAAAAATGTGTCTCGTCCTCCTAAAGCGGACTTCCAATGTTTTTTATCTACCATCGTTTGTCCGCTAGTGGCGGAAAGTTACAAAGAGGAAGTATATAATTGGTGCAAAAAAAGCAACCACATTAAAACAGTAGTACCGCATAGAGAATATATATCCGGATGTTGTGGAACATTTTAAAAGTTTTAATCGGACAACAGTGTAATTAAATCTTTTTTTTTTGCCTAAAAACTCGCTAGAGATTCCTTATTTTGCTTTTATTTAATAATAATTATAAGCATGTTGTTAATAATCAATATATTATAATCGATTTTCTAAAGAAAAAATAACTTGACATCTGCTTTTTGATGATGTAAATTTGGCTTCAACAGCTGGTGTATTTGAAATGCAGCTATGTATTTCGATCGCTGATTCGTAAATCACCATGCAATATGGACAGCAGTGTTGGTACGTTGATATTTAAAGATAGTCAGCATTCACTTTACAGCGTAATGCCCCTGATTTGCCATGACATTCCAAATCTGATTGCATTTCCATTTTTACAAACCATATTAATCAATCAACAATTCAAACCATGAAAAAGCTATTCATCATCGTGATGGTGTTGTTACCATCTTTCCTCATGTCACAAAATTTAAACATCGCAACGCTTCATAAAAGCAATGGTGTACAAAACTTTACCGGAATGCTGGCATTTGTGCAAGCCTACTCTGCCTCAGCATCGGGGGATACTATTTACCTTTCGGGTGGTTCATTTTCCGCTCCTGATACAATAAACAAAAGTCTTACGATTATTGGCGCAGGCCATTATCCTGACTCAACAATTGCAACCGGGAAAACAATTGTATCAACAGCGGTAGTACTCAATGATTTGGCTGATAACACTTACATTGAAGGAATTCATTTTCTCTCTAACTTTCAAACGGCTTATGATGTGTCGGTTAACAACCTGACGCTTCGCAGATGTCGTATTGATGGTCATTTTAAGTTTAATGGCAATTACTACAGTCCGGTAGCCTTTTGTCTCAACCCCTCGATTATCGAATGTGTTTTTGCCGGTGGAAACGAGCTGGTTTTTGGGAATTCCCGATCAATGATTATTTCAAAGAGTATCTTCCACATGTCATGGCGAACCCTCGTTTGGGTGCATACTGCAACCATTTCCAACTGTATTTTTTTTAGTACAAATGGCACCTACTTTTTGGATAATGCACAAAACACTTTGTTTAAGAATAATATAGTAAAGACATCTGCAGGCTACCCCTTTAACGGAACAAATAATTATTTTGCCAACAATGTTTTTCTGGGCTTTACAGTGGATAATTTTTATGGAAATACTGCCGTTAATAACTATCACAATGTGACTTACGAAAGCTTCTTTGTAAATCAGAACGGCAACGATTTCAATTACAATTTCAATTACCATCTTAACAACACAACGACTTATACTGGTGAAGATGGAACTCAAGTGGGAATTTATGGTACCAATGCTCCCTATAAGGAAGGTGCTGTGCCCGGTAATCCGCATGTCCGAAGCAAAAACATAGCCGTTTCAACCAATGCTAATGGCCAACTGGAGGTTCAGATAAAAGTAGCAGCTCAGCAAGAGTAGGCTGGCAAGCAACTTTGAGTAATCACCTGACAACCTAAAACTTTTCAACATGAAAAAGCATTTAATTTACATAGCGTTGCTGCTTTGGTTTCCAGTGTTGCTGTCTGGCCAAACCAACCACATAATCAGGTATGAGTATTGGTTCAACAGCGACTATGCAGGCAAAGTCACGGTTCCGATAAACCCGGTTGAGGTTTTTAACCTTAGCACGAGCATTAATGCATCCACCTTAAAGGATGGATTTCATAGCCTGAATTTTCGGTTTCGCGATCAGCAAAATCGATGGAGTAGCACGCAGGTTCACTACTTTTTACGCGTTAGTGGTATTTCGGCCTACGAATATTGGATCGATAGCGACTATGAAAATCGTGTTACAGGCACACTATCATCCCAAATGGAGGAAAATATTCAGCTAGCCATACCTACTGAAACTTTGAAAGCCGGTATGCATACCATTCATTTCAGAACCAGAAGTGCAAATGGTTTTTGGACAACTACCCAATCACAACATTTCTGGAAAACCGGCGCTCAACTTACAAACTATGAGTATTGGTTTGATGAAAACTATGGTGAAAAGCTGAGCGGAAAAATGGAAGGCCAGGCGGTCGAAAACTGGTCAGAAAATATCCCTATTAACAAAAACCTTTCTTTTGATGCAATGTATGTTCGATTTCAGGATACAGCTAATGCATGGAGTAATACGTTGGTATTGCCCACTCCAGCGCCTGTAGCTGATTTTTATTTTATTCAGGACAGATTTACGGTATCATTCAACAGTACTGCCATGCTGGGTAAAACACACCAATGGCATTTTGGTGATGGTACACAATCTAGCCAGGTAAATCCATCAAAAACATATTCGTTACCCGGCGAGTATTTTGTGAAGTTAGTTAATACAAACGCAGGAGGGCGCGATAGCATTACAAAACAACTTACAATCAGGGGAATTCAATCGCTGACTCCCAATAAAGCTGGTAATACAGGCTTTGCAACTATCGCCATTATTGGGGGCGGCCTTACCAGCAATGCAAATGTGGTACTCAGTCGGACAGGCTTTGCCGATATTGTTGCTGACAGCACGTATATTGATGTGATTGGTAAGCTGTATGCCCGATTCAACCTGCTGGACAAAGAAACAGGCCAATATTCACTGACTGTGAACATACAAGGTCAGCCGCCTATTGTAGCGCAGGATTTCTTTACAATTGAAGAAGGTATTGCTCCGCTTGTATGGGCAAATATTTCCGGAAACAGTGCAGTATTGTTAAATCGCTGGCAAACGTATACTTACAATTACGGCAATCTTGGTAATGTGGATGCAAGCCTTGCTCCAGTTTGGCTGCTGGTATCAGATATTCCCGGTCTTGAACTGGAATTTCTTTCGAAATCACCTGTTGTACCTGATATAGACGATCCGGTATGGCAAACCATTTTAGACTCGATACCTCCTTATATAATCATCGACAGTTTGAACGGAGCTCCCTTCAGGGCGAGGGCTTATCCTTTTTTGATTCAACCTTTGGGAGCCTACGAAACGGGTAGTTTTACTTTTCGTGTGAAATCGCCACTCACCTACCAACTGACGAGTTGGGCTGACGAGGATTATTTTGACGATTCAAAGCGTGGGCGATTCGAAAACTGTCTTTATTTTGCCATCTTTAAGGCCGTTGCAGCTGACCTTATCTCGTTATTATCGAATCAGATCCCTGGTGCAGCTTGTGTTACGGGTATTTACCAAAATATCATCTACTACGATTACAAGGAGGTTGGTCAACAAGCACTCAAGAATGCAATTTGGGCATTGGTGCGATCTGCAGTTGATTGCGTGTGGGATATGGGGTCGCAGATACCTTTTGTGAAGGCTTATAAACTTACCAAGGAAATGATCAGTATCGGGCTGAACGTTTATGAGCGCGTCAGTGAGATTGGCGATTGCAAAAACAAGTTTAAACCAGAAAATGCTGAGCATAAGCCGATAGTGGTTGTTGCCTCTTTCGATCCGAATGAAATTTATGGTCCTGAAGGGTTTAACGACGACAAATACTATTATGATCATGTGGTTTATCCTTACAGAATTTCGTTTGAAAACCTCTCAACCGCTACGGCACCTGCGCAGGAAGTTTTTGTTTATGATACCCTCGATGCCGCGCGCTACGACCTTTCTTCGTTTAGCTTCGGCAACTTTGGTTATGGTGACACAGTAATTTTTGTGGATCAGGGGCTTAAAGCTTTTAGCCGTGATATTGATTTACGGCCGGCAAAAAATATCATTTTGCGCGTGAACGGCTTATTTGATAGCAATACAGCTTCAATACGGTGGGAGTTTGTTTCGCTCGATCCTGTAACAATGGCACTTACCGAAGATGCTTTTGGCGGCTTTTTGCCACCAAACATTAATAGTCCGGAAGGCGAGGGTTTTGTGTCATTCTTCATAAAACTCAAGCCTGATCTGCCTCATTTGGCTGTGATTTCAAACATGGCCACGATAATATTCGACTTGAATGAACCTATCATTACCAACATCTGGTCGAACCGTATAGATCGGTTGGCTCCTGAAAGCAGCGTTCTTCCATTGCCGGTATCGTCAGGCGATACCAATATTCTTGTTAATTGGGGCGGAACAGATGCCCATAGTGGCATTGCCGTGTATGATGTATTTGTTTCCAAAAATGGCGGCCCTGCAGAATTATGGAAAGAAAGCACATGGCGTAAAGCAGATATTTTTACCGGTGAGCTGAACAATACATATTCGTTCTACTCAATAGCCACCGATTACATCGGCAACAAGGAGCTACCTCCTTCATCGTATGATGCTACTATCTTGCTGACAGCTATCCCTGATGTTGAAAACCCTGTTAAGCATTTCCGTTTATTTCCAAATCCATCCAGCGGATCATTAACCATTCAGTTCAACCTGAGTGCTCCTTCAAGGCTCCATCTCCGAATCATTGATGTTCTAGGCCGCGAAATTCATGTGATGGAGGTAGATGGGATTTCGGGTTCAAATCAATCAAACATCGAAATTACTGACCTGCCTGATGGGCTTTATTTTTGTGCTCTTACATCCGAACAAGGAAGCTCGGTGCAACGGCTTGTTATCAGCAAACGTTAATTAATGTGAATGAAAAATGAGAAATGAGAAACGAAAAATGAAGAGACGGAGAGACTGAGCGTCTTAGAGTCTGAGGGACAGAGATACTGAAAGAATTAGAGAATCAAGACTGGGCGACTCGAGCGATTGGGCATCAATTTTTATTGATTATCAATATTATAATTGACATAGTCACAGGTGTCTCCGAGCAGGGTGACTTAAACGACTGAGGAACGTAGTCAGACTACGCCGAAGCAGAGCATTAATATTTTATTGATTATCATTATTTTAAACGATATAGTCATTGACTACGCCAAGCAGGGTCTTTGTCTTTGATGTGAAATCATTAAAAGATTTTTTCTTTGGTATGAAAAGGAAGATGGTATTGGCTTTAGCTGTCTTTAGCAAAAGCCTTTGAAAAATACCCTCCCAAAATCCCCACTATACTTTTATAAAATCCAGCCAATGACTTTTAGGACTATAATCCACTGTCACCATTGCAGGGGTGCTCATCGACCATGCGGTGAGTGTGCTGCTGACTTCCTTTTTGAGGAACGCAATTGCATTGCCGATCATATCCTGATTGAAGCCGCGGTTGCCAATTTCAATAACCATTTCCATCGAAATAATGCGGCCAAGCACTTTTCCGAGTTCAACAAGCTTGCGCTGAGGAAGTTGCGGACTAAGATCGAAGTTCACCATCTCTTTCAGGTGTTCGGCTGACATGCCGGTGAGGGTAAAGTCTTTCAGGAAACGGTAAAGGTTGGTTTCTTTTGCCTGCTTCATAAGCTTGACCACCGATTCTGAAATCTGTGCGTAAAGAATGTCGTTTGAGCCTTCAAAAATCTGGAAGGGGCGACTGTCGACAATTGCGCGACCTGCAATATGATTGAGCTTATACCCCTTGGCGCCAACAAGCTGGAAAAGATGCTGCGCCGATTCCTGCATCAGATCGGTAGAAACAGATTTTACAGCATTGGCTTTCAGGCCCTGATCCATCAGATCGGTTCCTGACAGGGCATTTTCCCCGGTATGTGCGCAAATGGCTGAGGTAATGGTAAATGCAGACTGTATCCCTGAAAGACGGTGTTGCACCTGGTCGTAGCCAAAAAGACTTTTGGCGCCTACAAACCGGCTTTGACAATGATCCAATGCTTCATCGAGCATCCTCTTGATAAAGCCCATCGCCATGGAAGGAATCTGCAGCCTGCTGCGGTGCAAACAGTCCTGAAGCATCGCGATGCCGTTGGTTTTGGGTTCCAGGCGGTAAAGTTTGGGGATGCGGATATCAATCTTATTGCGGCCGTAGGGTATCATATACAAACCAAGGTTTTCAAAATACTCTTCCACCTCAATGCCCTGACCGGGCAGGTTGTTGTCGCTGACAAAGAACTCAATGTCGCGCATCAGGTCTCCACCTGTAGTTTTGCGGCGGGCGGTAAGGAGCCAGTAGTCGGCCCATCCCGTAAGACCAGCCCAGTGCTTTGTGCCTTTAAGGTGATAATAATCCTCCAGCTCGGTGAAGGAAGTCTGCATATTCAGCGCATCGCTGCCGTGGTTGGGTTCGGTAATCATCAGTCCGCCCATTTTCTTGTCGGATACAAAACCTTTGAATATGTCGTCTTTGATAGCTTCATTGCCATACTTTGCAACAGGTTGCAGGAAAAGACCCCAGTTGATGCCCAAGGTAAGGCCCAGCGCCAGTGATTCATATGAAGCAGCCGAAACCACTTCAATACCTTCGTGCACATGGGCACCTCGCCCACCGTGCGATGCAGGGATGAACGCCAGCAATGGATCGGCTGAAAGAATTTCGCGCATCACATAAGGAGGCATTCCGCGCTGTGTACCCAGTTCGTCGTGGTTGGTGCGCTGATGAAACACCGCTTCCAGCCGTGACTTGAAATTCTGAATAAATGTAGAAAAAGGCAACTGCGGGGCTATTTTGAGTTGAGGCAGTGATAGTAGAGGATGAGATAGTTCCATTGTATTTTTCTGAAATAATTGAATATTCTGGTATAACGGTACAAAGATACTGCTTTACAATGAAATACAACCTCTTATTCAAAATTCAGGGGTATGCTTACAGACATTAGGTGCGACTGCGGGACGTAGTTGCAGACTTCGCCGAGCAGGGACTGAGTGAAAAATGAAGAATTGTCTGGGACTAATCCGAGCATCGGTGAGAGATGATTTAATTATTTCAGAAATCAATGTTGGATTGAATGACGTATTTTTCTGAATTGATTTCAAATGCCACAAGGTTTCCATAACCTGCCCTGTTAAGCATATAAACGCCATTGTCAAGGTCAATAAAACCATAGGTTTTGTTTTTAATGACATGATCCATAAACTCCAGATCAACGGGTGTATGGCCGTGAATGACTTTTTTGTTGCGAATTTTTGATGGAATCACCTTGAAATCTTTGGTCCAAAGCATGGCAAACCGGTCGGTGAGAGGATCGTCAACAGAGAAGTTCAGGCCGGCATGAACCAAAATATAGTTTTCAAGTTCAATGTAAAACCTTTGTTCACGCATCCATTCGATGTATTTTTCGGGTATTTCAGAAGCAAATCGTACGCCAAAACTTTCCAGTGTTTCTTTTCCGCCATGCAACTCCCAGATTGATTGAACTTTGGTTTTGAATGACAGCCCGAAATACTTTTTCTTTTTCTTGTCCTCGTCCCAGGCCTTTATGCAATAATCTTCGTGGTTGCCGATGAGTAAACGAATTGAATACTCTTTTTTTTGCAGCTCCATAATATAATCGATGACACCTTTGCTGTCGGGTCCTCGATCGATAAAGTCACCAAGAAAAAAAAGCTCGTCAAAACGAGAAGGCTTGATGTGGTTTTCGATCAGGCTTTTCAACGTCTTGCTGCATCCATGTATGTCTGGAATTACCCAGCGGTTGTTCATGATTGGTCTTTTGTGAAATGTTCAAAAACTGCTGAGCAAATTTAAGGAAAAAGATAAAGACAGAAGCAGAACTTTTCAGCCCTGCTTCCAACTTTCATTTTCTGATTATTTTGATTTGCCCTGATTGGCAACAGCATCCATGAGTTTTTTAATTTCTTCCGGATCGCCAAGGAAATAATCTTTTACGAGATTCATGTCATCATCAAATTCAAAAACATAGGGTATTCCTGTTGGGATATTGAAAGCGAGAATAGCTTCTTCGCTCATATTTTTGAGATGCATCACCAATGCGCGCAAACTGTTGCCATGTGCAGCTACAAGAATTTCTCCATGCTTTTCAAGCGAAAGTTTAATATCACTGTTCCAATAGGGTACCATGCGATCGATTACATCTTTCAAGGATTCAGTTAACGGAAGATCTTTAGGATCAACACCTCTGTAACGCCTGTCATTCCGTGGACTGCGCTCATCGTCTTCAGTCATGGGTTGTGGCGGAACATCGAAACTGCGACGCCAGAGCAGAACTTGCTCATCGCCATATTTAGCGGCCGTTTCAGCTTTGTTGAGGCCCTGAAGTTCGCCATAATGTTTTTCGTTCAGGCGCCAGTGTTTTACTTCGGGGATAAACATCAGATCCATTTCTTCCAAAACCAGCCACAATGTTTTTATTGCACGTGTGAGGTATGAGGTGTAAGCCATTTTAAAGTCAAAACCATTTGCTTTAAGCACCTGACCGCCCTTGCGCGCTTCTTCAATTCCTTTTTCAGATAGCTGCACATCTGTCCAGCCGGTAAATACATTCAGTTTGTTCCATGTGCTCTCGCCATGACGCATTAAAACCAATCTTTTCATCACATTAAGTTTTTTGATATTCAAATAGTTTTGTTTTCTAAACTTAAAACAAGTTCAATAATTATTTTGCAAATTTAACAATTTGAAGCATCATAAGGACATAAGCTATCGTAAATTTGCATCATGAAATCTGTAACAATTCCATCATTTCTGCGCATTTTTTGTCCTTCACTCATTTGGAATATGCCTGAAGGAAATAAAAAATTGTATTTAACCTTTGATGACGGCCCTCATCCTGAGATTACTCCAAAAGTGCTGGATTTGTTGAAAAAGTACGATGCCAAAGCAAGTTTTTTCTGTGTTGGTGAAAATGTCCTCAAGTTTCCTGAAACCTATCAGATGGTGATTGATCAAGGACACCTTACCGGCAATCATTGCTATAATCATTTAAATGGATGGAAAACACCTTTGGCCGAGTACTATGATAATGTCAATTTGTGTCGGACTTATGTCGATTCTATATGGTTCAGACCTCCCTACGGACGTATCACTCCATCACAGATTCAAACTTTGAAAAAGGAATACAAAATCGTTATGTGGACTGTTTTGAGTTATGATTTTGATGCAGAAACCACACCTCAGCAATGCATTGATTACGTTCTGTCGAACACCACTGATGGATCAATTATTGTTTTTCATGATAGTGAGAAAGCTTTCAAAAATATGTTTCCGGCGCTTGAGGCAGCGCTCAGGTATTTTTCTGATCGGGGGTTCAGCTTTAATCGTCTGGATAACTGATAGTTTTAATTGAGAGGGTTTTAATATTTCCATTGAAAATACCTTGTACGGCATGTTTTTTGCATGTTTATAGTGTATAATAACCTCTAAAAATTAAAGCTATGATCAGTTATAAAACACCACAGGCTGATCTTGAGAGTAAGAGGGGCCTGTATTTTGAGGTTGGAATCGTTTTAAGCTTACTGACAGTTTTTTTATTGCTGCAATTTAAGACGCCAGTGAGAGATAGAACAATTTCTTTTAATCGCAATGATTTGAATCTCATCGAGGAGGAGATTTTGAACACTGAACAACCTGTAACACCTCCACCACCGGTTTTAAAGCCTCAGCAGTTTTCGATGCTTACAATTGTTGAGGATGAAAGCGAAGATGTTGCTGATCTTGATATTCAGGTAGAAATTGATCAGCATACTGCAATCCCTGCTTATGTTCCACTGGAAAAACCAATTTACAAGGAAGAGGAGATTGTTGAAAAAGAAATCTTCACTATTGTTGAAAAACAACCTTCATTTCCAGGTGGAGAGCCTGCCAGAATGACCTATTTTGCCGAGAATTTGAAATATCCTGTTCAGGCACGTGAGCTTGGTATTATGGGTGTAGTTTATGTAGGTTTTATAGTTGAGCCGGATGGAGGAATTTCGAATGTAAAAGTTCTGAGAGGCATCGGTGGAGGCTGCGATGAGGAGGCGGTAAGAGTTGTAAGTGGAATGCCGAAATGGAATCCCGGTATGCAACGAAACAAAGCCGTCAGGGTTCAGTTTACGCTTCCTGTTCGTTTTGCGCTGCGGTAACTTTTTGCGCAAATGCATGATTTTCTTTCCGTTTGAATGATTTTTATCCTTTTCACAAGGTGATAATCACGAAGCAAGACAAGCGAAAGCATTTTGTTGATCTTTCATTTGTTTTCAGTGATGTCCGGTAAAAATTATCTCTCGTCCCTACGGGACTTTTAATGATTATTATCTTATTCACTACCAATCTATTGTCCCTAACGGGACAGTCCCAGAGGGACGAAAGATTGGTAGAAGATAAAAAGTAACCCCAATTAAAAAGAAGTCCCGTAGGGACTAGAGATATCAGGTATTACAGAACATTTTATAAAATTTAACCGGACAACCGTGGGCTAAATCTTATTTTGATGTGCTAGGCATAGAATTGAGTAAGTCTAAAGAAGAAGAAATCCTTATCTCTGTTTCCATTATTTGAAGATATTAGTTTCTGTATTTTACTATTAACTG
>JAUXMV010000090.1 GCA_030683155.1 Bacteroidales bacterium
ATTTACCGGATAACCAATTGGAGATGACGCTCCTGCAGTAACATTAAATAAAAGTTCAACATTGGATTGGCCATTTAAAGATGCATGGTTTACTGTCGCTGTGTTTACAACAAGTAATGGATCTGGAGAAACCATACTTAGTATGATGTTGCCAACGGCACTGCTTCCGGTATTGGAAAGGGTAACGCGGATGTCAGCAGTTTCACCTGGATCGAGGATTCCATCACCATTTCCTGTGGCAGTATCGATGATAAATATGTTTGAACTGATTGACAAAACAGGCGCTTGAATGGTAATGCGTAAAGTGGATACCCAGGTATCGCTTCCATCTGTGATGCTTATCGGGAAGCTGGCTACATGCTGGTTTGGAACAAAATTAGCGATGCTGAAAGTAAAGGCGTTGTTAACAGTGGTTGTACCTCCGTTAGGAATAGCAGTGAAATTTTGCACAGCAGCGCTGGATAATGTCACATAGCTGTCGGTTCCGGAAATCGTTGCTGTTAAAGCAGCCGATGGGTCAGCACCAACATTTTTGAGTGTAACATTCACAGAAATAGTTTCACTATAGTCAGCAAGTCCATTGTTATTGCCATTCTGATCATTTATTGTATAGCTGTCAAGAACAACATAAGGGCCAACAAGCGCAGCAGCCGGAACTTGCATCATATATGGAACATGCTGTGGTTTAGTAACAACAATATCAACGTTTCCGGAAGAAAGTACAGGTTCAATACCAACTTCAACCACGCCTGAAGCACCAACCAAAGCCGCTCCATGAAGAACGCCATCTTTTGAAATTGCGACATAAGAACCAGGCAATGCAGTTACTTCGTAAGTATTTAATCCAATAGGAAGAATTGGCATATGGGAAACAACATTATCACTTCCTTCGGTATGGTAAATTACAAGTGACGGATCACCAAGAACATTGTAAGCTTGCCAGTAGTATGTTGGGCTTGAGTGACTTGGGTAACCCTGAACATGAACTTCTGTGACTGCAAGATTACCTACCATAACACTTCCTCCAGTTGAAACATAATCACTTACAAAAGGAGCATCGTACACGCCTAAAGAAGTTTCAGCAACAGTTGGAACATATCCGTTGTTGGTTCCAACAATAGGAAACGCACCAACAGCCCAATAAAAATCTTCAAACCAATAGGAGCTTGGCGAAGATCCAATATAGGCAACGGCACCTTTGTTAGGAGCGCGCATCCAGGTTTCTCCAATACACTCTGCATAACCGAAATCAGCAGCAAGACAGCAATTGCCAACTGCCAAAGGATATTTGTCCTGATTGGTGAAAGCATTAACAGCAGATTGCGTAAGACTTGGGTCACCCCAAACAGTTTCAGCACAGTGAGCAGTATAATTGATGAAACCAACGGCGATTCTTTCTGGACCATAGCAACCTGTATATGGACTGGTCAGGTATGAATAGACATCTGTAAATCCATGTGCTGCATTATAATAATTTTGCGTTGCATATTGAATAGTAGGTTGACCTACGCGCGGATTCCAGGTGCCATCAGCGCCGGCGATGAGTGTTGTGCGATTGAGATAGGTTGGATCAGAGAACTGATATTTTTCGTAGTACAAAGTTTTTTCAATCTGAGGAATCAACTGTGCTGAATTTCTTGCAGAAAAACGACCATAATACATCTCGGGGAAATAGTCGCCGTCAGTACTTGCATAATAAAGGTCGGTCATTTTTTGTGAAGAAGAACCCTGAATTGCTGGAATTTGCGGAGTGTCACCAACGAAAAGAACAAAACTTGGTGCAGGATTTTCAGGCGTTCCGGCATTATATTGCGCATGAACCCAGGTTTGAATTTGTGCATAAGTTGTGCCGATAACGTCGGTGTATGCAACAACTACATGAAATCCTTTTTTTGTTTTCCATTCAATAAATGGTGCAAGATCGTTTTCGAACATTCTGTCAGAAACGATAAGATATTTAACAGGATATTTTGTGAGGTCAGGATGCTGAGGGTAATCACGTCCCGGATTATTGAGCAGTTTATTCTGAATAGCATCAAAATAAGGTGAATAAGTTGAAGCTTTTATATAATCAGTGAGTACTTTATCAACATTGGAATAGGTTACTTCAATTTCGATATCGTTGTAAACTCTGATAATTCCCTGGACAGGGTTGTAGCTTACAGGTGCAACTGTTAGACGCGCAATGCGATAGCTGCGCAAAACTCCTAAAACTTCAATAGAAGCAATATCGTGGCTTATGAAAGCGTCTTTCTGATACATTTTTTCAAGATACTCAAAATCTACGTCTTCTACTGACTGATCTTTACGTAAAGAAGGTTGTACAGGCATCACGCGGTGTTCGATGCCATATTCATTTAGTGTGTACTCACTAACATTGTAGTTCAATACTTTTACTGAAACATCGGCTCCAAAAGGAATTTCAATCAAATGCTTCGAAGCAGGAAGCTTTGGTGTGCCGATTTCTCCAATGGCATAAGTGCCCGGAATAATGAGTTCATTGAAAAGACCACGTTCAGCTTCAATGCCAAAAGAGGTCAATCCCGAATAAGTGTAAGTTACTTTTGTCTTGTTGAGGTTATCCTCTGTTACAAGTACCTGACTTGAAGCACGACCAAAATCGATCGTCTGTGCCATTGTCTTAACTCCAAAAAGCATCACTGCCATCGCAATCATGCCAATTGTCAACAATTTTTTGCCTGAGGCAAAAAGTGCGTAATTTTTCTTCATTTCGAATAGTTTAAGAATAAATTTAGTTTTGGTTTCCCAAAAAATGGGATTATTTTTCGAGGCAAATTTAAGTTTTATTAACAAGATAGACATAATAAACTGACTAAATTATTTAACATTTGTTTGTGTTTTTTAAAAAAAACACAAACAAATGACTCATTTGCAAAATCGATTTAGGTCAAATATTTTAAACCCTGTCAGGTTTTTCAGTTCTGACAGGGTTTTCAAGGGAAACGTGAGTTGCTATAATTGCGATACAAGCATGCAAAGAGCATCAAAAGGTTTATTTTCCGCTAAAGTTTTTTTAATCAGCTCAAAAAAAACTTGCGGTTTTTTTTGATAAAGATTTTGAATCTCAATATTATTTTTGAAATCCTTTAGCTCGTCTTCTTCAGGAAATTTTTCTAAATTTCCCAATTGCCCAAGATCGTTACCACTTAAATAGGCATTGAATTTAATTGCTTCAGGCAGTGCATCGATTCCAATACCGGTTTTTGCAACTGGCTTAGGAACAATAAATCTCGCCATTTCATTGGTTCTGACATAAAAATCTCCTCCCATGCGCCCGATAAGATCGATTTTTCCCTGATCAATTTCGTTTTTTTCGTCCAGAACATCTTCGGAAATATGAATGAGCAAAATATCACAAATCACTAAGTTACCGGCACCTGGTCCATCACCTGTTTCTATTATCTGTCGTACCTTACATTCGTATTGAACAGGTGATTCTTTTACACGAAACGGACGTATTAGCTCAGAAGCCAACTGGGTAAATCCTGCTTTAATAAATTCATTTACGCCTTTCGGGTATTCGCAGCTTGCCAGGCTCATCTGCTGAACCATGTCATATGTCACAACATTGATTACAACTTCAGGCACTTCAAGCAGGTTTTCGAAAGTGTTTTTAGTAGTATTATCGCGACCTTTGCGAGAAGGCGAAAAAACCAAAGTGCCGGGATTCACTCCAAAAGCGTTGAAAAAGCTAAAAGGTGAAAGATTTGGATTTCCTTCCTTATCTATCGTGCTTGCAAAAGCAATCGGACGCGGAGCAATACTGCCAAGCATGATTCTATGCAAATATTGCTGTTGGATGTTTTGTGCATCTAATGTAATCATAGATAATTATTTAGCTGGTAGAATTTTAGTTTCACATTCCCCAAAACCAATTCGCATATCTTTGTTCTGAGCATAACCTTTCATTATGATGGTATCATTGTCATGAACAAATATTCTTGTGCTATTATCTTTCATTGTTATTGGTTTTGTGCCTTTCCAGCATAATTCAAGCATCGATCCGTATGAATCCGGAGTTGGCCCGCTAATGGTTCCAGAGCCATACATATCGCCAGGATTGATGTTGCAGCCTGATACGGTTTGATGTGTCAATTGCTGCGCCATGCTCCAATACATATATTTATAGTTTGACTGACTGATTTGAGAGCTGTCAATATTTTCTGGTTTCAGAAGTACTTCAAGATGAATATCAAAGTTGTTTTTTCCCTCATGCTGAAGATAGGGGAGTGGCTTTGGTTCTTGCACCGGGCTTTCAGTTCTGAATAGTTCAAGTGCTTCCAGCGTTACAACCCAAGGCGAAATTACTGAGCCAAAACTTTTTGACAAAAATGGTCCTAAAGGCACATATTCCCATTTTTGAATGTCTCGCGCTGAAAGATCGTTAAAAAGCACAAGACCAAAAATGTAATCCTCAGCTTTTGAAATATCGATAGATTCTCCCAGTTTCGTTGGTCCGGATGTAATGAAAGCCATTTCAAGTTCAAAATCAACCTGCTTGCTGGCCCCAAAAACCGGAGGCTGTTTGTCGTCAGGACGGGTTTGACCTTTTGGACGATGAATGTTAGTTCCTGAAACAACGATTGAAGACGACCGGCCGTGATAGCCTACCGGCAAATGACGCCAATTGGGTAAAAGTGCATTGGCAGGGTCACGAAACATTACGCCAACATTGGTTGCATGTTCAATACTGGAGTAAAAATCAGTGTAATCCCCAACATGAACAGGAAGTAACATTTGAACTTCTTCGATGGAGAAAACTGCTAAATCACAGGCTTTTTGGTTGTTCTGAAGTTCACGGTAATCGACAGAAAGAAGTTTTTGAAGATGCTGCCTGACGGCATTGGTCTTTTTTTTGCCTAAAGCGATGAATTCATTCAAAACGGGTTGATAAAACACACTCAGGTCTTCGATATCAAGCTCGTCAAAAAAACCAAAATCGGCCAAAACAGACAAATCGATTACTTTATCGCCAATTCTGGTTGCTGGTGAAACTGTTTGTCCATAGCTGATAATTCCAAAAGGGATGTTTTGTATGGGAAAGTCACTGCCCTCCGGGACATCAATCCAGGATTTCATTAAATCTATTTTCATGCTGAAATATGGTTTTATAAACCAATGCTATTTTTAGTCCATTATAAATCAAAGGGTTCCTCTGCTTGCCTGTTCAAGTTCTATCGCTTCAAAAAGGGCTTTAAAATTTCCTTTACCAAAAGATTTGGCTCCTTTACGTTGAATTATCTCGAAAAATACTGTAGGACGGTCTTCAACAGGTTTTGTGAAAAGCTGCAAAAGATAGCCATCTTCATCACGGTCAATCAGAATTCTCAGTTTTTTCAGCGTTTCCAGATCTTCTTCAATCTCCTTAACTCTGTCGATAACTGTATCATAATATGTGTCTGGAACATGCAAAAATTCAACACCTCTGGCCTTAAGTTGTTGAATTGTTTCAACGATATTCTCTGTAGCCATTGCAACATGCTGTGCGCCTGCACCCCGATAAAATTCGATATATTCCTCTATCTGAGATTTTTTTCGACCTTCAGCAGGTTCATTGATTGGGAATTTAATGCGCATATTATCATTGGCCATCACCTTACTCATGAGCGCTGTGTATTCTGTCGAAATATCTTTGTCATCAAAGGAAACAAGTTGCTCAAATCCCATCACCTTTCCATAAAAATTGACCCATTTATTCATCTCGCCCCAGCCAACATTTCCAACGATATGATCTACATATTTGAGCCCGGTTTCAGCAGGTCGATATTCCGGCTCCCATTTTCTGAATCCCGGCATGAAAGCGCCGAAATAGTTTTTTCGCTCAACAAAAACATGCACTGTTTCACCATAAATATGAATTCCGCTTAAAATAATTTCACCATATTCATCAATGATTTTTTTTGGCTCCATATACGAACGCGCGCCTCGCGAAGTGGTTTCTTTCCAGGCTTTTGTGGCGTCATCGACCCAAAGAGCGATTGTTTTGATTCCGTCGCCGTGTGCTTTCTGATGTTCGGCAATGGGAGACTCAGGGATGAGTGCGGTAGTAAACACAAAAGTGATTTTTCCTTGTCTCAAAGCGTAGGAAGCGCGATCTTTCAGGCCTGTTTCCAACCCTGCATAGGCCAATGGCTGAAAACCGAATGCTGTTTGATAAAAATGGGCGGACTGTTTGGCGTTACCCACATAAAATTCAACATAGTCTGTTCCTTTTAAAGGAAGAAAATCTGTATTGCTCATTTGTTACTTTTTTGCGGTTTAAATTTTTTGTTGTTCATGCTTTTTTTTTAGGCTTAAAAAATCCAGCTTTTGTGATAATCAGGATCTTCAATGTCAAATGCTTCCTGAGTAAGCATGAGTGGTTTGAAAGTGTCGACCATGACAGCGAGTTCTTCTGTCTTTTTTTGACCAATACTTCTTTCAGCAGCACCCGGGTGTGGTCCATGAGGTATTCCTGTTGGATGCAGTGTGATCATGCCTTTTTCAATATGGTTTCGGCTCATAAAATCACCATCAACGTAGTAAAGCACTTCATCAGAATCAACATTGCTGTGATGATAAGGAGCTGGTATTGCTTGTGGGTGATAGTCGTAAAGTCTTGGCACAAAGGCACATGTCACGAATGTGTTTGTTTCAAATGTCTGGTGAACCGGCGGCGGCTGATGAATTCTTCCCGTAATGGGTTCAAAATCGTGAATTGAAATGGCAAAAGGATAATGACAACCATCCCAGCCAATTGCATCAAAAGGATGTGATCCGTAAATATAGGGGAAGATGGTGTCGCTGCGTTTAATTTTTACAAGAAACTCGCCTCTTTCGTCAAAAGTTTTCAAGTCAGAAGGAGTTTTTATGTCGCGCTCATGGAATGGTGCATGTTCAAGCAGCTGCCCAGTTTTATTGACATATCTTTTTGGAAAACGCAGCGGCAGAAAGGATTCAACAATGAAAAGCCTGTTGTCTTCATTTTCAAAATGCAGCTGATAAATTGTGCCTCTCGGAATAATAATGTGGTCGCCATATTCAAACGGGATGCTTCCAAAAATCGTTAAAAGTTCACCTTTTCCGCGATGAACAAAAATCATTTCGTCGGCCTGTGAGTTTTTAAAGAAATATTCAGTCATTGACTTTTTGGGTGCAGCAAGTGAAATATACACATCGCTGTTCACCAGAACTGCTTTTCGACTTTCAAGGTAATCTTCTGATGGCTCAATATTGAAGCCTTTAAAACTCCTGTGCTGCATATTTTTTGCAAGCGCAATTTTTGGTGCTACATCAATAGCTTCTCCGATTTCATTCACTATTGTAGGTGGAAATGCGTGATAAATCAACGAATAGACATCAGAAAAACCTTCTGTTGATACCAGTTCTTCGGCATACAAACTGCCATCAGGTTTCCTGAAAATCGTGTGACGCTTGCGAGGCACGTGCCCTCTTGAAAGATATTGTGGCATTTTTATTTGGATTGATTATAAATTATAGTGGAAACAAAATTAACAACTTTTTTGTTTAAGAAGGGAGTTCTCAATTTACTTTTGCATAAATTATGATAAGATAATGATAAACAATAAGCCTCTTACAAAACCACTTTCGACCCCACATCTTGATTTATCCAACAGATTTGTCATGGCACCACTTACCCGTCAAAGGGCTGGTGATGGACTGGCTCCAAATGCATTGAACGCTTTGTATTACGGTCAGCGATCCACTGCAGGCCTCATTATCAGCGAAGCCAGTCAGATTTCGCCGCGCGGGTTGGGTTATTCAAATACACCTGGGATTTATAATCGAAAGCAAATAGAGGGTTGGCGCTTGGTAACTGATGCTGTTCATGAAAAAGGCGGAAAAATCTTTTGTCAACTCTGGCACGTAGGACGTCATTCTCATCCTTTTTTGCAGGAAGGTGGCGCACTTCCGGTAGCGCCATCAGCAGTTGCAGAACCTGGATTCATTATTACCCCTCGTGGAAAAGTGGAAACTGTAGTGCCTCATTCATTGACAGTTGAAGAAATCCAAGAAACAATTAGTGATTATCGAAGCGCAGCACTTAATGCAGTTGAAGCTGGTTTTGATGGCGTCGAAATCCATGCAGCAAATGGTTATCTTATTGATCAGTTTTTGAATGATAATTCGAACCTTCGCACAGACGATTATGGTAGAACAGTTGCCAACAAATGTCGTTTAGCGCTTGAAGTCACAAAAGCGATAACTGAGGCTATCGGATCTTCAAGGGTTGGAATCCGGCTGTCGCCTTCAGGGACCAATTTCGGTATCAGAAATGAAAACCCTGTTGAAATATTTGAGTACCTGGTGAAGGAATTAAACGCTTTCGATCTGGCCTACATTCATCTTATCGAACCCAGAATCGAAAGCCTGAATGATTTGCCGAGATATCTCAAAATTTTAACACCACATTTTCGACCATTGATAAAAACTACCTTGATTACAAGTGCAGGTTATAATTTTGAATCTGCAGAAAAAGCTGTTGTTGAGGGTCATGCAGATTTGGTTGCTTTTGGCAAAATGTATATTTCAAACCCCGATCTTGCTGAAAGATATGTTCTGGATGCTCCACTGACGCCTTATGACGAAAGTACTTTTTATGGCGGTGGTGCTGCCGGTTATACTGATTATCCCTTTTTTAAATAATCATGAATCCTTTTGTTCACACCGAAGATGCTATTACAATGCTTTTCAGGCTCGCTGAAAGCTGGTATAATCAGACTTTATCTGATGGAGGCCCACGCTATGCTGAGTATCATCCTGAATACATTATAGTTGAGCCGTGGAATGCATTTAGCTCTGTCTTTATGATGATTCCTGCCATATTTTTTTTCTGGAAACTTCGCAAAGAGTTGGCTACTATGCCATTCATAGGGTTTTCTTTGCTGATGATTTTTCTTGGGGGTTTAGGGAGCACATTATTTCATGCTTTCAGAATGAGCGAGTTTTTTTTAATGATGGATATCATTCCTTCTGCTATTCTCATGATTGGAATTGCGGTGTTTTTCTGGCTTAAGATTCTAAGAAAGTGGTGGCAAATTTTGTTGATTTTTATTCCGGTTTTCGCACTTAGATTCTTGCTATTCAAAAATCTGCCTTCTCATATTGGTATCAATTTATCTTATGCTTTTTCGGGCATACTTGTACTTGTTCCACTTGTGATTGTTTTGTACCGAACCGACATGAAAAGATGGATGTCAGTATTTTTGGTTCTTGTAACTTTTGGATTGGCACTTCTTTTCAGGCAACTTGATGCACATCAATGGAGTCTCATGCCTCAGGGAACACATTTTCTATGGCACCTTTTTAGCGCAATTGGTTCTTGGTATATCCTTGATTATCTTTTGTTCGTTCAAAGACATCACAAAAAAGTGATTGTTAAAGAAAATCAAAAATAATCTGACTTTTCCCTCTTATTTTTTAAGGTTACTCGATTCCGCTGAAATGTTTCATAAACTGAACGCGCTCATAAGCAGCGGGATTTTCAGCTTCTTTCACACTCATTTTGCCTATGAACTGATCAAGGTTTTTGAAGTTGTGCTGTACCATCCATGTTTGAATTTCATCCAGCATTATGGTAATTTCTTTGAAGCCTTTTTTGTAAAGAACCGAGGCAATCTGCACAGCTTTTGCACCGGCCAAAAGTTGCTTTACAACAGCTTTTCCATCGTGAATGCCTGTTGAAGCTGCAATGTCGCAATGTACTTTTGTGGAAAGCATGGCTACCCATCTAAGTGAAATGGATAATTCTGCCGGGGTGCTGAAAACATTGGTTGCTTTCACCTCAAAGCGGTCGATGTCGATATCGGGTGAGAAAAAGCGATTGAAAAGGACCAACCCTTTGATACCTGTCCAGGAGAGTTTTAGCGCCATTTTTGACATACTCGAAAAATAGTAGCTGATTTTGGCTGCAACAGGGATGTTAATGGTTCTGGTTATTTTTTCAAGAATTTCGAAATAAACAGCTTCATTTTGCTCTCCCGTTTTGAGTGGGTCGGAAGGTAAAATAAAGATATTTAGTTCCAAAGCATCAGCGCCTGCTTCCTCGATTTTTTTGGCAAAATCCATCCATTCGTGCGATGAAATACAGTTTATACTTGCAATGATTGGAATATCAACTGCTTTTTTACTGTCGCGGATAAGCTTGAGATAGTTATCTACATCATTGGCACGTGTATAATTCCGGATATAATCTTCCGCTTCCGGGTAATAATTGGCGGACTCATTTTGAAGTATTGTATGACTGGCAGCATGCGTAATCTGCTCTTCAAAGAGTGATTTCAAAACCACTGCGGCAGCTCCGTTTGCAGCAGCTTCTTTGATATTTTCTACTGAATTAGTCAAGCCCGAACTACCAATAATGATAGGGTTTTTGAGCTTAAGACCCATATAGGTTGTGTTCAAATTTACCATGATACATCAGTTTTATGTCATCGTTATTTCGACGGGTAAAAGTAGCATATTTTCAGAAAGACAATTCGGTCCTTCATTATTCAAAATGATTCTAAATTATAATCAGAACTAATTTATTTTTTGTGACAACTCAGTTTGAATTTATCTTTTCATGACTTGTTAACATTTTAATGTTAAAAAAAGGATTTTGAGTAAGCGCTAAGAGGCAGTGTAAATGCTATCTTTGGCTTATTTTTTGTTCTACAGAACAAAATTTTTTTTTAAAAACAACAACCATCTTTAATATGTTTGATTTTGTTGCAATTAATAGCTTACTAATCAATGTTTTTAGTCTTGATTACTTCATAGAAGTTATATTGTAATGGTTTCATTTTTAGATTTTGTGTGTTAAAAAGAGACTGATATGTGATTTTTGAAATGAAAAAAAAATGACGCCAACTACTTTTGAAAAGTTTTTTTCTGTTTTTGCAATTTTTTTGCTCCTAAGCATTATTGCGAAATCCCAGCCTGTAATCATTGGACATCCGGCCGATACTTCTGTGTGTAGTGGAAGCAGGGCTGATTTTTATGTTTTGGCAATAAATGCAGCAACATATCAATGGCAGGAAAATGATGGAGTAGGCTGGTACAACATTGATGAATTTATAACTTATGCATCAGGATACAATACGCAAGTTTTAACAATTAATGATGCTAATCTGGGACTGAATGGTTACCGATACCGATGTTTGGTTTATGACAATCAAAATATCAGCGTGGTTAGTAATCCAGCAATTTTGGGAGTAGATGAACCCCCTGTGATTACACAACCTCCCGCAGATATTACGGTCTGTAAAAATGAAATTGCACGATTCAGTGTTACGGTACTAAATGCTGATTCATATCAATGGCAGGAAAGTGTTGGACAAGGCTGGGTTAATTTAAGTGACAATGCTTTCTTTTCCGGAACAAAAACTCCTGAGTTGAGCATTTTTACTACTACAGGAATGAATGGATTTCGGTATCGATGCCGGGTAATTAACGGAAATTGCCCGGAAATTTCTTCTTTTGGAAGATTATTTGTAAATCCAACGCCTACATTGCAGGAAGTAACCGGTGGCGGAGCTTTTTGCGAGGGTGGGGTTGGTGTTGAGATTGGTCTTGCCAGTTCTGAAACAGGCATCACTTATCAATTGATTCGTAACAGTATTGGAACTGGAATAGTTGTGTCTGGAACGGGTTCAACCCTGAATCTTGGACGTTTTACTCAACCCGGTATTTATCAAATACGTGCAACAAACGGGGCAACAGGCTGTGGAATCAATATGCTGAATTCTGTCAATATAAATATAAATTCATTGCCTTTGCAGCAACAATTGCTCGGAGGTGGTAGTTTTTGTGAAGGTTCTGTGGCTCCAGAAGTTTTTCTTTTGGCATCTCAGCAAGAGGTTCGTTATGAATTGTTCAGAAATGGCATTTCAACAGGAACGAGCCTTATTGGAAACGGATTTGCATTGTCTTTTGGCAATATTTCTGAAACGGGTTATTATACTGTGAAGGCCGAAAATACGCTAACAGGTTGCAGCATTCAATTAAATGGCAACGTTCAGATACTACAATATACAGTTCCTCAGGTTTTTGCTGGAATCAATCAGTTAATCAATACTGGCGAAACAACAATTTTACAAGCACAAGCAACAGGTGGGTCAGCTAATTATGGCTTCAATTGGCAGCCTTCAGCCTTTCTTTTAAATCCTCAATCTGCTTCAACAGCTACAATCCCTCTCTTTCAATCTCGATTATTTACTGTCCAGGCAAAAGACCTTATTTCTCAATGTTCGAGTTTACCTGACAGTGTTATGGTTATTGTTTCTGGCGGGGTGCTTTCAGCAAGTATTGTTGCTACTGAAACGGCAATATGCCCCGGCACAAGTGTTAATCTGATTCCATCGGTAAGTGGAGGTACAGGAGATTATTCTTATAGTTGGTCTTCAACCCCTGCTGGGTTAACATCAACGAGTTCCCAAATAACAGTAAGTCCGAACGAAACTACAAACTATCATTTGAGTGTTTTTGATGGAATTTCAAGCATTTCAATTTCGGTTACTGTCACAGTATTTCAGCTCCCATCAGTATTTAGTGTTACGGGTGGAGGTAATTATTGCCTTGGTTCTGATGGGCGCGAAATAGGACTATCTGGCTCAGAAGTCGGAGTGACTTATTATCTTTTTCGCAATGGACAATTTGTTACTGCAATAGAAGGTATTGGACAAGCGATTAGTTTTGGTAATTTTACAGAGGCAGGTGTTTACACTGCAGCAGCGAAAAATATTTTGAGTCAATGTTCAAGGGCAATGGCAGGTGCTGTTGCCATTGCAATTCTTGAAAGACCATTTGCCAACGCTGGCAATGATCAATATACGCAAGCCGGAACTTCTGTTATTCTTTCAGGAAGCGCTTCAGGAGGCTCCGGTAACTATCATTACGCCTGGTCACCGGCTTCATTGTTAATCAATCCAAACGCAGCCAATGCTGCCAGTCTCCCATTGTTTGAAACAAAGCTTTTTTCATTGATAGTTACAGATCAGGTTACTGCATGTAAAAGCAATCCTTCAGAAGTAATTGTCTTTGTAACCGGAAGCACACAAGTGACTGTTGATTTAACTGCATCTTCTTATTTAGTTTGCTCTGGAGAGTCGGTTCAACTATTGGCATTAGCCTCTGGCGGCACAGGAAATTATGAATATTTATGGGAATCGACACCTTCTGGATTTCAATCAACAGTTTACAATCCTTCAGTAACTCCTGCTGAAAGTACAAAATACAAGGTTACAGTTACAGATGGCTTCCATACAGTTTCAGATTCTGTTGTTATTCAGGTAAGGGAATTGCCTCAGGCCTACACACTTATGGGTGGTGGAGAATACTGTTTGGGTGGCCTGGGAAATGAGATTTTTTTAACTGGTTCTCAAACACAGACATTTTATAGTTTATGGCGCAATGGATCAGAAACAGGGCAGGTTCGTACAGGTACAGGAGACGTTATTTCCTTTGGAAATCAAACCCATCAAGGCATTTATAAGGCAAAAGCATATAGTTTGACGAATCTTTGCTCATCATTAATGACAGGAAACCCATCGATTGAGATTTTAACTCCACCAATTGTTAATGCCGGAAATGATGTCACAATAGAACAAGGCAACTCAGTCCAACTCTCGGCCCTGGCTAGTGGAGGTTCCGGAGATTATAGTTTTAGCTGGAATCCTGCTATTGCATTGGTAAATCCATCAGAACAGACTACGATGACATTGCCCATGCAGCAAACTTTGGCGTTTAATATTATTGCAACAGACAATCAAAGCAGCTGCCAAAGTGCTCCTGATGAAGTAATTGTATATGTAACCGGAAATGCTTTGGAGGCGCGTGCTTCAGTGGATAATCACATTGTCTGCCATGGTGGATCGGTTTCCCTATTTGGTTATGCCACAGGCGGAAACGGAAATTATACTTTTAATTGGAAATCAATTCCTCCAGGATTTTACTCATGGGAACAAAATACCAATGCCGTTCCCATAATTTCAACAAAATATGTGCTTACAGTAACAGATGGGATTCACACCAACACTGATACGGTTTTTGTTCAAGTGAATGAATTACCGCAAGTATTTAATATCATTGGAGGAGGAAATATATGTCAATCGGGTTCAACTTGGCCAATTGGATTGTCAGGATCAGAGTCAGGGGTGCATTATTCCCTTCGTTTGAATGGAAGTGAGATTGCTGTTATCATCGGTACCGGAAATGCAATAGGTTTTGGTCTTTTTAACACATCAGGTACTTACACTGTTTATGCATCATTTGGTATAAATGGGTGCGGGCAGACCATGGCGGGAAGCGCTGTAATTACTAACGGTGGATCAGTGATTGCCTCGGCTGGCCCTGATAAATACGTTAACATTGGCGGACAAACAACCCTTGAAGGTGAGGTAATTGCTCCAAATACAACATTTGCTTTTAGCTGGAGTCCGGCAAATAAACTTCTCAATCCGGATGCTCTACAGCCAACAACAGTAAGCCTTGAGGAGACTACATTGTTCAAGCTACAAGCTGTGCCTGAAGGAAGTGGATGCGCTGTTTCGGAAGACTATGCTGCTGTTTTTGTTGGAAATGGAACAAGCAATCTACAGCTCAAAATTGTTTCTACAGATGATATAGTTTGTCCTTCTTCTCAAATTAAACTATTTGCTTTGCCATCTGGGGGATCAGGGAACTATCTTTATTCATGGACATCAGAACCTGCCGGATTTGAATCATCCCTTTTCAATCCGGTTGTTTACCCAATGGTATCTACGAAGTATAAGGTAGTTGTCAATGATGGGGTTTCGGTGGTATATGACTCAATTTTTATTGAAGTGCTTCCTGCTCCAACTAAGTTTCAGCTTTTTGGTGGAGGAATATATTGTCAGGGAAGTGCATATATAAATCTTGGTTTGAATGGCTCAGAAATTGGTGTTTTATATGAGCTCCAACGAAATGGGAATCCAACAGGAAATATTCTGAACGGAACAGGTGGTGCTTTGCAATTTGCTGGAATTGAAGCCAGTGGACTTTATACTGTAATGGCAGAAAATCAAACTTCAAAATGTGTTTCCATTATGAACGGAGAAGCACAGTTACAGCTTTATCAACCGCCACTTGTCATAAGTACGCCTGATCAAACCATTGGCATTGGTGAAAGTGTTTTACTTTCTGCAGCAGTTTCTGGAGGTTCGGGCTTCTACGATTATCAATGGACACCGCCATCCTTATTGCTTAATCCAAATTCCTTAACAAGTTTGACTTTCCCACTGCAACAAAGCGCCGTTTTTCTTTTCTCTGCTACTGATCTGGAATCGGGTTGTCAAAGTAATGTTGACTCAACGATTATTACTGTGTCCGGAGGACAACTTATGGTTAATATTATTGCATCTTCGCAACAAGTTTGTCAAGGTGAAGCTGTAATTCTAACCGCTCTTCCGGAAGGAGGCACAGGAGCATACATTTACGAGTGGAAAGATTCAAATGGCATGCTCCTAGGAACAAATCAGACAATTCAACTAAATCCATCGATTTCACAGACATTTTACTTATCGATCAGTGATGGCGAACAAATGGCATCATCTGAAATTTTTATTCAGGTTGGTCAGAATCCTTTGGTTTTTCAAGTAACGGGAGGAGGTGCTTTTTGTGCTTCAAGCATTGGGAGGTCTGTTGGCCTGAGCAATTCGGAGAATGGACTGCTTTACACCTTGTATCGAAATTATACACATATCGTTACACAAGTTGTAGGGCAGGGAGGGGCAATTAATTTTGGACTTTTCAACATTTCAGGCATCTACACTGTAAAGGCAACACGTCCCGGATTTGGATGTGAAATGATTATGGCAGGTTCGGCGCTTATTCAACAATACCCATTTCCTTTTGCTGATGCAGGCGCTCCTCAAACAATAGCTTATGGAGCTGCAGCCCAGCTAAATGGCATAGCAAGCGGAGGTTCAGGATCGTTTTTATATAATTGGGACCCCCTTAATTTATTATTAAACCCGTCTTCACAAAATCCTCAGACTGTTCCTTTGAATAACAGTACTTTGTTTAGCTTTACTGTAATTGATCAACAAAGCAATTGTCAGGCGAATGATCAAACCATTGTTTTTGTCAGTGGAGGTCCATTATCTGTAAATATTTCCGTATCTGACTTTTCTGTTTGTCCGGGCCAAATGGTTCAGCTTGTTGCTTTGCCGCAAGGCGGATCAGGCAATTATAGCTGGAACTGGCCGGCAGAACCTCCTGTTTCGCAGCATTATAATCCAATTTTGACGGCTTATCCATTTGTAACAACAAAATATTTTGTCAGTGTTTTTGATGGATTTGTATATGTCGAAGACTCTGTTATCGTTACGGTTTTGCCCTTGCCGCAACAATTTGAAATTACTGGTGGCGGTTATTATTGCCCTGGTGGGCAATTTCCAGAAATTGGACTTTCAGGTTCGCAAACAGGGGTCAGTTATATGCTTTTACGCAATGGAATTCAAGTGGGCCTGGCTTTAAACGGGACTGGTATGCCGCTGAACTTTGGCAATATAAATGCAAATGGAACATATTCAGTTGTTGCTTCAAATCAAAGCGGATGTAATACAGCGATGTCTGGTACAGTTCAAATTCAGCAGTCAGCATTGCCCGCTGTATTTACCTTGCTTGGTGGGGGTTCATTTTGTGCTAATGAGACTTCAGCAGGGCTTTATCTATCAGGTTCTGAGGTCAATGTAATATATCAGTTAAAAAAAGACAACACAGAAATAGTTCAGACTTTAAGTGGTACAGGTCAGCCGATTGCCTTCACAAATCCATTGATTTCCGGCAACTATAATGTTGAAGCTGTAATGGCGGCTTCAAATTGTTCAAAACCAATGCAAGGGAATGTTTCATTGCTTGTGTATCCTGTTCCGCAAGTCACTATTGAGGGCGAAAATCAGATTTGTAAAGGTGAAAATATTTATTTGGAAGCCTCCGGAGGAAGTACTTATAGCTGGCAAACAGAACCTCCTGTAACTGGCAGTATTTTTACCATCATACCCGAAAGCAGCGCGTCATATACAGTTTTAGGAAAAAATGAGTTTGGGTGTTCATCATCCCAAACGAAATTTGTTGAAGTTGTACCATTGCCATCATTCATTTTACGTGTAGATGCAATACAGCAAATTTTATTTGTTGAGGAGACAAACCAATTGAATCGGTTGACTTTTATGAGTGGCAACACAATTTTGCAAGATGGTCTGTCAAAACAATTTTTTTATGGAAACACACAATTATTCAATGACTCTATAACAGTTGAAGCAATTGGTTCTTCAGGTTGTAAAACAAAAGGGTCCATATTGATTTTAGAGGAAGGTAGTCGCATCAACGCGTTTTCACCAAATAATGACAATGTCAACGATAGGTTTATGCAGGGAAGTTTTATTCGTTTATACAATCGTTGGGGAGTTGAAATATTTGTTGGTACCGAAGGTTGGGATGGAAAATTCAAAGGAACAATGGTGACTCCGGGCACCTATTATTATATACATGAGATAAAAGATGTTAACGGCATGGTGGTTCGAACAGACAAGGGGTCAGTAACATTGGTAAGAGAATGAAAAAAACTGTATTATTTCTGTTTTTGATGCTTTTAAGCTTGGTTATCATTGCGCAAAAGGCAGTTGTCAGACAGGCTGATAAACATTTTGCTGTCCATAATTTTGCCAAAGCAGCTAAAATGTGGGAGAAAGCTTTCCATCGCACTGACGATTTGAGGGATAAGCAATTGCTTGCCTTCAGAATTGGAAGTGCCTATCACAGAATGAACCGTTTCGAAGAAGCTTTGCAATGGTATGCTGATGCCAATGGCGAAGAACCATCTCAGATAGATTGGGTGTTGGCGCTAACGGACGCATTTTTAAGATCAGGAAATATTAAATCGGCTAAATTAACTGCTGTTCATGCTTTGAAACTTAACCCAGTTTCAGCTGAAGCGAAAAGATTTCTGGCAATGATTGAGCAATATGAGACTCAATCTCAATTGATGGAAAATTTGGTTCAGGCTGCTGCGGGTATCAACAGCCAATGGAGCGATTATGCTCCGGGCTGGCTGAATGGCGACTTGGTGATTTCTTCTTCACGAAAAGAAAATGGAGTTTCCGATTCTGATGGCCGCACTGCCGAAGGTTTCTCCAGGCTATATCTGTTTATTGCCAATCTTTATGGCGATTTTGGAAATGCAATTCCATTGCCGGTTGGAGGAAATTCAAATACCGGAACGCTGAGTTTCGATAAAGCAAACGAAAGGGTATTTTTCACCCGCTGCAATAATCGTAAACGCAGGTGTACCATCATGGAAGCGAAATTCGATCAGGAAACTTTCTTTTTTTCAAGGGCAAAACCTGCTTCATTTGTAAACCGAAAATATAACTTCGGCCATCCTCATGTTCGTGAAGATGGAAAAAAGATGTATTTCATCGCTAATTTGCCAGGCGGCTTCGGTGGAAATGATATCTACAGCATAACCATAAAACCTGATGGCAGTTTTGGCCTCCCAATAAATCTGGGGGCTGTTGTTAATACATCTTTTGATGAACTTTTTCCAACAACATCGGGTGATAGCCTGTTGTTTTTTTCTTCCTGCGGTCATCCGGGGTTTGGAGGACTTGATATTTTTTATGCTTTTGATCGTGCCGGCAGCTTCAACGAAATTGGCCTGCTCACTGCACCATTCAACTCAACTTCTGATGATTTTGGCCTTGCAATAAAAGCCGGAACAACCCAAGGCGCCTTCAGTTCAAACCGAAACAGACCAAATGGTGATGACATTTTTTTCTTTGATGATTATCCGATACGAAAGATTGTTAAAGGACGTGCACTTGATGCCCGGACGCTTAATCCTGTTGCCAATGCCGACATACAAATAAAGGATAATGATAACAAAATCTACACTTTGCAAACTTCTTCCGCAGGGACTTTTACAGTATCTGTTCCTGTGTATTCATCAGGAAAAGTGACTGCCACGCACCCCGAATATCTTGAAGAAGTAAAAGATTTTCTCAGTGCCGAAAGCCATCAAGCAATACCTGATATTGAATTTTTATTAAGACGGCGCAACCACATAGCAGGAGTTAGTGGTAAAGTCACAGAAAGAGAAACGGGTAAAATTATCGCCAACCAAGTGGTATCTATCAATAGTTCAGGTGGTTTTCTGGCAATGACGAGAACAAATGACAATGGTGTTTACCTTTTTGACTCCTTAAAAGTTGATTTCCTTTACAGCCTGAAAATAGAAAAAGATGGCTATTTCACTGAATCGCGTGTTGTACGCATTCCAGAAATAGATAAACCGATGATTCTGCAGAAATCAAACGGCTATGATCTGGATTTTGAGTTGACACCTATCGTGATGAAAAAGGAAATTGCACTGAACGATATTTATTATGATTTTGATAAAGCTACTTTAAGGGAGTCTTCAAAGATTGAACTTGATAAATTGGTTTCTATGTTGCGCGAGACACCAAAAGTCAGGGTCCAGATCAGCTCACATACTGATACACGTGGTACGGATAAATACAACGACAGGCTGTCTGCCGAAAGAGCAAAGTCGGTGGTGGACTACCTTATTTTAAATGGTATTTCAAAGTCACGATTGGTTTCAAGGGGCTATGGAAAACGCAATCCTGTAATCAGAAACGCGAGATCAGAAGCAGAGCATCAAGCCAACAGAAGAACAACTTTTCAGGTTTTGGACATGAATGCCGCAATTGAAAGTGTCTCTACTGATAATATTTCAGCTGAGAATCAAAGGCTCGTATATAGGGTTCAGATCATTGTTTCTTCTTTGAAGCGCAATCCTGACAATGATTTTGGAGTCTTGAAAGGAATGCTGGACAACATTCGTTTCACAGAACATCAGCAAGGTGGGGTTTTCAGATATGAAGTTGGTGACAGATATAGTATT
Organism: Bacteroidales bacterium; assembly: GCA_030683155.1. Lineage (GTDB taxonomy): Bacteria > Bacteroidota > Bacteroidia > Bacteroidales > F082 > JALNZU01. The sequence continues at coordinate 19,931 of JAUXMV010000090.1, forward strand.
TCAGAGGCAGAGGTATTGCGCAACCGCATTCGCAATGCAGGTTTTCCTGATGCATTTGTTATACCATACATAGACAATGTACGCGTTTCTCTGCAACAAGCCAAAGATTTCAGACCATGAAAAAGTTGAACTACAATATCATTTTTGTGCTGATTTTACTTTTTGGAAGTCAGTTGCTGAAAGGCCAAACAGATGTTCTTTTTAGCAATAGTGGCATGAATGCTGAGGTTTTCAATCCTGCCCTTATTGAAAATAATAATATGATCAATTTGCAAATGCTCACCCGCAGGCAGTGGGTAGGATTTCCTGATGCGCCAACAGTGGAGCAGTTAAGTCTTTCAACTTTTTTTGATAATAGGTCTATGGGGTTGAAGTTTTCAGTGATCAATCAGACCGTTGGAAAAGAAATCACGAGAAAACTCAATCTGGCATATGCCTACAGGATTTACCTTAATCCTGAAATAAGCCTCAATATGGGTCTCTCGGCTGGAATGTATCAAAGACAAATTGAGTTTTCAAAGCTTGTTTTCCTTGATGGAAACGAGCCGATGATCCGGCCTGATGAGCGTTACCTGAGGCCAGATTTTGATTTCGGACTTCATTTCATTGCCTATGATTTTGTTTTTGGTTATGCTGCCAAACACCTAACTACACTTGGACGTGATGCTTCAATATCACGCATACCGATTCATCAGCATCTTTATACTTTTTATCTTTTTCGGCTTTCATACGAAGCGCAACTTAGAGCCGGCCTTTCATTTCATCAGCAAGGAAAAATCAACTATCTGCAAGCCGATTTGCAACTTTATGTGAATAAACTTCAGGCAGGCATTGGCTGGAGAAACAAGGATGCGTTTCTTATTAAAGCCGGACTCCGCACTTCCGACCTCATCGAAATTGTTTATAGCTATGATATCGGCATCAATCGGTTTGCCAATTTCAATTCCGGCACCCATGAGTTTGCTGTAATCCTTCGTCTTGCAAGAAAAAGCAATGCCTTTCTCTCACCACGTTTTATGGATTATTAAACAACAATTTTAACTTATTTTTCAGCTATTTGCATTGATTTTGCAAGCAATATGGATTTACATTGAATTGAGATAGTTTGTAAGATTTTCTAAAGCGAAACCAGTCAGTAACATGATGCCAATGAAAAGTGCTGATAGAAGTATGCTGATTATTAGCAATATACCAGAAATTGTAAAGTAATTATTGATGTTTTGAAGCGACTTCATCAACATGAATTTGTCGCCTGTAAGCGTAGCAGACTTTGAGTTTTTAGCAGCCTGATAGACAATTATTCCGAGCCAAATTGGCAACCATGCAATTATAATACCGACAATTGTCAGCGCCATTATTGCACCATAAATAATCATGACAATGCCCAAAAACTTCATCCATCCTGAAGCACGGCTGAGCGAATAACTGATTTCCCTTACCAGATTTTCTTCCTCAAATGTTTTTTCTTCCATTTTCTTTTGTATTGCTTTGTCTGTTAATAATCGTTCTGTTTGTTCTTATGTAACTTCTTTCTGCATTTTACAGAAAAAATATGTGTAAAATTAGTAATTTCGCAGAGATATTTTTAAGATATTTTCATGATTTCAAAAGCTAAAATAAGGGTCGTTTCAGTAAATATTTCTGAGAAAAAGGGGACGGTGAAAAAGCCGGTTCCTTTGATTGAACTCACACATACGGGTGTTTTATCTGATGCACATGCAGGGAGTTGGCACCGGATGGTGAGCCTGCTGGGTACGGAGAGTTTTCGCAAATTTGAGCTGGAGGCAAAACGCGAAGTGCAATATGGAGAGTTTGCAGAAAACATTACTACTGAAGGCATTATCTTGTATGAAACAGCTCCTTTAGACAAGCTCTTGATTGGAGAAACGGAGCTCGAAATTACACAGATTGGCAAAAAATGTCATGGAAAAGGTTGCGCGATTTACAACGAGGTTGGAAATTGTGTGATGCCAAAGGAAGGGATTTTTGCAAGGGTTTTGAAAGGTGGTACAGTGAAAGCCGATGACACAGTGGAGTATCTGCCAAAGATTTTCAAGGTTATGGTGATAACGCTTTCTGACAGAGCCAGTCGTGGAGAATATGAAGACCTTAGCGGGCCGGAAATAGTCAGTCATATGCAACAGTTTTTTCTTTCAAACAAATGGAAGTTTGAAATTGACAAACAATTGATTCCAGATGATCCCGAAATCTTTGAATCGCTCTTGTTGAAGGCACGCTCAGAGGATTATGACATGGTTTTTTCAACCGGAGGTACCGGAGTTGGCCCTCGCGATAACAGTCCTGAGGTTGCTAAGAAGCTTATTGATAAAGAGATTCCGGGAATTATGGAGGCAATAAGAATGAAATTTGGTGCTGAAAAACCGAATGCCCTTTTAAGCAGAGGTGTGGCAGGTTTGATGGGAAACACCCTTACTTACGTATTGCCGGGCAGTGTAAAAGCGATAAAAGAATACATGGGCGAAATCACAATTACACTTCGACATCTGATTTTTATGCAAAAAGGCATCGATATTCATTGAGCCTCAAAAATCAATGGTTTTTCGCTCTGAAACAAAGGCGTTTTTTTGAAATACCTGAAATATGAAAAGGATTCTACAACATCTGTCGCGTTTTAAATACGTTTACACGCTTTTGGCTTTTGGCTTGTGGATGATATTTTTTGATCAAAACAGGATTTTGAATCAAATAAGTTTACAGAAAAGTCTCAGAGGTCTTCTAAGGCAAAAGAACTTTTATGAAACGGAGATCAAAAAGAATCAGAAAATGAGCAACGATCTTGTTTATGATTCAGCTTTCATGGAAAAGTATGCACGCGAAAAATATCTGTTGAAAAAAGACAACGAGGTCATTTATCTTATCGTTAAAGAAGAGTAATTATTTTACTCGATAATCTGCGGTTTTTACATCCTGAAATTTTCGACTTCTTCAAAAACCCTTAGAAAATTTCCTGACCAGATTTTTTGAATTTCTTCTTCAGAATAACCTCTTTTTACAAGCTCAAGGGTAATGTTGCCAATCTGACTTACATCAAAACAATCTGAAAGTCCACCGCCGCCATCAAAGTCGGTTCCAATCCCAACATGGTTGATGCCTGCAACGCGTACAATATGATCGACATGGTCCACGAGCTCAGAAACTGATGCCAAAGGAGTTGGATATTTTCTTTCAATGGCATTCCATTCTTCGCGTGCGATGACTGATTCTTCATCGGAGAGCCCTTCAAAATTGTTGTATTTTTCTCGAATTGCTGCACGCTCATTGTCTTTTTCGGGATTTGGCTCTTGTTTTTTGACATAGGCGCTTAAGATACAAACCTGAGCAACACCACCATTTTCTTTGAGCACAAGAAGCATGTCATCAGTAAGATTTCTTGGATTGTCGCAAATTGCTCTGGCATTGGAATGTGATGCTATCACAGGCGTCAAACTCGTTGCAATCACATCATAAAAAGCTTTATCTGAAATGTGACTGATATCTATCATCATACCAATCCTGTTCATTTCATTTATTACCTTCCTGCCAAAATCCGTCAAACCTCCATGCTCTTCCTTATCGGTCGAAGAGTCGCAGATATCGTTGTTTTTTGTGTGAGAAAGGGTGATGTATCGTGCGCCAAGCCGGTAATATTCTTCAACCATATTGATGTCTTCACCGATTGGATAACCATTTTCAAGGCCAAGGTAAATGGCGCGTTTGCCAAGTTTTTTCAGTTTAATGGCATCCTTGGAAGTGAGAGCAATCTCAGCTTTTTCGGGATACATTGCAATTGTTTTGTGAACCCTGTCAAAAACATCCAACGCCCTTTCCCTGGCCTTTTGATTCCCTTCAGGGGTGCGTGGGCCTTGTCCGACAAAAACAGCAAAAAAAACTGCATCGAGACTGCCTTCTTCCATGCGTGGAAAGTCAATTTTACCGCCGCGGTTTCGGGGGTCGTTTTTTTTACTTATATCAAAGCCGGGTCGGTAAAGCATTAAGGGTGTGTCGGTATGACTGTCCAAAGTCAGTACTTTTTTGTGAATATTTGCTGCTTTTTCCTCCAAATTTTGTGCAAATGAAGAATAAATGAGCAGAGAGCCAACTAAAATTAAAACAGTTCGATGAAGCATTTCTAATAGGGATTTGAAGACTACTTAAATAAGTTTACATGACAAAAGGAATGAACTTTTTATTCCATTCTTTGTGAAATTTCGATTATGAATGAAGACAACATTTGGAGTTTTCACGTGAAAAGGTGCTGCTATTACAATCTGATAAGTCTGGATGAAACCATTTTTTGTCCGGAAATAATCTGAACCAGATAAACGCCTTTTGGCATAATTATTCCGTTTTCATCTTTCCCATCCCATTGAAATACTTGTTTTTCCGATGAACTATCAGGCGTAAATATTATTGTTTTAATCAACCTGCCGTCAATAGAAAAAATCTTCAATTCCTGTGAATCTTTTTCTGAAGACAGTAATTCAATTTCAACATTGGCATTGGATGGGTTTGGTCTGATTGATAGAGCAATTGAATTAGTGAGTCCGGCGATTTCTTTTTCAGGGACTGAAACCATAAACTGTTCCAGCTCAAAAAATATCAGTATCTCTGCCATTAGATTGCGTCTGCCCTCAAAATTTTCCAGGCTTCCATAGCTTCCAAATTCAAGCATTGATCCTATTGTTTTATATCCAAATCCTTCAAAACCTATCATTGTGTATGCTGTTGGAGAAAAATCGGTATAAAACAAAGGAAATGCAGGAGGTTGAAAAGTAAGATGATAAAGCAGAACATTGTACAATCCCGAAAATGGAAAATTCATGTTGTGGGCAAATGATTCATTTGTACCAATAAGATGGTTAAAATAAGCACCTTGATTAATGTTCAGCCATTGTATGTTAAACTTATTGTGCACTGCTGTTTGAGGATCATTTCTCCAGGTTCTGCTTCCTTCCATATAAAGTTTGCCTCCTTCCAGAAGATAGTTGGAAAGCAAGGCTCCTTCATCTTGTGTAAGAACTGTGTTTGTGTAATAGGTTCCAAGGCAAACTATTGCTGCTCTGTAAATATCCAGATTCGAAGGCAGCGTCGTGGAATAAACATATTGAATCTGCAAACTGTCAAGTGCTGCAGTAATGGCTGAAGCTGACAGATTATTCTGTGCTTTATTGAATACAAGCAAAGGGAATTTGCCAACTTGAAAACTTAGAGTGTCATTCCACTGATTGTTGTTTGCATCTATAATTGAAACATTGAAACCAATTTCATGCCCAAATGGACAATCGGGAGAAATCGTAAGAGTGTAGTTTGCTGGTCTGATATGTCCTGGTGGGATATCGCCGATTATTGCGCTGTTGCCTTCATTAAAACTAACGTAAGTATCATTTGTAGTCAAAATCGCTGAAGCAAGTTGTGCTCTTGCTCTACCCTTATTTCTGAAGTTCAGAATCAGATCAAATGTTTCGCTGGGATCAGGTTGATTGTCTTCGCCATCCTCAATGGATTTGCCAGCAAGATACACTTCAGGTGCATCGGAAACAAAAGTCATCTTCCCATTTCTTGTCATTGAATTTGAAACAAAACTTAAATCGGTGATAAAGTTGTGCTGATCCGGACAGTCAAAAGAAATACTGAATTCAAATGCCTGTGGAATCGTAATGCTTGACATTGCCTGAAGATTTCCAATAGCAATTTGATTTGAAACAATTTCAAGATAAGAGTCATTTGAACTAACTGTTGCCACAAGATCGTTGATGTCAGAGTTTGAAACATTGGTAACAGTCAATTCTGTCCATACAGTGCTCCCGTTTTGAGGAGGGGAGTCATCCGTCTGAACGACCTTGTATTCATAGCGTAAGTCATTAGAAATCTGAAATATTTTTTGATCCGAAATTCCAAGGTCATCGATAACTTTAATGCATAGATTACTAATATTTTCAATATCTTCAATCATTCCGCTCAAAAATCCTTCATTACTTATCGAAATTCCCTGAGGGATATTTTCAGGGACGAGTCTGAACGAATTTTGTGGCAAAGCTCTTTCATTGGAGCCTTTCACAAGTTGAAAATCACTGTTGTTTCCTGCTGAAACACCTGAATACCAAAGGATATTTTCATTGACAAGGATGTCATTGAAATAGTATTCGATGTTTCCGTTGGGATAAAGAATAACAGCAAATTCACCATCGCCAATATTTTGATCGTAATACATTAAAGGCTGTTTCCACCTGAAAGCTGCCTGATGTTCGTTTCCTTCATACCAGATGCCTTCAGCTTGTTTTGTGCCCGGATAGTATTTTATTGGTGTGAAAAGGAAGGCCGAAATGTTTTTCATTGTTCTGAAAAGAAGATAGGTGTCTTTATAGTATGGCCACGGATAAATGCCTTCTTCAAAAAGAATGAAACCGTCCTTGTGAATAAAAACCTCTTCGTATGTTTCTCCGTAAAATGGAAAACTGAAATCAAGGGTTTTGCGTGCGAATTTTAGATTTGGCGCTTCCAGTTCGAGCTGTTCAGCACCGATTTCAGGAAAGCTATCTTCAAAAAACTGCTGATGATATGGGGTTATAAGTTTCCAGTTTAGCGGTTCAATACCACCTGAAGCTTCCATTTGATAACCCGCATCAAAAACCGGAATCTGCTCTGTTTCAATCTTGACTTTGTCGAAAGTTGGATTGTGCCTCACGCGCAATCGTGTAATATCATTGTCTGTAAGATGCACATTCTGTTCTTCGCAGGAAAATTCCTGAGCTTCATTCCCGTTGTAATCAATTATAGAATAGTGGATTATCTCTCCAGAACCTTCTGATAGCGGATCGTTTTCATGGACTTCAAGGTAGAAATCGGCAAATTGGCCAACTTCAACAAAACTTAAAAGTGGTGTAATATCAAGTCCTATTTCAATTGTTTTGTTGTTGGGATCAGTAGAGCCACCTTGCATGTATCGCGGGCCACCTTGAAAGTTAAAAACTGGGAAACTGAGCAGATGGTCAGGAGTATTGTTAGCTGTATCGCTTGAAACCCCTGCCATAATTCGTACTTGTTCCCTACGGTCGTGTTTGATTGTAAGCTTAATGGTTAGCAACGGCTCATACACTTCCTTAACATCCAAAATGTCAACCTGATGGTTCCAGATTCCACCATCTACAATGTTCTCAGCCAGCAATTTATACATCATATAAAAGTATCCTCCATCACCCCAGTTTGCACCATAAGAGTTGGCAACTTTTAATCCGCCAATTTCCCAGTCGCGCATATCGACAATACCATCGCCATTGATGTCGAGGTGGTTTGTGAATTGTCCGTCGGAGTTGTAATCGTAACGAATACTGTCGTTATAACCAACAATTGTCATTGCATGCGTGGCATAATTTCCGGGAAACTGAACGATGACTTTTTTCCCGGCTTCGGGGGTTCCATCCGGCAATGTGAGCAATGACCATGGACTTGCAGCGTTGAAATTGGCGACACCTCCTGTGGCAGACCCTTCCAGATGATGAGCCAGCCAGTGTTTTAAAGTGAGCAAGCCTTCAGGTGTATCAGTTTTTATTTTTTCTACTGCCCTGATCCGGTTTTTCATTGCCTGATAATATTTGTTGTAACCGGAAATCCAGATCTTTCCGTCGTCGATGGCGATTCCACCATACTCATCTACTGTGGGTGTCCCAAGTGTCCTGAGGATTTCAAAACTGTGCATGTAATTTACCCCATACCAACCATCATAGCTCATAAAATTGTAAACGAAATGGCTTGGAAACTGATTTGTGGAGTCACTTGCCGAAACATCTCGTTTTCTGCACATTTCATAGGTAAAATTATAAGCTACACTTGCGGCCTGACCACAGGAGGCTCCAATCTGATTAAAGATCGGCCTGAAATAGGGGAGGGTGGAGTTGTCAATTAAGGCAGGTAGATTCATTGATCTGAACTCTTCAGGCAGCTTTCTTTCGGTAAGTGAATTTAGCCAGATCGAATCGTAAGTATCTATATATTTTGGATTTTCAGAACTTTTGGGATTTATTTCCTGTCCTGACGAATTGAAATGCAGAACTGAAAAAGTTGTTGTCAGAAAAAGACTCCAGAAAAATATTCGGGTTTTCATCAGGAAATGATATCTTTAATTAGATTCCAAAAGTAATAAAAAGAGTAGAAGAAGGATATCGCTGATTCAATTTTGAGGGTCAACCATAATAAAGCGGTTTTTCGGAAATGAAGATTGAAGAAAGACGGGGTTTTCAAAAAAAAATCCCTAAAACCTCACCGCTGCTTCTCCTATTGGTATACCCAATCTGAAGCCGGTATAGTTGTGTTTGCCGCCTTCAAAGCCTGTCACAACTTCGATATTGAACATCAGAAATATCTGGGAAACGCCGTAACCTATTTCGAGATATGGTTTGGAATCTTTTGTGATAAGGTTGTTCACAAAGAGGTTTTCCCGCATCAGACTGTTTCCTAAAAATGGTAGTCTTTTAATGAGAATTCGACTGTGTTCGTAATTCAGATGGGCTTGGAAATAATCAGCTTTGGTGCTTCTGTCATAGAAATGTAAAGTTCTGAACATCGAAAGTTTTTTACCTGAATTAATCCATAAAGGATTATTGCTGAAATGCTTATAATCTGCAAAGTAGATGTTGGAGGTGTTTAAAAAACTGCCGGCAGAAACTGTATAATCAATCCTGCCATAGAGTCGCATGTCAAAACCATGCTTTATACCAACCTCAATTTGCTGAAACTGACTTTCACTGTCACCAATTCCTTTGATACCCTGTCGCCAAATTGCTGAGACAGTCGGATACCGCGAGTAAGCCATTTGTTTCCTGCCATTGCTAATTCTGTAAAAATGACGGTAGGTCCAACTCATTCCGGCTTCGAAAATGAAAGCCTTATTGTTTGAAATCAGTTCCGGATGATCAGCAATTGATGGGGGCATATTGGCTGTAAATTCTTTTCCTAGCCAGTTGGTGAAATAGAAATCAGTGTGATTTTCAAGTTTTTCTCTTTTGGCATATTCAGCGCTTAAGCTAAAAACAAGTCCATTTGTAATGTCTGTTTCGTGGCTTAATTTCAAAAAATCTTTCTCGTAAAGCTTCAAAAAGTTTTGTCTTGCAAAAAGTGTTGTGAAAACATTAAAGAAGGGTATGATTCCATCATCAGCATTAAAATCATTTGTGGTGCGACCTCCGCTGATTTTGAAGGATGCTCTTTTCATAGGATCATATAAATATTTTGCAGAGACAACTCCTCCGGTACTTTTTCGGGCAAAAGCAAAATGTATATTTCCATCAATGTATAATTGTTTACCTGAAGTGGCATCATACAGCAATCCAAACTTTTTGTCAAACAAGAATCCATCAACGGTGTTGAAGGAAAATGAGCTTAATCCAATAAGACCATTATGTTTAAGTTTGATTTTAGGTGCAATCTTTCTATAGGTTGAGCCAAAAAGTATTTCATTAAATAAGCTGCTTTTCTTTTTGCTAAGTGTATCAGCATTTGAGCTGTCTGCCGGTTTTTCATCAAAACTTTCTAATTCACCTGTTGTTAAGGGGACGGTTCTGGCTTGATTCCAGAAATCCGGGGTTCTTAATTTTGCACTGTCAGCTATTTCTGTATTTCTCGGCTTAATTTCCAGCGGTGGCTTTTTTTGAGTGGCCGTTGCTTCCATGCGAATCAATTTGTTGAGTTCGCGCATTTCTTTATTGGAAAGGTCTTGCTGGTCCACAAGTTCAGCCACTCTTTGCTGCGTCTTTGTAGGCGGCTCATTCTTTTTGCTTTGTGATGTTTTTATTGCGTTGGCAACAAGATCTTCAAGTGCTTTTAGCTCAGATTCTTCTTCAGCAAGCATCTTTGCATAAAAACTGTGGTCTACTTCAGGGTTTAGTTTCACATCATAGTCGTTAACAGTAACCACATAACGAAAAGTAGCTTTACCACCCAAAGCCTCAACCAATATGTCAAAATCGTGGCTTAAAGGCATCCATACCAAAGGTTTCACTTCCTGGTAAACTTGTCTGAGTCGTAATTTAAACATATTTTGCTCTACCTTCAGATCGACTGAATGTATGTTCCAGCTTCCTTCGCGTATAAAAATTGTTCCACGGTAAAGATCCTGTCCTTTTCTTTTGGGAATTACACTTATTTTATTCACTGTCCGCCCGTTCTCCACGAAAGTGCCGTCAAGCCTGTAACGGTAAACCGAAAATGCATCTCTGCTAAGCGGTGAAATTATGCCATTAATATCATTATAAAGACTTATTGTCACAAACTCCATTGGATTGGTATCGTTGTCAGGCCCAGAGCTGCGGGTGGATAAAACTTTCGTCCGAAGCGGTTCCCCTTTTTTAAAACTTATTTCTGAAAGTGTCTCTGTGACGAAATATTTGCCTTCCACGATGCCATCTTTTTTCAACTGACGCCGCATCAGGGCAGGAATCTTCACCGGTACACCTGTTCCTTTCAGATAAACTTTTGCAGAATACTCTGATACCTGATTGCGGTAATATTGACTCATGCCAATTGCTTTTCGCATAACGAAATAGGCAGGATCTTCTCCGCTTGCTGTTACAATAACCTCAGCCAGATTATAATGTTGTATGTTTAATATCACATCAAGCGTAACAACTTTTGAGTCTAAGCTGATAAGTTCTTTGTGTGTCTGATATCCGAGATATTGAAAAAGTAATTCATGCTCGCCGACAGGCAAAAAAAGCTGATATTCTCCCTCCATGTTTGCGGTAGTGCCTTTTTGAAGCTGAGGATTGTAAATAGAAGCAAATGGAATGGGTTTTGAGTTTGCATCTCGAATTACTCCTTTTACCTCTTGACCATTTGAGAGTTGTGGCAGAAAAAGTGAGAAAATCAATAAAATATTCAGTAATAAATGGTTCATCCGGGTCGATTTCAAAGCAAAAATAGATAAACTAACCGGTGAAATTCAGAGCTTCACAAATCTTAACACTTTATTTTGTGCAAATACAGAAAGATGTTTTTCAGAAAGGGTAAAATGTTCAAGCAAATAGCGCTCATCGAAGCATTAAACCAATAAAAAAACCCGGATCTCATTGATGCCGGGCTTTTATTTTTTCAAAAAGTTTGATTTATGCCAATTCGAAAACCTACATAATCATTTCAATAAGTTACTAACTTCTCATCTGAATCAAAATATCAAGCATCTTGATGGCGGCTTCAGAAATGATTGTGCCGGGACCAAAAATAGCCACAGCGCCTGCATCATAAAGATATTGATAATCCTGATGTGGTATTACGCCACCCACGATGACCATGATGTCTTCACGCCCAAGCTTTTTGAGCTCTTCAATCACCTGAGGCACCAGCGTTTTGTGTCCGGCAGCAAGGCTTGAAACACCTAAAACATGGACATCATTTTCAGCAGCCTGGCGTGCAGCTTCGGCTGGTGTCTGGAACAATGGTCCGATATCTACATCAAAGCCGATGTCTGCATAGCCTGTTGCAACAACTTTTGCTCCGCGGTCATGACCATCCTGACCCATTTTGGCTATCATTATACGCGGACGCCGACCTTCGAGTTTTGCAAACTCATCTGCCATTTCAGTGGCTTTGATGAAACTCTTGTCGCCACGGCTTTCATATGAATAAACGCCTGAAATGGAACGTATTACAGCTTTGTATCGACCAAATATTTTTTCACAGGCAGTTGAAATTTCTCCAAGTGAGGCTCTTTTGGAAGCAGCGTCAACAGCCAGTTCCAGCAGATTTCCTTCGCCCGTTTCGCACGAATGTGTGATGGCTTCAAGGGCTGCTATTACCTCAGCTTCATTGCGGTTTGCACGCAATTTATTAAGGCGTTCAATTTGTGAAAGACGAACTGCAGTATTGTCAATATCCAGAATGTCTATCGGATCTTCTTTTTCGAGACGATATTTATTCACACCAACAATGATGTCTTTGTTTGAATCTATTCGGGCTTGTTTGCGTGCAGCTGCTTCTTCGATACGCATTTTGGGCAAACCTGTTTCGATGGCTTTTGCCATTCCGCCCATAGCTTCGATTTCTTCGATATGAGCCCAGGCTTTTTCAACCAGCTCAGCAGTAAGCTTTTCGACATAGTATGAGCCGGCCCAGGGATCAACGGCTTTCGTGATATGGGTTTCTTCCTGTAGATAAATCTGTGTGTTGCGTGCAATTCGTGCAGAGGCATCTGTTGGAAGTGCGATGGCCTCATCCAGTGCGTTTGTGTGCAATGACTGTGTGTGACCGAGCGCTGCACCAAGGGCTTCAACGCATGTACGGGCTACATTGTTGTATGGATCTTGTTCTGTAAGACTCCAGCCAGAAGTCTGTGTATGTGTACGCAATGCCATCGACTTTAGCAGTTTGGGCTCAAACTGTTTTACGATTTTTGCCCAAAGAAGACGACCTGCCCTGAGTTTGGCTATTTCCATAAAATGATTCATTCCCAGCGCCCAGAAGAAGGAAAGCCGCGGTGCAAAAGCATCCACATCAAGACCGGCTTTCAGTCCGGTACGGATATAATCCAAACCATCGGCCAGCGTATAAGCTAGTTCAATGTCGGCGGTGGCACCGGCTTCTTGCATATGGTAGCCTGAAATAGAAATAGAATTGAACTTGGGCATTTTTTTCGAGGTAAACTCAAAAATATCTGCAATGATGCGCATCGAAGCATCCGGTGGATATATATAGGTGTTGCGCACCATAAACTCTTTCAGAATATCGTTTTGAATTGTTCCGGCCAGTTCTTCAAGTTTGGCACCCTGCTCTAAAGCCGTCACGATATAAAAAGCCATGATGGGTAAAACAGCTCCGTTCATTGTCATTGATACCGACATTTTGTTGAGCGGTATCTGATCGAAAAGTATTTTCATATCAAGAATGGAGTCTATAGCAACACCTGCTTTGCCAACATCGCCCTCAACACGCTCATGGTCTGAATCGTATCCGCGGTGTGTTGCAAGATCAAATGCCACTGACAAACCTTTTTGACCGGCAGCGAGATTGCGGCGGTAAAAAGCATTTGAATCTTCGGCAGTCGAAAATCCTGCATATTGGCGGATAGTCCAGGGTTGCATCACATACATGGTTGAATAGGGCCCATGCAAAAAAGGAGGGATGCCTGCTGCATAACGCAGATGCTCAATCCCTTTCAGGTCTTCTTTGTTGTAGGCTGGCTTCACCTGAATATGTTCAGGTGTTTCCCATTCCGACACAACTTTATTTTTCAATTCCCATTGCTCAGTGCTGAGTCCGCTATCGGGAATATTTTTGATGTTGATATTTTTGAAATTCGGTTTCATCGCTTTCTTTTTCGTTGTAATTCCTATTGATTGATGCCTAATTGCTCTTGCAAAGCTTGAAGTGTTTCCAGCACATTCGACCTGACATGAATAAAATGTTTCATTCCTGCAGCCTTAAGTTCTTCAGCCAATTCAGTTGGATAGCCTGCAAGTGCCACAGCAGCTTCGTTTTTGAGTGCTTCAAAAATGAGGGCTGCATTTCCGGTATATTCTTCATCAGCGCTGCAGATGACAACTATTTCTGGTTTTTGAGACTTTGCTGCTTCAATACCTTCTTCAATGGTTTTGAAACCCAAATTGTCGATTACCTCAAAACCTGCACAGGCAAAGAAATTTGATGCAAAAGTGGCTCTGGCTTTTCTCATGGCAACATTGCCAAAAGTAAACATCCATGCAGTAGGTCTTTTATTGGTTTTGCTGAAAATATCCGTTTTGTAGCGTAACATTTCAAAAGCCTGGGCGCCACGGTATATTTTTATTGTTTCAATTTCGGCTTCGGCTGAGGTCTTGTCTGTTGCGCTGAAAATGTCAGATGAAAGCTCTTTTTCAATTTTTTCGTTGAAATTTGGATATTGATTTGTTCCGAGCAATATTTCGCGGCGCATGGCAATATTCAGGTCACGCTTTCTGGCGCTCTCATTGATCATGTTTTGAATTAGGCCTTTTTTCAATGCTGCAATATAACCGCCATCTTCATCAATTTTAAGGAAAAGCTTCCAGGCTTCATCCACAAGCATCCGGGTAAGGTTTTCGATATAGTAGGAACCTGCGGCAGGGTCGGCAATTTTATCAAGATATGACTCTTCTTTTAGAACAAGTTGCTGGTTGCGTGCAATACGTTCAGCAAAATCTGTCGGCGTCTCATAGGCTGCATCAAAAGGTAAAACCTTGAATGAGTCAACACCGCCAAGCACGGCTGACATGGTACTTGTAGTTGTACGAAGCAAATTTACATGTGGATCATAAACAGTGAAATTCCAGCTGGCGTTTTCTGCATGAATAAACATTCTGCCGTTTCGGGCATCGTTAAGGCCATAAGCATTCACTATTTGCGCCCAAAGTAAACGGTAGGCACGAATTTTTGCCATTTCCATAAAGTAGCTGGAACCGACTGCCAGATTGAATTTCATTTTTGGCGCTACTTCGCCGATAAATAGCCCTTTATCAGTAAGTCGAGTGAGATATTCGCTGCCTGCTGACAATGTAAATGCCATTTCCTGTGCAATGGTTGCGCCAGCATTTGCAAAAATATGTCCATTAACAGCAATAACGAGATAATTAGGAAGGGCTTTCGCTGCTTTGATGAGTTCATAGGCTGTACAAAAATCAGCATCTTCATTGTCATACCAGCGGCCACGACGACTGAAGCGCGAGATGGGATCGAAGTTTACTGAACCGCAAATTTTGTCAAGCGGACGATTATACTTTCGAACGAGTTTATCCATTATCCCTACGATCTCCATCTGTTGAGAGGTTCCTGTAAAGTTGATTTCCGCAATATCAGCGCGAATGTTTTTCAGCAATGCTTCAATATCGTCAATGCTGTAATGTTTTTTGCAATCAAGTTCAAAACCCAGTGCATCAACGCCTTTCATAAGAATATCCAGCGCTTTTTCATTGGCGGCTTTGATGTCGTCAACACGGATATCTTGTCTTACAAGCCACTCGTTTCCTGTCGCTTTATTTCCTCTTATAAACGGAAAATCCCCTGGAAAAGATTTTAACCAAGGAATATTTTCAAGATGTTCGGCTCTGTAATATGGCTTTACAGCAATGCCTTCATTGGTTTTCCAGATTAGTTTTTTGTCATAATCAGCCCCTTTCAGATCTTTCATAATCTGTTCTTCCCATTGCTCGGTTGTAACAGGTGGAAATTCGCTGAAAAGCTTTTTTATTGTGTTCTCCATATCCTAAGTTTTTGTGAACTTACAAAGTTTAAAATAGAGCTTGTCTATCAACAAATAGAACAGCTATAACGGGCGCAAAATTAAGACAAAAAGCAAAATGACTGATAGTATGACTGAAATTATTGTTAACAAATTAACAGAAGCTATTTTTATTGGATTAATTCCTGAAATAAAAAAGCCTGATTACAATACGCAATCAGGCTTTCACGATCTTTATGTTTCAATGGAGCTTTAATCAATCATTACGACAAGATAGCGAGATGCACTCCAGAAATCATCCGGATGAAGGATGATCAGACTGTCGATGCTTTTTTCTCCGACAAACTCATAACTTGCAGCAGGGTGAATGCTCAACAACCGGGCCTTTTTACTGAAAACAGCTAAGCCTTTGAGATCACGCAAATCTGCTCTTGTAAAAAGTGAAGGGTCGAATTCTTCACTTACTTTTCGGGTTGTTCCAATGCCAATAAAGCCACCTTCTTTGGCAACAATATTTTTCTCTTCGAGGTTTCTCTTGTTGCCAATGATGTACCAAACAGTATTCTTTTCAATAATCTGTTGTTCAATGACACTGGCTTTTTCGCGACTCAAAGCTTCCATCGCATCAAGATTTTTTTCAAGATTTTCGATGGCTACATTTTTTCTGGCAAGAACTTGTTTCAGCTCGCTTATTTCAATGTCTTTCTGGTCGATTTGAGCGCTCAGATTGGCAATCATGTTTTCGAGTTCTGTATTTTTGACCCTCGAGTTGCGCATCTGTGCTTTTAAATCTTCCAGGGTTTTTCTATTTTGAAGCAACAAATCATATATGGCATTGATATCCTGATTTATCTCATCCTGTTTGCTTTTCCGTGTTTCATTATCCCCTTCAGAAATCTGTGTGATCAGCCGCTCTTTCATTTTAATCTCCTGAAGATTTTGCTGAATAGCGTTAAAAGCCTTGATATATCCCATGGATATAGTGTCTTTTTCTACACTCAATGATTCAAGACTGTCAGCATAAACCGAAAGTCGTTCAATCTCTTTTTTATATTGTTCAGTACATGAAGTGCTGAGTATTATCAGTGCTCCAAAGGTTAGAAAATAAATTATTTTTCGCATCGTAATTAAAAGTTAAATTGTGTTGCAAAGGTACAACTAGAAAAGTCGTTTTACAGGATTTTATAATAAAAAAGATGACTTTTAAATCAATGGATTAAAAACTGTATTTGACATGAATTAATAAAGTTATAACGCTGATTTCAAAGATTTAGTTTATCAGGTGGGATTGTTTTTTACCATCAAATTTGTCCCGCAATCCTGATGAGGCAAATGGCAATGCTTTGAGTCTTTATTTTGAGATTACCATAAATTGCTGCTTTAAAGAAATCTGTATCTTTGGCATGCAGCAATTATTTCAGAACAAAAATTGTTTCAGTTGAGGATTTAAAACTATTGATGAAAAAATGAATTTTAAATGAGAAAGAAAATTACGGTAATGCTGATTCTGTTAACAACCATGAGTTCTTTGATTTCACAGCAAGAATTCGACCAGAAAAATATTTCTGTTTTAGATCATAAGAAAGCAACATTCCTTTACCATTTTGCCTTCGAATGCATACAGAAAGAATACCCCAATAAGCTGGGGCAAGTGTTGGGCGATGACAGTTATCTTGCGCCTCCCAGGGTTTTGCATCCTGCTTTTTATGGCTGTTTCGACTGGCATTCATCTGTTCATGGCCATTGGACATTGGTCACAATTCTAAAAGAGCTACCGGATTTTGAGCACAGCGATGCCATACTTGAAAAGCTTAAAACCAATATCACCAAGGAAAATATTCAGGCAGAGATTAACTTTTTTGATGATGTACATAACAAGGATTTTGAACGAACATACGGCTGGGCATGGCTGCTAAAACTGGATGAAGCTTTGCGTGAATGGAATCATCCTGCTGCTGCTGATTTGCATCACAACCTGAAGCCGCTTACAAAATTATTATCCGAAAAATTTGTTGTCTTTTTAGATAAACTCAATTATCCCATTCGTGTTGGAGAGCACTCAAATATTGCATTCGGGATGTCATTTGCCTACGATTATGCAAAGAAATATGACAAAGATTTAGCCCGAAAAATTGAAGAAAAAGCAAAAGAGTATTTCCTTAATGACAGAAATTGTCCACTAGGATGGGAACCTTCAGGTTTTGATTTTTTGTCGCCATGCCTTCAGGAAGCTTCCTTAATGCTCAAAGTGCTTACCGAGAAGGAATATAAAATCTGGCTCAAAAAATTTCTTCCCGGCTTCGAAAAGCAACCCGAAAAACTTTTGAAACCTGCAATGGTAACTGATAGAAGCGATGGAAAACTGGCGCATCTCGATGGTCTCAACTTCAGCAGAGCATGGTGTCTTTTTGAGATGGGAAATGCCTTGCAAAATCAAAAGATGATTGATCTGGCTGATGAGCATTTCAATTTCAGCTACGAAAAGATGGATTCCGGTGAATATGCCGGATCGCATTGGCTTGCATCGTTTGCAACCTATGCTTTAATAAAAGGTAAAAAGTAGCCGTTGCATTCAGAAAAATCTCAAAAGGATTTGGAAGTTCAGCTGAAGCTTGTTTCTGAATTAAGCCTGTTCTCGCAACTATTCTCTGTATTGTCTTGCGTGTTTTACTGAAAATACTCCGCATTCCCCCCAATCTGTCGCAGGCTTTTGAAAAGCGATTGTTTGCTTTGATAAATTTGGTTGAAAATTCATTTTTAATCCCAAATAAAAAATATCATGGCTACACATTATGAAAAAAAATTGAACGATTTCATGGCAAAGGTAATTGCCAAAAATCCAAGTGAAATCGAATTCCATCAGGCAGTGCACGAAGTGGTAGAGTCGCTTATTCCCTACATCGAAGAGCATCCTCATTACAGCGAAGCAAAAATTCTGGAACGTATGGTTGAACCCGAGCGCGTGATTTTATTCCGTGTACCCTGGACAGATGACCGCGGTGAAGTTCAGATTAACAAAGGATTTCGCATCGAAATGAATAGCGCTATTGGTCCTTACAAAGGTGGTCTTCGTTTTCACCCTACTGTAAATCTTGGAATTCTTAAATTTCTGGCTTTTGAGCAGGTGTTTAAAAACTCTCTTACAACACTTCCAATGGGTGGTGGCAAGGGAGGCTCAGACTTTGATCCAAAAGGTAAATCAGACAATGAGGTGATGCGTTTCTGTCAGAGTTTTATGACAGAACTTTGTCGTCACATTGGCCCTAATACCGATGTACCAGCTGGCGATATCGGTGTCGGTGGACGCGAAATCGGTTATATGTTTGGTCAGTACAAAAGAATCAGAAATGAGTTTACAGGCGTGCTTACAGGCAAAGGCCTTGAGTGGGGCGGTTCGCTCATTCGTCCGGAAGCAACAGGATATGGAGCTACCTATTTCGCGGAAGAAATGCTGAAAACCCGCGGAGACAGCCTCAAAGGAAAAGTTGTTACAGTTTCTGGTTCAGGTAACGTGGCGCAATATGCCACAGAAAAAGTAACAGATATGGGTGGTAAAGTTGTGACTTTGAGTGATTCAAATGGTTTCATTTACGATCCGGATGGAATTGATGCTGAAAAACTGGCTTTTGTAATGAACCTGAAAAACGTTCGTCGTGGCCGCATGTCTGAGTATGCCGATAAATACAAAGCAGCTTCTTACCACGAAGGAGAAAGACCATGGTCAATAAAGTGCGACGTGGCTATGCCTTGTGCAACACAAAATGAGGTGAATGAAGATGAAGCCAGATTACTCATAAAAAATGGTTGTTTTGTCATTTCTGAAGGTGCCAATATGCCTTCCACACCTGAAGCTGTTGAGGTATTTCTTCAGGCAAAAATTCTTTATGGCCCTGGAAAAGCGGCAAATGCAGGAGGTGTTTCTACCTCAGGTCTTGAAATGAGTCAAAACTCATTGCGTCTTTCATGGACAAGGGAAGAAGTGGATTCACGCTTGCATCAGATTATGAAAGATATTCATCAAACCTGTGTCAAATTTGGAACACAGCCCGATGGTACAATCAATTATGTGATTGGTGCCAACATCGGAGGCTTCGTAAAAGTAGCCGATGCCATGCTGGCTCAGGGATTGGTGTAATTCAATGTCAGTGAACAAAAAAAAGGCGGGAAGAAATTTCCGCCTTTTTTGTTGTTTTTTCAAACAAGATTCTAAAACTTTTGTTTCAGAAAGCCATCTAAATCATGTTTTCGGGTGCAAGAATTTTATCAAGTTCTTGTTTTGAAAGCAATTGTTTTTCAAGCACAAGTTCGTAAATGCTCCTGCCACTTTCAAGTGCCTGTTTTGCAATAAGTGTTGAAGCCTCGTAACCTAAGTACGGATTTAAGGCAGTAACAAGGCCGATTGAATTCATCACCATTGACCTGCAATGTGATTCATTGGCTGTTATTCCGGCAATGCACCGGGTTCCGAGTATTTTCATGCCATTTTTCAGCATTTCTATCGATTCGAAAAGACTTTGAACAATTATAGGTTCCATCACATTGAGTTCAAGTTGGCCTGCTTCGGCTGCAAGTGCTACAGTAAGGTCGTTCCCAATGACTTTAAACGCAATCTGATTCACTACCTCAGGTATAACAGGATTCACCTTTCCCGGCATAATCGTGGAGCCGGGCTGCATGGGTGGCAGGTTGATTTCATTGAAACCGGCGCGAGGCCCTGATGACAATAGCCTCAGGTCGTTTGACATTTTTGAAAGCTTTGTGGCCAAACGCTTCAAAGCTCCGGAATAGGTTATAAAATCTCCTGTATCCTGTGTTGCTTCGACAAGGTTTTTTGCCAGCTTAATATCCATGCCGGCAATGATTCGAAGATAAGGAATTACTTTGTCGCTGTATTTTGGATCGGCGCAAATGCCTGTTCCTATGGCAGTTCCTCCCATATTTACTTCCAGAAAGAGTGCTGAGGTGCGGTTTAACTGCTGAATTTCCTCTTCCATAGTTACAGCAAATGCAAGAAATGTCTGGCCCAAAGTCATAGGAACTGCATCCTGAAGCTGAGTTCGTCCCATCTTTATGATGCCTGAAAACTCTTTGGCTTTTTTGTGCAAAACCTTGATAAATTCCTGCAATACATCAACCAACTTTTCATTGGCTTTGATCAAAGCTATTTTGATGGCTGTAGGGTAAGCGTCGTTTGTGCTTTGCGAAAGATTCACATGATTGTTTGGGTGACAAAATTCATATTCACCACGTTCTTTTCCAAGTATTTCCAATGCGCGGTTGGCAATTACTTCGTTGGCATTCATATTTGTGGAAGTGCCTGCGCCTCCCTGAATCATATCTACAACAAAGTGGGAATGAAAGCGATTGTCCAGAATCTCCTGACAGGCTTGCACAATTGCTTGAGCGATATCTTTTGGGAGGAGTCCGAGCTCATAATTAGCCTTTGCGGCTGCCATTTTAACAATTGCGAGTGAGTTGATAAAGTCAGGGTAGAAATTGAGTGTGATCCCGCTGATGTTAAAATTTTCCAGCGCCCGCAAAGTTTGAATACCATAATAATATTCGTAGGGAACATCACGATCGCCCAGTAAATCATGTTCCTGACGGGTTTTGCCAGATTCATACTGTGTCGTTGCACCCAGCATTTTGGCATTGGCATAACGCATCCTGCGCGAAACAACCTTGGTGATATTTGACAAAATTACCATTGCTATGGAACCCGACAACCTGAAAAGCTCGCGATCTATCGTCAAAACAGTACTTTTTTCCACTGCGCGGGCCGAAGTTGAATGGGGAGAGTCTTCCATAAGCGAACCTTCGCCCAGAAAATCGTATCTGGAGAAAAATGTTATCCTTTGCTCCTCGCCAAATGCTGTGCTTTTAAACAATTCAACTTTACCTTCTGCAACAAGGAAAATTTGCATGCGCGGATTGTTTTCTAAAAACAGCATTTCGCCGGGCATAAAAATAATTTCGCGGGCTTCTTCTGCAATTACATTTATTTCTTCCTTACTGAGTCCCCGAAAGATTTCGATATTGTTAATCAGGACAATTTTTTCTGATAATTCCATGACATGAATTTATTTAAAACACTTCTGTTAAATATTTCACAAAATTAACGTATTTCTTCAACCCGTTTATAAATGTCCACTTAATAATCCTAAATCCATTGATAATACGCTGAAAAATATCAGGAAAAGGCACTATTTAGTGACAAATTTCATGTCGATTGTGAAATTATTATCAATACTTTTGTGGGCTCAAATAACAACGAAAATATCAGCATGAAAAATGTACCTATGGTTGACCTGGCCGGTCAGTATAAGAAAATAAAAACGGAAGTTGACAGTGCTATTGAGCAAATCCTGACAAATACCAGCTTTATAAACGGGCCTGCAGTGAAGCAGTTTCAAACAAATCTTGAAAAGTATCTTGGTGTTAAACATGTTATTCCATGCGCAAATGGCACAGATGCATTACAAGTTGCCATGATGGCGCTCAATCTGAAGCCGGGCGATGAAGTCATTACAACATCTTTCACATTTATCGCAACAGCCGAAGTTATTGCCCTGCTGCAGCTTACACCGGTTTTAGTGGATGTTGATCCCGGTACTTTTAACATAGATCCGGATGCTATCGAACGAGCAATTACTCCAAAAACGAAAGCGATTGTTCCGGTTCACCTCTTTGGTCAGAGTGCCGACATGGACCGTATCATGGAAATTGCAGAAAAGCACAATCTCTATGTAATCGAAGACAATGCACAGGCCATTGGCGCTGACTTTTATTCGAAAGACGGCAGCATAAAAAAGGCTGGAACGATTGGCCACATTGGTTGTACGTCATTCTTTCCATCAAAAAACCTTGGTTGCTATGGCGATGGCGGTGCAATTTTTACCAATGATGATGAATTGGCTGAGCAGTTGCGCATTGTTGTAAACCACGGTATGAAGGTTCGTTATTATCACGATTATGTTGGCGTAAACTCCAGACTTGACAGCATTCAGGCTGCGGTACTTGACATAAAACTCAAACGTTTGGACGAATATACTGAAGCCCGCCGCTATGCAGCCAACTATTACAACAATGCTTTTGCTGCATCAGATAAACTGAGAACCCCGGTTACAGCATCGTTTACAAACCATGTTTACCATCAATATACACTCGTTACGCATTGCGTGAACAGACAAAAATTGATGGAACACCTTCAATCCTTAGGGATTTCAAGTGCAATTTATTATCCGGTTCCATTGCATATGCAAAAAGCTTACTTAGATCCAAGATACACACGTGGCGATTTTCCGGTAACAGAAAATTTATGCAAAACAGTAATTTCATTGCCAATTCACACTGAATTTGATGATGAAACACTCGAATACGTGACTTCAAGTGTGCTTGAATTTGTCAGGGATTAGCTGCTGTTAAAAAAATATTCTTTGAAAAGTTAGATTCCTTTTGTTCTTATGTGAATCTGACTTTGAAAATGTCCTGACCCCGGCAAAACCGGGGTTTTTATTTTCGTGTTTTTATGAAAATAAAGTGTTTGCAGTATGCATAAATATGCTGTATATTGCATGCCATTATCAATCAATCTGTTCAATAAAGATTTTAGAATTATGTCTGCTGAAAAAGAATATTTTGCACACGAAACAGCTGTCATTGATGAAGGCTGTACAATTGGAAAAGGGACGAAAATCTGGCATTTTTCACACATCATGTCGCGTTGCCTGCTTGGCGAAAACTGTAATATCGGTCAAAATGTTGTCGTTTCGCCGGAAGTTGTTTTAGGCAAAAACGTGAAGGTACAGAACAATGTTTCCATCTACACCGGTGTTATCTGCGAAGATGATGTTTTTTTAGGGCCATCGATGGTTTTCACCAATGTCATCAATCCACGAAGTGCAGTAAACCGGAAGAATGAATATGCCAAGACTTTGGTGAAAAAAGGCGCTACAATTGGCGCAAACGCTACGATTGTCTGCGGATATGATATTGGCGAATTTGCCTTTATCGGTGCAGGCGCTGTTGTTACCAAAGAAGTTTTGCCCTATGCCCTTGTAGTAGGAAATCCGGCTCGGCAAATTGGCTGGATGAGCGAATATGGACAACGGTTGAATTTCGATGATAAAGGCTTTGCAACATGTTCTGAAAGCAATGAATTGTACAAGCTGGAAAGCGGACGTGTTTCGAAAATAAGTCGCTGAGAAACGGAAGCAACCGCAAACTTTTATTTTTGATTAAATTTCGACATTACTTTTAACTAAATGTGCTATCTGATGATCTTTTTTTTGATTTCTGACCGCACAATTTCTATTTTTGAAAATTAATACAGCTCCAAATGAAAATACTCGTCACCGGTGGAACCGGATACATTGGCTCACACACAGTCGTTGAACTTCAACAGCAAGGTTTTGATGTTGTTATCGTTGATAATCTATCCAATTCACAGGCTGAAGTGGTCGACTCAATTGAAAAGATTACCGGTATCAGGCCACATTATGAAAAATTTGATCTGGTTGACAAAGAACTTACTGAGAACTTTTTTAAAAGGCACAACGACATCAAGGGTGTGATACATTTTGCAGCATTCAAAGCCGTAGGTGAATCCGTGGAAAAACCATTGATGTATTACCGCAACAATCTTGTTTCCTTAATGAATATTTTGGAATCGATGATTTCTAATGGCATCCCAAATCTGGTATTTTCTTCGTCCTGCACTGTTTACGGACAACCCGATGCTTTGCCTGTTTCGGAAAAAGCCCCTATCAAAAAGGCTGAATCTCCTTATGGAAATACAAAACAGATTTCTGAAGAAATACTTACTGATACCATAAATTCATCCAATGTTAAAGCAATCGCACTTCGCTACTTCAATCCAATTGGCGCGCACGATACAGCATTGATCGGGGAGTTGCCTTTGGGCGTTCCAAACAATCTTGTTCCTTTTATTACGCAAACAGCTATTGGAATTCGTCAGCAGCTCAGCGTTTTTGGAGAAGATTACAATACCCCCGATGGAACAGCCGTGCGCGACTATATCCATGTCGTGGATCTTGCTAAAGCCCATGTTGTGGCTGTAAAAAGAATGATAGATGAAAAGATGAAAAAGAGTTTTGAAGTTTTCAATCTTGGAACAGGCAACGGATATTCAGTGTTGGATGTGATTAAATCGTTTGAACGTGTTTCAGGCAAAGCTTTGAATTACAAAATCGTTGGCCGGCGTCCTGGCGATGTAGAGCAAGTTTGGGCTGACCCTGCATGGTCCAATGAAGAATTAGGCTGGAAGGCCGAGCGAAATCTGGACGAAATGAACGCTTCTGCATGGAAGTGGGAGCAGGCTTATCGAAATAAATTAGACAATAAGTAAAAAATAAACAGATCATTTTTGGTCTTTTTTCCAGCTATTTATAAAAACCAAACCATGAAAAAAATTTTAATTACCGGAGGTGCCGGATTTATCGGCTCGCATGTTGTAAGGTTGTTTGTAAACAAGTATCCACAGCATCAAATCTATAATCTGGACAAGCTGACTTATGCCGGCAACCTTTTCAATCTGACAGATATTGAAAAAAAGCCAAACTACCATTTTATCAAAGCTGATATCGTTGATGGCGAATACATGATGAAGCTTTTTGAAGAGTACAACTTCGACAGTGTAATTCATCTTGCAGCCGAATCGCATGTTGACCGTTCAATTTCCAATCCGATGGAGTTTGTTATGACCAATGTGATTGGCACCGTAAACCTGCTGAACGCGGCACGTCATAACTGGCAAAACGATTTTGAAGGCAAACGTTTTTACCATATTTCTACCGATGAGGTGTATGGATCACTGGGTGCTGTTGGTTTATTTACAGAAACCACGCCTTACGATCCGCACAGCCCTTATTCTGCCTCAAAAGCAAGCAGTGACCATATGGTAAGAGCCTATCACGACACTTATAATTTGCCTGTTGTCATTTCAAATTGCTCCAACAACTATGGCCCTAATCAGTTTCCTGAAAAGTTGATTCCATTGTTTATCAATAATATAAGGCACAACAAATCGCTTCCGGTGTATGGAAAAGGTGAGAATATCCGCGATTGGCTCTATGTTGTAGATCATGCACGTGCGATTGATGTGATATTTCATAAAGGCATGGATGGCGAAACCTATAATATTGGCGGAAACAATGAATGGAAAAACATCGATCTGATAAAGGTGATGTGCAAAATCATGGATGAAAAACTTGGTCGTCCTGCCGGAACTTCCGAACGTCTTATTACCTATGTGAAAGACAGAGCAGGTCACGATATGCGTTATGCTATTGATTCAGGAAAGCTTCAACGCGAGCTTGACTGGTCACCATCGCTTCAGTTTGAAGAAGGAATCCGCATTACCATCGAATGGTATCTGACAAATCAGGAGTGGCTGGATGAGGTGACATCAGGAAATTATCTGAAATATTACGAAAAGCAATATGTTGAACGTTGACATAAGTTGTGGAATGAATTTCTCCATACTTTAGTCAAAAGGTATTAACTAAATTATTTATCATGACTATTTTCGGGAAACAGTTTTTGGGGAACAAGAAATCCCTGATTGTTGTTGTAGCCCTTATCATAATTCTTGGAACACTTAAATTCAGTTTCAGACAGAATAATATACTCAGCTACGATTATTTTGGCCTTTACCTTTATTTACCTGCAACTTTTATTTACCACGATCCCGGTATAAGCAATCTTAACTGGCTGGAAGAAATAAATGCTACCTACAACAATACGCCAATGCTGTATCAGGTTCAGCCTGAAGGATCTTACAACCTGATCAGATTTTTCTGCGGAATAGCAATTCTGCTTTCACCTTTCTTTTTTGTCGGGCATGCAGTGGCATCGCTTACAGCCTATCCGGCTGATGGTTTTTCATTGCCATACCAACTTGCTATGATGCTTGCTGCACTTTTTTATGTGGCTCTTGGACTTGTTTTTTTAAGAAAAGTTTTACTAAGGTATTTCGATGACGCAGCAACTTCCATCACGCTTATTGCACTTTATCTGGGAACCAATCTTTTCTTTTGGACAACTTTCAATGCGGGAGCACCCCATACAATTTTGTTGAGTATTTATGCAATGCTGCTTTGGTTTACAATTAGATGGCATGACAAACCCGCAAAATTCGATGCGGCTGCGATAGGTCTCTTGCTTGGATTGATAATTGTTTCGCGCCCAAGTGATATTATCGCCGTTTTTGTGCCATTGCTTTGGAATGTATATGATAAGGAAAGTTTGCAAAAAAAGCTTTTGTTCATACGGAAGCATTATTTGCATGTATTTATTTTGGTTTTATTTACTTTTCTGGCTGGTTTACCACAGATTCTCTACTATTACACTTTTACCGGAAAATTATTTTTAAGCACTTATAACGATCCACAGTCAGGATTTAATTTTTCGAATCCACGCTTTGCCTGGGTGCTTTTCAGTTTTCAGAAAGGATGGTTTATTTATGCTCCCTTAATGATTTTTTCGATTGTGGGTCTAATCCCCTTGATGAGAAAACACAAATCTGTGAGCACTGCAATCATTGCCCATTTATTGCTAAATATTTTCCTTTTGGCATCATTCACAAGCCTTATCAGCTATGGCTGGCGTGCTTTCATTCAGTCTTATGCACTGCTTTCTCTGCCTTTGGCAGCATTCATTTCAATGATTTTGCAAAGACGATCTTTATTGCCAAAAATCTTTGCAGGACTGGTATTACTGTTTTTTATCCCTTGGAGTGTGCTTCAGGGATATCAGATTATGACCGAAATAATTGATCCGTCAAGAATGACACGCGAATATTTTGTCCGGATTATTGGCAAAACGAAGAAAAGCCCAGCTGACATGGAGTTGTTGCGAATAGACCCATACCTGGACGATAACAATGGATATAGGATGCCTCAAAACAAGGAATACTGGCAATATGAGCTACAAAAATTTGATTTTGAGGAACCAATCCAGTATCATGAAAAGTTCATGATTGCTGATCCTGCCAACAGTGCAAACGGTGTTTATCAATTAAGCCCAGAAATGCCTTACGCACCTGGAGTTAAGGTAGCAAATAGTGAAATTTCCAAAGCAGAATACTATTGGGCAAGAATGACTTTCAGGATTTTTTCAGAAACTCCTGTTCAGGGCAAAGAATTATTGTTAGTTGCAACTTATTCATACAAAGGCAAGAAAGAAAAATTTAAAGATGTTTTGTACAAATACCGTTCTATTCCAGTAGTCATTTCAGAGACCGGTCAATGGAAAACTTTTACAATCGATTATCTTGCCCCTGATGCTGTTACCCCCAATGATTGGCTTGAAACCTATTTATGGTATCGTGGTTCGAACAATGTTTTAGTAGATGATTTTTCAGTAACAATTTACGAACCGGTTTCACGTTAGTAAAAGTCTTCTTACTTTTGCACCCTTTATTGAAATTCATGAAAAATCCCTTACTTAGCATTATCATTCCTGCATACAATGAGGCAAACACAATAGCTGTAGTTCTTCAAAAAGTATGCAATAGTTTGACAAATAATAATATTGAAGGCGAGATCATAGTGGTTGATGACGCTTCCAAAGATAAAACGATTGAAGAAGTTCAAAGATTTATCGAATCCCACGTGACACATTCCATCAGGTTGTTGACTTCCAATCCCAATCGCGGCAAGGGTTTTGTCATTCGCAAAGGTATTGAAGATGCCAAAGGAGATTATGTGTTGGTTCAGGATGCCGACCATGAATATGATCCGCGTGAATATCCTTCTTTGCTTGGGCCAGTGAACGACGGCATGGCAGATGTTGTTTACGGTTCACGTTTTTCGGGAGGTAATCCACATAGAATTCTGTTTTACTGGCATTCTATCGGAAATAAATTTCTTACAGGACTCTCAAATATGTTTACAAATTTGAACCTCACCGATATGGAATCAGGTTACAAATTGTTTCGAAGAGACATAATCCAGTCGATATTACTGAAGGAAAACAGATTTGGTTTTGAACCTGAAGTGACTGCCAAAATCGCCCGTTTTAAAGATATCCGCATCTACGAAGTGGGTATTTCCTATTATGGCCGCACCTATGCTGAAGGAAAGAAGATCAATTGGCAAGATGGTTTCAGAGCCATTTGGTGTATTCTGAAATTCAATCTTTTTGATAAAAAGTTTTTGAAATAGAAGAGTCTTTTTTAGATCAATTTCAATTCTAAAAACAGTTCTTGAACCTAATCAAAAACGGGTTTGAGAATATCAACTGTTACTTCGTCTACAAAAACAGGGTGTTCACCACGATGCCAGATTGTTACACGAAAAGGATCTTCTGGCTTTCGGACTTCAGGTGTCAGATATAGAAATTCAATTTCGCTCCATTTATTCAGTTCGATATGCCTTGAATCAATTTTCAGGGTTTTGTAATAGTAGGCATGCCCCTTATGCATAAAAGTTCCGGTGATGATTGTTTGATTTTCCTCCGGCGGCACAGTTGCAAATATCCGGGCCTTAATTCTGATAATCCCATATTCTTCGAGTGCAAGATCTTTGTAGGAGACCTCAAAATAAGGTGAGAACGGCTTCTCAGGCGAAAGTTTAAAAATATTATCCTTTGCGTCTGCAATTTGATAATCTGCTGGATTAACTCCTTCTTTTTCAAAAGTTTGAACAGTGATGTTTCGCCAACTAAATTTTTTTCCTGATGAAAGTATTTGTTCCGGACTCAGATTTCGGTCGAGTAAAAGATTTTGATTGACTTCGGGAGCAATCCATCTTTTAAGAAATATTGCATGATACACCTCTTTTGTCATGCGTGAGCTATGGATAATTCCATGCAGAAACTGCCAGCTCTGAAACTGATTAATTGAGATAAGAACCAACAGCAGCAAAAGAAATGAAGCTTTTTTCCAGATCTTTTGGTGTAACATTCTTTCAATTAAAACGCCAAGCGGTATTGCCAGAAAAACATACATCGGTATCACTGCCCGCTGACTGAAGCAATCGGCATACCACCAGCACGACCAGCTGGCAATGACATAGAATGAAACCAGAAAAATGATGAAAATGCTGAAAAAGATTTCTTTTCTGTTTTTGAAAAGCGAAACAAAACCAATCAAAGCCAGTGCCATCAATGGTGTGTAGAGCAACCATCCTTTCCGATAACTGAAAAGTACCTGCCATATATAGGGGCTTAAAAACTCCATGCCTTCACCTGCATTGCCGCCATAGCTGTTGTAAAGGAATTTGCCAGTCAGCAATTTGAAATAAACAAGCTGAAATGAAGAAAAGAAAACAATAAAAAATCCTGTCAGTAGCACGTCTTTCCATCTCAGCCAATAGAGTTTTATTTTTTCATTAAGACTGTCTTTATCATAAATGTTCCAGAGTAAAGGGATGCCGGCAACAAGTATTTCGGTCGGACGACTCAATGCCGACAGTCCAATGAGAATTCCTAATCCAACGGCATATTTTAAAGATGGTTTTTCGTGCCAACGTATAGTAAACCATAATATCAACGAAAAAAGGAAAAACAGGTAGTTGTGCGACATAAGTCCTTGTCCGTGGTAAACATTGAGAACCAAATAATTTGTACCGAAAACAATTGCCACCAATAAAATTGAAACAACAACAGGGTTAAAAAACCTACGCATGGCTTTCCTGAAAAAGATCAGTCCGGTTGCTGTATAAATGAAACTTCCATAGAGAAGACTCATTTGGTAAGGATAAGAAAATCCATCGGCCTCATAGCCGCCTGCGAGAGCCCAAATATGTCCGATAACAAACCAGGGCAAATACAAAACTGCCATTCCCATTGGATATTTCATTACATAATAGCCTTCGGGTCGTGGAAGTGCCTGATAAAAAGTGGAAGTATTCTGGTATTTGGCGATGATATCCTGAACGACAGAAAAATCTTTCAGTCCAAGGTCATTGTAGATAAAGGTAAAAGGAAGATACAAATAATAGCCGAAAATATCCCAGGAAATCAGCAGGCGCGGTGTATGCGAGAGAACAATATATGCCAGAATGATGAGTGAAACAACAAGCGTAAAATGGGAGCTTTCAAGTTTTTTCATGTATCCGGAAAGGATTGAATTAATGGTAAAAATAGTAAATTTTAGTTCTTATTGCGATTATTCTCAAAAACCCATAAAGCATCAAGCCATAGCATTTCATCAATACTGATATTTCTTTTTTCGGCCTTTTCTTTGATCATTTCCATGTAGGATTCACTGCTTTGGATGCGGTTTAATATCTGATTGATTTCTTCGAGATCACTTTCGCTGTAGGCACTTACCTTCTGAATGGCTTCATATAAATCATCGATAAATCCAAAGCTGAAACGCGACATATTGGCATCCGTCTGAAGCAAAACAATGAAATCGGTGCGTAAAACTCTTTGCAGAATATCGACATTGATTTTTTCTAAAGTTGGTCCGCCATCACCCTGAATTATTTGTTTGTTGTAGTACCAGAATTCATGCTTTCCAAAGGCTCTTGTGGCGTAACCGCTTCCAAACCATTGCCAGTAGTAACTGTCGGCAACCACAATGACTGATGGTTTTGGTTCTTCACCAATTTGGTTAAATGAGAATTCCGGATAAGGCATTGGGTAGTCATTTGGTTTGATTAAAATATTTAGTCCTTCCCATAGGTCGCGGTCAGGTGATTTAAGGGTATGAGAGACCTCAATATTTTTTATGTCGAAATCCATAAATTCTCGTCCTGATAAATGTTCCATGGTATTGATCAATGAATCAAAAACCAGTCCCATGCCATAATAACTCCAATGAATACCACATTGAGGATACAAGGCGAAACGACTTGTATCTTTCATGGCCAAAAACCATTTATTTCCATTGATGACCGGCACTTCATTCTGTGTCAAAGCAAAATCATAGCTTGAAATATTTTGAGGATAGACAGTATCAGGCTTGTATTTTTTGGGTACAAATTCAGGAAAAAAGCTTGCCTTTCCCGGAGCTAAAACGACGATCAGATGTTTGTTTTGCTTTTGAAGCCAATCGGAAACAATCTTTGTTTTTTCGATATCTGCGGCTATCTTCCCGTCACCAACATAATCAAGACCATAGAGCGCTTTAATATAGTTTAGCTCAAATAAATAGCCCTCATTTCCAAGTACAACAGCCTGAGCCGAAATCATACCAAACGCATTCAGCCTGATTTGGTTGAACAAGCGTACTAGATAAGGCCTGAAGCCGATATGTTGCTCAACATAAGTATTCATGCTATCCTGAAAGGTGGCATTTAAATAATTTTCAAAACTCCATTGTGGCTTCTTTGCAGTTAAATAAGCACCTTTCAAGGGATAAATTTCTTTGATTTTGAATTGCTGCTGAATGAATGGCAGCAACATCACCAGCAATATTGCCGCAAACAAGATGTGTTTGATGTACTGCTTCATTCTAAAACCTGAAATAAATAAAGGGGTTAAAACCTGAAGAAGTAATTGAACCCAGGCTGATTATCAAAAAGAAAAGGGAAATTAGTGTCATGATAACAAGTACCCAAAAGCGTTGTTGCTTTCCAAAAAGTTTTACCTGCCAATGTTCAATAATCGGAAAATAAGCCCAAAAAGAGAAAGCAGCTGCAAAAATCATTGTGATCCACACTTCGCTGCTCACCAGAATATCTTCCCCACCGCTAAAGCTGAACATGCCTGCGGTATAGTGCCAAACCTGATCCATGCTTTCCGACCGAAAAAGTACCCAGCCGATAAGTGTTATGATAAAGGTGATGATTACACTTGGAAATTTCCCGATTTTTTGATACAATTTCAGCAGGAAAAGACGGTCAGCAATAAGGAAAAACCCATGAAACCCTCCCCATACAACAAAGTTCCATGCAGCGCCATGCCAGAACCCTGAAATAAGAAACACCAGCCAAAGGTTAAAATACATTCGTCTCAAAGAAACCCTGTTTCCTCCAAGCGGAATATACAGATAATCGCGCATCCATCGACCGAGCGTCATATGCCAGCGCCGCCAAAATTCTGAAATGTTTTGTGAAATGTATGGATTGTTGAAATTTTCAGGAAAATCGAACCCAATCATTCTGCCCAATCCGATGGCCATATCAGAATAGCCGGCAAAGTCGTAATAAATCTGGAATGCATAAGCAAGTATTCCAATCCACAAAACAGCAGTCGAAAGCATTGCCGGATCGGCAGCGAAAACGCTGTCGGCATAAGCTCCAAGCGGATTTGCTATCATCACTTTTTTGGCCAGACCCAAAGCAAAACGGAAGAAACCCGTCAAACGATTGTCAGCAGTTTCGTTGCTGCGCCTGTCGGTGAGCTGCGATGCAATTTCGTTGAAACGAACGATAGGCCCGGCAATCAATTGAGGGAACATAAGGATGTAGAGCGCCAGGTCTGTTACTTTTTTCAAAGGTGGATGCACTCCGCGATGCACATCGACCGCATATGTCATCTTTTGAAAAGTAAAAAATGAAATACCTATCGGAAGTGCCACATGTGTCCATTTTACAGGTTCACTTCCAAGTTGTTGCAGTAAAATATCGATGTTTTCAACAAAAAAATTGGCATACTTGAAGTAAAGCAGCATTCCAACATTCAGAGCTATACTTGAACCGGTAAGCCAGCGTTTGGCGTTGCCGGTTTTGGAATACATTACCTTAACAAGGTAAAAATCAGCAATGATGCTTACAACAACGATAAAAATAAAATCCGGGGCTCCCCATGCGTAAAACAAAAGACTTGCAGCCAGAGCCACGTAGTTTTTTAGCACACGGGGCGATGCAAAATATATCAGCAGAAATGCCGGCAGAAAATACAACAGAAACAAGCTGCTACTGAAAACCATAAATTTCAGTTTTTGGTTAAAAAAGGCAAATTTAGAAGTTAAATTCAGACAGACTGAGCCTTGGCTGCTTTTTTTCTGTTATTTAGAAATTATATATTTTCTGATCTCAATGCTTGACCACTGAGAAGATAAAGAAATTCATTGATGTCCGGTTAAAATTATCTATCGTCCCTACGGGACTTTTAATGATTTTTATCTTATTCACTACTACTACCAATCTATTGTCCCTAACGGGACAGTCCCAGAGGGACTCAAGATTGGTAAAAAGATAAAAAGCAAACCCAACAAAATAGAAGTCCCGTAGGAACGAAAGATATCAGGCATCACAGAACATTTCGTAAAATTTAACCGGACAACAGTAAAAGAAACTATGAAAACATTTCCGGAAACTTACTTAAGTTGACCAGTTGCAATGCATACATCACAAGATCGAAGAAGAAGAGAAAGCCTCCCTGCAAAATGATTGAATGTCCGAAACCTTTCAACCTGTCAGGATTTTTAGTCGGTTTGCCAGCGCGTTTCAATAAAAATAAACCAATGATAATGTAAATGATATCAAGGCCTGCATTGATGATAAACAGGTTTTTGGTTTTGAGATGTTCTGTCAGTGAATCAGCGAAAGTCAAAACTGAAGGATTGGTATTGGAAAACTGAAATAAGGCATAGCCAGCAATAGCAAGATTCACGATGTTCCAGAAAAAGTTCATCTGATGAAAATATCTGCTCGAACCGCTTTTTTTGTTCCATCCATAAATGCCAATTAAAATATTCGCAATTGCCCAACTTCCAAGTACATACATGCCAATCCTGTTTGTGGAAGCACTTAATGCGAAAAAAACCTCTGACTCTTCTGCCTGAACATTGTTTGAAAAAAATACCAAAACCAAGATGACAAAAGAGCTGTAGTTGAAATTCAATTTGTTTGACATAAATATTTTGAAACCAATATTCAAAGAAGATTTTTAATGAAAAAAAACGATTTTGTTTTAGAAAACCGACCTGTTATTCTACAAGTCTGTCCAGTGTGTTTTTTATCAAAGTTTCCATATGTGGCTGATAGTTTCCTGCAAATTTTTCAGTAACCCTGTTGGCAATTATCACACAAATAGTGAGTGCATCATGTCCGAGCATGCTGCTCAAACCGTACAAAGCGGAGGACTCCATTTCAAAGTTGGTGATTTTTTTGCCTTCATAAACGAAGGACTCGATCTTGCTGTTCATGTTTTCGTCAGAAAGTTCGAGACGAAGCACTCTTCCCTGAGGTCCGTAAAAACCGGGAGATGTTGCAGTTACACCTTTTTGATAGCCATTTGCAAGCTTTTCAAGCAAAACGGATGATGCTTTCACAACATATGGTGAAGGCAGTTTTTTGCTCCAGTCCATGTGCTTTACAAAGGCTTCAGTCATTGACTGATCAATATGCTTTTCGCTTCCGGCATAAAAATGCAATAAGCCATCGAGGCCAAGAGCGTGCGTGCTGGCCACAAAACTTTCTCCAACAGGAATCTCAGACTGAAGTGCACCCGACGTGCCAAGTCTTATCAATGTTAGGCGGGTATGCTGTTCTTTTGTCATTCTCGATTTCAGATCGATGTTGACCAAAGCATCCAATTCGTTAATTACAATGTCGATGTTGTCAGTACCCATGCCTGTAGAAAGTGCTGTAATCCTTTTCCCTTTGTACCAGCCTGTATGCGTAACAATCTCTCTGTTAGAGACTTCATGTTCTATTGTATCGAAAAATGAAGATATTTTTTTTACCCTGTTTGGATCACCCACAAGTAAAATGGTGTCGGAAATCTGCTCAGGAAGTAAGCGAAGATGATAGATTGTCCCGTCGGAGTTTAGCGGAAGTTGTGAGGCGGGAATGTGAGTCCTGTTCATAAGAATTACAAATTTGTACTGTTGAAATCAATAATTTTGCAAAGGTAAGAACAAAAGCCTTGCCATTGAATGACAAGCCTTGCCTACAATTACTTTCAAGAATTTTCTGTGAAGAAAAAATAAACAACTGGATTTTTCGATTGTTAAAGAGATATAAAAATATACGACATGCATAGTTTAAAAAGAGAAGTTGGAGCAGCTGAAATTATTTCTATTGGAGATGAGTTACTGATCGGACAAGTAATCAACAGCAATGCTTCATGGATGGGAGAGCAGCTTTTTTTGAGTGGTGTTCCGTTGCGAAGGGTAACAACCATCGGCGACAATGAGCAGGATTTGCATGAAGCGATTGATGCTGCCATCGAAAGGGTGCAATTTGTTTTTTTGACTGGGGGTCTTGGGCCAACGAGCGATGACATAACAAAACCTTCTTTATGTAATTATTTCAATGTTCAGCTGGAATTCAACACTGAAGCTTTTCAGCAGGTGGAGGCACTTTTTGCCCGTCGTGGAATGCCTGTCACTGAACGAAACCGGCTTCAGGCAATGTTACCTGAAAATTGTCGGCCAGTACAAAACATGAATGGTACCGCTCCCGGAATGTGGTTTGAACACGAAGGAGCCGAAATCGTTTCTATGCCTGGCGTGCCTTTTGAGATGAAACCAATGTTGACAGAGCAGGTGATTCCAACAATAAAAAAACGTTTTCAGACTTCAAATTTCTTCTTCAAAACTATCATGACAACCGGCGTAGGCGAGTCTTTTCTTGCCGACCGCATAAAAGATTGGGAAAACAATCTGCCAAAAGGATTCAAGCTTGCATATCTTCCGCAGCCCGGTTTGGTCAGATTGCGGCTGGGCGGTGAAGGTGCCGATGGACAAAGTGTGCTGCAAACCTTAAACCGCCTTGTTGATGAACTTACTTCATTGTTGCCTGAGTATGTTTATGGATATGACAACCAACCTCTTGAAGTGGTGGTAGGTCAAAAACTTAAGGATCAGCTCAAAACTGTTGCAACTGCTGAAAGCTGCACCGGTGGCTATATCGCTCATTTACTTACAAGCATTCCCGGGAGTTCTGCGTGGTTCAAAGGCGCAGTAGTTGCTTATTCAAATGAAATAAAAACAGGTTTGTTAGGCGTTCCTGTTTCTGAAATTGAAGCCTATGGTGCTGTCAGCAGTCAAGTTGCAGAAGCAATGGCTACTGGACTACTGGAACGTTTTGGCACTGATTATGCGCTTGCAGTCACCGGCATCGCCGGCCCCGATGGTGGCACAGCAGAGAAGCCGGTCGGAACAGTCTGGGTTGCGGTGGCGGATAAGTCTGGTGTTAATTCACAGCGTTTTCAGCTCGGCGAACAGCGTGATCGCAATATTCGTCGATCTGCTTTGTCGGCATTAAATATGTTAAGGTTGAAAATCTGAATTGGTCTCTCATTCCAATAATAGGAAAGGAAATCTTTACAAAGCCAGAAATAAAAAAAAACTGTCTGATTTCAGACAGTTTTGTTTATTTTCGCTTTAAGTGCTTTAGATAACTGCACTCATTGTTATAATATTTCTATCCACTTTTTTGAACAGACCTTGCAGCACCGTTCCCGGACCAACTTCAATGATTGTGCGGGCTCCGCTGGCAACCATATTGTTCATGATTTGTGTCCAGCGAACAGGTGAAGTAAGTTGAGCAATCAGGTTTGTTTTGATGATTTCTGGATCTGTAACAGATTGACCAGTAACATTTTGATATATCGGACACATACCTTTGCTGAATTTTGTGGTGTTGATTGCTTCAGCAAGTTCAACGCGAGCCGGCTCCATCAGTGGTGAATGAAATGCACCACCAACTTTGAGGGGTAGTGCGCGTTTTGCACCAGCTGCAAGAAGTTTTTCACATGCCATGGCAATGCCTGCCTCAGTACCTGAAATTACAAGTTGACCAGGACTGTTGTAGTTGGCAGGCACAACGATTTCATTGATAGAAGAGCAAATGTTTTCAACTTCTTTATCATCGAGCCCAAGAATGGCTGCCATGGTGCTTGGGTGCAACTCACAAGCTTGTTGCATTGCCATGGCTCTTTTGTAAACAAGTTTGAGTCCGTCATCAAAGCTGAGTGTTTTATTGGCTACCAGTGCTGAGAACTCGCCCAAAGAATGCCCTGCTACCATATCAGGTTTGAATTCATCACCCATGGCAATAGCCAGAATGACAGAATGCAGAAAGATTGCAGGCTGTGTAACTTTTGTCTGACGTAGATCCTCGTCAGTACCATCAAACATCAAGTCAGTAATTTTGAACTTGAGGATTGTGTTGGCTTTAAGAAAAAGTTCCTTTGCCTTGGCTGATTTGTCAAACAAATCCTTGCCCATGCCCACATACTGGGCACCTTGTCCGGGGAAAACGTATGCTCTCATAGTTTAGCTTTTCGTTCTGTCAATATTAAGATTATTCCTAAATGGTGTTCCTATTTCCGATTGCCGAAAAAGCGTAGCAAAAATAAGAATAAATTAATGAAATCGAGATAAAGTGTTAAAGCTCCCATAATGGTTGCCTTTTTAATCACTGCTGGATCAGAATTTTCCATCCCTATACGCTTGATTTTCTGTACATCATATGCTGTGAGACCAGTAAAAACCAAAACACCAACAAAACTGATGATGAACTCCATTGTGCTGCTTTTCATGAAGAAATTTACCAAAGTAGCAATTATTACTCCGACAAGTCCCATCATCATCAGCGAACCAAAACGGGTAAGATCTGTTTTTGTTGTGTACCCAAGCACTGCCATTAAACCAAACATCGCTGAAGTAATTACAAATGTTTTTGCTATGGTGGCACCTGAATATGCCAGAAAAATAAAACTGAGACTGAGTCCCATTAAAGCAGAATAGCCAATGAAAATAAGGGTGAGTGTGCCGGAATTCATTTTAGCAAAACCGGCCGACATCCAGAAAACCAGGCCCAGAGGCGAAAGCATAATTATCCAGCCTGCAATTGACATCCTGCCGGTTTCCATATTGTACATGATCTCCAGAAAAGCCGGACTGCCTGCGGCAACAAAAGAAACAAGCGCAGTGATGGCCATGGCAAGAAACATCCATGAAAAGACACTAGCCATAAAGCTTTGGGTAAGGCTTTTGGTTTGAAAGCTTTCTTCGCGTGTATATGTGTTTAAGTTCATTAGAATTTTTTTAATGCAATTTTGATTGTATCAGGCTGATAAATTCTGCCCTTGTTTCCATGCGCTCAAAGGCTCCAACAAAGTCACTTGTTGTAGTAACCGAGCTTTGCTTTTGAACGCCGCGCATCGACATGCACATATGTCTGGCTTCAATGACAACAGCCACTCCTAAAGGATTTAAGGTTTGATGAATTGCCTCTTTAATTTGGGAGGTAAGCCGCTCTTGCACCTGCAAACGACGGGAATAGGCTTCAACAACGCGCGCAATTTTACTCAATCCTGTGATGTAACCATTTGGGATATAACCTACGTGTGCTTTGCCAACAAAGGGAATCATATGGTGTTCGCAGAGGGAAAATATTTCAATGTCTTTTACAATGACCATCTCACGATAATCTTCTTTGAATTTGGCACTTAGCAATATCTCACGCGGGTCGTGATCATAGCCTTGCGTTAAGAACTGAATAGATTTTGCTACACGACGGGGTGTATCTAGCAACCCCTCTCTGCCCGGATCTTCTCCGATCAGTTCAAGTATTGCTTTGTAGTGTTTTTCAAGTTCAATAAGCTTTTCCGGTGCATACTTCTCGATTTTTTCGTAACCCAGAAGTTTTTTAGGTTCTTGCTTCATGATTTTTAATTTGTTTATTGAGGTTGTCAATTATTATGCCAAAGGTCTGATAAGATTTTGTGATTTTTAACTAAACTTGTTTTGCAATTAAACTAGCTGAAAACCTATGGTTAAAGTAATTGTTCTGATGCATTCATTTAAATCGAAAGAAAAAAGCATCTGATTTTTGAAATGAACTTCGTTGATAATCTGTTCCGGATTTACGATTATGGATAGCTGAAATTCTTCCATGATCAATATTTATTTTTTTGACCCATTCTCTGATTGCTTTTGCGTTTTGATGATGGACTTAACTTCAAAACCAGTATAAGCAATGTAATAAATAAAAAAACTCAGCAGAAATGGTGGCGCATCTTCACGGTTGAAAATGAGATAGACAATGATGATGGCAAGATAAACCAAAAGTTTCAGGGATGTCGAGAGCATAAAAAAGTTAGCAAAAGTGCTGAGTTTTTTTTGTTGAGCTCCTAAAAACAACCAATAAAGCAGTCCATTCGAAATAAAGAAAAACAATAAAACCAATGGCCAGACATTTGTTGTCCAGGCTTCTGATGTATAGCTAAAAACTATAAAACTCAGCACGGCAAGAACGATAGTGATAATGGCCAGTTTTTTAATGAATTGCTTAAGTTTTGTCATAGTTTCAGGATTTCCTCAAAAAATCTTTGATAGAATAATATACTGCAAGAATTACAGAGAGTAAGCTAAGTAAAAGTTTAAACACAGGAAACTGCCAACCGGTCAGTCTGTCGAGTAATACACCGCCATATACACCGGCAAGGATAATGAATATCATCTGAAATGCCATGGAAGAGTACTTTGCATAGGCATTCATTATACTCGCAGTTTTTTTCTTTAGCTCATCATTTGCTTTTTTCATCAGCTTTGGAAACAGCTTCTTTCATCTCGCATTTTCCATTAAAACGCGCACCTACTTCAATGGCAATCCTCACGGTACTCAGTTCGCCGTCAAAATTGGCTGTGGCTTTAAATGAAGAGAGGTCCTGTGTAATGAGTTTGCCTTTTATTTTGCCCGAAATATCTGCATTCTGACATGTTACATTACCCTCAACAACACCGGATGGCCCAATGACAATTCTTCCGGAAGATATGATTGAACCAATAAGGTTCCCATCAATTCTGAAGTCGCCGTTCAGTTCTACATCACCTTTAATCGTTGTACCTTGTCCAATGATGTTGCGGGCTGTAGATTCATTTCCCATGGATGTAAATTTTTTCACTGTCTTTGAATTTAAATTATCACTTTTGATAGAATTTCAACCAGAACTTTTCATATTCTGAAGTATCTTTTATCCTGTAAAATACGGGATAATTTGTGAGTGAAACGGGATATACTTTAAAATCAGCAGGATTGATGCCGCCAAAAACATACTCTGACTCTGTAACAGCCATCCTATAGTCGTCAGCATCTGATGAATTATTAAAATTGCCGACGGTAACAAGCATTCGCTGCTCATCAAGTACCAAACTTTTTACCATGAGTTGCGCGCTTTTAAAACTTCTTTCATTGAAGTCGGAAAGTCTTACCCGCAATGGATCTGTCCTTACTTTTTCGTTGGAAGCAATGATCATTACAAGATGTTTGGCTCCATTTTCAAAGATGTAAGGAGATGCCGGTTCTGGTTCTGCCTGCACATCGCCGGGTATATCGGGTATTTCGATGTTCATGTTGAACTCTTTATTCATGTTTCTCAATATTGAAGCAGCGAGAGGCGCAACATCGCTTACGGGATAGGTTTTTACGAGTTCACTGAGAGCAACTGCCATTGAATCAACAATTTCAAGACGACCTTTTGCAATAGCACGTAAAAAATCAAATCTTGGCATCAGATCCACATCATTGGAATACAATGTGCGCGCCCTGTTTGAATTGAGAAAGACGCGGAAGTACTCCTCATTGCGATAGGCAGCCATCGTTTGTTCATAAAAACTAAGTGATTCGCCAGCGATGGCAGCCTTCTTGATGAAGTAATCGGGATCTTCCAAAACACGGGCATAGTCAGTGTTGGGGTAATGTTCCAAAATAAGTTGCCTGTATTGACTTGCAGCGCCTTCTTTTTGCTGATCCATCAACATTTTATACAGCGCATACCAGGCCTGAAGTCTGAATTCGCTTTCCGGAAAACGCCTTAAAAGTTCAGCATATGCTTCTTCTGACCGTGGATAATCTTCAAGTCGTTCCTTGTAAATATACCCAAGGTTATTCAAGGCTTCTTCAATCATGTAAAGCGCTGCTTCCTGACTTTCTTCTGTTAAAGGTATATTTTGCAAGTAATAACCTTTGTCTTTTTCGGTATAGACAACAGCTGCCGAATCACCCTCAGAGGCCGCGCCGGCTTTTCCATCTAACGCTACACTTTCTATTGTTTCGAAGGAAAGGCTTTGTTTATCGCTGATCCTCCAATTATCTTCAAGCTTTCGTCTTCCCCACTTTCGTAAAAATTCGGTGTAACCAAATCCAAGGGTGTTTGGGTTGTAGAAATACCATTCTTTTGACTGTTCAATATTTGCACCTCTGTCGCCAAACTGATTAGCCATCATAACATTCCTTTCCATCTCGCGCTCTTCCTGTTCCCTTTTCCGCTCCTCTTCTATTATTTTCTTTATGATTCCGTCGATAATGGCATTGCGGCTGGTTGAATCCATATAGGCCAGTTTCAGCAAACTGTCTTGTAACTGAACAGTGTTAATGCTGAAAACGAGATCGGTCAGAATGGTGGCTTTATTACGGATGCTGTCGTAGCCGGGATATTCTCTGGGTAAAGCACTTACCGCAGTATCATAATAGGCCTGTGAAGGCACATATTCACTTCTTTCAAAAAGCATTGCAGCAATTTTAAGCGATGAAAAAGCTTGCTGTAACTTGTTTTTGGTGCTTGAAGCAACTGATTTGCGCAAATATTCCATTGCAAGGTCTTCATCTTTATCTTCAAGGGCAATTTCGGCCAGGGCAAAATAAATCTTATCCAGATAATCAATGTTTTTAATGTCTTTCAACATTTTTTGAAGGACTTTGATAATCTGTCTGCTGTCACCTGTACTGGAGTCGTATGCCCTTGCCATGTTCATTCTTGCCTCAAAAGCCATGTCATAGGAGGGGTTGCCTTTTACAACCTGCGTAAAATATTTTATAGCTTCTATTCTGTTATCATTTTGCTGATAAATCTGTCCCAAGATGAATAATGCCCTTGTTTTGTCGTGCTTATTCCGGGTTTCTTTGATTCCACGTTCCAAATGAGGTATGGCATTTTCAAAATTTCCTCTTACGATATGATAATCGGCCAATACGAGGGATAGATTTTGTATAACCTCGGCAGGTAAAATCAAATCCCTTCGTTTTGCCTGAAGTGATTCCAGCAGTGGAAGTGCTTTTTCATACTGCTCCAGTTGAATGTAAGTTCGTGCAAGCCATAAATCAGCTGTGTTGGTGATATCATTATAACTGTATTGTTTCCCCACAAACTCGAATGTCCGGCGCGCGCTGATATAATCCTGCTTGTAGAAATGCGCTTTGCCCATCATCAGGTAGCTGTCGTCAATCCATTTGACTAGTTCACGGCCGCGAAAATACATAGAGTGCTTTTGCACGCCAATCGCACCTTTTTCAAGCGATCTCTCCATCGATGCATTCAGCTTGAGGGCATCGCTTTTGGTTCCGTAGTTGAAGACCCGCAAAACCTGAGAGTAGTCATCAACAACAGATTTTCTCAAATCATTGACGCCCGTTTTCAAACTTTCGGTGCCATTCCAATAAACATTGTAACGACTTGTCAGATTATGGTAGGTGCGCCGAGTCCAGGTGTTTTTTTTAGTTGAACATCCTTCAAGCAGCAAAATCGCTGATGTGGCCAGTAATGCCAAAATAAAATACTTCTTCACAAAATGCAAGTTCATCCGGTTTTGCTTGATAACTCTAAAATTGAGCAATTATTTTATGGCTTTGCAGCTTTGTTTGCTTTAGCCTATGCGACAAAAGTAGTTTATTTTGAAGAAAATTAATACAACCTGATTTGAATCAATTGAGGCTTACAGCAGAATTTCTTTTGAAAAATATACCACCGAACCTTTCAAAACCATTGGCATAAGGATTGTCCAGGTTTAACATTCGTTATTTTTTCTAATTTTGTAATTAAGTTTGTTTGAATTGGCCGATGAAATTTAGTGAGAAAAGATTAATAAGCCAATCATTTTTTACTGGAAAAAGCCTGTAATTTTGGATCGGCAATTGAAAATATTTTATACTATCGGATGCTTTATTTCGTTTCAGCATCCAATCTGATTTTTTACTTAAAAAGATTGCCAGACGCAATAAAACGCAAATGAAGAATAAAAAGGAGAAATGGTATCAAAAGTTCAGAGATAAATATCGTCTGGTAATTTTTCATGACGAAACCTTTGAAGAAAAAATCAGTTTCAGACTCAGCAGACTCAATGTTTTTGTTGCCGTGGTAAGTTTGAGTGTTTTTCTTATTGTTATTACAGGTTATATCATTGCTTTCACTTCATTAAGAGAGTACATTCCCGGTTACACAGATGTGAAT
Source organism: Bacteroidales bacterium (assembly GCA_030683155.1). Classification (GTDB taxonomy): domain Bacteria; phylum Bacteroidota; class Bacteroidia; order Bacteroidales; family F082; genus JALNZU01. The sequence goes on from JAUXMV010000090.1 coordinate 63,207, forward strand.
CTCAACAGAAAAGTATACAGTCTTGAACGGACAGCTGACTCCCTTGAACAGGTTTTTAGTCAGAAACAGTTGTATTTCAGCAATATAAAACGCATTGTAGAAGGATATGATTTTGCGGATGACAGCATCAATGCTGTGAAGCAAAGTCAAATGATTTCAGGTCCAAGGAATGACTCTTCCCGCTGGAAACGATCGGTTGAAGACAGTCTTTTGCGGCTGGAGTTTGAAAATCTTGAGCGTTATAACCTCATCACTGATCCCGGATTAATTCCAGAAGCCAGAAAACGAGCCATGGCAGTTTCAAGTTTTTTTCTACCTCTGAAAGGAACGATTACTAACCGTTTTGATCCGATACAGAAACATTTTGGTGTTGATATTGTTGCCCGAAGCAATGAGGCCATCAAGGCAACACTCGAAGGTACTGTAGTTTATGCAGACTGGACTCTTGACAAAGGTTATGTTATTGGAATACAACATGCCGGGAATTTTTTCTCCGTCTATAAACACAATTCGGTTTTGCTGAAACGCGAAGGCGATTTTGTCAGGGCAGGAGAGCCTGTAGCTATTATCGGCGAGTCAGGAGAGCTCTCGACAGGCCCTCATCTTCATTTTGAACTTTGGCACAATACCACTCCTGTGAATCCGGAAGAGTTCATTGCATTTTAATTGATGATTCTTGAATTCATCTAAAATTGCCTGACTTTAACACTATTTGACAAATGATTAAAGCGAGCAACGCGAAAAATTTGTAATCTTGCAGCCGCAAAATAAAACCTCAATCATAGAATGTAAAAGGCGTAATGAAGTCCCGGATGGTTCTTACTCCCTTAAATATCAAGCGCGATAATCAAAGATGGAAATTACAATCAAAATACTACAACTGCTTTTAAGCCTTTCAATACTGGTAATTGTTCACGAGTTTGGGCATTTTGCTGCTGCAAAAATTTTTAAAACAAGGGTTGAGAAGTTTTACCTTTTCTTCAATCCATGGTTCTCAATTTTTAAATTTAACTATAAAGGAACTGAATACGGAATGGGTTGGCTGCCTTTGGGTGGATATGTCAAAATTGCAGGCATGATTGATGAGTCGCTTGATAAGGAAGCTATGAAATTGCCGGCACAAGATTGGGAATTCAGATCAAAACCAGCATGGCAACGTTTGATAATTATGCTTGGCGGTGTAATAATGAATGTTGTTTTGGCATTCATGATTTATATCGTGATGCTCACTGTTTATGGTGAGAAGTATCTTCCAACTTCCGAAGCCAATAAATATGGTGTCTCCGTCGATTCACTTGCAAAAGAATTTGGCTTGCAAAACGGGGATAGAATTTTGGCTATTGATGGCAAATATGTAGATGATTTCAATAAAATACCAATCACAATCATCCTGGAAGAAGCCAAAACAATCCGTGTTGAGCGTGATAAAAAAGAAATCGATGTTGTTCTTCCCGAGGGTTCTTTAGGAAAGCTTGTGAAGCATCAATCGCCACTTTTTCTTACTGTGCGTGTGCCTTTTATCGCTGAAGCATTTCCCGAATCTTCTGTTGCCCGTGACGCAGGAATTCAGGTAGGTGATAGTATTTTGGGCATCAATGGTCAGGTAATAAAATATTTTCAGGAATTCAGGGAAAACATTCAGCGGTATAAAAACCAAGATGCTGTCATCAATGTTATTCGTGGCACTGATACACTTGATATTGCTGTTTCTGTGCCTGAATCAGGCCTTATTGGTGTTTTTCCACGCCAGGATTTTGATTCTTTCTTTGCATTGAACCAAAAGGAATTCAACTTTTTTCAGGCAATTCCAGCCGGAATGTCAAAAACTGTTGATGGTATTGGTGGATATCTGAAGCAACTTAAACTGCTTTTTTCTCCCGAAGTCAAAGCGTATGAAAGTGTTGGCGGGTTTATTACCATCGGAAGCATTTTTCCGGCAGAATTTCACTGGGAAAGTTTCTGGCGCCTGACAGCCTTTCTTTCGATCATGCTTGGCGTACTCAATTTACTCCCGATTCCTGCCCTCGATGGCGGTCATGTTATGTTTCTTTTTTACGAAATTGTTGCCAGACGCAAACCTAGCGACAAGTTCATGGAGGTAGCGCAAATCATCGGAATGGTCTTACTTCTTGCGTTGATGCTCTTTGCCAATGGCAATGATATTGTGAAATTATTCAGATAGCCTTTCACTGCACAATTTCATGTTTTGACTTGAAAAGCCTCAAAACAGTCTTCTTTAAACTGTTTTAAAATCAGCAAATTGAAATTACTTACTGAAAAGATTTACCTTAATTCTCGATCTTTTCTTTAAGTGATCTGAAGCCCTGACCAAGTATTTCGTCTGCATTAAGAACTGTAACAAAAGCTTTAGGATCAACACCTTGAATATATTCTTCAAGTATTGCCAGTTCACGTCTGTTGAGCACAACATAAATCATTGTACGAGGGTTGTAGGCATACATTCCTTTAACGGGTATAAAAGTGCCACCTCTGTTGAGATCCTTCGTGATTTTTTGGCCGATCAATTCATGCTTTTCCGAAACAATCAGAGCAACCTTGTCGTAGGTAATCCCCTGCAAAACTGTGTCGATAACTTTTCCCATCACAAAAATGGCAATCAGTGAATAAAGCGGAATTGCCCAGTTGCCAAATACCAGCGACCCTAAAACCACAATCACTGCATCTACCGACATCATCAGTTGACCAAGCGGCCTCTTTGTCCATTTCCCAAGCATCATGGCCATCACATCGGTGCCTCCGCAACTGGCTTTTGCTTTAAAAAGAAACCCAACACCAAGCCCGATTACTGCGCCACCATAAAGTGAGGAAAGCAATAAATCGCCTTCTATTAAAGATTTTGAGCCATAAAAATAGGTCAGCCCATCCATAAAAACAGAAGTTAAAACAAAACCCGTGAATGTTTTTATGCCAAATCTCGGTCCTAAAACCTTGATGCCGATTAAGGTGAGTGGAATATTAAAAATGAGTGCAGTCAAACCAACAGGAGTGCCAAATGTGTGATGAAGCACAATTGAAATTCCGTAAACGCCGCCCGGAACAATTTTGTGGGGTGTTATGAAAAGAACGTATCCGGCGGCAATGATAAAAGCGCCAGAAATAATCAAGGCATATGCTTTAAACCAGCCCGAAGAAAAAGGTTGATATTTTACAATGAATCCCATCTTAGCTGCTTACTTTATCACTCAATGATTTGAAACCCTCACCAAGAATTTCGTTGGCATTGATGACTGTCACAAAGGCAAATGGATCAATTTCGTGTATAAATTCCTGAAGTATTGCCATTTCACGCCGGTTGACCACAGTAAAAATAACTGTTTTGTCGGAGCCGTTGTACATACCTTTTCCAGGCAGGAAAGTGCCGCCCCTGTTGAGATCGTTGATGATTTTATCTCTGATTTCATCATGCTTCTCAGAAATAATAAACAAGGTTTTGTCGTAATTTACTCCCTGAAGGATTGTATCAATTACTTTGCCGGTGATAAAAATTACAATCAGTGAATACAGTGGAATCCGCCAGTCTTGAAACACAGCCAAACCAAAAAGCACTATCACAGAATCAACGTAGATAAGTAGCTGACCTACAGGCATTTTCGTGTGTTTGCTGATGATCATGGCTACAATATCGGTGCCTCCTGAAGTGGCTTTGGATTTGAATATAAGTCCAAGTCCTATCCCAAGGAAAACACCACCAAAGATGGATGACAGCAGCGGCTCGTTTTCTACAAGAGGCTGATCACCATATAAATAACTCAATCCATCGACAAAGAAGGCTGTCAATAAAAATCCAACCACAGTTTTATATCCAAAGCGTGGCCCTAAAATTCTAATTCCAATAATCGTAAGTGGTATGTCCATGGTGAGAGCCGTCATACCTACAGGTAAATTAAAGATATAATGTATGATAATGGCAATGCCATAAACCCCTCCGGGGACAATTTTATAAGGAGTGATGAACAAAACAAAACCTGAAGCCAGAATAAAAGCACCAACCAGAATCAGACTATAATTTATAAACCAACGTTTTGAAAAAACCCTATCCTTTTGAATAAAAGACATATATGTAAATTTAAGTTGTAAAAATTATCGGCAAAAATACGCAGATTAGCGCGTGTAATCATGGCAAAAATTTCAATTTTGTAAATTCCGTCGCTCTTTTGTGAAAAAATTCACAATGCATGTAACGAATTTGACAGATTTTCAACCAGTTGAATATAACTAGATACCAAATAAAAATCGATCTCGATGCTTGAAGCACACAATAAAATATGTAAAGACATGTTTATGAAGGAATATTGATTAAAAAGCAGGTTTTGCAAAGAAAAACAAACATCAATTATTCAAAAAACGGGTTTCAATTGCCTAAAAAATACTATTTTAGCCGACTTGAAATAAGACAGGAAGATTTTCGGATGAAATTGATTTTCAGACATTTATTTTTTATAATTCCATTGCTGGCTTCTTCTTTGACAGGATTTGCACAGCAAGCGCCCTCATTTACGCATCATGCCTACACCCATGCATTCACAAATCCTGGCTTTGCAGGCTTAAGTGAAGGCATTTGTATCAATGGTATTGTCCGTCAGCAATGGGCTGGTTTTAAAGATATTGATGGCAATAAAGTTGCGCCTGAAACTTTCCTGGTTACTGGCGATACGCCGATGAGAAAATTAAAAGGCGGTCTTGGCCTCAGTGTAATTCAGGATAAACTTGGATTTGAAAGCAATGTTGGTGTTCAACTTGGGTATTCATATCATCTGGATTTAGGTTCTGCGACCTTAGGAATCGGTACTGCTGTCAACTTCCTTAATCGTGCAGTTGATTTTTCTAAATTTAAACCACATTCCAGCGGTGACCCTATTCTTGCTACCGGCGAACAAAGTGATATGTTATTCGATGTTAACTTTGGATTGTTTTTACATATTCCAGAGGTCTATTATATAGGTGTTTCCATGACAAGCGCCTTAGAATCGAAAGGTAAGGCTCTAACAGATAATTCCAGTAGCAGCTTTGTTGGTGACCGCACTGTATATTTAGTTGGTGGTTATCAAATTGCAGCACCTTGGAACGCTGCGTATGAATTTCATCCTGCAATAAGTGTCGTTAGTAATTTTTCATCAACACAAATAAACCTGTCTGGAAACATTGTGTACAATAATCAGTTCTGGGGCGGCGTTAATTACAGGTTACAGGAATCAATAGGCCTTATGGTAGGAATGACAGTATTGGATTTGAGGATTGGTTACGCCTATGATGTTAATACAATGGGACTTGGTGTGCCAGGTTCTCATGAAATTAGTCTGGGCTATTGTTTTAAGATTAAAGCAGATAAGTCAATAAGGACCTATCGAAACACAAGATATTTGTAATACGATTTAGAATCAGGACACAAAAATGAATCAATTGAGAAATATTTTCAGTAAAAAGAACAAACAGTTGACAACATATATCATTATCAAAATGAAGCATTTACTGTTCTATGCATCAGCGTTGCTGATATTGGCAAGTTGCGGGAAAACCAGTCAGGGAGAATTGGTTGGGGTTCGGCAAAAGTCAAAAGCTTTTTACCAACCCGACCCCTATGGCATGGTTTTTATCCCACAAGGAAGCTTTACAATGGGTGCCGGAGGTGAGGATATCACATTCGGTCAGCTGAACCAGCCCAAAACCATTTCTGTTTCTTCATTTTTTATGGATGAGACGGAAATTACCAACAATGAATACAGAGAGTTCGTTTATTTTGTACGCGATTCGATTGCACGCACACTTTTAGGTGAAGTTGATCCGGAGAAATATCTGATCTCTGAAAACCCAAAAACTGGAGAAGAATACGATCCGCCACACCTGAACTGGAAACCTGCCATTGATTGGAACAGCAAGGATCAGGATATCAGAGATGCTTTGGAAGATATGTATCTGCCTGATATGGAACGCTATTTTCGCCGCAAGGAAATAGATACCCGTAAACTGAATTATGCCTATTACTGGGTTGATTTGCATGCAGCTGCAAAAAAAGAATTTAATGAGAACGGCAACTACGATTATCGCAATGCCGGACTTGCAAACAGACCTCAGGGTTTGACAAATCGCTCAGTTTATGTACGTCAGGAAATGATCAACGTTTATCCAGATACCCTCGCGTGGATTCATGATTACTCATATTCATTTAATGACCCCCTCACAGAAAAATATTTCTGGCATCCAGCTTACGATCATTATCCTGTTGTTGGTGTTAACTGGCAACAAGCCAGGGCTTTCTGTGTTTGGAGAACCGAAAAGCTAAACACTTTCCTGTTATCGAAAAAAGGAGAAGTTTCTTTGGCTGAGTTTCGTTTGCCAACTGAAGCTGAATGGGAATGGGCTGCAAGTGGTGGCAACCACCTCAATCCTTATCCCTGGGGCGGCCCTTATACAAGGAACGATCAGGGTTGTTTTCTTGCCAACTTTAAACCACTGCGCGGAAATTATATCGCAGATGGTGGTTTGCGCACAGTAATTGTTGCACATTACCCGCCCAACGATTTTGGTTTATATGACATGGCAGGAAATGTGGCTGAGTGGACAAACAGCGCATTTGATGCCGCTTCATACAATTTAACATGGGATATGAATCCAAATTACACATATAATGCTGCTGTAAATGATCCTCCGGTAATGAAAAGAAAAGTAATTCGCGGTGGTTCATGGAAAGATATTGCCTATTACCTGCAAGTAACCTCAAGATCATACGAGTATCAGGATACAGCAAAAAGCTATATTGGCTTCAGAACAATTCAGCCGTTCTTAGGTCGCAACCAGGGAGACAATCCTCTCAAGGCATCAAGAGTTTATAGATAAATTAGTAAAAATCATCATTCAATTAGCATAATCAAAATGGATTTCAACCGGATTTTCAGAAGTAAAAAGTACAAGAACTTCATGTCGAAGCTCTATGGTATAGGCGCAGCAGTAGTAATTATAGGTGCATTGTTCAAAATTAATCACTATAATTATGCCAATGAGTTGCTATTGATAGGTCTTGCAACAGAAGCAGTTATTTTCTTCTTTTCTGCATTTGAACCACCCCATGTTGAACCCGACTGGAGCTTGGTTTATCCACAGCTTGGAGGTATGTACAGTGGTTCTCCTGTTGAAAGGGAGCTTAGCGATAAAAAAACAGCAACTCAAAAGCTTGATGAAATGTTTAAAGATGCCAATATCGAAAAGGATACTTTGGAAAGATTGGGTCAGGGTTTGAAGAAGCTTAGCGAAAGTGCAGGCCAGATGGGACAGATTTCGAGTGCTGTAGTTGCAACCAACGAATATGTTGACAGCATTAAATCAGCAACAAAATCAGCTTCGGAGCTTTCAGGAAATTACAAAAAAGCTTCTGAGGTTTTAAGCAAAGATGCAACAGCCTCGGTGGATTATATTCAAAATATGAAATCAGCATCTGACAGTGCTGCCCGCCTGAGCAATGCTTATGTGCAAGCAGCTGATATTATCAAAACTGAAGTTCAGTCGACCGAGGAATTATCAAATACTGTAAAGGTTGCAGCACAATCAGCCAAGCAATTGGCAGAAACATACAATCGTTCGGCTAATCTCATTAAGCAATCAGTTGATTCATTGGACTTTGGTGCTGTTGATGGTGAGGCTTACAATAAGCAGCTTCAGCAGATTGCGAAAAATATGGCAGCACTAAACAGTGTATACGAAATTCAGTTGAGTGGTTCAGGCAAAGCAGCTGAAACAGCCGAACGTATGTATAAAACAATGGCTGATTACCTTGATAAAGTGAATCAGACTGCCAACAACACCTCACAATTGAATCAACAGATTACGGAGCTTAACAATCGCATCGGAGCACTCAATAAGGTGTATGGAAATATGCTTTCGGCAATGAATGTAAAAGCTTAACTGCTTAAACGCTAACGAAGAAAGAAAAATAGCACATGGCAGGATTTAAAGAAACCCCAAGGCAAAAGATGATCGGTATGTTATATCTGGTCCTCACCGCCTTGCTGGCACTTAATGTATCAAAAGACATTCTTGATGCTTTCCTCGTTGTAAATGAGAGTATGGAAAGTACAAATGAAAGTTTTGCGACTAAAATCACTAGCGAATACGCGAAGTTTGAAGGACAGTATAACCTAAACCCGGGAAAGGTTGAAGAGTATTGGTCCAATGCGCAGGAAGTCAGAAAAAGATCCTACGAACTCGTCAATTATATAGAAGAATTGAAACTTGAAGTGGTTTACAGTTCTGAAAAGGTTACCCGCGAAGAGGCGTTAACCAAATTTTATAGAGTTGACCAGACTCCCGATCCTTTTAATCCCGGTCAAATGAGGGATAAAGCATTTCTAAACTTATCAGATGTTCCGACACGCGATAAATTTGATGTTCCGACAAATCTTTTGATCGGTCAGAATAAGAATGGAAGAGCTTACGAACTTGCCGAGAAAATGGGAGATTACCGAAGTTATATATTAAGTGTCATCGGTCAGCAATATGCTGATAAAATTGGAATGGTTACTGATGGCGTTTTTCGTGATGCAAGCGGAACAACACAAGACTGGCAATACTATAATTTTTATCATACCATTCTTGCTGCAAACGTAACAATTTTGAATAAGATAATCGCTGAGGTTCAGAGTGCAGAGTTTGATGCTATCAACAGACTTTATGCAAACATTTCTGAAAAAGACTTTAAATTTGATAATGTATCGGCTAAAGTAATTCCACGGTCAACCTATATTTTAGCCGGACAAAGTTATGAAGCTGAGGTGCTCGTTGCCGCTTTCGACTCAAAAACCCAATCTGAAGTCAGAGTGCTTCGTGGATCTGATCGCATAACTGAAGCCAATATAGGAAGCTCACAGATTTTTAAAAGCCAGAACGGAGTTGTTAAATTGCAATTCCCTGCACAAAGCATCGGGCCTCAAAAGTATGCGGGTATCATTGAAATGCTTGATCCGGTAACAATGGAAATTGCACGATATCCATTTGCAGCTGACTATATTGTTGCGCCTCCATCATTGACTGTAGCGCCGTTAAAAATGAATATCCTTTATGCAGGCCTTAAAAATCCTATTTCGATATCTTCCCCCGGAATACCAATGGAACAGATAACAACCTCAATTTCTAAAGGAAAGATTACCAAATCTGCCGATGGAAACTGGGATGTTGAGGTTCCATCAGGAGAAAGAACTACTGTTATCAGCGCATCAGCAAATGTAGATGGTAAGAGCTTGCCATTGGGAAGTTTTGAATTCAGAATTAAACAGGTGCCCAATCCCGTTGCAACAATTGCAGGATTAACAGATGGAAAAGTCGAGAAAAATCGTTTGCTTGCCGCAGGTGCCATCATCCCTACACTAGTTGATTTTGATTTTAGTGATTACCATTTTGAAATCGTTTCATATCAATTGGAAACATATCGGGGAACCGAACTGCAGACAACAGGTACTGTAAGGGGAAATATTTTCAATGATGCAGTCAAGAATTACATCAACAATGCGAGTCGTGGACAACGTCTTTATTTTGAACGAATTCAGGCAAAAGGCCCCGATGGCACAATGCGGACATTGAATCCGGTGAATCTTGAAATCAATTAGCTATTCACTCAATCTGAAAACCATGAAAAAGAATTTTTTAAGCATGTTGGTGATCTTCCTTCTTTTGGGAGCCTCTTTCACGCTTTCAGCACAGATACTTGATGAAAAACCGGTTGATGGTTTGTTTGCTACAAACAGCATGCTCGACAAGGATCCTATACCGCTTCCTGCCATTCGTCAGGCGGATGTAATGTGGTCAAAAAGGGTCTGGCGCGAAATAGATTTTCGTCAGAAAATGAATCAACCATTCTACTTTCCTGTCGAATCGCATAATAACTGGAGAAGCTTTATCAATGTCTTGATGGACGGATTAAAAGAACGTCAGTTCAGGGCTTATGACCTTAGTAACACCGATGAATTGCTGATTCCGGTTACCTATAACGAAATAATTGCCAAACTTTCAGATACCTCAAGAGTTACCGAAAAGAGGCCTTATCCGCCTTATGAAGAATACGATACCGTTATTATCAGGCAGTTTGATCCTACCAGAGTCATGCGTTTGCGTGTCAAGGAAGACTGGTATTTTGACAAGCAACGTTCGCAGTTGATGGTGCGTATCATTTCTATTTGTCCGGTAATGATGGTTGAACGTGAGGGTAAGGAATATTCACAGCCTCTTTTCTGGGTGTCTTACGATCAGGCCAGAAAAGTTTTTGCACAGGCGGAAGTGTTTAACAGGCATAATTCTGCTGAAAAACGAACTTACGACGAGGTTTTCCTGAAGAGAATGTTTGATAGTTATATCTACAAGGAAGAAAATGTTTATGACCGGCAAATCAATAAATATGCTACAGGCCTCGATGCACTGCTTGAAGCTGAGAGGGTGAAAATGGATATTTTCAACTTTGAACATGACCTTTGGCAGTATTAAAAATATTTTGAATTTATAGATAAAACTCCGCAAATTGACCTGCGGAGTTTTTTTTTGAGCAATGAACCAATGATTAATATTTTACTGACACCGTAATTTGGCAAAGCTTATTATCTTAGCAACGCATTCGACCCAACAGATTAAAGTGGTTAACATACTCGAAAAAAAAATAGAATTTTTAAAGGGTGTAGGCCCTAAGAAAGCTTCAATTCTCAACAAGGAATTGGGTGTTATAACCTTTGATGACCTCATCAACTGCTTTCCTTTCAGATATGTTGATAAAAGCAAAATTTTTAAAGTCAGCGAAATTGCTGATGACACGGTCTATTATCAACTTGTGGGTACTGTTTCTAATCTCAAATCGCATGGAACACCACGTGCAACCCGTGTCACTGCTGAATTTCGGGATGATACCGGAACAATCGAACTGGTTTGGTTCAGAGGGTTGAGCTGGGTTAAAAGTCGCTTTGAAACTGGAAAGAAATATGTGATTTTTGGAAAAGCCTCCGTTTTTAATAACCAGTTTAATTTTGTTCATCCGGACATAGAAGATTACGATCCACTAGATTTTACTTTAGGAGAGAGCCTTCAGGGCGTGTACAATACCACCGAATCCATGAAGAACAATGGATTGGGCACTAAGCAGATGGCCAGGCTGATAAAAAGTATCCTCATGCAAATTACTGGCTTTATTTCAGAAGTTTTGCCTGATTGGATTTTGCAATCTGAAAAGATGATCTCAAGAGAAGAGGCCTTCTTTCAAATACATCTTCCCGCCAACACAGAAATGCTTCGAAAAGCCAATCAAAGATTGCGTTTTGAAGAATATTTTTTCTTTCAGCTGCAGCTGCTCCGAAACAAACTAAAAAGGGAACATGTCATTAGAGGTCATGTGTTTTCCAAAGTAGGTGATTCTTTCAATAACTTCTTTTATCATCATCTGCCTTTTCAATTAACCGGAGCCCAAAAAAGGGTTATCAAAGAAATCAGAGCCGATCTGGCATCTGGAAAACAAATGAACAGGTTGCTGCAAGGAGATGTGGGAAGTGGTAAAACTATTGTGGCTTTAATGATTATGCTGCTCGCACTTGACAACGGTTTTCAGGCTGCATTGATGGCTCCTACAGAGATATTGGCTACTCAGCATTTTCATTCACTTTCTGAAATGCTCCACGGAATGCCTATCTCTGTTGAGTTACTCACGGGATCTACAAAAACCAGCATAAGAAAAAAAATCCATGCCAGTCTTACAGATGGGCAATTGCACATACTTATCGGAACCCATGCGCTTATTGAAGATACTGTTGTTTTCAAAAATTTAGGCCTTGTCATTATTGATGAGCAGCATCGCTTTGGTGTTGCTCAACGAGCGCGCCTTTACGAAAAATCGGAAGTGCCACCACATATGCTGGTGATGACGGCTACACCAATTCCACGCACATTAGCCATGACACAATACGGAGATCTTGATTATTCACAAATCGATGAAATGCCTCCTGGAAGAAAGGCTGTGCAAACATCTCATCTGTACCACTCTCAAAGGCTGAAGTTGATTGGATTTTTAAAGAATCAAATTGCCTTGGGTCGACAGATTTATATTGTTTATCCATTGATTAAAGAGTCGGAGAAGATTGATCTGATTGCATTGCAGCAGGGTTACGAGGGTCTTCTGCGTGATTTTCCGGAGCCGGAATACCGTATTTGTGTGGTGCATGGTCAAATGAAAGCTGAAGATAAGGAGTTTGAAATGCAACGTTTTATCAAAAAACAGGCGCATATTATGGTAGCCACAACGGTGATTGAGGTTGGGGTAAATATTCCGAATGCTTCTGTGATGGTGATTGAACACGCTGACCGTTTTGGTTTATCTCAACTTCATCAGTTGCGTGGAAGGGTCGGCAGAGGCGCTGACCAATCTTATTGCATTTTGATGACAGACTTTAAACTGACTGCTGACGGACGAAAAAGGATGCATACCATGATCAGCACCAACGACGGCTTCAAAATCGCTGAAACTGACCTTCAACTGCGCGGGCCGGGAGAAACACAGGGAACCCGTCAGTCAGGACTGATTGAATTCAAACTTGGCAACCTTGCAACTGATGAGAAAGTGATCCGGCATATCAGAAATATTGTAATTGATTTGCTTGAAAAAGACAACCGTTTGGCTCTTCCCGAACACTTCAGAACAAAATTACACTTCGAAAAAATATACAAACGCAACTACGACTGGAGTCAGATAGGTTGATTATTAACAGTATAAGTGGATTAAGCCACGATTTATAACCTTAACAACACTTCAACATAAAACAATAAAGCAGGTGTCTAAGAATTATTCTTCTTCCCGTTTCTGTCAGGTTTAAAAACAACCCCTTCTCTGAAAATGACACCTTTATTTTGCTTTCCGTCTATCGCAATTGTTAATGGCTGATCGAAACGAATGTGTCTTACAAACTCATTTTCAAAAAAGGCAGGTTGAGCATCCAGATATTCTAAGTCATAAAAACCATCATTTATAAACGGATTGATGGTAAAATAACCAACGCCAAAGGAGGTGAGATTCTGGAAGAAATGTGTTCCCTGACTTGGATCAATTCGGTAATGACCTAAGCCAGACTCAATAATGATGCGGGCTGCAGAAATCTGAGGCCATTTGACAGGAATGCCTAACCATGGATCGCTCGATCCCCAACGACCCGGACCTATCAGGATGTAATTTTTCCCTTCGTGCAAAAACCCCTCATTAATTTGTCCAACCAGGTTTGCAATATCCCGTGTGCGTGAGGGGTCAAAAGCCGATGGTTTAACATAAACGAAATCATAAATATTATTGATGATACCATTTCCAAGCGTATGTTCTGCTTTTATTATGGTCGATTCAACAGGAACACTATCAAGATTCAACTCAATGGTTTCATCGATGTCAACAATTGGCCTGATCTGTAGAACATAGAACATCTTTTGTACACCAATAGGTTTATTGAGTTCAATGGCAAATTCAATTTCAATAGGTTTACCCATTTCTTTTTGACCTACCTGAAGTATATTGGTTAATATATCAGCGATGGGGAAAGTGTTGTATTTTAGAATATTGGCAAAAGTAATCAGTTTCTTGCCATCGTCATGGTATCCATCGCGAAGGATATTGCCATGATAGTCATAAGTGGAACAAACAAGCTTTAAAACGCCGTCCTTATCTGCATCAGCTATCCTTAATTGCAAAAGATTCGCTGCTTCATCTGTTGATATTTTGAAGCTTTCAGGATCCAGATTGAGTGCGAAGAACTGTTTTTGGGTTTCCCGCAAAGCCAAATCCGGCATGCTTGTCTGCAATACTTTTTGAGGAAATTTGGGTGAAAACCGAAGGGTCTGCCCTCCATCAACAATATGCTTGCCTAAACCAAGAGCAATGTTGGCAATACCATCTTCAGGTTTTTCCGGCCCGATCGGATAAAAATTTATTGAACGCGCAACACCTGAAATAGCCGGATAATGGCGTTTATTGTATGTTTTTCCGCAAACCTCCTGCAATACGATTGCCATTTTTTCTTCATCGATAACATTTTTAGTAGCCATCATATAGGCTTTGCTGTCTTTGTAAAAAGCTGAAGCATAAACACTTTTAATAGCATTGCTTAAAAGTTTTATCATTGTGCGTTCATCATTTTCTACAACAGGAATCATGTAGGTGCTGTATATTCCGGCAAAAGGCTGATAGTGTGAATCTTCGAGCATGCTTGAGGAACGCACTGCCAATGGGTTTCGGATGACTGAAATAAGCGTATATAAATCTTCATGGATACGAAAAGGCAATCTCGCTTCTACAAAATAGCGCAGGATTTCTTCATCTGTATAATCGTCGGAAAGAGCGATGGAATAAAGATTGTTTTCTTCCATAAACTCATCAAAAACATCTGTGCAAAGCACAACCGTTCGAGGAATACCTATTGTAACGCCCTCGTATTTATCATGTAGATTATTGCGTTTGATAAGTGAATCCAGAAATGCAAGTCCGCGTGCTTTGCCACCAATTGATCCTTGTCCGATGCGTGTAAACGACAGGTACTCATCAAAACTTTCACGATTAAACTCAGCGATTACACCTCTGGCTTTGTTGAGTCTGAATGTAGCGATCGCATCAAAAACAAAGCGTTTAATATCATCACAGTCATTGAAGTCTTCAGGAGCGAACATCTTGAAAAGATCGGCTAGCGGGAAGAGTGCTCTTGCTCTGAGCCATTTTGAAAGGTGGTTGCGTTCAATATGATACTGCAGCGATTCGTTTGGAACCTGAAATATTCTTTCTTGCATGGCTTTCAAATCACCTGCCCGCATCACCTCCATATTGGTGTTTGGATCCTTAAAAACAAAATCTCCAAAGGCAAAAAACTCTTTTATAAACCTTCTTAGTTCGATTGAAAGTGACTTTGAATTTTTGTTGATGAAGCCAACTTTAATCTGCTTGGCAAGCTCTTCGTTCTCTGAATCAGAGGATTGAAGCAGTAAAGGCATGAACTTATCATTTTTCTTCACTACCTGACATAGCCTGATGCCTGCCTGTTTGTCAGTTTTGCCTTCACGTTCGTAGGAAATATCTGAGATGATTCCCAATAGATTTTGCTTGTATTTTTTGTAGAGATTGATGGCTTCTTCATAGGTTGTAGCAAGCAAAATCTTTGGTCTGCCGCGCATCCGAAGGGTTTTTTGATGCTCATTTAGCCCTTCAGTCATGAACGATTTCGACTGCTTGAAAATAATTTTGTAAATGTTTGGAAGGTAGCTGCTGTAAAAACGCACGGAGTCTTCAACCAAAATTATGCATTGAACTCCTACATCAACAATGTCATGTTCTGCATTCATTTTGTCCTCAATCAGTTTGATAATGGCAAGCAGAATGTCTGCATTACCAAGCCAATTGAAAACATAGTCGATTGATTTAAGTTCTTTTCTATCAATCTTTAATGAAAGTTCGCGCGATAGCGGTGCGAGCACTACAATTGGAATCAATTGAAATTGTGCTTTTATTTTTTCTGCCAGCTCATAGGTTTGTTTTTCTTTTGAGCTAAGCATAATTATCACAAGATCAATGCTTTCTTCTGAAAGTGTTTGAAAAGCTTCCTCTTCCGAACTTACAAGGATAAATGTAGGAGGATAGCGTAGGTTGAGGGAAACATATTCATTAAAAATCTGTTCATCAATACGACCATCCTCTTCAAGCATAAAAGCATCATATACTGACGAAACCAGCAGCACATGGTAAATACGTTTTTTCATCAAACTGATGAAAGGGGTGTCACTAAAAAGGAATTTTCGCTTTTGAAGATCAAATCGGGTTGGTGCCATAGTTTAATTATTTGGGCGATCAGGTTTTTAGCTGGCAAATATAAGCATCCTATGTAATTATCAATTGATGCTTCAGCTGCTTTTTCGTGTAACCTTGAAATGAAATCATTTCCGGCCCTTTTACACAGAGTTTCTTTAATGCCGAAAGGAGAAATGTAATAGTCCAATTATCGCTCACTCAATTGGCCCAACATTTCTATCCATCGGCATTATACCATTACAGCTTTTGGATTCATTTATAATTCACTTTGGTATAATTTCGTCATGATTATCATCAATCTTACATTTGTTAAGTAATTGTTTTACTGATGTTAATAAATAATTAAAAATATTTTCAATATTTATCGAAATTATATGTTTTATCAGTTCAAATAAATTACTTTTGAAAAGTCAATCACTATTTGGTTGATTAACGTTCTAAAACATGCTGTCATGATCGCTTTATTGATTTTAGTGTCCTTTTCAATAATAGGTATTATCGCGGTTGTAAGCGCAATAAGAACCGCTCCTTGGGCAAAGGAGAACGAAGACAGCAAATATGACGAGCAAATTTATCGCAATTGAAAAGGATGCAAGGAAGAAGGAAGAATGACTGACTTAGAAATTGAGTCAGTCATTTTTTTTATACTCTTCCTTAGTCTTGCAATTTCAGGTCTAAAACATTGTACTTTTGCTCTATGTCAAATAACGGAAAATACCCAATTGTAAGTCTGAAGAAAGGCAAAGATGAAGCAGTAAAGCGTTTCCATCCATGGATTTTTTCAGGCGCAATTCATAAGCAGCCGAAAGGATTAAGTGCCGGCGATCTGGTTTATGTAAGCGATTATCTTGAGCAGGTTTTAGGCATCGCATTTTTCGAAGCCGGAAATATTGCACTTAAGATGCTAAGCTTTACTTCAGAAGTGGTTGATCATAGTTTTTGGGTTAAAAAAATTTCAGATGCGTTAAAACTTCGGGAGCAGCTGGGCTTTTTAAACAGCCTATCAACCACCGCCTGGCGCCTTGTGCATTCCGAAGGTGATGGCTTGCCCGGTCTAATTGTGGATATTTATGGCACGACAGCTGTTTTTCAGGCACAGTCTGCCGGCATGTATCTGCATCGAAATGCTATTGCAAAAGCAATCGTTGAAGTGATGCAAGGCCAGATAAAGGCTGTTTATGACAAAAGTGCAGAAGCGCTTGAGCGGATGGATAAAACTACCGGATTGAACGAATACCTCATTGGTGAGGCAGGCGAGAATATCATTTTGGAGAATGGATTGTCTTTTTTCGTTGACTGGGAAAAGGGTCAGAAAACAGGCTTTTTCCTTGATCAGCGTGATGCGCGATCCATGTTAAGGAATTATTCGGCCGGAAGAAAAGTGTTGAATACATTTAGCTATAGCGGCGGGTTTTCTGTCGCAGCACTAAAGGGAAATGCTAAACTTGTTGTTTCTGTTGACAGCTCAAAAAAAGCAATTGAACTATGTGACAGAAATATCCAACTTAATGAATTTGAGACAAGACATCAGTCAATTTGTGCTGAAACAAAAAAATATCTCGAAATCATGAATCCCGGCGATTTCGATTTGATTGTACTTGATCCCCCAGCCTTTGCCAAAAACCACCACAACCGTCATAAAGGCTTGCAAGGATATAAATACATAAATTTTGAAGCAATAAGAAAAATAGCTCCGGGAGGATTATTGTTTACCTTCAGTTGTTCTCAGGCAGTTGACCGTCAGTCTTTTCAAAGTATTGTTATGGCAGCAGCGATAGAATCCGGCCGTTCAGTCCAGTTGCTTCATCACCTTTCACAACCACCTGATCATCCGGTAATTATTTATCATCCTGAAGGTGCTTATCTCAAAGGTTTGGTTTTGAGAGTAGGGTAGAAGCAGGGAAAATTAAGCGCAGAATAAACGCAAATGATAATAGTGATTCAGCTTCGAAAGGCTTTTCCTTATGTCGGTTTGAGAATTTTATCTATGATCGCTGAAGTGGAATAGCCTTGAACAAGTTCAATGGTTTCAATAATGCCGCCTTTTGCAGTAACTATGTCATAACCGACAATATCCTCTGCTTTGTAATCTTTGCCTTTTACAAGGACGTCAGGCTGAACAAGCGATATTAAATTGTAGGGTGTGGGCTCATCAAAAAGCACGACAGCACTCACAAAATGCAGCGAGGCAATAAGCATTGCACGACCTTTTTCGTCGTTTAGAGGTCGCAAGGGACCTTTAATCCGACTTACTGAGGCATCGGTATTGACACCGACAATGAGAATATCTCCCAGGTCTGCAGCTTTGCTCAAATAATCCAGATGACCAAGATGCAGAATGTCGAAACAGCCATTGGTAAAAACAATTTTTTTGTTCTGAAATTTCCAGACAGCTAAAATCGCTTCCAGGCTTTCAAAAGTAAAAATGCGCTTTTGAATAACATCAAGTTTTTTCATTTCTTGGAGGTTTATGGTCAAGAAAAAACAGGACGAGGTAACCGAATGCACCCGCCAGAACATTAAGCAAGGTTTGCGCAGCATGGGTTATAACTGCAAAGCTGCCGGCTGCATTTCCCGAAATGGCGTAAAGCTCGGTCAGCACTGCCTTGGCAATAAAATGGTAAGCGCCAATGCCGCCGGGAACAGGCGCTACGATACCCAAACTTCCTATAGCGAGCAGAGTGACACCTGCCATAAAATCAAGTCCGCTTGTTTCGGGCAGCATGAAAAACGGGACATACATCATCAAAATGTAAAATGCCCAAATAAAAAATGTATAGAGTAAAAACAGTCCTTTTTGCTTCATTCGGTCGATCGTCCTTACTCCTTGTGCAAGTCCCACAGCCAGATCGTGAAACTTTTTATAGCCTGGCAAATGATTTAGTTTTTTGCGGTACTTAAAATATCCAAAGATTAATCCCGCAAAAATTGAAACCATAACAACAGAAAGAATAATTAAAACCGGCAAATTAGAAATCACGCTTTCAGTGAAAGGCTTTGTCATTCGCAACACAAATTCACCGAGCAATGACCACTGTGTAAGCACAACTGCAAAAAGCAACAGCACCAATACTAAAAGATCAAAGAGCCGTTCTGAGATTACTGTTCCAAACAAAGCGTTGAATGGGATTTTTTCTTTTCGGGCAAGTACACCGCACCGCATAAATTCGCCCATGCGTGGAACGGCTGTGTTTGCCATATAGCCCACCATCAAAGCGTAAAAAGTGGTTGAAAAGCGCGTTTTGTAACCCATGCTGTTGATGAGAAGATTCCAGCGCAATGACCTGAAAAAATGGGAGATAAGCACCAATACCAAAGCCAGTGCTACCCAATAGTAATTGGCTTCACGTATTTCATACCAAACCTCAGTCAAATCAAGTTTTCTGAAACTTAACCAAAAAAGAAAAACTCCCAGAGACAGGAATCCGAGATACTTCAGGATATTAACAACCAGTTTTTTCAAGGTCTGGTGTTGATTTTGTTGTTGCTGTCAGGAAAAATGATAGCGGGTTTAAAGGTCTTTGCAACCTCAAAATCCATACTGGCATAGGATACAATGATAATATAATCGCCTACAGCCACTTTGCGGGCAGCAGCACCATTAAGAGAAATCACACCACTGCCACGTTCACCTTTAATAACGTAAGTATCCAGCCTTTCGCCATTATTGATATTATAAATATTTACACGCTCATTTTCGATGAGGTTCGCTGCATCCATCAAGTCCTGATCAATTGCAATACTTCCAATGTAATGCAGATCGGCCTGTGTGATAGTGGCTCGGTGTATTTTGGATTTCAGAACTTCGATATTCATTTTTTAGCTTTTTGAATCTCAGCGGTTAATTCAGGGCGCAAAATTATTAAAATATTCTCACATTGTCGATCAATCGCACTTTGCCCAGAAACAAAGCCACAAAAAGGATAGCTCCGGAAGCATCATTCCAGTGCTGAAAGGGTTGTAATTGCTGGTCTTCCGCAATTTCTACGTAATCAATGTTAAAATCTTCAACCGCATCTAATTCTTCACGTGTCCAACGACGCAGCTCTTCCGGACTGAGTACATTGCGTAATTTTTTCGCTTTTTGTAACGTCTGAAATATTTTTGGAGCCAATTGTCTTTCATGCGCTGTGAGTCTGACATTTCTCGAACTCATCGCCAATCCGTCGTTTTCGCGGACAATGCTGCATGGGATAATTTTTACAGACATCTCAAACATTTTCACAAGTTGTTGTATCACTGCCAGTTGCTGAAAATCTTTTTCTCCAAAATAAGCTGTTGTGGGTTCAACGATTTCGAATAATTTTCTGACCACTATTGCTACGCCATTGAAATGACCTGGTCGGAAAGCTGCTTCCATCACTTCGCTTAGTAATCCAAAATCATACTCACTCTTATACGGCTCAGGATACATTTCATCGACATCAGGAGCAAAAAGGTATTGACAACCAATGTCTTCCAATATTTTACTGTCTTCTTCAAGTACACGCGGGTATTTTTCAAGATCCTCTTTGTTGTTAAATTGAATGGGGTTAACAAAAATACTTACCACAAGGCAGTCATTTTCCCTTAAGGCCCTTCGCATCAGCTCAAGGTGGCCTTCGTGCAATGCACCCATTGTTGGGACAAACCCAATGGTGTTTCCTGCAGCGCGCTCTGCTGATAAGGCTTCACGCAATCCTTTAATGGTTTTGAATGTCTGCATAGGTGTTGATAAACAATAACACAGCTTAAAAAGAAATCATTTTAGTCTTTTGAAACGGAAACAATTTTTAAGAAGTCTTCTTCCAAAGTTTCAACCGGGCTTTCGATAATTCTTCCAATCTCCTTTTCATCCCGATAAAAAATAAAAGTTGGAACGCGTGATATTTTAAATACTTCTACATCAATCTCACGTGCTTTTTTATCGAAATCAACGCCAATCATCAACAGATTGTCTTCGTCGAAACCGATTTGATCGAGAACTTTCAAAAATGCCGGAACCTGTTGTTTGCTGTCACCACACCAACTAGCCAGAACAATGGTAACATTGACATCCTGAACCATTGTTTTCAGGCTTTCGATGATTTCGTTTTTTGACACATAACTTTCGTAAAAGTCAGCATAATTCACGCCCATTTCTCCGGTTTGAAGCCCATCCCGATCAAGAATATCAATAAGTACCTCACGATTTCTTACAGGGTCAGTGATGACGTTATTTATGTTTTGGCTAATGCTATTTGTTGATATCATGAAAAGAATAAAGAAAATTAAATAGTTTTTGTTCATTTTCGATCTGTTTTTGAAGTATTTTTCGGAGCTGAAACTATTCAGAATTCCGTTGCAAATTTAATTGAAACTTTTGTATGAGCGATTTTAAAAATAAGAAAGCGCTAATTACCGGCGGAGCTTCCGGAATCGGGCTGCTGATGGGCAAAAAGGCCCTTCAAAATGGTGCCGGCGAACTGATTATCTGGGATATAAACCAACAGCTTATGGTTAAAGAAATCAATAATCTGGTTGCTGACGGTTATAAAGTGTCTGGTCAGAAAGTTGATGTTTCAGATGGCCAATCTGTTAATGAAGCTGCCACAACGCTCATTCATGAAGGTAAAGTGCCTGACATCTTGATTTTGAATGCCGGAATAGTTTCAGGAAAATATTTTCATGAGCACCTTAATGGTGAAATTGAAAAAACTATCGGTGTGAATGTTTTGGGATGCATGTTGGTTACGAGGGCTTTTTTGACGGAAATGATTTCGCGCAAATCGGGTCATATCGTCACGATTGCCTCTGCTGCGGGCATGTTAAGCAATCCAAAGATGGCTGTTTATGCAGCGAGCAAATGGGCTGCCCTTGGTTGGTCAGAAAGTCTGCGTTTGGAAATGGAGCTGCTTAAAACAGGAATTCATGTCACAACTGTGACGCCATCTTACATCGATACTGGTATGTTTGATGGGGTCAGGACAAATTTCTTGTTTCCAACCCAGAATCCGGAAAAAGCTGTTTCAAAAATCATACAAGGTATCCGAAAAAACAAAATTTTTGTAAGAATGCCTTTTATGGTTTATTCTATTCCTTTTTTTAAAGGCATCCTTCCGACAAAATGGTTTGATTTGATCGTTGGAAAAGTTTTAGGAGTTTATAAAAGCATGAATAATTTCAAGGGTAGAACATAAAAACCTTTCATTCATAAAAGCAAGCAGTGCTTTATTAAAGTTTTTTAGCCAACAAAAAAGTCAAATACATTGCTGATCTTTTTCATCTCAGTCTTGTAGAATTCTGTATACGTGCATTGCTGACAAGTCACAGTCGTGTATTTGCGGTTTTGTATGTTAAAGATTTTGTTCCAGAAAGTGCCGGCAACATATATTTCACCGGTATCACAGCGGTTGTGTCTGCATTTTGGACAAGTATATTTCATGTTTTTCATTGATTCGAAATTTTTTAGTGATTATGATAAAAAGTAAAACACCAGAAGAATAAGAGGGATTAGGATGTTGATGTTTCACAACTATCCCAACCCCGAAAATTTAGAAAACTGAATTAACGATTCATTCTGTTTATTCATTATTCTGTAGCTCAAAAATATGCGCAAAATATTGTTGCCCGATGATTCTGAAGATGCATTTATCTGCCGGATTCTTAAGTGTTTCCAGAGTCATCATCTTTGGTTTTTCCTTTTTTTAATCTTCCTGCTTTACGCAAAGCCTGATCGATTATCCACTCCAGCTGTCCGTTGGTGCTGCGAAAATCGTCGGCAGCCCATTTCTCGATAGCAGCGAGCTTATCGGAATCAATTCTTAACGCAAATGCTTTTTTACTACCCATCGGAAAATTAGTATAAGGAACCAGTGTTAAGCACCGGCGTTGCTTCTTTGTCACCGCAAAGAACAACCATCAGGTTACTGACCATAACGGCCTTTTTCTCTTCATCCAACTCAACAATTTTCTTTGCTGAAAGTTGTTCAAGTGCCATATCAACCATGCCAACAGCACCTTCAACAATTTTAAATCGTGCTGAAACGATGGCCGTTGCCTGCTGACGCTTCAACATCGCCTGAGCAATTTCCTGTGCATAGGCAATGTAGTTGATGCGAGCCTCAATCACTTCAACACCTGCCATGTGAAGTCGCTCTGTGATTTCAATCTCCAACTGATTGTTCACTTCTTCTCCACCTGCACGCAGGGTGATTTCAGCTTGCTCATCATCGAAGTTGTCGTAGGGATACAATCCCGCAAGTTTGCGCAAGGCTGCTTCACTTTGCACAACCACAAAATTCTCGTAATCATCCACGGCAAAGGCAGCTTTGAAGGTTTCTGATACTTTCCAGACGAGCACGAGACCAATCATAATCGGGTTACCGATTTTGTCATTCACTTTGATGGCTTCTCCGTCAAAATTTCTTGCACGCAAGGAAATTTTGCGTTTTACAAAAAATGGATTGACCCAGAAAAATCCGTTGGTTTTAATGGTGCCGCTGTATTTGCCAAAAAGCACCAACACGCACGATTGGTTTGGATTTACTACGGTGAAACCGATAGCAAGAAATACTCCCAACAACAGTGAGATTAAAAACCATGCGTTTTGAAACATTATGCCGGCCGCAGCGCTTCCGGCAATTAGGACGATTACAATAGCCAGATAAAGATATCCGGACGAAGGAAGTGATTGTTTTTCCATAGCATTGTGATATTAAAATGATATCGCAAAAGTAAATTGTTTTTTAACGCTTGTCAAGTTATTTTTGATATTTTTTTTTAAAATTCTTAATTTCAGCTGTTCATAACTGAATATTTTATTTGAATGAATTGATAAACAGGTTGATGTAAAGTTTGTAGAAAGCCTCTGTCTTAAAAATACAGTACTTGAACTTTTAAGTTTTAGGACAAGGCTTGCAAAAGAGGAATCTTTTGGAAAAAGATACAGTATCCCAGCAGGCTGAGAAATTGTCAGGCGTAATGCATTTGTTGGTTACTGCCACTTTTTAGACGTTTATTTGATTTTTTTCTGGCACTGATTCCTTTTAAAGATAGTGTAATTGACTTACAAACAATATTATATGTGATTATCAGCAAACCCCGATAAGGAAGGTTGTATGATTCCTGATGGTGTGGATATGAAAAATTCTTTTGAGAAAATCTGTAGTGCTCAAGTCCGAATCCAAAATGACGCAACCTTTTGATAGACAATTATTTTTGTCTGATTTGCTGCGAAATGAGGTAAATGAGAATGAAAAAATTCTGACTTGAGTTATGACTTGAATTTCGTCATTAGAGCGAGAAATTGGGTTGAACTAAAATACTATCCTTTTTGGCTAATTTTGTTCAACATTTCTATATCAAGAATCTCAAGATACTCGTTGTTGAACTCGATAAGGCCATCGGCTTTAAATTTTGTAAATATTCGTGCAATACTCTCGACTGACATGCCAGATAAGTCGGCAAAATCTTTACGGCTGAGTTGAATCGGGAATTTTGAAGTCTTGTAGATGCGATTGGCCAAACAAAGTATAACATCGGCAAGGCGGCCATAGGTTTGCTTTTTTGTCAAACAAAAAAATCTTCCACTGGTAATAATTTTTTGTTCTGCCAGAACACTGATCATTTTGGAAGCAAATTTGGGATTCGATTGTATCGTTTGCTTAATGGCACTCATTTCAACCAGGCTCACCCGGCTGTCGATGTATGCCTGCACCGAGTGATGGAATATAGTAGATCCTTCATAAAGGTTCGCAAGTCCGATAATATTTATAGGGGCGAATATCTGTAGTATCAGGTTTTCGTTGTTGCCTTCAAGAAAGCTTTTAACAAGCCCTTCATGAAGAATCATAATATGTGATGCAAATGTTCCTTGCTTGCAGATCATTTCTCCTTTTTGATAATAAACATCCAGTGTTTTAAGATCTAAAAAATTGAGTTCATCTTCTGTAAGCAAATTCATGCATTCAAGTGTATTGTTGCCTATTGAACAACTATTACGCAGGGCATCAGGATTTTTGAACATAAAGAGACGTTAGAGTTATTTCATTTTGGCAAAGATAGCTAAATAAAACAAGAAAACATTTGACGTAAATCAAAAAAAAAACTGTGCATAAAGAGAATTAGCCTTGATAAGGTTGTTGCTTGAGTCTTAAATATATGTTAAAATTCAGGATAGTTTTGCTGTGAATCTATTAACAAAATAAATGATGAAAAGCGCACTTGAAAAAATCACTTCCTTTATTGTGGTATTGGTGTTGCCTGCTTTGGTTATTTACTTAACAGTATTTTTTGCATTACGCAAAAACGAACCTTTAGCTATAAAAATCCCGCTTATGTCGGAAACTATTGCAAAGGTTGACCATTCGCAGTTTGCAATACTTCAGCAGAATTTTATTGATCCGAGAGACGTTACAGCTGCTTGTTTATCATGTCATAATAAGCGGGATGATGAATTAATGCAAAGCTCGCATTGGTTGTGGGAGCGGGAGGTAAATATCCCAGGACGTGGTATCGTAAAAATCGGAAAAAATAATATTCACAATAATTTTTGCACAGGTGCGCAGGGCAACAACGGTTCGTGTATGCGATGCCATATTGGTTATGGATGGGAGGATAAATCCTTTGATTTCAACAATCCGAACAACATTGACTGCCTTGTATGTCATGATAAAACTGATACTTACTTTAAACAGAAAGGCTACTCTGGCATGCCAGCCACAGCTGAAACAGCCAATGCTGAATTTAAGGTTCCGGACTATAATTATATATCGCAAAATGTTGGCTATCCTGACAGAGACAACTGTGGGGTATGTCACTTTTATGGTGGAGGCGGTAACAATGTGAAACATGGTGACCTTGAGGAAGCTTTATTCAACACCAGCAGAAAGGTTGATGTGCATATGGGCACCGACGGGCCAAACATGGTTTGCATTGATTGTCATAAAACAGAGAAACACAATATAACGGGACGTTCTTATTCAGTATCGGCAGATAATACCAACCGCATCAGTTGCGAGGGATGTCATACCGATCGTCCTCACCGCGATTATATTTTGGATTATCACAACCACAAAGTAGCCTGCCAAACTTGTCACATTCCTGTTTACGCCAAAGTTAACGCTACAGTTATGTACTGGGATTGGTCAAAAGCCGGACGAAGAGACGAAAACGGCAACCCTATTAAAGAGTATGATGCGGATCACAACTATAGTTATTTATCCATTAAAGGAAGATTTGTTTATGACGATAATGTGAAGCCGGATTATGTGTGGTTCAATGGAACGGCAGATCATTTTTTTACAACAGACACTGTAACCACAGTCCCTGTTCAGATCAATACATTGTATGGAGATTACCGGGATGCTGATGCAAAAATCTGGCCTGTTAAAATACATCGTGGTCGACAGGCATATGACCCTGAAACAAAGCAACTGCTTTCGGTGAAAGTTTTCGCACACAATAAAGGTGAAGGTGCTTTTTGGGAAGACCTTGACTGGCCCGAAGCCATACGTCATGGAATGGAATATAATGAAAGGTATTGGAGTGGTAAATATGATTTTATTGACACAGAAGTGACATGGCCACTTAACCATATGGTTTCTTTGAAAGAAGAAACAATGTCCTGCAAGGATTGCCACTCCCGTAATAAAAGTCGTCTTGATGGCCTCACAGACTTTTACCTGCCAGGAAGGGACTACAACAAATGGATTGATTACAGTGGTTTTGCTATCATTATCCTTTCATTGATCGGAGTCATTGTACATGCTGTGCTAAGAATATTCTAACCCAATAAGTAATTGAAAATGAAATACAAAAAGCAATATTTATACAGCAAGTTCGAACGATTCTGGCATTGGACGCAGATGCTACTGGTAATGCTACTCACCTTCACTGGATTTGAAATTCATGGCAATTTTGAAATTATGGGTTTTGAAAATTCAGTAAGAATACACTCGGCTGCAGCATGGTCGTTTATGGGACTTGCAGTAGTTTCAATTTTCTGGATGATCGTATCAAAACAATACCTGAATTTCATTCCCACAACAACAAAGCTTAAGGAGCAGCTTCAATATTACACTTCCGGAATTTTTAAAGGAAGGCCTCATCCATTACATAAGACCTTATACAATAAACTGAACCCGCTTCAAAGAATTGTATATGCAGGCTTGCTGATTTTGATTTTTCCGGTTCAGATTATTACTGGCATTGCATATATGTATTATCACTATCCCGAAAACCCCATTGATGCTGATGGATTATTACTGGCAGTAAATGCGCATACTATAGGCGCCTTTATGGTGGTGGCATTCATAATAGTTCACGTTTATATGACTACGACTGGTCATAGTGTTTCAGCCAATGTAAAGGCCATGATTTCGGGATACGAAAAAGAACCCGATACCGAAAACTCACCCGAAGAAACAATTTCAAAAAATCAATAGAAGTATGAGAACAATAAGAATAGCTATTTTATTGATGGCAATAACATTTTTTGCATTTGCCTGTCAGAAGCAAACCTACAAAAGCGGCGATGACATGGTAAAAGAAGCCATGAAAACTGTAAAGATTATCACTGTTGATGAATTAGATAAAATAATGGAAAACGGTGAAGAAATCTATACACTGATTGATGTCCGTCAGGAAATAGAGCATTACTATGGATACATTCCAGGTTCGGTGGTTTTGCCACGGGGAAGTCTTGAATTCAGTATTGCTGATGCTGAATTTTGGGAAAATGCCGGATTATATATGCCTGAAAAAGATGAAAAAATTATCCTTTACTGCAAAAAGGGTCAACGTGGCATACTTGCCGCCGAAACACTTACCAAACTTGGATACACCAATGTCTATGCCATTGAAGGAGGCTGGAAAAACTGGGAAGTAAATTATCCGGATATTTATGAAAAAGACCTTGATAAGCTGGGTGGAAAATCCGAAGCACCTGCTTCTTCAGGCGGCTGTTAAACCTGAACTTTAATTTAAATTTTCAATACTAACACTAATTTTTTAACAATGAAAAAATTCACAATTTATTTTATCGCTCTGTTTGTTTTGCCGAGCTTTGTTTTTACCGGATGTAAGAAAGACGCTGAAGAAGCCAACAAGTATGAAATTCTTGTTGATCACCTGAAGGCTCAGAGTCTTGACCTTCCTGCCATGCATGCCGCTGTCAACACACAGGGATGGGCTGTTTCAGCCACCGCGCTTAACAGTTCATTGGCAGATTACTACATTATCGACATTCGCCCTGCTGCTGATTTCAATGCCGGACGAATTGCAGGTGCAGTTAACTCCACCATGGCCAATGTGTTGGAAGAAGCAAAAAAAGCTCCATCTGGCAAAAAGATACTCCTGGTATGTGCCAGTGGTCAAACTGCAGCATATGCCCTTGCAGCTTGCAGACTCAGTGGTTTTCCTAACACTTTCTTCCTGAAATGGGGGATGAGTGCATGGAATTCATCAAAGGATGTTTGGACTCCTAAAATTGGCAACATTGCCATTGAACCTTCACAAAATGTCAATTGGCAGACCTATTCGGAATCTTCTTTTGTCGCAAATTCTGACTTTGGAAAAATCCCGATGGTAAAAAGCAACTCTGATGACGGAGCCGAAATCTTGAAAGAAAGAGTTACTGCTGTGCTTGCAGAAGGCGCAAAATTTGTTCAGCCTGCTGAAGTTCTTGCCAATCCGGCAAATTATTTCATCAATAACTATTGGACAGTAGCCAATGTAACCGGCAATGGTAACGGACATTTCAAAGGTGCTCACCGAATCAATCCGCTTACACTAACAGCAAATGAGGTAAAATTCCTCAATCCCGATCAAAAGATTGCAACCTATTGCTGGACAGGACAAACCTCCGCAGCTGTAACATTCTACCTGAGAGTATTGGGTTTTGATGCTTATGGAATTCAATGGGGTTCGAATGCACTTGTAAACTCACTTCTTACATCCAACAAATGGCCTGAAGGACAACAGAATCTTCCGATGGTTCCATAATTTAAACTTTAACAAATGGCCGGGAACGTCAGTATATATAAAAGATTATCCCGGTCATTTGATTCTTTCCTGTTTTTTCAGGTTTTCAATTTTAAAAAACTAATTTCCATTAAGATGAAAGCAATTAAAATTCTTATTGTCGGTCTGTTGTTCGCCATGCTTCTACCCGTAAATCTGCACTCGCAAGGATGTGCACCGGTTAAAAGTGATGATGGCGTAAACATATTTGGATTTCTGCAACCTCAGTTTGAAACCAAATTTGTCAAAGACGGCCCTCAAAATTCATTTACTTTTAACCGTGCCCGCATAGGGGTAACCGGTAATATTCCTTATGACATTCTATACTATGCAGTAGTCGAAACCGGTCCGTTTTTCAACAACGGAAATGCGTTTTTACTGGATGCATTTATATCCTACCAACGTTACCCGTTTGCCAAGATTGCAGTTGGTAAATTCAAGTCGCCTTTCACCCTCGAAATGAGCACTCCTTGTCAGGGCTTGAATACGATTTACCGATCAGATATCGTGCGCAATCTGGTAAGTCCTGATCGCGATTATGGTATCATGATTTCAGGTGATATAAAAGATAAACTTATTTCCTATGCTTTTGCAGTAACCAATGGAACAGGATTAGGCTTTTTCGACAACAACAATGGCAAAACCATTCATAGTCGCATTCAATTGATGCCAAAAGAATTTGTAAAGATTGGCGGTGGTGCTCAATATGGAACACATCCATCAGCAGTAGTGGATGCTAAGGAAGAAGATAGCCGATTTCGTTGGGCAGCCGATATTCAGCTCAATCATAAAGGTTTTGACCTGATTGGTGAATATTTAGGTGGCAACGACAAAGGCAGTTCAGTTGTCGGCGGAGGATGTGGCGGCGCTCCTGTTATCGTTGAAGGTGATATCAAACGCAGTGGTTATTATGTTACCGGTATGTACAAAACCAAATGGAATCTGCAACCACTGGTTCGTTACGAAAACTACAATACAGACGTAACAACAAAAAACAGGGAAGAACACACATTGGTATTTGGGTTAAACTATTGGTTAAACGATTGGACACGCATCCAGATGAACTACCTTTATAAATCAGAGGATCGTATCGAGGTTAAAAACGATGAGTTCGTAATCCAATTCCAAGTAACATTTTAAATAATAAATAAGACATGAAAAGAAATATTCTATTCGTCCTTGCATTGCTATTTACAACAAGCTTAATGGCACAGGACATTATTAAAGTTGATGATCTGGTTAAGATTCAGAAAGAAGCCGGACTGGTGATTATTAGCGCCGGTACTGATGCTGAATATACTAAAGCACATATTACCAATGCAATACATGTGCCTTATACCGCATTTGACAAAGACGGCGAGATTAAAGGCCTTTTGGTTTCAGATGCTGAAATGGCAAAAATTCTGGGTGATAAAGGCGTTTCAGAAAAAAGCAAGATCGTTGTATATGATGAGTTTGATGGTCGATATGCCGGTCGTATCTATTCACTGCTTAAGTACTTAGGCGCTAAAGATGTAAAGATTCTCGACGGCAGTCTTGAGGCCTGGAAAAAAGGAAGAAAACCTATTACACGAAATGCAACAAATATTACCAAAACCACATTTACTCCTTCTGTGAATAAAGCATTAATGGCCAGCATTCAGGAAGCAGATGCAGCAGCTTCTAAACCGAATGTAGTTTTGATTGACACACGTGCACCTGAGGAGTTCAATGGAATTAAAGACAGCAAGGGATATATTCCCGGAGCAATAAACATCGAATACAAACTATTGCTCAATGCCGACGGAACCTTAAAGCCAAAAGCTGAACTTGAAAAAGTTTATGCTGCCAAAGGCGTTTCAAAGGACAAGGAAATCATCCTTTATTGCAGCACCGGAGTAAGAACCGGACTGCACCATCTGGCATTGGTTAGCATATTGGGTTACACTAAGGTAAAGATTTATGATGGTGGGTACAACGAATATGTAGTAAAAAACCCTTCAAAAATTACGAAATAAGCCTTTAAAGGGTTTTATAAAACACACTTTTTCACTAAAGTAAGGTTAGTATTGCTTTAATCTTGATGAATCCTGCAGACTTCGGTCTGCGGGGTTTTTTTGTGTTAATTTGTTGTCTCAGCCCCCTGTGAGCCTGGATACATATTGTTCAATTAAACCCAACCCGTTTTGAAAAGCAGAACCTGAGAAGAAAACAAAAGCTATGTAATTGATATTGATACGATTTGCATTGCTTTTTCCAGCAGTTTTGGCTGAATTTCAGGGTAAGTGAGTACCTTGGGAAGTTCGCTGAAAAATCCGATCTCTGCAATCTCATATTCGGGCAAACTGCCAAGTGTTTCAATTTGAGCCATATACAATCGTCCAAAACTATGCCTGCTGCCGATTTCAACTTCATACTCGCACAAAGGGCGAATATCAAACACTTCAGCACCTGTTTCTTCCATCAGTTCCCTGACAGCACAGGCATCAATCTTCTCACCAACCTCTCTTCGTCCTCCCGGAATTTCCCAGCTCAGCCTTTCGCGGTGACGCACGCATACAAGCTGACACTTGTGAAAAGAACAAATTACAGCATATTCCAATAAGCTGTCATCAATTTTGTCAAGCGCATGGAAGCTAACTTGTATGTTTCTATCTGACATTCAAGGGGTATTTTACTTTGTTACTGTTATACAAAACAACAAATTATTCCAGTGAAAACGAAATTAAACATGAAGCAAAAAACTGATTTGATTCCCTCACCGGCTTTTTGTGCTCATTGTGGAATCTTTTAATTCTAAACAAACGGATGTCTTTCGTTCTTTATCTGACTTTTAAAGATTCTATGCACTATTGAGCCCTTTCGATTTCCGCAAAAAGATATTGCTGAAGCATCGGGCAATTTGCTGAATTTTATTCAAAATGATATTTTATTTTTTTTCACCCAATTTCCAGATCATGTAAGTATCAACTGGCTTTTACAAAAAGGAATTTCTCAATCTACCTGCTAATCAAGTGTCGGTTTTTCAAATACTTTCGGATCAACATCCTGATTGTGCAGGATGCTGCTAAAGGTAATTTTTCGATTACTGTCGCCCATCTTTATCGAACGGCTAAAAGCGTGCCTTACTCCATCAACCTCTTTGTAATCTTCCAGTTTTGTTACGATCGTTATGTTGCCTTGAGTCATCTCAAGACTTTCAATGGTATATTCCAATAAAAAATCACTTGGGTTGAAATACCATTTTTCATCAATGCCATAGATGGTTTTTACAGCGATACAATGAAACGCTCCTCCTTCAAGCGTGTCCATGCCCAAATATGTGTAACCAATCAGGTTTTTTTTCCAATCTGCAAAACGCATAAAGGCAAATTCGTTCAGAAAGCCTATTTTATCTTCGTTATTCAATTCTCTGATTGAAGTCTTGTTTTGTTCCCAATGGGTTGATCCATCGAAACCACGAATTATTTCACCTGTGTGCTTAGAATTAACCTTTACAAGAAAGTGATTCTCTTTGTTTTGCGATATCTCACGACTTATTATTAGTCCTCTTTCGACAAACAGCATTTCCGATTTGCTCAGAATATTCTCAACTTTTGCGATAGCTTCCTGGCCTCCAATGGCGGTAACATATTGATTTAAAATATTTTCAGCTTTAATATCAATGGTAGCGTTCTGTGCGTCAACAAAGCTTGCGGTTGACGTAAGCATCAGAATTGCAATTGTCAATTTGTTTAGTAATGACTGAATTTTCATGATTTGTAAGATTTTTGATTAGTAATTGATTTTTTGAGACAATGTTTTTTTTGAGTTCACAAATAGTTTTAGAATGATGATAACCACTCAATCCTGTATTATTGATGGTTTACCCCTGAAAAGATCTCTTAGAGATTCATGTTTGCGATGCAGCAGCCAAAATACTATAAGGCCAAAAATAAAAGTAGAAGATGCTGTTTCGATAAAATGACTCAGACGGATGCTGGCTCCGGGTATAAGTGAATTTTCCATGATGTGACCCAGATTTTGAGGAATGCTGAAAAGGAAAGCCACCAGCAAGGCTGTCCACCATGCATTAAGCTTTGAACCGAAAATTACAGGAAGCGCGCAGAGTGTCCAAATCAAAGCGCGCATGATCTGAAAAAGGAACAAGCCCGGATCTGTTTTGAACGTATTTGCGGTATGCTCCCAGAATGGTGTTATTGCTCCGGGACTACCATAGAAGGCACGAAGTTCGGGATTTTGCCACGCGATAAAATAGCCGGCCAACCAGTATAAAGTAAGGTATGCCACAGCAATAAAGCTTAATTTCCATATCCATTGCTTAAATGGAATTGCAATATTACTAACTGAATTTGAATTGTTTATGGGTTGCCATTTACCTAAAATCCAAACAGAGAAAGGTACAAATATAAAGGCAACCGGAAATCCCATTACGAACAGATAGGGCATTAATTCAGCATTAACAGTAATGTCTGATAAGAAATACCAGGTTTCGATTTGCATCACAAAAGTAACCGCACCAAAATAGGCCATTGACAATAATACTGTAAGACGTAAACCGCTCCACTGCGAACTTACTACAAGTGCAGTCACCAGCAAAGTATTGGCAATTCCAACGAGCAGCAAACCAACACCGACGGGAACTAATCCCGGCTCAGGCATAATATCCGGGAGTTTTCCGCTTAGAGCCTGAGCTCCACCCAGATAGCAGATGTAAAACAAAATGAGCAGGGCTATCATGCGCCATGACCAGCCGAAAAGCGTAATATTTTTCATTTAGTTCATTTTAAAGTTTAAATATCAGCGAATTACATTTTGAGGTGACAAAGGTACTTTCGTAGTGCGGAGATGTAAAAGATTAGATGACGAAAGTGTAAATACATTGATTGAAAGTGAAAAAACACCATGCTATTTTTTCGAGAGCCCGGAAAACTTTAGCTTTTGCCAAATAAAGTTCAGGACTTTTTTAAGAATGAACCTCTACTTCATTGTTCGAACCAGAGCCAATATTCATTTTATTCAGTTTTCTGTTCTTTCAGGAAGAAACAACTCACGGATTCCTAATCCTCCCCGAAATGCAAAAACCATATATAGAATTGTAAACAGCCCATCAATGATTCCTGTGAACCAAAATGTTGAAGGGAAATCCGAAACCAACAGCATATATGCATAGAGTTGAATAACATAGAACGACCTTCCTATAATCAGGCAACCCACATTGAAAGCATACCGCCTGATATTGAATGCGGATAAAAACTGCAGATAAGCAAAACACAAAAAAAATGACCCCAGGAAAACGGCAAAGAAAGGATCAATGGGTGGATTATCAATAATTCGTCCTGTGCCTATTACAAAAATGTAAAGAACGGCTGCAACTGTATCCCATATTCCACTAATAAAGAAGGTGATAGCAAGGGGTTTAAGTGATTTGTGTTTCATAAAAGAAAATTAATTTATATCCGCAAGACCGTTACTTCCATTAATTACATCGGTTAGCAAAATGTTTATTGTCTTTACAGGTTCTTCAAACATCGGGCTGTGAGCCGATTTTTCAAACGTGTAAAATCCTTTTATAGGAGCATTTAACTGCTCGAAATAATCCTTAGCCAAAGGGTAAGAAACGGTGTAATCATAAATGCCATGAAAAAAATATACGGGAATTTTCAGTTCAGGAACTTGCTTGCTCAAATCTGTAGCCAGTATCGTATCCCACAGCGGGTGAACACCTGCCTGTGCTTTAGCCCGCCACAGATTAATCTTCTCAGTAAATGAATAAGCGCCGCATGTAAGCGAGGGTAAGAAAATACCGGTTATGATCGAACGCGTGTCACGGGTTGTTCCAACACCGATGGTATGCATGGCTTCGTCGCGCAATTTAAGGTAACTGTATGAAATTATGTCTGTTACCTGAGCGGCTTCCAGTTTTCGTACCATTTTAATGTTTCCTGCATCCCGGTATTCTTTCAGCATATATTCATAAGCCATTCTCTCCGATTTCAAGTGGTCCGACATCTGTGCAATTCCAATGTAAGCGTGGTATAATTCGGGTGACTGTGCCGCCACATGCACGCCAATAAAAGTGCCGCCCGAACGTCCCATGAGGTAAATCTTGTCCTGCCCAAAGCGCTTGCGCAGGTAATTTGTCACTTCCCTTGTATCCGATATCATTTGCTCCAGTGTCATCGACTCCTTTGGTATGTTGGGGCTGTATGAAAGGCCAGACCCCCGCTGTTCCCACCAAACCATAGTGAAATAGTCTTCAAGGCCTGTTGGGTATTTCTTTGCCAGAAAATAATCCGGTATTCCACCATGAACGTAAAGCAGCACCGGATTTGTTGAATCCTTGCTTTGAATAAACATCCCTTGCTGTACACCATTTATTGTCACAAATACTTTTTCTGAAATGCTCCCTTCCGGGATATTTCCATTTTCATCCAGATAGGGTTCAGGTTTTCCGGGACTCATAATCATTAGTGCCACAGCAGAAATAAATGCCGCTGATAATATGGCTGCAAGTATAATAAGCATCTTGGATTGAATTTTATACATGATTAATAAAATTATACGTCTGATAGTGAAATTAATGCAGCTAAAATTATTTTCATTTCAAGTGTATTCGATTCATTTTAACCAATTGATTATTCTTGCCGACAATCAGAATTGTAAATTGGATTTTTCGATTATTCCAGAACCAAATTCTTCAATATTTTGAGAAAGATATCAAGTGTGGATTTTTCAACGGTGAGCGCCGGGTCTAATCTTAGAACCTCAGAATTGGGACGTTTCGCAACAATCACTCCCTGTTTCAACAACACTTCGTAAATCACCTGTGCGTTTTTCTTCAGTTCAATTGCAATCATTAACCCCCGTCCTCTAACTTCCTTGACCAAAGAAGATTCAGTTTTTAATTCTAAAAGCTTTTCTATTAAATAACTGCCTTTATCACAGCATTTTTCAAGAAGGCCATCATCATGGATGATGTCAATCACCTCTTTGACAATACGGGCTCCAAGAGGATCATTCTG
Source organism: Bacteroidales bacterium (assembly GCA_030683155.1). Lineage (GTDB taxonomy): Bacteria > Bacteroidota > Bacteroidia > Bacteroidales > F082 > JALNZU01. The sequence continues at coordinate 99,000 of JAUXMV010000090.1, forward strand.
ATGCGATTGTGAATATTTAAAAGCAGATTCTTTAAGTCTGTCTGCCACATTTTGCGAAACCACAACGAGGCTGACAGGATATCCATTCCCGATACCCTTTCCAATGGCCACTATATCAGGAATAAAATTGTAGTGCTGAAAGCCAAACCATTTTTCGGTTCTTCCCATTCCCGTGGTGACTTCATTTACCATAACAATCCCATTGTCCTGTTTGATGTTATCGTATATTTTTGCAATCAGCGCTTTGGATGGAAACCTTACAAGGCCTGAGGAACTTCCTGGTTCAAAAAGAAAAATTCCAATTTTTTCAAAAGGAATACTCCTGAAACTGTCACATTCCCCAATGCATCCGTTTTCCGGGTTTTCGCAGGAACAATCCAACCAATTATAGATATGCCAATTGCTTTTGTCCTTCATTGCAGCATCTCCATAAGCGCCAAAATATGAATCTGAAAATGTTAAGGCCAAAGGCTTTGCCGTTGCAGACCTTGCTGCTCTCATGCCAAACTCTATGGCCTCACTGCCCGAACTTAAAAACTCACACTTGCCATTTTCTATTCCGGAAATATCTAAAACAAGCTTTGCAGCTTCATCAATCTGAGGGTTGCAGTAACAAAAACCGGTATGCGTTATGCTGTTTATTTGAGCAACTATGGCACTGTTAATCCTTTTATTGTTATGTCCCAGACAGGTACACCAAACTCCTGATTCAAGGTCGATTAGTTTTCTGCCCTCGCTATCGTACAGAAAACAGTTGTCTGACCCAACGATATTGTTAAAATGCAGTTGATGTCCATTGGACCAGATTATATTTTTCGTAGCTTGGCGCATAAAATTCATTTTTTTGAGATGACTCTAAAAGCTGAAAATTCCTGAAATTTTTCAAAACTGAACTTCTTGAGCAAAGGTATTACGCACCTGATTGAAATAAAAAGAAAACAGGTTGAAAGTGTAAACAAAAGGAATGAGAGCGTTTGAAGTACGCTTGAATTGTTCCGAAATTTTGGGTATTTGAAATGAAAAAACTCATTTGTCATTTTTAAAACCCAAACAACAAATAGTTACAGACAACAATGCCGGCTGCTTTTCAATGATGCACTATGAAAAAACGGCTACTAAGCCATGCGCAATTATTTTATTGCTCTTGGTACTCGTTGAAGCTGACCATCCAGTTTATTCCAAATTTATCAGTCAGCATTCCAAAGTAATCACCCCAAAAAGTTGAGTTGAGTGGCATGATTATTTGTCCGCCTTCGGCCAGTCCGTTGAACAATCTCTCCGCTTCCTCTTTGGTGTCGGCTGTTACAGAAACAGAAAAATTATTGCCTTGCAGGAAATTTCCTGCATTCTCTTCTCCACAATCACTGCCCATTAAGATTGATTGTCCTATCGGAATGGCTACATGCATGATTTTGTTTTTGTATGCTTCTGAAGCTGTGTACTTATCATTTTCAGGCACTTGACCAAACCGGCTAAAATAACTAAATCCGATTCTAAAAACAGATTTGTAAAAGTTAAAGGCATCTTCGCAGTTGCCGTTAAAGTTTAAATAGATATTCGTTGTTGCCATGGCAGTTTTTTTAAAATTTTGATTCAACAAATTTATTATTCTTTTCTTCACACCATTTCGTTAATCCAGATAGGAGCAAAGGGGGAGGTGCATCCTTTGAAAATAGGATAATTGCGATAAATACCCAGTTGCTCTCCGATTGCAATGGCCTTTTCATGCAGGGCGGGGAAACAAGTGCCAATCTGGGCCAAAGCCATATTCATTGTCCATTGAGTTTCGGGAGCTGCATTGGCCATCTCCGTTTCTATTCTTTCAAGCAGAACATTGAGCTCAAGTCCTCCCGGACGTTTTGCCACGGGGTCGGCAGTCAAACTCCAGCCTGCACAGGCCGCCATTGGATCTTCCGGCTTCATCCACAACTCCTGCAGCCTTTCATTTTCGGGATGAGCTTTCACAACGTAAGCATTAAACCAATTGGCTACCTGTGAGAATTTTTCAGAACGATTCATGCTGTCAACTTTGCCGATACTCAAATCCTGTGTGTGGTTTTCACAAAAGTGTTGCCAGAAGGCGTGCTTCAGCATTTTCGGTTTCCCATAGCGCCAAAGCCGGCTGATGATTGGTTTTTATCGTTTTCGCCAAAGATCTGTGATCACCCATTTTTACCCCAAACTGATTGCTGCCGGCGCCAAACTTGATGTTGTACGCCCTTACTTTTTCATTGACACGTGATTTCAGTTCAGTAATAATTTCACTGACAGTCATGATGTCATTAACTCTTTTTTGTGCGAATAAAAATCATTGCGATGGCAGTAGTCAGAAATCCCATTACCAGCGCTCCAATGGCACCTTGTATTGCATAATTTTTAAAATTAAAATTTGCCTGTGCTTCTTCTGTTGTGGCGTAATAGCCTAATTCAACAGAGCGTTTTATCACGTTTGGAAAATATTCCGGCGTGATAACGTAAGAGGTAATCCATTGTGTTAAAGGACTGATCAGAGCAATTATAACAGACAAAATGATACCAGAGATCAAACCTTGCTGATAGGTCATTTGGCCGCTATAGAAACTCCTCTTTTTGTTTTTGAGCGCCAGCACCATAACCCAGATGGCAGGAATGGCAAACAAGTTTGTCAGATAAAGATGATAGTCAATATAGGTGCTGTGCAGTCCGCTAAGCTTTTCCAGCACCATCCAAAGCAACCCCATTATCGAAAAGATGATTGCCCATTTGAATTCAATTTTAATGCTTTCCATATTTTGATTGCATAAAGTGAATAGTTTCTTTAATGAGATTTTTCAGTGCATTCTGATCAATGTCAGAAAGTTTTTTGATGTAAATGCAGGCTTTACCCATTTTAAATTTACCCAGGTCTTTGAGCAGGTATTCATGTTCGGGACTTCCTGTATAAACGTAGAGTGAAATAGCAGCTTTGCGCGGCGAAAAGCCTATAAGCGGCCAATCACCTTCCTGACTGCTTCGTTCAGATTTGTAATGGTAGCTTCCAAAACCAATAATGGATGGTCCCCACATTTTGGGTTCAAAACCGGTAATATCCTGCATAAGTTTCAATAATTCAAAACTGTCTTTGCGCTTTTGTTCGGTGTCGGCAAAGGTGTTGATGAATTCTGCGACATCTGCATCGGTCTGCTTTGTTTTTATTTCTGCCATAGTTATTCAGTTTTTATAGTTCAGTTTTTTTTAAATGTTAACCAACTCAATAACCTTTACTTAACAAGATGGTTTTGCGTCAGGCATTTTTTAGCCTCCGAAAGTAGTAATTTCTATTAGATTACAATTTATATTCTGAAAAAACTTATGCTTTGGCATTTTTTTTCAGCATGTTTGCTTTGGCAGGTTCAAGGAAAAGTTTGATATTTTTTTTTGCGGAAAGAGACAGCTTTCGGGATTGTTTTTATCAAACAAAAACTTTTCAACTATAACTCAATGCCAATAGTTTGTCCATTTTTGTGATTTGATTCCCTGATTGCCTGAAGGGGTGAAGCCTGAAAACGTGCTCTAAATTTGTTTGGTGTTATTCCATAGGCATGACGAAAACATTTGATGAAGTAATTGCTATCGGTAAACCCGCACAAAATGGAGATCTCAGCAACCTGATTGTTGCTTTCTCTTAACAAGTACCGCGCTTTTTGCAACCGAACCTGCTTTAAATAATTGATGGGTGACAAGCCTACAACACCTTGAAAAATTCGCGTAAAACTCCGCTTTGACATAAATGACATTTCGGATAACTCTTCAATACAAATATTATTCGGATAGTTATTTTCCAGATAATCAATCACTTTCCCGATTCTTACGAGTGCTTTCGCTTTTGTTGTATTTACATTTGAATAATGGCGTGACAGCAAAATATTAAGTAACCTTTCTTTTATATATAGCTTACGCGCTTTATATCTTCCGGCATCTTACCCTTTGATTTATTATATTGATGCTGTTTTGCTCCAACTTCCCTTTTAATGCAACTAATGCTACTTTCATTTGATCAATAGCATTATTTGGGACTTTCACTTTATTATTGCTTTTTCATACAACAATGAATAGGCTGTAAATCCTCTAATCTTATTTCAATTTTGCATCATATGTCATCAGAAATTACTTTTTGTCTGATTCTAAAAGTTCAGATGGTAGTTTTTTCTTTCTTATGCCGGTATCGTTGGCCAGTTCGTCGATCTTGGTTTTATACCATATTTCGGTATTAAGTAGATGGGCAACCCTGCTTATAATGTGAGAAGCTACCGGAGCGGTAAGGAATATAAAAACAACAATCATAAGGCTGATTGCTGTTGTATAAAAATCGGCAAAAAAGAATACAGCAGCAGTCAGAAACAACAAAATGCCAAATGCAGGGGCTTTGGTGGCTGCGTGCATACGGGTATAAACATCAGGAAATCTGATTACTCCGATTGCAGCAAGCAATGAGAAAAATGCTCCGGCAAGAACAAATACAGAAACAATAATGTTGTTAATCATAGTATTTCTTTTTTAGATATGTTGCATAGGCAACTGTGCCGATGAAAATAATAAGGGCCACAATAACTGCAATGTCAAGGTAACGAACCTGACCAGTATAAATGGCAAATACAATGGTAAAACCGATGGATAATGAAGCAATCAGATCAAGTGCTACAATGCGGTCGGGCAACGAAGGTCCTTTTGCAAGTCTGTAAAGCGACAGCAACATAGCCGACGAAAGCATGATAAGTGCAGTCAATACGACCCATTCGGGTATAAATGCGTGATCAGTCATCATTCAAAAACCTCCAAAACCTTTTTTTCTATACCCTCTTTTATCTCTGCTTCAAAGGAATCACGATCTTTAACATACATTCCGTGCACATATATACTTTTCCTGTCGTCGCTGATATCCATGCATAAACTTCCAGGTGTCATGGTGATAAGGTTAAACAAGGCCAGAATGCGGTTATCGCTTTTTGCGCGAATATTTATTTTAACAATTCCCGGACTGATTCTCATCTTTGGACTTAAAATATCCCGAGCCAGATAGAAATTTGCTTTCACCATTTCCTTTAAATAGAAAAGTATGAAAATGAATAAATTAGGTATCTTGACAAGTGTTTTTTTCATGTTTATCGTTTTTCATAATTATAAGCCCAATACTGCCTGAATATAGATTTTTGGGTCGAGCAACTGTCCTGCGGCATTCATTGCAATCTCAAGGATTGGTTTTACTGCAAAACCCATGGTGAGTGTGATAAGTCCTAAAAAAACTACAGGTATTACCATTGAAACCGGAAGTTTTTCGTTTTCGCCTTCAAATGGTGATAATCCTTCAGGGCGTGGTTTCCAGAAGGCTTCGTTCCATATTTTCACCATCGAAAACAGCGTGAATAGCCCAACAGCCAACGCAATAAATGAAATAACATACTCACCAGCATCGAATCCGGCTGATATAAGAATCAGCTTTCCGAAAAATCCTGATAGGGGGGGTATGCCAGCAAGTCCGAAAGCAGGTATTATAAATAGAATGGACAGCCATGGTCTTATTTTATAAAGTCCACCGATTTTCTTCAGATCATAACTTCCGGTTATCCGGTTTATAAGGCCTGCCACCAGAAAGGTGTTGGTTTTGGCGATAATATTGTGTGCCATAAAAAAAATCGCTCCTGCAATTCCGGCCACGGTAAAAATCCCAAGCCCCATAATTATGTAGCCAATCTGGCTGATGATGTGAAACGAAAGAATTTTGCGGATGTCATATTGTGAAGCGGCCGTCAGCACTCCGATTACCATTGTAAAACCACCAATCCAAAGAAAAAGCGGATGCCAGAAAAGCTTGTCCTGAACAAAGAAAAGCGTGTAAAATCTTATCATTGAATATATACCTACTTTGGTGAGCAACCCGGCAAATAATGCCGTAATTGCCACTGGTGGTGTGTGATAGGAAGCTGGTAGCCAGAAAAAGAAGGGGAATACAGCTGCTTTAATGGAAAATGCCACGAAGAACAACACCGCTGATGTATTCATCAGCACATTGTTATCGGCGAGTGATAGTTTTAATGCAAGGTCGGCCATGTTAAGAGTGCCGGTTTTTCCGTAAAGTAATCCTATTCCGGCCAGAAAGAACAGAGAAGAAACCAGATTGATGCTTACATACTTTATAGCTCCGTTCAGCTGCTTTTTCTCTCCACCAAGGGTTATCAGTACAAAAGATGCGGTAAGCATCACTTCGAACCACACATAAAGATTAAAAATGTCGCCAGTTACAAACGCTCCGTTTACCCCCATCAGCAAACCCTGAACCATAGGATAGAAAAAGAAGGACTGACGCTGCCGGTCAATGGCATCCATGGAATAAATGCTTACACTTACCGCAATAATGCCGGCCAGCACCAGCATGATTGAGCTGAATGCATCCACCACAAGCGTGATGCCGAAAGGAGCTTCCCAGTTTCCGGTGTGAAGCACCAGAATGCCTTGTGTTTTCACCTGAATAGCCAGAAATAATGCCAATGCAAGCTGCAGTAATGCTCCGGTGAGCCCGATCCATGGCTGCCATTCCCGTCTCTGAAAACTAAAAAGCAGAAGAATAATTGTTAACAGCGGAATAAGTATAGGTAGTGCCGGCAATATCATTTGTTTTCTCCTTCCTTTAAATCATCCAGATCTTCGGTTCCTGTTACCTGATAAAACCGGTACATTAGTGCAAGAAAAAATGCAGTGATCCCAAAACCGATAACAATTGCCGTAAGAATCAATGCTTGCGGCAGGGGATCGGTAGGATTGGAAGAAACGGCATTAATACCATCGTTTGCAAATTGCGGTTGCCCTTTGTGCAACCCTCCTGATACAAAAATAAGCAGGTTGGTGGCATGGCTGAAGAACATTATTCCAAGGATAAGTTTAACAATACTGCGTCGTAGCAGTAAATAAACCCCGGCGGCATAAAGCAATCCGATGACAATTGCGAGTAGTATTTCCATATTATTCCTCCATTACATTAAAAATAATGGTAATAATTACCCCCCACACAGCAAGATAAACCCCGAGATCGAACAGAAGCGGACTTCCCAGCTTTAGTTTACCAAGCAAAGGGATGTTCAACGAAATCCACTCACCGGTAAAAAAAGGATTACCCGCAAACAAAGATGGTAATGTGCTGATAAAAGCAAACGAAAGTCCGGCAACGATGAGCATGAGCGGGCTGACACGGAGTTTTTTTTCAGCTTTTGCAGTATCATATGCCATGGCGTAGAAAATAAATCCGGCGGCTGCCATAAGTCCACCTATAAATCCTCCGCCAGGCTCATTATGACCCCGGTAAAAAACCAGCAACGACAAAATAAGCGTGACCGGCAGCAAGCGCGTAGCTGCAAGTTGTACGATATATGATTTCATGTTGCGCTTCCTTTCTTTGTCTTGAGTTTAAGCAATGCCACTACACCAATTGCAGCGATTACCAGCACTGTAATTTCACCAAGTGTATCCAGTGCCCTGAAATCCACAAGAATAACATTTACGATGTTGCTTCCATGAGCAAGAGGTATGGCATTCTCAACATAGAAATCCGAAATCTTCGGATTCAGGTTCAGTTGCCCGGCCTTCAGTACAAGCCCTGTCATAAAACCGCCAACAAGCAGCGCTATCGCCGCATCGCGCAGGCGTGAAGCCTTCGACGAAAAATTGGCAAACTTTGGCAGATGATAAATTACTACCATAAATAGAACGAGTACTAAGGTTTCAGCGAGCATAAGGGTTATGGCAACATCAATTGCACCATAAATGATAAACAAAAGGCCAATGCCATAGCCAACTGCGCCCAGCGAAAGTATGGCAGCTAGTCGCGACCTGACCAAAACTGCGATCAAAGTGGAGGATACAATCAGGAGCAGAATCATCATCTCAAAAAACCCTGGCTTTGAGAAGCTGATATTTTCAATTTCGGGCCATGTATATATCAATTGATACCATGCCAGCACTGAGGTCATGATGAAAATGGCCATCAGATAAAATCGCTGGTAACCGCTTTGAATAAAGGATGTTTTTCTTTTGGTGAGATACAAAAACATATTAAGTCCATTGTTAAATGTATCGGCAAGCCTGAAAGTTAACACTTTGGTATTGAAGTGTGTAAGCAAAGGATTTACTTTGCGATAAAGCAAAAACAGAACAACACCGGCTGCAACAGTTATGAAACTTATAAGCAATACTTCATTGAATCCGTGCCAGAGTGACAGCTTCAGGCTATCAATAGAGGGCCGAATGGATTTAATTGCCGGACTGAGCAGAAAATCAGCTACCCTTGCGGGGAACAAACCAAAAATCAAACTGATGCCAGCCAAAAGAGCAGGGCCAATCCGGAGGGCAAAAGCAGGGCGTTTTGGTTTTTCTCCGGGATATTTTAAGGGGCCGAGAAATAGGTTGAAGATCAGCGCCAGTGAAATAGCGACCATGATAACATTTGTGGTAACTCCGGCAACAAGAAGAAGGTTGCCGATGTCGGGGAGTGCAAATTTGGCTTCGTAGATAAGTTCCTTACCTATAAATCCGATCATTGGCGGAAGCCCTGCCATACTGATCAGCGAAATTATTGCTGCCAGTGATGCTGTTGGCATTACTTTGCTGAGTCCTCCGATTTTTCGTAAATCACGCGAGCCTACCGATTTATCTATTAAACCGGCAATCATAAACAACGCACCTTTGTAAAGTGCATGCACCAAAAGAAAAATAATGGCCGCCTTGATAGAAATGTCGGTACCAATACCCAGCATCAGCACCAGCGTTCCAAGAGCACTGATGGTTGTGTAGGCAAGTACTTTCTTAAAGTCTGTCTGAGAGTAGGCGAAATAGCCTCCAAGTATCATGGTGATGGCTCCGGTAATGGTGAGAATGTATTTCCACTCAGGGGTGCCTCCCATTACCGGACTCAGTCGCATAAGCAGGTAAACACCCGCTTTTACCATAGTGGCCGAATGCAGGTAAGCACTTACAGGTGATGGAGCCTGCATGGCTCCGGGCAGCCAGAAATGAAACGGAAACTGAGCCGATTTGGTAAAAGCTCCGGCCAGTACCAGAAGCAAAGCCGGCAGATAATGCGGATGATTGCGGATGATGTCGCCTGATTGTAGCAATTGGTTAATTTCCAATGTTCCGGCCATCTGCCCCAGCATAATGAACCCGGCCATCATGGCCAATCCGCCAGCCACTGTAATCAACAATGCCTGAAGGGCTGCATTTCGGGCTTCCGGCTTTTCGTGATTAAAACCGACCAGCAGGAATGAGCTAACACTGGTCAGCTCCCAGAAGATGAACATGGTAAACAGATTGCCAGAGAGTATCAGACCAAGCATGGCAAATTCAAATAGCAATAAGAGGAAAAAGAAGCGGTGCTTCATGGGATACGGTTTCATGTAATTGCCCGAAAACACCAGAACCAATGATCCCATTCCAGTAACCAGTAAGGCAAAAAACAATGAAAGCCCATCGAGATAGAGCGAAAAGTTAAGATAAAGTTCCGGTAACCATTCAATGGTGTAATTCAGGGCGTTGCCTTTGGAGATAAAACCTGCAAAACCAAGCAGATAGGCAAATCCCGCGGCAGAAACCATGCTGAGTAACCATGGTGCAGTTTTGCCTCCTTTACGGATAAGGATAGGAGAAAGAAGCGCAGTAATCAGCAATATAATAAGATAGATTAGTATACCTGTCATTTTCAGATTGATCAGTTTATTACGCTTGAATTTGTATTGTGCCGCAAAATTACGGTTTTTTTAGTTAAAAATGAATGATTGATAATCAACGAAATAAGAGTGAACAATAGTTGAATAAAGTTAAGGTATACCTAAAACATTCAGAAGAGATGGATTGCTTTTGAGTTATTAGTATTAAGTTGGTATCTCAAAAAACTTCTTGATGCTCGTTGGTTTTTGACTTATTTATTGTTCTAAGCACTCCCATTGCCAATAGATTGGGCGCAGCCAAAATTAAAATATATAGCCATTCGTTATGGGTAATTGGTCCAATACGTAATAAATTTTGCTTTAGACTTACAGAATGTTGAAAGTGCTGAATAATATCAATTCTATCAGAAGAGGATATTCGACTAAATTTTCCTGTTAGAATAAACTGCCTGCCAAGCATTTTTGTTTCAATTAACCTATTAAATTTCTATTGTCTCGATTTCCTTTGTGGATTTTGGATTGTTGACCGAGCTTACTAATTCCTCCAGAGCCGAGACGGTCTTTTTTATAGCATTTGTTATTGATGAAACCGAAACTCCCCGAAGAGCTTTGTCCGGAATGTTTTTGTAGAGGAAATCGATCGTTGAAATGTAAAAATTTTCATACTCACTTTGCAGTTCGGAGATTTCTTCCTTACCCATTCCTTGCTGAGCCTGATTACTAAGATTATTAAGATTTCTTACCGCAAAATCCTGAATTCGTTTGAGAACTTCAATCGACAAGCCATCCTCGCTTTGCGACATTTCTTTAATGTTAGGAATAACATCTTTTATATTTTTAGCAGCAATTACCATGGATCTTAATCTAATCAAATAATTTGCCGTAAGGTCAGCTTCCGATTCCGATAAATTAAACTTTTGTATTTGTATGTAATAATCTGTTATCTCATCTTCAATTGATTTGAGCTGATTATATGTTTCCAGCAAGTTTCTTTCTGCCCTGAAAATATTTTTTAAGCCAGAAGGTTTATTCCGGTTATCTTTTCTGACAAGCAGGCAGTCCAGAATAAATTCCTCAACTAAAGAATAAACCCTTGATATTTCATTGTCTAATGCTAAAAGCGCCACATCGGATACCTCAGGATCAACATTTTTAATGTATAAGCTTTTTCCTGATGGTTCTGATTTTATGAACTGCTTGTTCATAAACCTCGATAAAGCCGGAATGAAAGGAAAGAAAATAACGATGCCTATTAAGTTGATTATTGTATTCAGAAACACCAATTCCATAAGTGGTTCTTCTATGCGGAGAAAATGAATGGTAAAATAAACCAACTGATTCAGTAACAAAAAACATACTGTCCCTGCCACTAAATTAAAAATTACATTTGACGCAGCTAGTCTTTTTTTATCGGCTGTGCCATTCATTGAGGCAATAATTAATGTAGAGGTTGTCCCAATATTTGCACCTATAATCATCGCAACAGATTGGTGTATTGTTATCAGATCGGCATTCAGAGCACTTAAAACGATTACAATCATTGCAGAGCTTGATTGTATTAATACCGTAATGATTATTCCTATCAAAAGGAATATCCATAAACCAAGATTAGCATACAAACCTAAATCGACCTGACCAGCAACATTTTCGATTGAAGTTTTCATAAAATCGAGCCCGAGAAAAAGCAGCCCGAAGCCGATAAGAAAACTTCCCCAGTTTTTTAATACCGGGCGGCTGTCAAGTAAAAGGTAGCTTAATGATCCAATTGCAAGAAAGGGGTAGGAGAGATCCGAAATGTTTAATTTGAATCCGACTGTGGCTACAATCCATGCCGTAACTGTTGTTCCCAGATTCGCTCCAAACACAACCCCAAGCGAGTTCTGCAAACTGATCATTCCACCGCCCAGAAAGGCTAGCACAAGAAGTGTAACCAATGAACTGCTTTGAAGAATTGCAGTAACAAAAGAGCCGGTTAAAATTCCTTTCCACCGTTTGTCGGTAAACCGTTGTAATAATTTCTTGAATGAATTACCGGCAAGCCCCTTCAAGCCATTTTCCAAATGAAACATTCCGAATAGAAAAATCCCTAAACCTGCAATGAACATCCATAAATCAAAATCTACTGTCTTCATATTTACACCACTGGATTAAATAATTTTATGATCGGGTAATCATTAATTTTGGGATTTATTAATTAGCTTAAATACTTCCATCACCAATAATATGGGCACGGCCAAAATCAAAATATATAACCATTCGTTTAAGGTAACCGGTTCAACGCGCAGTATATTTTGCATAAAAGGAATTTGCATGCTCAGTATATGAATACCCTGAGCTGCCAGTACCCCAAATACAAGAACAATATTTCTTTTTAACGGAACTTTAAACGCTGAAACTCTTTCGGAACGGGCATTGAACGCATGAAAGTTTTGCATAAATACCATGAGTAACAAGATAATATTCCGTGCATGTAATTCAGTCATTTGGGTGTAATTGGTCAGATAATACCACAATCCAAACACGATGATTCCCATGGTTACTCCCGAAACAAGGGTTTGTTTAATCATAAGAGGATTGAATATTTTTTCGGAGGGCTTGCGCGGACTTCGTTTCATGGCGCCCGGTTCACCACCTTCAAAAGCAAGGGCAACATCCTGTATGCCGTTGGTAACTAGATTCAGCCATAGTAACTGCACGGCAAGAAGCGGCAAAGGTAACCCGGCAGCAATTGATGCCAGAAAAAGAATAATTTCAGCAGCTCCTGTTGAAATCAGCAGGTAAATTACTTTTCGCACATTGTCGTAGGCAAAGCGACCTTCTTCAACTCCGGCAACAATAGAGGAGAAATTATCATCCAATACAATCATCGAACCTACCTCTTTAGCCACATCGGTGCCCGAACCCATTGCCACACCAATATTGGCGCGTTTAAGTGCCGGGGCATCGTTTACGCCATCGCCTGTAACTGCAACGAATTCTCCGTTGCGAATCAAAACATCAACAATTTCAAGTTTTTGCGTTGGAGAAACCCTGGCAAAAACCGTAGTTGATGCCACCAAACTTTCATAGGCAGGACTGTCGGATGCACCTGCTTCGGCAAGCATTTGTCCAGTCACTACCGGGGTGCTTTCATCAGCTATTCCCAATTCGCGTGCAATGGTAACTGCCGTTTCGGGATGGTCGCCGGTTATCATGATCACTTTGATGCCAGCCTCGTTGCATTGCTCAACAGATAATCTGGCTTCAGACCTCAATGGGTCAATAAAACCCATGAGTCCGTAAAAGGTAAGTGCTGGAATATCTTCATTTTCATAGACTTCCTTTTTCTGATATGCTTTGAACTCAGCCCTGGCAAAAGCAAGCACCCTGTATCCTCCTTTGGCCAGCTTTTTAGCGTCGGCAAGTATTTTGTCGTTGTCAATATCTTTAATTTCGCCATCGATGGACATAAAAGGACAAAAATCAAGAATGGTCTCAACAGCACCTTTTACTTTAATACTTACGGAGTCGTTTGTTTCGCAAAACGATGCGGAGAATTTTCGTTCCGACTCATAAGGGATTTTCCCAATGGGTTTTTCCTCAAGCAGCCATTTCTCAGGATCAGCCCCAAGCTTGTAGCTCATGCCCAGCAATGCTACATCCATGGCATCACCATAATACTCCCATTTATCATTTTTGTTTATTAAAGAACCTTCGTTGGCGAAAACGGCTATGCGGGTAATTTTTGATATTTCTTCGTTTTCTGAAAATTTGATTGTTTTGCCTTCGGTATTGGTGACTGAACCTACACCGTTATAACCTTCACCATTAGCAGTATACCTTGTTCCGTTTGCCAATGAGATAATCTTTACTGTCTGTTCATTTACGGTAAGGGTACCTGTTTTATCGCTGGCAATTACGGTGCAACTCCCCAAACTTTCAACCGATGTCAATTTGCGAACAATTACATTTCGTTTTGCCATGCGCTTGGTTGCGATTGACAAGGCAACGGTTAATGCTACCGGTAAACCTTCCGGAATTGCCGAAACAGCCAATGCTACTACAAAAAAGAAGATAGAGGATATGTCCATTCCCTGCAGACGGAGCACAACAGCCAATATAAAGCTCAGGGCAATTATAAATAAGCTGATTTGTTTAATAAACTTCTCCATTCGCTGCACCAAGGGTGGTTTCGCGGAAGCCGACCCGCTTACGTCCTGCGAAATTTTGCCTACCTGAGTATCGGGGCCGGTGGAAACAACCACACCCATGCCTCTTCCTTTCAAAACGGTAGCCCCTGCAAAAGCCATATTCGTTCTTTCGGCAACACCAAGATTTTTCTGTAATACCTCAATCTGTTTTTTTGCTGCTATCGATTCACCGGTAAGGAAACTTTCATCAATTTCCAGGCCCGATACTTCGAGCAACCGCATATCGGCAGGCACTTTCATGCCCGACTCCAGCAACACAATATCGCCCGGAACAAGCTCTTCTGAAGGGGCTTCTTTTTCATTGCCATCCCTTCTCACCCTTGCCGTAATTTTCATTAATTTCTGTAAACTGTCGGCACTCCTCTCTGCGTTGTATTCCTGATAGGTGCCCAATGCGCTGTTAATTAAAATAACCAGAAAAATAAATATGGCATCTTTTCCCTCACCAATGGCTACTGAAGCAGCCGCTGCAGCAACAAGAATAAAAATCAACGGGTTCAATAACTGGTGCAGAACTATCTGTATGAGTGTGATCTTTTTCCCTTGCGGCAGTTTGTTTTCTCCGTAAAGCTGAATCCTTTTGTTTACTTCTTCCTGATTTAATCCGTTATCAGAAGTTTTCAACTCACTAAATATTTTTTCTTTACGAAATGCCTGCCAATGTTCTTTGGCTATCTTATCTTGATGTTTCACAACTTTGAATTAATGTTTTATATATATATGTCTGATCTTAGCCCATCTTAATGTGGTTTTTTTTATTGAAAAATACCCAACAGATACAGTGATAATTATGGAAGCGATTGCAAAGATTGTTAATGAATTCTCATTTGAATAGTCTATTATTCTAACTTTTCTGGCAAGTGCAATAAGGCAAACCATTGTAATAGCCTCGCGATGAAAAATATTTTCTTTTAAGTATAACTTGACTGTTTTAAATAATTCAAAACCAACAAAATCAATCAAAAAGAAGTCATAGATTTCGATAAAAACATTAATATTGAGTAAAAAATTTCTGGACTCAATAGAACTGAAAACCTTTTTGAGATGATTATACCCACTTCCAATAACGAACACATTTGCCATTGAAGCTATCAAAGTGATGATTGCAAATTTTTCTGCGGCTTTTATTATTCTGACAAAGAGATTCACAAGAAATCCTCCTGGGAATTTATAAACTACAACAACAACCTATAATGCCTTCTTATTTCCACCTCAATTTTTCTGTCCCATAACTTCGACAGTATTTCCTTTGCCATATTTTTGTAATAAAGCGATTTAACGGCATCTCCTGTCTTGTCATAAATCTCTGTTAATTTATGCATTGAAGGGATATGCATATCGTTAACCTCCAAACATATCAGGAACTGATCTATTGCATCTTCGTACAATGCATTTTTAATTAGTTCTTCTCCGTTTTTGAAATGTGCCTCAATTTCTTTTATTTCATTGTCAATTTTCAACTTAATAATGTCAGTTTTTTTTATTGTAATAAAAGAGCAAGGCATTTCGCGAATAACTTTTTCGGTAACACTTCCCATAAAAAAACGGTTAAGACCTGTTCTGCCATTGGTGCCCATTATCAGCAAGTCGATGTTTTGTTTTTTAATTATGTTCAAGATTTTTTTATCTGCTATACCGCTTTTTATTTCGATTTTATGATCAACACCTTCCAAATCCAAATCTTTAATAAAGGTGTCCATTTCATTTTTTACTCTTTTTAACCTTGATGCATTTTCTTCTTCTAAATCAATATTAATTTTTTTAGAAACAGAAGCAAGTGGCTCATAAACGGTTAAAATTGATAAAGTTGATTTGTGTTTTCTTGCCAATAAAATGGCGTTACTGAGTGCGCGTTTAGATGGTTCAGAGAAATCAACAGGGCATAATAGATGCTTAAAGAAAGTCTTTTGCTCTGCATTAACCAGCCATACCGGCACATCGGATATCCTGATTATTTGTTCGGCAATTATGCCCAATTTAAATTTTGCTCTTTTCTTCTTTTTGTTTGCACCAATAAGTACTAAATTAACTTTCTCTAAATTTCCTTTTTGAGCAATTGTGTCGGCTATACTACCAAATGCAATTATCGGTTCCCGCACTTTAACCTTATTACTTTCAAGAATCTCTTTAATTTCGTTTAATGATTCCGTAATGGATTTTAAAACAATATTCTTTATCTCCTCGTTTAATTCTTTATCCGGAGCGACATACATTAATAAAATTTCCGAATTATAAACATTTGCCAACCTTATTGTTGCATTTATCTGTTCCTCTGAGCCAGTGTTGACATCAACCGGGACTAATATTTTTTCAAGTAATTTCATGTTTTTCCTGTTTTAAAATATTGCATTTCATTATTGAACATGCAATATTGTTTTTTATATTCATTGTGCTCTACTTACTCGTAGAAAATTTTTAAATCCTTACTTTTTAGCCTTTGGCCAAACCAATTCTTTATTTTTGTTTTATCATCAGGCTTTATATTCTTTTCAACAGACAAGATAATGACGTATGACTTTTTCGGCACTGAAAGTGTATCGTGATAAATTAAAGACTCAGAAAAGCTGCACCCCCGTATCTCTGTATAAATAGTTTTTATTTCATTGAAAAGAATTTGACCAAACATTTGTTGATTTAAGATGCTATCTATTTTTGTGTTTTTTTCTTTTAAAGTTGTATTTAAAAATACTATTTGCTTCTTAAGGTTATATAATTCAAGATTGCTATCATCTATGTTGCTAAAAGCTAATCCTTGCTCTATTATAATTGTAGCATCATTAATATTAAAATCACTTGATTTTTGAATGATTGCATTTTTATGATTTTCAGAAAGTATTGAACCTCCGTAAACTAAAGTAATCTTGCTTTGACTTATGTCAATATCATGTTTCAAGAGGTAGTTCCCCTCAAATAGTGAAACATTCGAAATATATTGCTGGGCTTTTTGTGAAAATTCTTCTTGTTTTACAAGTTTATATCCGAAAAATATACTGGG
>JAUXMV010000092.1 GCA_030683155.1 Bacteroidales bacterium
ATCCGAAAAATATACTGGGTAAAAGAACGATTGTAATTACCAAAGTGATTGTTCTATTGATTTTCGTCTTCTTTCCTCTGTCAATGATACTCCTAATCGGAAACTTTAATAATTGTGAAATCCAAACAGATGCTATGGCAATAAATATGCTGTTAATTGTAAATAAATATAACGCACCAAAGAAAAAATCAAACTGCGCTGTTGCAAGTCCGTAACCTGCAGTGCACAACGGTGGCATAAGAGCAGTCGCAATTGCAACACCAGGAATAACATTTCCTTTTTGTTTGCTGCTAATTGCCACAATACCTGCCAAGCCACCAAATAAGGCTATCAAAACATCGTAGATAGTCGGACTTGTTCGGGCCAATAATTCAGAATGTGCTGTTGAAACAGGGCTTAAGGCAAAATAGGCAGTGGAGGCAATAAGACTGACCAATATTGCAAACGAAAAATTTTTAACAGATTGTCTGAATAACTCATAGTCGTAGGTTGCAATACTATAACCCATTCCATTGATGGGTCCCATCAGGGGTGATATGAGCATCGCTCCAATTATTACTGCCGTAGAGTTCATGTTGAGCCCAACGGAGGCCACAATTATTGCGAAAATCAAAATCCAGAGATTCGTGCCTTTGAAATTAATTCCTTTTTTAATTTCTTCGTAAACAGAATCTTGATTCTCCAATTCAGATTCCAAATTGAAAAAGTGCAAAGTCTTTCTAATTATGCTTATTTTCATAATCTCAATTTTTTAGCATAAACGCTAACTTTTTGCTGTTTGGCAAAAATGGTGGTTTTACATTTACATCCCTTTCGAACAGCACACAAAGTTAACAAAAAATACACATAATTTTTAAGCACACTTTCACGCTGCTGTTGCGTCAAGAAAAAATTCTTACTATCTGATATATAATTACCGGGTTAGGTATCTGAATTTTTCATTTTTTGAAATCAATCAAAAAAAGGCAACCAAAAAGGCTGCCTCTACATAACGAACTATAAATGAAACCTAATCACTCACTCATTATATCTCCAACTTTTTTCGATTTCTTCCAATGTTTTTCCTTTTGTTTCAGGCACCATTTTCCAGACAAAATAGAAGGAAAACAAGCTCATTACACCGTAGAACCCATAGGTGAAAGCGCCACTGAACTCCATCATTACCGGATAAGTAGAGGAAATCAGATAGTTGGCAGCCCACTGAGCCATGACAGCTACAGCAACAGCCTTTCCCCGGATTTTGTTTGGGAAAATTTCAGAGATCAATACCCAGGTGATTGGTCCCCACGACATCATAAATGAAGCAGTGTAGATGATGATAAAAATCAATGTTCCCATGCCAATAACTTCAAAGTAAGCCAATCCTGAAATAGCAAACATGCCAACAGCCATTCCGATTGATCCGATGAGGAGCAGGATTTTTCGGCCCCATTTATCCACTGTTAAAATGGCAACCACAGTGAAAATCACATTCACTAATCCCATCACGACCGTCTGAAGCATCGATGCATCTTTGGCAGCACCCATGCTTTCAAAAATGCGCGGTGCATAATAAAGCGCCACGTTAATTCCTACAAATTGTTGAAATACAGATAATAAGATACCAATAATGATTACAACTTTCCCATAAGAAAAAAGATTTCCTGAGTGATGTTCGATGGTGTTTTTGATTTCATGGAGTATAGCAATGGCTTTTTCTTTTCCATTGATGCGGGTCAGGATGTCAAGGGCTTCATCATCTTTGTGGTGCAGGCACAAATATCTGGGTGATTCAGGGACGAAAAACAGTAAAATTCCAAACAACCCGGCTGGAATTGCTTCAGAAAGAAACATATAGCGCCAGCCAATGTTGTCGATCCAATCTAAATTCTGTCCTCTTGCAATGCCCCAGTTTACAAAATAAACCACGAGCATCCCAAAAATGATGGCAAACTGGTTCAGAGAAACTAGTCGTCCGCGGAGATGTGCCGGAGAAATTTCTCCAATGTACATGGGTACGATTGCCGAAGCCATTCCAACGCCAATTCCGCCGATAATGCGATAGAGATTGAACATATATAACAGTCCCATGGTAGCATTGCCTTTCTCGAAGAACAGAAATTCGGGAAATCCCGAGCCGAGTGCCGACAAGAAAAACAAAATAGCAGCCACAATCAATGATTTTTTTCGTCCGAGGATGGATGAGAAATATCCACTTATGGCACCACCAATGATGCATCCAATGAGTGCGCTGGAAATTGTTAATCCATGGATGAGTGTGCTCAAGCCCTGGCTTTCAATCAAAAACGCCTGAACCGATTTCTCTGCACCTGAAATAACGGCTGTATCGTATCCAAAAAGCAGACCGCCCAATGTGGCTGTAAAGGTAATCGCAGCAAGGTATAGGGTTGTTACTCCTTTTGTTTGTTTAGGATCGCTTGAATGTTTCACCTTTGCTTTTTTATAGGTAAGTGTTGATAATCAACTCGAACAGCTCTTGTTTACCACTGATCTGTCTGGGTTCGCCACCAGAAGCAGCAATTTTGCACAAGTCTTCCAGACTAAGTTTGCCATTTTCAAAATCCAACCCTGCCCCTGAAGAGAAGGAAAGATACCTGTTGGTTTTCATTTTCAGGTAATCGGAATGTTGCAGGATATTGTCGGCAGCAAGAAGAGCACGTGCAAACGCATCCATTCCGCTGATGTGAGCAATGAACAAATCCTCGTGATCTGTTGAGTTTCTTCTTATTTTAGCGTCAAAATTTATTCCGCCTGTTTGAATTCCACCTGCTTCAAGAATCACCAGCATTGCCTCGGTAAGTTCAAAAAGATTCACTGGAAACTGATCGGTATCCCAGCCATTTTGATAGTCGCCCCTGTTGGCATCAATGGAGCCCAACATGCCGGCGTTGGCAGCCAATTGCAGATCGTGCTGAAAGGTATGACCGGCAAGGGTGGCATGATTTACCTCAATGTTGAGCTTAAAGTCTTTGTCCAGACCATAATATCTTAAAAAGCCAATCACTGTCGCAGCGTCAAAATCATACTGATGTTTTGTTGGTTCCATGGGTTTGGGCTCGATGAGAAAAGTGCCGTTGAATCCGTTCCTGCGGCCATAATCTCTGGCCATTTCAAGAAAACGCGCCATATGATCGAGTTCCTTTTGCATATTGGTGTTGAGCAGCGAAAGGTAACCTTCGCGACCACCCCAGAAAACATAATTTTGTCCGCCCAGGGCAACGGTAGCGTCAATAGCATTTTTCACCTGCGTGGCAGCATAGGCAACAACATTGAAATCAGGATTCGTGGCAGCGCCGTTCATGTAGCGGGGATGTGAAAAGAGGTTCGCTGTTCCCCAAAGCAGCTGCTTTCCTGTTTCGGCTTGCTTTAATTTGGCATACTCAACCATTTGTTGAATCCTTTTTTCAGATTCTGCGGGCGTTTTCCCTTCTTCCACAAGGTCGAAATCATGGAAGCAGTAGTAGTCGATACCCGTTTTTTCAAGAAACTCAAAACCTGCGTCCATTCTGGCTTTTCCTTTTGCAATGGGGTCGCTGATGTTATCCCATGGGCGAGAAATTGTTGCGTGGCCAAAAGGATCTCCGCCATTCGCACAAAGGGAATGCCACCATGCCATTGCAAATTTTAAATGATCTTTCATGGGTTTGCCACCAACAATTCTGTCGGGTTGATAATAGCGAAAAGCCAAAGGGTTTCTGCTGTCGGTACCCTCAAATGCAATCTTTTTGATGCCGCTAAAGTATTCTGTACGCATGTTTTTAATATTTTAATTTAGGATTGTAATTCTTTTTCCAGAAACTTTTTCCAAATCTCATAATAGTCGTTGATTCTGCTATTAGGTTCAGACTCAAAACTTTCTAAAAGCCTTAGGCCATCAAAAGCTTCTTCAGGTTTTGTATAGAATCCTGCTCCAATTGCAGCGCCTCTTGCAGCTCCTTCAGCACCATCGGTGTTATAAAGCTCTATCCTTGCTCCCGACAAGTTTGAGAGTGTTGAAGCAAAAACAGGACTGAGAAACATATTTGCTTTGCCTGCCCTGATCACCCGAAGATCGAGACCAAGTGGTTGCATGATTTCCAAACCATATTTAAATGCAAATGCAATCCCTTCTTGTAAAGCCCTGACAATATGTCCTTTGTGATGTTGTGTCAAATTCAGCCCATGCATGGAAGCGCCAATATGTTTGTTTTCCAGCACACGTTCCGATCCGTTACCAAAAGGCAGTATCATCAGTCCGTTCGATCCTTCTTCAATGTTGGAGGCCAAAAGGTTCATTTCGTTATAGCTTATTTCGGAACCAAGCAGCTGATGTCTTACCCAGGAATTTAAAATCCCTACTGAGTTGAGGCACAGCAGCACACCCAAACGTGGATTATTTTCACTATTATTTACATGCAGAAAGGTGTTTACTCTGGACTGCTGATCGTAGGCTTTGCTTTCTGTTACACCGTAAACCACTCCCGAGGTCCCTGCTGTGGCTGCTACTTCGCCCGGATTCAATACTTTGAGCGAAAGTGCATTATTTGGTTGATCGCCGGATCGGTAGGTGACAGGTATTCCGGCTGTTAAGCCTAGTATTTCAGCCATCTCATTGGATAAATGACCTTGAATGGAAAAGGTATCTACAATATCTGGTATCATTTCCCTGTTGAAACCATAATATTGAAGGAGTTCATCAGAGACTGTATTTCTTTCAAAATCCCAAAGGATTCCTTCTGACAGTCCGGAGGCAGTAGTTTTTATTTCATTGGTAAGACGGAACGCAACATAGTCGCCGGGCAACATAAATTTATGCAATTTGTCGAAAGTAAGGTGTTCGTTTTCTTTCACCCATTTCAGCTTCGATGCCGTAAAATTTCCGGGTGAATTCAATAAATGTTGAAGACAGAAACCGCATCCCAAATCAATAAATGCTTTGTTTCCAATGTTTACAGCACGACTGTCGCACCAAATGATGGAGTTGCGAAGCACTTGGCCTTTATGGTCAACCATTACCAAACCATGCATCTGATAGGAAATGCCAATGGCAGCAACATCAGGCAAAGCTGATTGATGCTCTTTGCGCAATGATTCAATCGCTTTCTGGAGATTATTCATCCATACTTCAGGATCTTGCTCTGCCCAATCCTGCCGCAGCGAAATGATGTCCATTTCTTTTGGTGGAAATGAGGCGTTGCCAATGCTTTTTCCATTTTCAACATCGAACAATGTTACTTTAATCGAAGAACTACCGATATCAATTCCAAGTGTGTTCATGTTGTGAATATGTTTTATGCAAAATAACGCATAAAATGATGATTTTGGTAGTAATTTCGAGACTTAAAGCAGTAAAATTTTTCAATTATTGGCATTCAATTATTTTCCAAAAGCGACTATTTACAAGTGTTCAGTTGATGGGTTAACCTGTAAACTCAAACAATGTTTATGAGCGAAAAATTTCTTCTACCTTAACGTTCAATCAAACCACAAGTTGCTTAAAGTGCTATGACTTTCGTTTCTGTCGTCAAAGCACTCTTGCTAAAGATTTTGTAAACTTTTGAAAGGTTTTTATTGGTTCTGAAGACAATTTACACATCTGCCTTCAACCTTGGAAGCTGGCCAAATGACTGCGTAATTCCAGCCAATGTTAAACAAGTAGGCATGTGTGTAATGTACCCACGATACATAATCTGTTTGCAGAGTAGTCCAATAATTCGTGACCTCTCCTGTCTGACCATAGAAATCAGAATAATGATAGCCCTTTGCCAAGGCATTGAAGCCGCAATAGTTTGTCCCTTTATCCATACCATTCAGCCAGGCATAATCACTAAGTAAGGCTTGACCTTCCTTGTCCTTTATGTAATCAGCCTTTAAAAAATCCAATAATTCATTGAATTCAGCCGAACTGGGCACATGCCAACCATCCGGACAGATCCCCTCTATGATGGATGGACTGTCATTGGCGCTTAATGAACCATTCATCACTGCTGCCCAGGTGTAGTAATAGCCCTCATCATTGATTGGATATACTACACTTCCCGAAAAATTTGCATAAACATCTCTTTTAAAATAAACCTTGTCGTATAGATTAATGAAATCATACAAGCTCGTATTGTCAGGCAGTAAAGTCAAACCCTCTCCATCAGCATAAGTAGCAGCCTTCAAATCCTCCGCCATCCATATCTGATTCCCAATTTTAACCTTTTTGTAGTGCTTATTGTCACGCGCATCAACAAACATATCACCAATAATGAATTTTGAATCTGTATGCTTATTCAATGAAAATCGGAAATATTGCCAAAATATGTAGTTAAAGTCTACCTCTTTTCACCACACTTTAAACAAGAAATCCTATGAACACAAAGCAGTTCTCCGCAATTTGGGCATTTCCACCTGCTTTGTTCCGATTCAACAAATTTCTCAATCCCTGCATTTTTAATATTCTCCAGATTTTCGATCATGCTCATTCCATATTTTGTTTTGTACCTCTTATCGAGATTTTTTAAGCGTAAACAAGGATATTTTTCGCACTTATCCGAACAGAAATTCATACTTCTTTCTTTTAAAACCGGGCAGTTTTTTATAACGCATTTTCGGCAATAACCAGATTTTTCTTCGTCCATTGCATTGCAACCTGGACATTTGTTTCTTTCTCTGATATGACCTATGCAGATTCCGCAATTCATCCCGCAGGCAGCGATAAGCAAAGTATTCATAGCTTTTATTTTAACTGTTAAACAGTAATCTCCTTTTTCATGATGTTTTCAAATCTGGTGTTGCTGATAGGATGATGGCTTATGATTTTTCCATTGTAGATGAGACAGAATGAACCAAAAGCACAGGGCGTATTTTGCACTGCATTCGCATCTGTTAAATCAATTAATTTTGTTTTTAATTTCATTTTTTTAGCAGATTCAATTATTGCGTTGACATTTTTTTCGGTGTAAGGACATTGTGCCGAACGCATAATCGTCAGTCCATCATCGTATTCTTTTGAGTGTTCGTCCATGTTTTTTATAAAGCGCGGATCTTTCGATTTAGCATCAAATTTTAAAACCAATAAGTCAAAGTCTGGTTTTGCAGTATCAACAATTTGAAACCCATTCTTTAGAAAAATATCATTGTGTACCATGAATGGTCCCTTTCTGGTAACCACAGCAACACCGAGCATTTGAGTATTTCTGGCTTCTGTGATACATTCAGCCAACAATTTTGAGGCAAGACCCTTATGCTTAAATTCGTTCTTAAATCCAACAAATACACAATGAATGAACATGTATCCGTCGGCCTCAACAGGGCGATGCGCATATTTGCCGGGAATATATTCTAACATGCCCTGGTAACCACCTTTTTGAGAGAATACAACTTTCATTCGGAGTCCTTTTGGATAGTACGCTTTAAACCAATCGATTTTCTTTCTTAATTCGACGTGTTTCTTCACATCTTTATATCCGCAAACTCCATATTCTGCAATGTTTTCCGGAGTAATATCAATAATTTTTACATCTTCCATTCTATCAAATCTTATTAAATGGTAGTCATTATAATTTTATGTAGTGTGCAATTTCAGTCTTCTTCTGTAATGAAGTCCTGTCAGAATACCCACAACAATTAAAACTAACCAGTTTATTGTGATGGTTGCCACTTCAAATAAATAGCTCCTTTCAAGGCCAAATTTTGCAGCATAAAAAATGAAAGCCACAATAGTCAGGAACAATTGAGAAATAAGAATTATCCGAATTATCTTTTCTAACCAGGTATTTTTTGAGAAAGCAAATCCAAGAAAAAACAATGCAATGGACATAGCAATATATCCTAATTCTTCCATCGCAATAAACAACCCATGCTCATTGTATTGAGTAATCAGGGCTATTCCATCGGTTTCGCCTTTCATTACACTTATTGGGACTACTGAGAATTGTGTAAAATAGGCCATCAATAATACTGTTGATGAAATCAGTGCGAAAGAGATACTGAGAAAAGTATAAAGTTTTTTTGTGACACTGGCAGTAAAATGATTTGTCACAATAAATATCACAAAGGCAAATAATTGAAAAACAGCAATATACATCCAGTAATAGTCTCTTGGATAATACAAGAGGATATCAGGAAATGGGTATTCCATACAATTGCCAGGGCAGTAGGGTCCTGAGGGTGGAATGGCTGTCATAGCAAACCCAAATGCGACTATTGTAAGAAATGACAAAAGGAAGGATGCGTAAAATCCAAAAGTCAAATAATCTTTTTGTGATTCATTGTTTTCCATATAATTATGTTTAGTTCAGTTAAAATTGCATAACTTTTTTTAAGGTGTTGACCAAGGGTTTTCGATGCATTTATTTTCAATTTTATATGATTCCAGGTTCCTCATTAGCCCGTCCAAATTTATCAATTTGTTTATTAATACACTTTAACAAATCAAGGATTTTTTGAATTATTTTTATGGATATCCATCTGGGAATTTTGTAACACATACTTTTTATAGTATAACATTTTCGAATGAAATGACTCGCACTCTTGTAACGAAAAAATTGATTAAGCCAAAAAAATCTTCACATGTGAAAACGTAATCAAACAAGCTTATAAAAAAATAATTTTAGTTTTAATGGGGATAAATACCGTCAAAAAGTTGTCATTCAATTTTCCTTTTTTATTATATTTGCGGTTGTAATGAATTCATTACTAATGAAATTTGAATAGTTATTTTTATTCAAGAGTTAATTTAAAAACAAGCCTGTGAAACTATCTTTCCAAAATTTATTTTACGTATTGGTCTTCATATTTGGCCTCTTTGCTGTAATGGTATTTGCTAAACCAGTACTAATACCGCTTAGCATGGCATTACTGATTTCATTCATTTTATTGCCGGTTGCTAAAAAGTTAGAAGATTGGGGCTTAAATAAAATTCTTTCTGCATTTTTTTCCTTGCTGATGTTATTCCTGATTATAGGAGGATTTATCACCCTGTTTTCTACCCAGATAATGAATCTTTCTGATCAGTTGGATGATTTTACTGGAAAAATAATGAAAACATTATCAGAGGTTGTCATTTTCATCAACAAAGATGTAAATTTTATAGATAATTTAAACAGTGATGAATTGGTAGAAAATGGAAAAAAATGGCTAAAGGAATCATCGGGATCACTCATACAAAATGCTTTTAGCAATACAGCCGCATTTGTTGCAGGACTACTCACCACAACAATATATACTTTCTTATTTCTGATTTACAGGGAAGGCTTGACTAAAGCTTTTGTTGCATTTGGTGATGATGAGAATAAAAGTAAGATATTCAGGATGCTCAAAAATGTGCAGAGTGTAGGTAAAAAATACCTTTCCGGAATGTTTATACTGATTATAATTTTGGGTTTTGCCAACAGCATAGGCTTGTGGATTATTGGAATTGACAGTCCCTTTCTTTTTGGATTTATGGCAGCTTTTTTATCTATAGTACCTTATGTAGGTACCACGCTAGGTGCAACCATTCCTGTGCTCTATGCATTTATGTCTACAGATTCGATATGGACGCCGGTAGCTGTTATGATTCTGTTTTGGTCAATTCAAGTGATAGAAAGCAACTTCTTAAGTCCTAGAATTGTAGGTAGTAGCTTAAATGTAAATGCTTTGGTGGCAATTTTAAGTTTATTTATCGGTGCTTCTGTTTGGGGCATAGCAGGTATGATATTGTTTCTTCCCTTTGCCGCCATGCTTAAAGTGATTTGTGAAGAGTTTGATCAGTTGAAGCCCGTTGCCATGCTGATTAGCAGCGATATTTACGGTGATCATAAAAGGAAGCCCAAAACATCTAAATTGATCGAAAAAATAAAAGGTTGGTTTAAGCATAAGTAATTCAATATTGTTGCTAGCGGATTCTTACTTATTCACGAGCCAGGGTCATCTTTAATAAAGAGGATTAATCGCCTGACTGTGTGACAACAGATTGTATTTTCTATTCCGCTTTTGGAAACCACACCTTCATCTTTCCTTCTCCCCGGTTTGACCAGATATAATAAGGTATCAATGTTAATTCGCTTCCGGTTTCAAATCCTTTGATAACATTTACCTTATTTCCAGGAATATTCATTTGATGCAATGATAACGAGGCGTCTTCTGCAATTTTTATTGAAGATAGATTCGGGTTGTCAATTTCTTCTCCGCAGAAAACGATTGGTCCACATTCAAACGCAACTTTGTTTAAATTGTCTGTTATGTTTTCATTGGCGATTCTTCATCTACTTTGATTTTCATTCTTTCGTTTTTTTTTGCAAAGATGCAGCATCATTATTTTCTGACAGTTTCTTAAAATGAAATCCTGATAGCAAAGTCAATCAGAAACATCATGTTTGCCATCACAAAGATAATTTCAAAAATGAGATTTTTGGCATACTGATTCAACCGAAATTCTTTTAATCGGGCTGAACAACCGCGGCCTTTCTTTTAAGAACCATTGCAACACATATCATATTCTCACTGAGGTTGTTGTACTCCTCCTTCTGTCTTTCAGCATAGCGCTGAAAAACACCAGCCATTTCAGGCTGCTGAACCATTAGTTCAATGCAACGCTGATCTATATTTGCTTGCTGAAGATCAAAACTCTCCAACAGATTTTCATCAACCTGCTCAACGATTTCTGCAATAATGTCCATTCCGGCGCCGGCAATCTGATTATGCATCACCTGCTTTTTCAGCAACTGCGGATGACTGAAACTGCTGTCATCATCAACATATGCATCTTCAATGATGATGAGTCCCTGTTCGCTCAAACAAGGCGATATTGCTGCAAGCGTTTCAGCATAATCTCCAAAAACCTGTCCGATTGATCCAAGGATGACTACGTCAAAATCTTTGAGATGCCGAACCTTTTCGCGAATATCTCCTGCTTCAAATGTGCATAATTCACTTATATTGTATTCTTTGGCTTTGTCAATTGCATAATCGATAAATGCAGGAACAGCATCGATTCCGTGGCAATTACAACCAAACTTTTTAGCCACTTTGACCGAAACAGCACCTTTTCCACAGCCAAGATCAAGCACTTTGATGTGTTTATGACCCTTGCCGTGTTTTTCTATAAGTGCAATAATTGTGTCAGGATCAGAGCCTATTTCCCAAAAATCCTGAAGGATATATGGTAAAAACGGCAGCAGTTCAACTTCTCTGACATCCATTGCGGCTGATACAGATTCTTCAATTGTTTTCATTATTTATTTCTTTAAATCCAGCGAATGAAATCATAAATCAGAAAATCACTGGCTTCCTTTTCATTGACTTACCGCTCTGAACCATCCCGAAAGCAGCTCAGCATTGATTTCCTCCAGCTTTCTTATTTTGATATGGCGCATATCTTTTCCTGTACCTTCAAGCAAATTATCCGGGTCGTCAAGTTTCTGAAAAGAATTAAATCCTAAACTCAAATGTGTCTTTGCTGTTTTCAGATAGGCAAAATCTTTTCCTTTTTTAAATACAGGACGACTCCATTTATACTCTTCCTGCACATTCGCTACTGCTGCATGAAGGATTTTTCTGACAGCACGCATAATCTCTTTTTGATCATCTGGTGCCTGATCGATATATTCTGTAACCTGTTCATTCATAGTATGATTTTTATTTTCCAAAAATAGTAGTTTTAAAAAAACATTCATTAAAGAAGAAAAATGCTACCGGTATATTAATTTTCCAAAAGAAAAATAATTACGTAGTATTCGACTCAAAAACATAAAGAAGTCAAAGAAAATTATGTAGCTTTGAGGGGATAAAATGCTCTTTTTTTATACAAATCTTCAGGATTAGAATTGAGCAGAATTTTTATTTCACACAAATCTAAAAAGTATTTCCGTATGAGAATAATAGTAAATTCCGCGTATTTTATATTGAGTGTAATGCTATTTTTGATTGCCATTACAGCTTGCAAGAAAGCAGACAACGCATCAATACCCGATGTAATTACACTTGGTATCACAGAAATCGAAACTGACAAAATCTTATGCGGTGGACAGGTCAATGGTGAGGGTGGTAAAGCTGTGACCGAAAGAGGGGTATTAATCGGGAAATCCGAAAACCCATCAAGTGATGGGACAATGATTCCAATGGGTGCCGGAATGGGCTTATTCAATCAATGGGTAGAAAACCTTGATCCTGGGACTAATTACTACCTATGTGCTTATGCAGTAAATGAAATAGGAACAGCTTACGGTGAAGTCAAAGCAATCAAAACAAGGGATATTATTACTGATATTGATGGCAACAGTTATTCAGTAGTGGATATTGGCAATCAAAGCTGGATGGGCGAAAACCTGAAAACAAGTAAATATAGAAATGGAAACCCGATTCCACAAGTACTCAATGATGAGGATTGGGGTAATTTAGTATCCGGAGCTTTTTGCTATTACGACAACGATCCATCAAATGACCTGATTTATGGCAAACTATACAATTGGCATGCTATGATGGATGAAAGAGGTATTTGTCCTGAGGGCTGGGAGCCACCAGATAATAATGACTGGATGGAATTGATTGACTTTGCAGGCGGTTTGCAAAAGGCGGGCGCCAACTTAAAGCAAAAAGGGTTTGATTTATGGGAGCGGCCCAATGTTGACGCAATTAACTCCACAGGCTTTACTGCTTTACCCGGTGGTATTCGCATAAACGATGATTTTTTTTCCATCAAACAATTTGCAAATTTTTGGTCAGCAACTGAATATGATGAACATGCAAATTGGCAGGCTTATCTCAGTTCAGTGGGCTATAATCATTCAGGAGCATATGTAGTGCCACTTGGGAAAAATTATGGCCTGTCAGTCCGGTGTATAAAAAAAGAAAAATAATTACTCCCTTCGTTTAAATTATAAAGCCAATCCCTTCTCAATATTCTCCGTCAGCTTGCTGATAAAACGTGCCATGATCGCCCCATCAACAACATCATGGTCAAGTAAAACAGTCATATTGAGCATCTCTCTGATGACAATTGTGTCATCTGCCACAACTGCTTTCTTCGATATATTTCCAATGCCAAAACAAACGGGGTGCACAGAAATTGGTATAAACCAGCCATTTGCCTTTCCAACCATGCCAATGGATGTTACAGCTACATTGCCCATTTTGCCAAATGCAAAGTGTGGATGTCGGGTCAGATGTTTCCAAAAAGCACGTCTGATAAAACCTGGTAGCAAATAATATAGATGTTCCATCCTGTTGGATTTGCTTTGAAGCACAATATCCTTGTCCGAAAGTTGCTGGTTTTTGGCATCATTAATCTGCTTTGTTATCGATTCGATGCTTCTTTCACCGGCTTTCTCAATCATCAGCGGAATGGGGACTTTTTGGCCGTTCAAGTCCTTTTCAACGACCATCGAAATATTTATTTCATCGAATATGATTGCTTTACGCTTGCCCTGAAGATAAGCTGCAACATGCTCAAAATCTTTGAGCGTAACGCCAATCACTTTCAGCAGCCATGCAGTAAAGGAAATTTTACCGGTATTTTTCCGGTATTGCTTAATTTTTTCTTTGCTTGCTGAAACATCAATTTCGATGAATGCTGCAACATGATGCTTCTGAAGCCCTACAGCACACACATCATTGGTGGCAATTCGTGATTTTGGAAATACACTGGTTTTAAATGTTGACATCCCGGAACAGTTTGAAGTGATGAAAAAAAGACCCCAGTTCATTAACATTGTTACATTCCTGCCACCCAAAATATCCGCTCCATGTGCGGATGTATGAATCTGCAATAAAAATAGTAAAAGCAAATGATTCAGCACTGTTAAAGGCTGATTGCTACTGAAAAACACAATTAAACCATTGAAATTTATTCATTTTAGACATGCCGATTGCTTTTAAGATGATTTCATCATATTGCACTATCTGCACTGACACCAGCATTTTCCATTGGAATGCAGCTGGTTTTTTCTGTTAACGACTATTTGCAGGCAGGGCGTTATTCGTTTTTATAAATTCAAGTAAGTCAAGAAGGCTTTTTCGTAACTCAACATTATTCTTTTTTGCATCTTCAATTAGTTGAACGATAAGGTCTTTTTCGTTAAAACCAAGCAGAAGATTTATGAGGATATATAATTTAATTTCCGGATCGCTGTTAATGAAATGCATCATAAAGTCATTGATTCCATTGGTTGTTTCGAACAAAGCAGCATTTGCCTTAAAAATTAATGTGGTGAGGTTGTTAAGCAACGTTTCAAAGTTGTAGTTACTGCTGAATTTATTTGCTTCAGGTTTTTTGGAAGTAAGAGTTTTCCTTTTCAACTGACACTTTTCAATGAGTAAGTATTTCATATCAACGGTTTCCAGTTGACCGATCAAAATATCCATCAGCTCCTTATAGAGCGTGTAACGATTGAGAGCGTTGTTGACAATCAGATCGATGGCTTTATCTATCATGATATCTTTTTCACAAGTCGAGTTGAGTGCTTTTAGCGTTTCTTCAAAAAACGCTGTTTGTGGCACCCCAACAGATTCGAAACTGTCGTAGGCTGAAAAGAGAATATAATCACACGAATAACACAGCATGACATATATTTTTTCCAGAAGCTCAGCAGCTTCATTTTTGTAGGGATCCTCCCTGGAATAGGCAATGAGCTCTTTGTACAGGTTTTTGGCTAAAAACCGCCATTTGGGCCTGTCCTTTTTTGGGACAATTCTGTTGGGGGCAAAAAAGTTCTGTTTATAGGCATTATCAACGAACCAAAGCGTTTCAGCTTTAACTTCCGCGAATGGTCTTTGCTGTTCGCTCTTTTTAGCTTTATTACCTACCAACTTCTTATCAGGATTCTGGAGAAGTTCAGCAATATTGTTGTCCAGCTTTTGAGCTTTTGTAAGCATTTTATAAAGCGCTTCGGCAACTGTCTCAAGTTCAGCACGTTTATATTCCTTAATCAGTTTCCTTACTTCGTCTATTTTCAGGATATTATCTTCTTTGCTCATAGTTATTTTGCTTTTTACAGGATGCCAATAAAAGAGCGGAAAATTAATAAAAAATGTATTTCAACAATCAGGGGACTTTAGGATTTTTTCCATTTTTAACTAACAACACAAGACATGGCACCGCGAATTTGTTTTCATGAAGCAAATAAATAAAATACGACCCGCCAACATGCACTAAAGACATTTTGCAAATTGTTTTTGAAGTGCCTTTCAATTTTAAATTTCAATTCCAGAATGGTTCGATTGATAGCTATCGATACCGGTTGATTTGAAGGCTTTGTTTAATGTTTCAATTCCAGAATGGTTCGATTGATAGCCGTCGCTTTGAAAACAAAAAAATGCCTGTTTTCGAGGCTTTCAGCGGTGTAAAAGTAAGTTTTTTTGATCATATTGTCGTCGACCTCTAATAACATATTTTTTGCAGGCTATCGACAACTTTTTCAACTTATTGATTTGCAATATGTCAAAGAACTTTATCTATTCGAATCTTGTTCGTTCATGCTTCTGAATGCTGGTTTTTGTGTCACCGACAATCAGATGATCTGATCAAGACTGCTGCGTTCCTTCCCAATTATTTGTTTATCAAGCCACTTCTCCTGTCGCGTCTGAAAAATAATCAAACTGTCAAACTCAAGTTTCATGATGCCTTTTGCTTTCAAAACGAGCTCTTTAAGTTTCACCTCTGTGATCTCTCCTTCAAAAACTGAATTCTGAATCCAGTTCAGATATTGCCTGCAGAGCTTAAGCATCTTGCCAACTCTTTTTTCGCCAATGTCGTACACCAAAATTACATACATCATTCCAATCTTTAATATATAACTTCTTAAATTTTACCACCACATTTTGAATGGCTTATACTCTTCAACAGCAATCAGATGCTTCACGAGTTTGTAACATTCAAGCCGGATAAGGTATTTGTAACTCACGCTTTTCTTCAATGTTCTGTGCTGTATTGTTTCAGTCAACCGCGATTCAAATCCGGTCACAAAAGCTTTTTTCCCTTTTTCTTTTAAGATAGTTTTATTGAATGCAGACTCAAAATCATCTTCCTTAAGTTCCCGTCTGTTCAACATGCTGAATATAACGCGGTCGACAAGGATAGGTTTGAAAATCTCGGCAAGATCCAATGCCAGACTATACCTCCGTTCGCCGGGCGAATGCAGAAAACTGATAGTAGGGTTCAGTTGTGTTTGATGAATAGCCCTTAAGCTTTGGCTGTAGCACATCATATTGCCAAATGAAATGAGTGCATTCACCTCGTTCAAAGGCGGTTGCTTCGATCGGCCTCCCATTTCAAAATCGTTGATAATCAAATTGAACGCATCATAATAATTGATTCTGATATTGCCTTCAATACCCATCAGTGTTGGTACATCAGCGGCATCAGGAATTTTTTCGACTAAATTCAAAATGTTTTCAATTAACGGACTTGTATCTTTTCCTCTGTTTTGGTAATATTTTAGGTTCTTCAACATATTGTGCGCAGCACCTTCAATGAACGACCGTGCAATAAACATGCGCTTTTTTGTGTCGGAATGATGTTTCACCTGCGCCAGAAGCAGTTTCCCTGAAAGGAGACTATCTCGTGGCATAAACGAGCCTGTGTAGTTTTCGTAATAATCAAAGAAGTGAACGCTAATCTGGTTTTTGCCCAAGAAGTTATACAAGCTGCTGTTTGCTTCGAGCGAACCAAAACAATAAAGTTCATCAACGCCTTCAACCGGCAGATAACGTGGTTGACCTTCTTGACCTTCCTCATCCACAGGAGTGAATTTCAGACTGTTGTCCTTGCGGGACAATTGGCCCGGATTGAATAGGTAATAGGTTTTTTTCATCAGCTTTGAATCTTTACGCCAATGGTTTATGTTTATTTATCTTCTTTGCCTGCAACAGCTTCACCGCTCCAGCAGAAATCAAAATAGCTGCAATTGCGGCAGCGACTCACCAAAAGCCTTTCGGGGCATTCTTCCGAATTAAGAATTACTTTAATTGCTTCCAACATTTCAGTGATGGTAATGCGGTCAATATCCGACAAATATACCTCTTCTGTTTTTCTTAGCCTGGGGTATTCCAGGATTCCTGTTGGATTTTCTACACCGCAGTTTTCGAGTATGAAAAGATAATATTTCAGTTGCCATAAATGGGCTTCCTCCCGCTTGTCAGACTTTTTTATTTCGTGAACAACACGGTTTTTTGGATCGTAAAAATCGATCTTTATACCGCCTGTTTCAACTTCCTTAAATCGTTCACTCCGAAAAGAATAACTGTTTTCGTGTATCATCTTGCCTTCATACACCAAATCACTTGTGTGTTCCATCTGCAAGCCATTGGCAAAAAGCCACAACTTACGATGGCAGATTTGAAAATAGTTGAAATGGGTGCCGGTGATGTTCATGTTTATCAACAGTTTATTTATTAAGCCAAAATCTTAAGCAACATAATGTCATGAATTGAATGCAAAAATGTCATTTTTAAATCGGTTGTATTCAACGAAATCAACTTCATTTGGTCAATTTTTAAGACATCTAACTAAAGTAAAAAAAGCGATGTTGCATAATTGAAAGTATTTTTTTGATCTATTTTAAAGGAGTTGAAATGTTTCTGACTATAAACTACTCATCGTCTTCAGTTATTTCTACAGGTTTGAAAAGATATCGC
Organism: Bacteroidales bacterium; assembly: GCA_030683155.1. Classification (GTDB taxonomy): domain Bacteria; phylum Bacteroidota; class Bacteroidia; order Bacteroidales; family F082; genus JALNZU01. The sequence goes on from JAUXMV010000092.1 coordinate 17,578, forward strand.
TCATCATAGTCGATTTGAAAATCGTTTAGCAACTCAATATATTCTTCAGTGAATGTTTTCTTATGATGATGTTGTTGCTGATTTTTGATGTATTCGATCACATTGGGTAAGTCTGATTTACTGTATGAGAAAGCACCATAGCCTTCCTGCCAAGAAAAATTTCCCTGAACCAATTTGTTGTCATTAATCCAAATGGATGAAGAAACTTTGATATCCTGCAGCAAGTCTGAAATGGATTGGGTTGGTCTCATGCCGAAAAGAATAACTGTTTTCGTGTATCATCTTGCCTTCATACACCAAATCACTTGTGTGTTCCATCTGCAAGCCATTGGCAAAAAGCCACAACTTACG
>JAUXMV010000003.1 GCA_030683155.1 Bacteroidales bacterium
ATTGTTCGCGCTTGACTTTTGGTACTTTTGATCAAGCAAAAGTACAAGAGAAATGATTATTTTTGAGCCATGAATCAACACCTGAGTACTTACAACCACAAGCAGCAATGGCAGGAAAATAGTTTCCACGCCGATGGCTATGTGGATGTAAGTGGCATGCAGCCGGTTTTCATCTATCATTTGAAAGACCACCTTGGCAATGTGCGTATTGTGATGCAAGCCGGAGGCAGCAGCGGCAACCTTAAGCAAACCAACGACTACTATCCCTTTGGCATGGCCTTTACCAAAAACGCCGCCGACAGCGAAGAAGAAAGCTTTGCCCGTGAAAACAAGTACAAATACAACGGCAAGGAAGAACAACCCATGCCGGGCAAGTGGTTAGATTACGGCGCAAGGTTCTATGATGCGCAGTTGGGGAGGTGGCATTCGGTGGATCCGTTGGCGGAAAGACATTACAGTTTTACAGCTTATAATTACGCACTCAACAACCCTTTGCTTTTTATAGATCCGTTCGGTCTAGACACTCTAAATGTGAATTCAAATGCAGAAGTTAAAAGCGGAGATGTTGTTATCACAGAAAGTGGCCCTATCGCCGTAAATTCAGATGAAGTAGTTGTAAATGCTGACGAGATCCAAATGAATGAGGGTCTTCATTTAGTAACAAATAAAGATGCTGGCACGAATAACGATAGTAGAAAAGGTAGTGGTTCCAATGTTAACATAGATGGTCTATTACCAAATGTTGGTGTAAAAGGTGCTCCCAGATTTCTTGATTTCATCAGGGATGCAATCAATACTTTCTTTAGTATAAGTTCTGTAGAGAGGAATAATGAGAATGGTACCGATGACACAAATAATTCAAATGGGTCAAGTAGTAGCAATTCCGCCGAGATTTCCCCAACTAAAATTGACTCATCGAGGTCAGTGGTGTTATACTGGCATGATGACAAGAATCGCAATAGTGGGTCATGGAGTACTACTTTGCGAGATTCCACAAAGAACGCAAACAAATTAAAGCGAGAAAATAAAAGAGTAGTAAAACAATTCAACAAATAGTTATGAATAAAAATTATAGAAAAGTATACCAAATAATTATTCTTCTTTTGTTATTATCTAATGGTTACCTTGCTTATTTGCTTAAGACTCAAGATCAGATTAATAATTCTGCTAAAGAATCAAATAGTAATGGATTTTACGTTAATGGCCTTGAGACAAAATCTATATCAAATGCTGATTATAATAAGAAGACTGGCTATATGGTTAATGTAAAAGACACGATATTAATCAATCAACATTTATGTATTAGTTATTTGTTAACTGAAGACTCATCAACTGTTCCTCAAAATTATTTATATGAACTGAATGAAATAGACTCAACATTTATCCTCATAAACAAAAAAAACTATAACAATGATGGTTATTTTGAATATATTCAAAGAAGTTTCCAAACAAAACTTCTTTTTCTTAGGACAAAATTCCCTGAAGATATCAATATTGGAAGTTTAGCATCAGTTATCGTAATAAAAGCGCGAGACAGCGATGGGGTCTTAAGTTCGGATATTTCTGAAGAAAAGATTCACTATTTTTTTGAAAGATTTTTTACAAACGAAGAAGGTGATTTATCTAATTAAATAAACTTCAAATTTTTAGTCTTTTTTCTAAGAACCCTTTTTGGTTATGAAACTTTGAGAACGAAATATATAGAAATAGCAAGAGTTATTGGAAATCAAGAGATCCAAATCATCCTCCACGCCGATGGCTATGGGGACGTAAGTGGCATGCAGCCGGTTTTCATCTATCATTTGAAAGACCACCTTGGCAATGTGCGCATTGTGATGCAAGCCGGAGGCAGCAGCGGCACCCTCAAGCAAACCAACGACTACTATCCATTTGGCATGGCCTTTTCAAAAAACGCCGCCGACAGCGAAGAAGAAAGCTTTGCCCACGAAAACAAATACAAATACAACGGCAAAGAAGAACAACCCATGCCGGGGAGGTGGTTAGATTACGGAGCAAGGTTTTATGATGCACAGCTGGGGAGGTGGCATTCGGTGGATCCGCTGGCAGAGAAATTTAGAAGGATGTCTCCCTATAATTATGCAGCCAATAACCCTATCCGATTTATTGACCCTGACGGAATGGAAATAGAGGAAGCTAGTAAAAAAGAATGGGAGCGGCAAAAAAGTAATGTTGAAAGACGGAGAAACAAACTGCAAACGAAATCAGATGGTTTAGCAGCAAAAGCTGAGAAAAGAGGTTGGAATTCTGAAAAATTGGCTATAAAGCAAGGAAATTTAAGTGAAAGAATCTCAAGCTTAAATTCAAGTCTAAATACGATGGCTAATCTTGAAAGTAGCAGTCAAGTTTATCGTTTATCAACTCCTGAGGCAGGTGAAAATAGTGGTGTTTCGTTGGATACAGAAAATAAGGTAATTGATATTAGTTATAGAAATACTGCTTCGTTCGTACATGAAACTACACATGCCGGTCAATTTGAAACTAGAGATCTTGGTTTTGATTTAATAACAGGGGGTACTTTGGCACAAGATGTAACAGATGAAGTTGCTGCTTATAAAGCTCAATTTGCATATAGCCCTGGGTCTGTTTCAGGTCTAAGATCAACTTCGGTTGCAAATTCTTTCGGCGCTATCACTGCTTCTTGGGTTCAGGGATTGGCAGGTGGAACACTTTATGTTCCAGGAGGTCTTGCAAATACTGGAATTAATCCTTTAAATATAAATTCGACGAGGGCAGATTTTATCAAAGCATATCCCAATAATTCGTTAATGAAAACATTACCAACAAATTTTATTTTAAAATATGATCCAAGGGTTTACTACAAGAAATAATGAAAACACTAACATATACATGCATTCTCGTTTTGACCTTGTTTTCATGCAAGGTGCAAATGGTTGAAAAAGTTCCAATTAGCGGAACTTTTTACAAACTTGAAAAAGGAAATGATTTTAAAATTGCTTATACATTAGAGTTGAGAACTGACAACTCATTTAAACTGCTTGTCAATGCTTCAGGAGGGAAACCTCAATGTGAAGGAAAATGGGAACTAAAAGACAATGAAATTATTATCCTTGAATGCTATAAAGATGGAGATCCTTATGAAACTATCACAAATACATACATGAGCCAAAAAACACATGAAGTTAAAGTGCTTAGCAAGAATAGATTAAAATACAACGGTGTTATTTTAAGACGTAAAAGATAGAAAATGTGACTAATAACTTTTTTCAGCTTTTCTATGCTGCAGCGCGACGATGTTTCGTGACGCAACTGATTGCTATTTTTAATGTAGTTAAAACATTAGTGGCATGGAATGCTACATCAAAGATATGATAAGCATAGGCACGGTGCATAGCTATGCATTGAACGATCATAACATCCACTGTCTCAGCCAGGACAGCGACTACTATCCTTTTGGGATGGCCTACACCAAAAACGCCGCCGACAGCGAAGATGAAAGCTTTGCCCACGAAAACAAATACAAATACAATGGCAAAGAAGAACAACCCATGCCGGGGAAGTGGCTTGATTATGGTCTAAGAATGTATGATGCAGCTCTTGGTAGGTGGCATGTGATAGACTCCAGAGCAGAGAAGTATTACTCAATCAGTCCTTATTCTTATTGCTTCAATAATCCAATATTATTTGTTGATCCAAATGGTGATACAGTAAAGTTTGCAGGTGCAGATGAGGAAGCAGCCTATAATAGTTATAGGAATACAGTTAATGCTCGAGTGACTGCTTATGACAGAAGGACACAAAATCTCAGAGATAAAGGCAAGACTGCAAAAGCTGATAAAAGAGATGCAAACCGTTCTAATGATGCATATGTTCAGATTCAAGGAGAATTAGGGAAAGCTGAATCTGCTGCGACCATTTTTAGAGTAAGAATGGGAAGCAATATTTCTAGTTCTAGCGGTGGAGGAAATATTCGTTTTAATTCAACAACTTCCGAAATAGATATAAATATTGGAACAGAAGGAGACTGGTCAACAACACAAAGAATGGCACATGAGTTTAAACACGCTGATCAGTTTTTAAATGGTGAATTGGATTTTAGAGCAAATGGGAGCTATGGTATGTTTTATGATCAAACAGATGAAGTTGCTGCATTTGAGAGACAAAATTTATTTTCTGGCCCAAAAGTAAATCCTACATCTTTTGTAGCAGATCACTATGCCTATTTGGGTTCTACACCACTTTCTATACATAGTTATCAATATAAAGCATCGCTTTTTCAAAATACAGTTGAGGCTGGTTATAGGGGTGTTGCGATTCCACCTATAATTTATAATGGTTGGCAAAGGAATATTAAGTTAGGAAGAATTTTTAATATGATGGATAATGGATATTAATAATTGGTTTGTTAAAAGTCAAATAGTTGCTTTATTTATAGTATTTATTTGTCCTTCCTGCAGTGCTCAAAAGACATTGGCAGGAAAGTACTATCACAAAAATCCATTTAGTAGTGATACTCTGGATTTATATAATGATGGAACTTTTAAGTTGTTCTTAAACAAAGAATTGTTGCAACAAAGAATTAGTGGTACTTTTAATTACGAAAACGATAAGGTTAAATTTAAACCTTTAACACCTCATTTGGGTGGGTATCACGAAAAGTCAACTTCAAGCTCTTTTTTTGTGTTTGATTTATTGACGAATGAACTAATAAGTGCAGAATATACCATAATTTCAAGAGGTAAAGTTTTAGAGAAAGGAAATACGTTTAATGGTATAAAAACGAATGATGGTGATACTGTAATATTTTCCCAAATTGGATATATACCATATGAATTAAACATTTCTAAAATAATAAATCAGGAAGGATATAGAATTTACTTAGCTCCTGATTATTATTTTCTTAAGGGAGACTATTGGGAAGCGTGGGAAGTAAAGAAGAGTGCAATTGTAACTCCCTTTGAGAAATTTAAAAAAGAATGAAATAAAAGCCTGGGATCGTATTGCTTTTTAGTTATTTCTCATGTGGATTTTCTTCAACACCTACAGTTTCTCCGGACAGCTCATTCAAAGCAAAAATTTGCTCAACAATGGACCCAGAGGAATAATAAGTTATACCTTTGACCATGCCTATGATCACGACTGGCGCCCCATCGGAACCCAGTTAACATATGGCGGAACTACACAGCAGCTGAACATGAAGCAGTACAATGAAGTAGGTCAATTGCAAAATTCCTTTCTCCACGGGAGTGAGGCACAACACCTTCATGCCCGCAACTATACCTACAACATCCGCGGCTGGCTCACGGGTATCAACAGTCTGGAGACTAGCAGCACGGGGGCTTTTGCACAGAAAATCTATTACAATGAAGTGCCCTCCTATATGGCTGGCAAGGCAACGGCACGCTACAACGGGAATATTCAAGCCTTTGAATGGCGCAATCAGGGAATTACGCCGAGCGGTTTTGTCAGTGGGTATGTGTTTAGCTACGACAAACTCAATCGGCTTACCAAAGCCCTCTTTATGAAACGCAATCTGGGAAACGGATCTGTCATCTGGGATCAATCGGTTGCTGCTTCAAAATACAATTACGGTCTTGTCACTTCTGTTGGCACTGTGAGGGGCATCAATTATGACAAGAACGGCAATATCAAGACATTAAGCCGTTTGGCGCGCCGCTCCTCCGATACCGACATCGTTGTTTTCGACAGTTTGACCTACACCTACGATGGCAACAGGCTGAAAAATGTGTCAGACGCCATCAGCGGACAAAATGACCTGAGGGATTTTCCCGGCGGAGGATTTCAGGGTGCAGAAAACTTTTTCTACGATGCCAATGGTAATATGAACAGTGATAATGTACGCGGCATTCAGCTCACCTACAACCATATGAATATGCCTACAACCATCCTCAGCAATGAAGGCCACATCGAAAACACCTACAGCTGGGATGGCAGCAAGCGCCGCCGCCGGGTGCTCGACCAAATAGAGCAGCAGCTGAGCGATGAGCGCTATTTCGGCGATCTTGTAACCGAAAACGATCTCCCTTCCCTCATCCTCCACGCCGATGGCTATGTGGATGTAAGCGGCATGCAGCCTTTATTCACCTATCATTTAAAAGACCATTTGGGCAATGTACGCATTGTACTGCAAGCCGGTGGCAGCAGCGGCACCCTCAAGCAAAGCAACGACTACTATCCCTTTGGAATGGCTTTTACAAAAAACGCCGTCGACAGCGAAGAAGAAAGCTTTGCCCGTGAAAACAAGTACAAATACAACGGCAAAGAAGAACAACCCATGCCGGGCAAGTGGTTAGATTACGGCGCACGGTTTTATGATTCGCAGCTGGGGAGGTGGCATTCAATTGATCCGCTGGCGGAAGCTTTTATAAGTTTTACACCATATCATTATGTGAGGAACAATCCCGTGAAATTGTACGACATAAACGGCATGGCTGATAATGACTGGTTTGAAAGACAGCGGGAAATTGATGCGAATTACAATGCACAAAATGATGCGATGTTTAACTCAATTATGACAGGGCCAGCGCTGGGGAAAACGCAAACAGTAAAGAATACTGATGAAAAGAAGAAGAAAAATGAGGGGGATGGGGAGAAGAATAAAACCCAAACAGGACGGAAATTATATGATGAAAAAGGCACCCCTTTGCCTGATGAAACTATAAAAGGTTTAATATGGGGTTGGTCTATCGATTTTACACTTGCAATACCAGGAGGTTGGTCTTTTGAATTAGGTGAAATTTTTGATTCAAATACAGGTCAAACTTATCAATTTGTAACAAGTGGTCCTGCATTTGGATTTGAACTTTCCACTTCAGTAAATGTAATTTTTATTGAACCTTTACGCGGCTTTAAAATTACGGATATTGAAGGAGTAAGCTGGGGTGTAAATGGTGGTGGTATATTTTATTTGTCCGGTTCCTATGGTGGGAATATTACTCCAGCTTTATTTCCCAAAGGAGTAGAATTTGAAACTTATAAGCTATATAAATTCGGGATTGGGCCAGGGCTTGGTTCATCAAATACGCCTGCCAGTCATACAAAGTTCAAAAATTGGATTCCAAAAAAATTGCATTAAATGAATTCTTTACTATATATATTTACTTTCTTAATTGGATCTCTTTTTTTTCTTTCAGGATTCTATAGTAAGCTAGTTGCAAAACAAAAAGGTTATAGAGTTAGTTTTTTGACCATCAATTTGCGTGATCTTTTAGTCATAAAAAAAATAGCCCAATCAGAGTCGAAGTACATGCCCCTTTATTTTATTCTTTTGGCATCTTCGACAATGACAGTCTTGTTTCTAATAATAATATTTTTTAAAATTGTTATTTTGATTGTTGATTATTAGATAAGTAGCCCGATTTTTGAAATTGGGTTTATAATGTTTTTTACTCTTTATATTATGGAATTGAGGTCTTGAAAATGAAGAATAAAATGGAGTAGTCCTCCCATTGGACGGGCTCAAATTTTAAGTACAGTGTTTCATTCTTTCTACCAACATACCTTTAAAAACTCAATCCAAAATCCAGCTTCACCATAGCACCGGGATGGGTGCGAGAGCCCGCGCGAACGGCGGGGCGGCGCCAGGGTGAATGAAAAAACGACTGCAAATCCTCGAACCTGGCCTCTGATAGGAGGCCATCTCGCCCCTCAGGTCGACGGTTCGTTGGATTTGCGTTGTTTTTTCAGAGCGGGGAGATGCTTCGTTCGCGCTTGATCCTCCAAAGGCGGACAGGTTTTTGGTACTTTTGATCAATCAAAAGTACAAGAGAAATGATTATTTTTGAGCCATGAATCAACATCTGAACACATACAACCTCCAAGAGCAATGGCAGGAAAATAGTTTCCAAGCCGATGGCTATGTGGATGTAAGCGGCATTCAGCCGGTTTTCATCTACCATTTGAAAGACCAAAAGATTGAATTCCAAAAAAATTGTATTAAATGAATTCTTTACTATACATATTTACTTTCTTAATGGGATCTCTTTTTTTTCTTTCAGGATTCTATAGTAAGCTAGTCGCAAAACAAAAAGGTTATAGAGTTAGTTTTTTGACCATCAATTTGCGTGATCTTTTAGTCATAAAAAAAATAGCCCAATCAGAGTCGAAGTACATGCCCCTTTATTTTATTCTTCATTTTCAAGACCTCAATTCCATAATATAAAGAGTAAAAAACATTATAAACCCAATTTCAAAAATCGGGCTACTTATCTAATAATCAACAATCAAAATAACAATTTT
>JAUXMV010000011.1 GCA_030683155.1 Bacteroidales bacterium
AGGTTGTTGGAAACTTTTTGGCCAAATATTGGAAAAGGAATATTCTGACACCCAATATTGGAAAAATCACCGTATAACAGTTGATGCATTTGCAGTGCAACATTTTGGAAAACCTTCTTCGCAAGCCATACATTCAGTAAATCTTCATTTGGCAAGTATGTATTTAACCTTCGAAAAAGGTTTTGACCTAAAACTTGCCGACAAAGGATTGACGACTTTAGCAAACTATAAATCAGAATTATTCTGGTTAAAACCACCCAAAAACATAGGTAATATTACTGTTGCAGACATTATTAAAGCACAAACAGCAATGGAGGATTGCAAACTTATTTTTGAATGGGGAAAATGTGTTTGGAATGCCTGGGCAGTTCATCATCAGACTATTCAGAATTTTGTAGAGAGACATCAACGTGAAATAAATATAGACGACAGAAAATGGCGACTAACTGCGGAGCGCTAACAGGGGAGGCTATGTGCAATGAAGGTTTTATTGATAATTAGAGCATTCTGCCCTGTTCATAACTTCCGAATGGGTGGACAGCTGAGCAGGCCGCACCCCCTTTCTAAAGATAACCCATGCCGTTGGACGCTTGCAAATACACTATAAATATGACAAACAAAAAACTCGTATTCATGGAGCATGATGGTGCAATTGATGATTTACTTTCTCAATTGTTACTACTCACAATGAAAGATGTTGAAGTAATCGGTATAAATATAACACCAGCTGATTGCTTTATAGAACCGGCAATTGAGAGCTCTTATAAGATACTGCAACTGTTTGGCAAAGAAAATATTCCCTTAGGGCGAAGTGACAAAAATGGAATTAATGCTTTTCCAAATGAATGGAGAGCGAGACCTACAGTGATCAATGCTCTCCCTACTCTTATTAATATGAGTTATGGTTTAAATCCTTATTGCCTTCAAAATGCTGTCGAATTATTAATTGATAAATTGGCAATGGCAGATAGGCCTGTAACAATTCTAATTACAGGCCCATGTTCAAACTTAGTTAGAGCAATAAAAAAAGAACCATATATAAAAGAGAAAATTGAGCAAGTAGTATGGATGGGTGGTGCATTCAGAACACACGGAAATGTACAAACCTACCAACACAATGGAACTGCTGAATGGAATGTGTATTGGGATCCCAAAAGTTCAAAAGAATTATTTGAATCTGAGATTCCGTTAGTTTGTATTCCATTAGATGTAACTAACAGCGTTCCAATCAATAAGGATTTTCTATCAAGGTTAGCTTTCCAATCGGATTACTTTTTATCAAATTTGGCCGGTCAATTTTGGGCATTAACTATTGACACCATCCCCAGTTATCATTACCTTTATTTTTTGTGGGATGTTCTCGCGACAAGTTTTATTTCGATTCCGGATGAATTTAGGTTAGAGGAGGTGAAAGCTGTTGTAAGTGATAGACCTCCTAACGCCGGTCAAACATTACTAATCGAAACAGGCCATAACTTAAGGATAGCAACAAATGTAAATAAGAATGTGTTTTATGAATACGTTTTGAATCAGTTGAAAACAGAAATAATCCTGCATCCAATAATGGTTAACGGGCATTGAAGCACAAAAATCAACAACAAGCAAAAGTGACACAACAACTTAAATATTTACTTAAAAACATTGCGGACTTTGACGAAAAGGAACTCGAAAAAATTTGCAGTTGTTTCAAATTTAAATCAATAAAGAAAAACACCGTTTTGCTTTCAGAAGGTGAAGTCTGCACAGAATTTTATTACATTCAAAAAGGATGTTTAAGAACCTATTTCCTGACAAGACTAGGAAACGAAAAAACAAGGTTTGTAACTTTTGACTGTTCCATTGGAACCGCACTGACAAGCTTTATTTCGCAAAAGCCTTCTTTTGAGTTTATTGACGTTCTTGAAGACACTGATTTATTTGCAATCAACTATACAGACTTTTATAATCTCAACAAAGAGTTAATTCATTGGAAGGATTTTTATCAAAGAATCTTGGAAATGGCATACTCATTTCAAAACAGATCCTTTGAAAACTTAGTAACACTCACCGCAAAACAACGATTTGAACAAGTTATGAATACCAACCCAATATTGATACAAAGGTTGTCGAACAAGGTTTTAGCTTCTTATCTTGACATAACACAGGAAACATTGAGCAGGATAAAATCCAAATGATGTTTTTTGATATAGATCAATGAAAAAGAGATAGTCGATATGTATTTTTGCACAAAAAAATATGACTATAGCGAAAATCAAATTGAATTTTATTGCGATACTTGTTACAGGTATAACAGCTTTTATGCTTAGCATTTTATGGTATAGTCCTTTGATGTTCGGAAAAATATGGGAATTATACCGCAACCCACCCAATCTTTCAATTCCTCAATGGACAATGCTTTTCGCGCCCTTGAGAGAAATTATTGCTTCTTATGTAATCGCAATTCTAATTTATCGTTTAGAAATAAAAGATTGGAAAGCGACAACATCCATAATGCTATTACTTTGGCTTGCATTTCAGGCTGTTGGGATGGCAGGAGCTATTCTTTGGGATAATATGCAATGGCAATTGGGAGCTGTTCACGCAGGTGATTGGCTTATGAAAATGCTTTTTATGGGAATAACCTTAACTCTTTGGAAAAATAAAACCAGAAAAGAATATTAAAGATGAAAGAATTTATATTAATGTTCAGAATGGACATAACCAATCAAGAAGCTCAACCAACAAAAGAGCAAATGGAAACCTATATGCAACAATGGATGGAATGGATAAATGAAATTGCTGACAATGACCAACTTGCAGACGGTGGAAATCATTTTTCAAGACAAGGGCGAGTATTGAAACCAAAAAACGAAGTAGTTGATACACCCCTAATTGAAAACAATGTCTCTGTAGCTGGTTATATAATTGTATTGGCTGACAACCTTGAGAATGCAACTAAAATTGCGAAGAAATGCCCCATTTTAAATGGAGAAAACACAAGTGTTGAAATTAGAGAAACCGCAACACCGGGATAATAAACAACAAACCGCTACTAAAATGTAACAGCAATAAGGATTTCCTTGGTATTAGTGCATCTTGCCCAGCCTAAACTTTTGTGGGGTCTGATAAGTAGGAAGCTTGCAATCCATTACTACTGATCACTCAGCAACACTAAGGGATTTTATAGAGACGCCAAACATAAAAAATACTTGTCAATTTTTCGGTTGTATGTCAGCAAACTTCAATAGTAATTTCGCACAATAAATTATAAAAAATTATGACATCGTATTTAAGATTTAAAGAATTTCACCACCAAACGAATCCTTTACTAATAGGCAACGTATGGAATGTACAAAGTGCAAAAGTGTTTGAAAAGCTAAATTTTCAGGCCATTGGAACTTCAAGTGCAGCAATAGCTCATTCATTGGGCTACGAAGATGGACAACAACTACCCTTTTCCGAACTTCTTTACATTGTAGAAAGAATTAAGAAAGCCTCAAAAATTCCTTTGACTGTTGACATAGAAAATGGTTATGGAAAAACAGCTAATGAAGTTGTCGCTAATATTCAACAACTTTACAATTTAGGAGTGGTAGGAATTAACATTGAAGATTCTATAGCTGAAAATGGAGAACGAAAGATACTAGACAGTAATGAGTTTTCAATCCAATTGAAAAGCATAATTGAAAAATTGGACGAGTGTAAATCAAGACTATTTATAAATGTAAGATGTGATGTTTTTTTATTGAATTTATACAATGCAACTGAACAAGCAATAGAAAGAATAAAACTATATGAACATTCAGGAGCAGATGGAATATTTTTACCATGTATTACCAATACAAATGATATTAAAATCGTGGTTTCACAAACAAATCTTCCTATAAATGTGATGTGTATGCCTAATCTTCCAAACTTTGAAACCCTTTCAAACATTGGTGTGAAGCGTATTAGTATGGGCAACTTTATTAATGTAGATGTTTATCAAACAATGGAAAATACAGTTTCAACGATCTTACAAGAACAATCATTTAGTACATTATTTTAACAGTTATGATTGAATTGACAGCCCAAATAATGTATCAGGCAATAGTAAATAAAGACCCTTCATTCGAAGGTCTGTTTTTTACTGCTGTAAAAACAACAGGCATTTTTTGCCGTCCTTCTTGTACTGCAAGAAAACCAAAGTTTGAAAATGTAGAATTTCTAACCACTACAAAAGAGTGTCTCCTTAAGGGATACAGACCTTGTAAAGTATGTAATCCATTAGAAAAATTAAATCAAACACCAGAGCTTTATCAGCAAGTAATCAATGAAATTTCCAATAATCCGTCTTTGAAATTCAAGGACTATGATTTAAAGAAAAGAGGAATTGAACCAAGCCAAATAAGAAGATGGTTTTTGAAAAATCATGGCATAACATTTCAGGCATTTCAAAGAATGTTTAGAATAAATTCAGCTTTTAAAAAAATACAAAATGGCGAAAGTGTTACACATACTGCTTTTGATACAGGATTTGAATCATTAAGTGGTTTTGGTGATAGTTTTAAAAATATATTCGGTGTTTCCCCAAAAAACGGAAAACAACAAGTCATTATTGACCTAAAACGAATAGAAACACCATTAGGTACAATGATAGCTTGTGCTACTGAAAAAGGGATATGTTTATTAGAGTTTTCGGATAGGAAAATGTTGGAAACTGAATTAAAATCTATTTCCAAGCTTTTAAACGCAACAATTATTCAAGGAAACAACAAACATTTTAACACATTAGAAATCGAATTACATGAATATTTTAATGGCAAGAGAAAAGAATTTTCTGTTCCATTAAATTCACTTGGCACCGACTTTCAAAATAAAGTTTGGACCGCATTGCAACGAATTCCTTATGGGCAAACAAAATCGTATAAAGAACAAGCAATAACAATTGAAAGTCCTGAAAGCGTAAGAGCAGTTGCCAATGCAAATGGAATGAACCGAATTTCTATTATAATTCCGTGCCATAGAGTTATTGGTTCTGACGGACAATTGACAGGTTATGGTGGCGGACTTTGGCGAAAAAAACATCTTTTAGAACTTGAAGAAAAATCGTCATGTAATAAATAGGACTCTGAGTGGTAAGTAGAGCCCAGAAATGAGTTCAGGTTGAACTATATTTCGACAAGCTCAATCCATCACATCCATCCAGAATCAGAAAGATGTTATACACATATCAACGATTTCTTGATGGATATTACCAGAATTTTGAACATTAGTTCTTTAAATTAATGCAGGTTTTTGCGCTTTTTATAGTTTGCTGCAACGGTGGTTTAGTATTCAAAAGAACGGTTTGGATGATTTTGGTTCAAGAGCGGGCATGATGATTCTGCATTGTCGAATAGCAGAAAAACGCTAAAAAAAGAGCCATTATACTGACGAGGTGTAATGGCTTTTTGGTCTATTCGCCATTCAGTGAAACCCACTATTAGGCTTCATTGGTGCATTTGACGCACATATCAAAAACATTCGCAAAATTTGTTTGAAAATTCGCCTTCGTTACAACGCAAGTATTTGCTAATTTAGCGGGGTAAATATTGAGTGAAATGAAAATTGAAGGAGGTTTTTAGACGTGTCCGCCTCAGGAGGACGTGTCCGCCTTTGGTGGAGCTACTACCGTTAGCAGTCGGTTAGTGACCAAAAATTATAAACATGAAATGAAAATATTAAATTTAGAAATGAAAAATATATTTTATCAAGGACCTTCTTTTAAAATCTTGCATAACAAATATGCAAAAAATGGACTTTTAGACCCAAAGGCAAGTGTGAAATCAAGTTCCCAAATTGTCATTAATGAATCAATTAATAAAGTTTGGAATATAGTTATCAATATTACTGATTGGAGTTCTTTCTGCCCTGGTTTTAGTAAAATAAAAAGCTTAGATGGAGTAAAGACAGATGCTTCATTTTCATTTAGTTTGAATAACTCTCCAATAAATGCAAAATTTGCAGTCATTCGTGAAAATAGTGAGTTGTCTTGGACTGGAATGAGTCTGTGGGCAAAAGCCATTGACAGAATTACTTTATATTCACAGGACGACAATAAAACTCTTGTTATACTTGAAGAATCATTTAGTGGAGTATTTATGTCATTATTTATTTCAGACAAGAAATTAAAAATTCAACATGACAAATGGTTAAACGCTATTAAATCTAAGGTTGAGAAAGGCGAAAAAATAGAATGAAAATAAATAGGCCTCTAAGCGGCCTACCCCGAGCATTGGGAAAGCAGCGATGAGTCCAAATTCAACTTTATTTCGACAAACTCAAGGCATCGCAATACAGCGCTTCCATCCGGAACAAGAAAGATGTTATGCACATATCAGCAATTTCTTGATGGATATTACCAGAATTTTGAACATTAGTACTTTAAATTATTGCAGCTTTTTGGGCTTTTTATAGTTTGCTGCAAAGGTGGTTTAGCATTCAAAAGAACGTAGCCCTTCCCCCAAAGGCATTTTGTAAGCATTTCTGAACGACCTCAGCTTTGCGAAAAAATGCAGAATGTGTACAAAGTTGAAAAACACCCTCAGAGGGCGTTGGGGCTGATTGAAGTATGGCAAAATAGTGGGCAGACACAGAAAGCTTTTGCCGGGGCAAAAAACATCACATTCTTTCGCTATTGGATTGAAAAACATCGGCAGGCACAAGAACAATCCTGACAATCGCTTGTGCAACTTAGTCCGGTTGCAAATGCGGAAATGATTATCCGGTAGCTAATGGCACATCCGTTGAGCTACCTGCCAATATCACACCTGGTTTTGCAGCATAGTTGATCAACCTCTGAGGTCATGTTATCGATAATGCCGGACCGGTACTTTTTGTATGGAGGAGCCAACCGATATGGGCAAGAGCTTTGTTTTGTTCTATAGAAGGCTCGGACAAGATACTTTTCACCAGCGCAAACCATCTGCCACAACGGCAGCAAAACTCATAACCGACTACAGCGAAATGGTTTTGATAATCAAATAGTAATTTGAAAAAAAATGTCTTTTTACTTTTTGCCAGACAGGAAAGACTGGTCCTAATCAGTCCGTTTTCTTGTCCGGCAAATTCTTTAAGTAGTTGGCCTTGAGACAGGACTTGATTGTCTTGCGACAAGACGTAATTCCTTTGAGACTTGTCATGATTCCTGATTGTACACTGCGGGAAGAACTCAAACAATTCAACCACCAAAACTCCAAAAGCTTCATCCTTCTAATCCCGCAATTTATACTCATTCCAAATAACGCCATAGCATTCATTTTTTCGCCATCTTATTGGATTATTTCCATAAATTTACACCTTTTGTTAGCAAAACGACGGTAACCAGCCACATATCAACGGAGTAGCTTGTGTTCATTAGCCTTTCGGATGTGACTGACGGGGCGGAAGCGTGTCATGGATTGGTTGTTTTGCGGTCCCCCCTCTAGGCGCTCAGGACGAGTCGCTCAGTGTAAATGTTGATGTGTTTCTGTAATATTGATAAAGAGTAAATTAGATTATTTTTCGCTTTTTCCTTTTTATCTTTATCCTCTTCACTTTTTCTTTTTATCTTTATCCTTTTATCTTTAATCCCTAACCCTATCCATTTATGAAAACAAAACTCCTTATCCTTTTTCTGGCCTTGACCAGTGTTGCCAATGCGCAGTGGTATTTTAACCATTCTTTCAATAACTCCGTTCATGCATTCCTCGAATCGGAAGGCAGTTTGTATGTCGGACTTTCCGGGGCTGGCGTGTACCGAAGCATGGATGCCGGCGAAAATTGGGAGGCTGTGAACAACGGCATTCAGTTTGGTGGCGCCTACATCTATGTGCTTTGCTCACGCAACGACAGCATTTTCGCCGGTGGTTTTGGCGAGGTGTGTTTCACCAACGACAAAGGCGAAAACTGGACGCTGATGGATCTTAACCTCTCGCTGAATAGTTTCGTATATGCACTGGCCATCAAGGACAACTATCTTTTTGCGGGCATTGGTGGGATCGACACCTTAAGGGGTGTTTACCGCAAACAGCTGGGTCAGTTGGGCTGGGCCTATACAAGCAACGGGCTCCCTGCGAATGTGGCCGTGAACACCTTTCTTGTAAGCGACAATATGCTTTTTGTAGGCACAAGCCAGGGCGTTTATGCAAGCGAAAACAATGGGCTGCACTGGGAGCCTTCCTCTTTTGGCATGGGTGAAGCCCCTGTTGTCCATTCATTTTACGAGGCCGCCGGACTGCTCCTGGCGGGTACAAATGCCGGGCTTTTTGTGTCGTACGACCATGGCGGCAGCTGGATTGCCAGTGAAAGCCTGCCCTCAACTTCGGTGGTGAGATGCCTTGCCGGCAACGACACCAGCATTGTGGCAGGCACATACAACGGCGGCTTCATAAGCCATGACAATGGCTTGAGCTGGAGTGATTTCACCCCGCAAGCGCCTGATAATGTCTTTTTCATGTCGCTCACCACCCTGGACAACTTTTATTATGCCGGCACCGGCGCCGGTATTTATACCACCAATCCCGATGTGGCTGTGTCGCTCAGCGAAACACGTATAATTGACCACAGCGGCCTGCTGCTGTACCCCAACCCCATAAAAAGAGGCCAGCCACTTACTATTGAAACCCAAGTCGGCCTGTCAGGCATCCGCATTTACGATGCACGTGGGCAATTGCTGCGAAACATTGCGCCCGGCCACAGCCCCAAAAACACCATTTGCACCGCCAGCCTGGCACCCGGCCTGTACATTATCGAAACCATCCATGCCGCAGAAGCCATCAGTTGGAAAAGGTTTTTGGTGAAATAGGGGGAGGGAGGGGAGAACACAAATTATAGTGTGTCTTTGGTATCGACTTCCTTATTCCCGAACTGTTGCATAAAGGGTTAAAATATTCAAGCCTTATTGACTTTGTAGCTATTCCGACAACAGTATATTTAAAAATTACGCTGACAGGATTCATAAGCGTTTTACTCAACCCACTTTTAAGAAATATTGTATATCGCATTTCACCTGTAAGGTTAAACTGGTCTGAGAAACTGAAACCCTACGAGCTTGGTAAAATGACAGACTTTTTTTATCAACGGAAAACGTAAAATTCTTTGTTTATGCTTTTTATGTTGTCTCCTTATTGACAACAAACTATTTCAATTTTCAAGGAGACAGTATTAGTAGCAATATTGAAACCAACAAATCAATTTTACAATCTTTCGTTACTTTTATAGCGTTTGACAGGACTTTCGCTTTAATAAAACAATTTGACTTTAAACCAACAATACTGTTGGACAAAATTTATAAATCAATCTCAAATAAACTGAACAATGATACGACTTCGGACAAATTGAAAACCAGCAGTTAACACTTAGTCAAATTGCCGAAAAACCAAAAAAAGAGCCATTATACTGACAATGAATGGCTTGAATAATTAAAAATTTACTAAATTTATCACGAAATATGAAACACAATATGAATTCAAAAGAGATATTTAAGCAATGGTGCGAGTATCTACTCGTTTACTGCTATAATAACACAAAACAAAAATGAAAATATTTTTAAAATTTATTGGTTTCCTTTTACTAATGTGTTTTTCGAGTGTATCTTTTAGTCAAACTAATGAGATAAAAATTAGGTTTATTGGGAATTGCGGACTCTATATGACTGATGGGAATTTCAATATCTACATCGATTTTCCATACAAATCAGGCGCTCACAATTATATGGAATATGACTTATCCGAACTGGACAGTGTAAAAATTAATCCAATTTTTATTTATACACACAAGCATTCTGACCATTTTTCAGGAAAATTGGTTAGGAATTTGGCTAAAAAGCTTGGTGGAAGATTTTATAGTCCCTGGAATATAAAGGAACTGTTAAAACTCAATAATAAATTGAAAGACTTCACCATTGAAGTTTTTAAAACAAAACATCGGTTTTCAATAAATCACTATTCCTATCTAATAACTTGGCACAATAAGAGAATTTTTATTTCAGGAGATACCGAACACGCAGAAACAATTGCTGTGTTAAAGGATATTGATTGGGCGTTTATTCCAGTTTGGCTTTTAATGGATGCATATGAAAAAGGGATTAAACTCGGAAATGCTAGTAAAATGTTTGCGATTTATCATATCGGCCCTGGTGATCGCATAACAAATGACAATAATGACCCTAAAATAAAACTATTAAACAAACAGGGAGAAATAATAACAATTCCTTAATAATAAGAAAATACAGCAGTTAACACTTAGTCAAATTGCCGAAAAAACCAAAAAAAAAGCCATTATGCCGCTGAGGCGTAATGGCTTTTTGGTCTATTCGCCATTCAGTGAAACCCGCTGTTAGGCTTCATTAGTGCATTTGACGCACATATCAAAAACATTCGCAAAATTTGTTTGAAAATTCGCCTTCGTTACAACGCAAGTATTTGCTAATTTAGCGGGGTAAAAATTGAGTGAAATGAAAAATAAGGAGGTTTTTGGCTTGTCTGCCTTTGGAGGGCGGATTGCTGCTACCTGCTGATTATTTAATGCAAATTGTTATGAAGAAATCAATATCATTTTTATTGTTAATGACTTTGGCTCTTTCTTCCGGAGGTCAAAATTTTATTCAGGAAAACCAAACCTGGAATGTTGTTGAATGTATCAATTTTGGCAGCTGTATAACGCTATCATATAAAATGACCGGAGATACAACAGTTGGACAGATTGAGTACAAAAAGCTTTATGTATCCTCTGATACCGCAATGATAAACTGGTCAATTTTTGGTGGGATAAGAGAAGTTGACGACAGGGTGTTTCTGTATCATTTTGGAAGTATGACAGAAAAAATTTTGTATGATTTTAACCTTTTGCCCGGAGATACTTTTGCAACAATTAACCACATAACAGGAAACTGCCCTGTAGAGTTGCAGCTCACTTCAATTGATACTGTTTATCTGCAAAACGGAGAAATAAGGCAACGCTTCAATTTCGGAAATGGCGGTTTCAATGAAGAGCAATGGATCGTCGGTGTCGGGAGTCTTAATGGCTTTGTTAATGTGGGATTGTACTTTTGTTGGTTTGACTATTATGTTAACCTGAGTTGCTATCATGTTGATGGTGAATTAATTTATCAATCACCATCATATAATGATTGTCTTGTCTATACAGTTGGTGTCGAAGAAAAGGAAACAGCCATCAAACACAGCGTTTATCCTAACCCTTTTTCCAGGGAACTTGTAATCGAATTTGATCATAACCCTTTGCAAAGCTATAGCATTCAAATCATTAACACATATGGTCATTTAGTTATCGACAAGAATGACATACTGTCTGAAAAAGTATTCATTTATGGGGACCGGCTTTCTTCAGGAATTCATTTTTACAGAATACTAAAAGAAGGAAATGTTATTGCAACCGGGAAGTTTGTAAAAAATGAATGAAAACAGCTGTGCTAACTTGAAACTGCATGTAAACAACGAACAGAAAAATGGTGAATGCCCCAAAGACAGAAACGAAATTTATTTACTGGTTTGCCTATTACAATCTGGACGCTCCAAGTGTCCGTTATAGAGGTAAATATCCTTTGGAGTATTTAAAGAAGCGTTACAATATCAACTCTTACTTTATCATTTCGAGCTATAAACCCAATAAAATACTCCTCTTTCTCAGGGCGTATTTTTCTGCTTTGTTGTTTCGTAAATCCAATTCGTTAATTGTTATTCAAAGAATTCACTCACATTTTATTTATGCAACTTTACTCAAATTCCTGATTAAGGTTCAACCCGCCAATACATTTTATGACATTGATGACGCTGACTACCTCGACTTTCCGCCAAAGACAATTTATCATTTTATTAAAAACTGTTCAGGTGTGTTCGTTGGAAGCAGAGAGTTGGCAAAGAACCTTTCGAAGTTCAATAAGAATATTCTGTTAAACACTTCTCCAACGCCTGACCATGTGATTGTTAAAACAAAAAAGAATTCAGTTCTAACAATTGGATGGATTGGTGACTTTGCAGGTGAACATAAAGAAGCTTTGATGAATTTCTTTTTCCCGGCTTTGAAAGAACTGCCATTTGAAATCAAACTTGTAATCCTTGGTGTTGGCAGAAAACATGAAAGCGACTTTCAGTTTCTTAAGGATTATTTTAAATCAGCGACAAACATCAATCTCGAAATGCCCAGAAACATTGACTGGAATAATGAAACGGATATTCAGAAACGAATTACAGAATTTGACTTTGGTGTTGCAACAATTCTTGACAATGAGTTGCATCGTTCCAAATCTGCCTTTAAATTGAAGCAGTATTTGAACAACGGAGTTCCTGTTTTAAGTTCTGACATTCCTGAAAACAATTACTTTGTAAATGAGGGTGTGAACGGCTTTCTTTGTTCAACCACAGAAAAATTCAGACAACGAATAATTGAGATAAACGAGATGAGTAACGCTGACTATATGAAACTTTCAATTCAGGCTCGACAATCAAATACTAACTTCAATTTGACAACCTATTGCAAAACACTTATAACAAGAGAGGGGCAATCACTTCAAAGAAAGTTTACTGCAAACCTGAACGGGATTGCTTCACGGGAGAAGCAGCTCGTGCTGGAAACAGCCGCTCTGTGTGAATAAAAAACGAGAATAACCCGACTATTATACCCATATTTTCAATCTTTGGTCTTTATGTAACCGGAAAGTAACAATGCATTAAAATTGGTAATCAAGAATGTAGCGTTTTCGGAAAATTGCGATGCATGATTCAAGGATTTTAGTTTTGCACCATGGGACAAAACCAAAATTCTTGGCAAGGTCAAAAAATGGTGCTGTTTTCCGGCTACAGAAAGAAGCAAATAGGCGCTTTGTTTTTGGTTTTTTACTAAATTTATCGCGAAATTTGAATCATGACCAATGAAACAGCCTATGAGCTTAAGTGAGATATTTACGCAATATGCGGGTATCTGCTCGTTGAGGGTAATGCTAAAAAGAATGAGCAATAAATGAAATAACTAAAAATTGAACCAAATATACTATGGCAAAAGAAAATACACGCAAAGACCCGAAAGAGTATATGAGAATAGCTGTGGATGTTATGAAAAAATCCATTGAAGAAAGAAAAAATAATAAACCAAGTCCTTATGTTGGAGCTGTATTAGTTTTTCCTGATGGTTCATATGATACTGCATACAGAGGAGAACTAAGAGAAGGTGACCATGCTGAATATACTTTGCTTGATAAAAAAAATCGAAATAGAAAATTATCTGACTGCTGGCTATTTGCTACACTTGAGCCATGTGCCCCAGGTGCTCGAAATGCACCAAAAATTAGTTGCTCTGAACGTATTGTAAATGCACGTATTTCAGAAGTTTGGTTTGGGATTGAAGATAAAAACCCTACTGTTGACCATGGTGGAATTAACCACATGGAAGAGTATGGTATAAAAGTTCATCAATTTGCACCTGAATTTCATAAAGAAATTGAAGATGCAAACAAAGAGTTTATGAAATGGGCAAACATAAAGAATAATGAAGCAAAAATTAAAAAGGAAAACCCACAAGATTATTTAGATAAACAAGCTTCCGAAACTAATTTAAGTAGCCTTTCAACTACTGCTCTACAAAAATTCATAACTGAATCAAAAAGAAATTACAATCACGACTCAGATGAGTTTTTACAAGAATTGAAGGAAATGGAATTATTGGAATTTGATAAAAGCTCAAATTCATATTTACCTACAGGCAATGCAATTTTGTTATTTGGAAAAAACCCAAGAAATAAGTTTCCGCAAGCAGCAATAAAAGCTAAAGTAAATTACGGTAATGGAGAAACTGGAACGGAAACTTTTAGTGATGCATTAGTTTTAGTTCCTGATGAAGTTGATAATTGGTTAAAGAAAGTATTACCCGCTAGTATTGACCGCTCAAATTTTAAAGCAAAACAAATTACATCATTCCCAATTCCAGTAATTAGAGAGGCTATTATTAATGCGATTGCTCACCGTGACTATACGAAAGAAGGAGCAAAAATCCAATTAGATGTTTTTCCCGATAGAATTATTGTAAAAAGTCCAGGAAAACCTGTTCTTCCGATTACAATCGAAGCTCTTAAGAACTTTACTGCAACATCTTACAGTCGAAATAAAAAATTGACATTCATTTTTAACGAAATGGAATACATGGAAGAATCTTCTCTAGGTATGGATACATTTAAATCGCTCCGTGAAAAATATGAACTTCCATTGCCAATTATTGATTATGATGGAAGTAATGTTGTAGTTACATTTCCAAGAACTATTGATGTTGTTAGAGAAGTATCAGGCATCGTGGGTATTGAGGAATTAAATGATGAGGAAATAAAAGGTTATGAGTGGATTAAGTTAGAAAGGGAAGTTAGTGCTAGACAATATGCAACTCATTTTGATTATGGCTATAAAAAAGCTCAAAGACATCTTGCTAAAATGACTAAAGTTGGTCTTATTGGGGATAATGGAGAAGCTAAAACATCGCCCAATTATAAATATGTTCCAATAGATTCAGGTGAAGATGGACATAAACATGGACACAGTGTCTAAGTAAATGTTAATATTGATGCAATTAATGATAAGCTTGGACATAAGCATAGACATAGTGTCCAAGTAGAAAATATATGAGATTAAGAAGTAGATGCTAGGATTGATAGAGATATTTTATAAAGATGGAACAATTATATATAGAATAGAAGGGGGAAAAACTAAGCACATACCCCAAAAATTTTGTATAAGTAATGGCAGGGACAGTGCTAAATATAAAGGTTTATAGCCCGCTCAAACTGCACAGTGGTTTGACAGGAAACTATCACGCAATCTGCCACTACTCATACAATTTACCATTCAGAGCTCAATGCACCAATAACAAAGGAGGGCGAATGATTGAGCGTTCAGAGCATACCGAACTCATTGAAACGAATAAGAAGCGTATTGAGGAGAACAAAAACTACTACCGCTGACGGCAGGCCATTGTGGAACATCCAGAAGTTTATCCCGACCTAATGTCGGGAGCACAATTAAAAGGCAGTGGAGGTTTAGCTACATCATGACCAAGAAAACTATCAAACGCGCCACAGCTGATATAGGTTTGTTGTTCACGGCCTGCAATTTGTGCAGAATTCTGACTGCTATTGGAAAAAAGCGCCAATGAAAACAAGCGTTGAAATAGTGGAAAATTTTTATCTTTGGAGTGATTCTTTAATGGAACTAAAATGTATAAAACATTAGACATAGACCGTGAAAACCTAACGATAATGGGAGTGAAATTTTCCACTCTTAAAACATTGGAAAGTACCGCCAATGCTATTGGTACAAATATGTTTGAGGGTTTTGAGCCTACGAAAGAATTAATCCAATTGTATGTAGATTGGAAAACAGGTGTAATTTCCGAAACAGACTTTTTGGGTAAATTATACACCATTTATGGAAAATAACTATCAGTACATTGACCCCGATTACAAATACACCAATAAAAATGGTGTGTTACATAATTTGGCAAATATAGAAGTTGAAAAAATACTGTTAGCTTATGAGAGTTTAAAAGTTTCTAAAAGAGTTGAGGAATTATTTGAAAATCCAATCAAAATCAAAGACTCTAATTCATTGCTTATCATTCACCACCATTTGTTTCAAGATGTGTATGAATGGGCGGGAAAAGTCAGAACCGTAAATATCAGCAAAGGCGGAAAGCCATTTTTTGACGGAGAACGCTTTTATGTTGCTTTTCAATACATAGATACCCTTATTACAGAATACAGAGCTGTACGAAAAACTAACAATCAAGCGTTAGCTTGCAAATTAGCCGAAATTTTGGACAATGTAAATCATTTACACCCTTTCAGAGATGGTAACTGACGAGCACAAAGAGAATTTTTGAGATTGTTAGCGTTAGAAAAAGACATAAAAATAAATCTCAATCCGCCTGACAATAAAAATGTTTTTGAAAGGTATATGGATGGTGCGATAAATAGTGATGTGAATATATTGACTAAACTGATTTTAGAACTCATTGAAAAAGAGTTAACAGAAAACAGCGGAAATAGAAGGATATTTGACTAGATTAGTGATTTATCGAAAAAATATGGGCAAAGGATTTTCGGATATAATTAATCTTATCAAGCAATCACGGTCAAATGCAATTCGAGCTATTAACGCTGAACTGATTGACCCTTATTGGAGCATTGTAGAATGCATTACTATAAAAATTCTCAGGCAGAATGGGTGGATTCTGTTGTAATAGAATTGTCGAAATATATTCAACAAAATGAATCTGAAATAAAAGGATTCTCTGAGAATAATATATGGAGAATGAAATAGTTTCACGAGACTTACAAGGATTTCCCAAAACTCTAAACACTGTTGAGAAAAATCAGTTGGTCTCATAATATGGCAATATTTTCACGGTTGACCAGAAGTTTTACACTTATAAAGTGTGTTTACCTGACTTTTTTATATGGTTCATTGCAATTTATTATCTAATTTCACCGTTTCGAATAAACCAATTAAAATAAAAACATGAAAAATCTGCTGCTGCTTATGTTGGTGTTGCAAACCACAATTATGGTACACGCACAACAATGGACAACATTAAATCCTTATCCCACCAATAAATCAATTCATGCCGTTGCTTTTGCCACAGAGAATACTGGTTTTATTGCGGGCGACAATTCAACTTTCATGCGTACTACAGACGGGGGCGAAACATGGGAGCATATTCCGTATCCTGTACCTGATGTGCAGCTCACCTCCCTAAAATTCAGGAATGAAATGCATGGGGCACTGGTCTCATGGAGCCACATTTACATTACCCATGATGGCGGCGAAACCTGGAATTACACCCAAAACCAATTGATGGGCGATTACCTGGATTCGTTCTTCTTAAATGATTCTGTCGGTTGGCTGAGCGGCACCTATCAAATACTTGTCAAAACCGAAGATGGTGGTCAAACCTGGACTACTTTGAGTAATTCGACAAATTTTTCGCGGCACTATAAGGTAATTGAGTTTGCCAACGAACAAACAGGTTATATCGCCGGATATCGCTGGTCTTTCATCGATCCTGTGCTTAAACGTACCGACGATGGGGGCATTAACTGGCAGGAATTGCCCATTCCCGAAGGTGTGGAATCCATTACTGGCATGTCGGTGCTGGGGCCTGATAATATCTGGATTGCTGCCGAAAACAGTATTTTCAACCCTGACCTGCCCGGCTCTATGGCCATGGTTTTTCACTCAATCGATGGCGGCCAAACCTGGACATCCCATACCCTGGGAGAGAATCATTCGACTGGAGTAAAAAAGATCAAATTCTTTGATGAAAACAGCGGTTATGCCATTACACATTCGAACTTGTTTGTTACCAACGATGGTGGACAAAGCTGGGAATCAAGCAACATACCTGTTGCCATGTTTGCTAATTTCACCGATATCACCATTACGGAAAACCAATCAGTTTATGTTTCAAGCAGTACGCCAGGTTTGTGGAAAAGCACTGATGGGGGAAATAACTGGGAGAATAAGTTTGATGGCGAGTTCGGTTACTTCTCTGATATCATGTTCGTTGATGACAACTTAGGTTACCTCTGCAGCTATGATATTTGGAATAACTATGTGCTTAAAACTGAAGACGGAGGTCAAAACTGGCAGGAATCTTATTCAGAGCCGCGCACAAATGCTAACCGCATAATCAAACTCGAAATCACTGACCTCGGACATATTATCTCAGCCACCAACGACAGAAGGATTATAAAAAGCACCGATCAGGGCACAAATTGGGAAGTGCTTGATGTTGCAACTGATGTAAGTATCAATTCGCTTACGGTGCCTTCTGATGAGGCGATTTTTGTAGGCTCTTCCGTAGGCACAATTCTTAAATCGGCCAATGGTGGGGAAAGTTGGTCCGAAATAAACTCCCCCATAGTTTCCGGCTACACTTTAACCAAAAATCTTCATTTTTTAGATGGTTTAAATGGATTTGCTGTTTTGGGCAACCAGAGCAACCAAGGCAAACTTTTCCGCACAAGCGATGGTGGCCAAACCTGGGTCGAGTTGCATTTTGGTTATGAAAACAGCATTCGGGGAATTAGTTTCGACAACCCGTTAATAGGTATAGTAAATGTAACCGATATCGGCTTACTAAAAACCCTTGATGGCGGGCAAAGCTGGAGCACTATTTATCAAAACCCATCAATATCAATAACATACGTAAAAGCTTTTGACGAACAAACATTTCTTGCTACCAATTTAAACAACCTTGTTGTGGTATCCAATAACGGGGGAGAAACCTGGCAGACTGCTTTCGAAAACGATCCAAACAGTGATCAAATCCTCAGTATGTTTTTCCTGAACCCGGGCAAGGGATGGCTAACAGGCATGGGTTCTCTAATTCAAGTGTATGATAATCCATTGATGGCTATTGAAGAAAAACTGCCACTTCCAACTGCACAAAGTTCCTACATATATCCCAACCCTGCAACCGATCAAATCACAATAAACTGCGAAAAATGTGTGGCCATCAGGTTCTATGCCCCAAACGGAAGCCTTGTGAAAGAGATTCATCGTCCCCAGTCAAACCATATTCATGGTCTCAAGTTTCCAGCAGGAATCTACATTGTTGAAATGATCTCTGGTGAAGATGTTTTCAGGCAGCGTCTGATTATTAAGCCATAATGATAGCCAATTTGGAGAGCTATATATTGTTTGAACACCTGCAAACATCAGCTCTGTACAGCTCTCAACATCCCTATTTACAGAAAACACCATTCAAGGCATGGATGCTGCAAACTTTCATTTCTTAATTCTACATTTGCATCATTGACAGAAATAATTTAACAATAATGGGAGTCAGGTTTTCCGATTTGAAAACACTGGAAAGTACTGCAAACTCAAACATTTACAGGGCAAACAGCTGTTGTGAATTTTTTTTGATCAGCACAGATTACAGAAAGCGCTAAATACGGGCAATGTAAACAAAATGGTGTAAAAGGCTATTTGCAAAAAGGCTTTCACAGGTAAATAGGTCATTCCAAAAGACTTCGGCTCCACTGCACAGAAAAGCAGTCTGCAAACCAATATTGCACTGAGCCGGTCTTAGCAGCCAGTTGAAAATGGTATGATGACTTTCTGCTACAATTTTATACTTTTACGCTTCAATAATTCAAACACATGACTGACAATCGTCCGAAACTCTTTCTGCTTGATGCGATGGCATTAATTTACCGTGCCTATTTTGCTTTGAACAAAAACCCGCGCATCACTTCAAAAGGCCTGAACACCTCCGCTATTTTGGGTTTCACCAACACCCTCTATGAAATTCTGAAAAACGAAAAGCCTACACATATTGGTGTTGCCATCGACACAATGGCGCCAACACAGCGTCATACCGATTTTGTCGCTTATAAAGCCAATCGCGAGAAAATGCCCGAAGACATTGAAAAATCGCTTCCTTATATCGTCGAAATCATTAAAGGATTTAACATCCCGCTTTTGTTTGTGGATGGCTTCGAAGCTGACGATGTGATTGGAACGCTTGCAAAAAAAGCCGAAAAGGCAGGTTTTCTGACTTATATGATGACGCCCGACAAAGATTTCGGGCAGCTTGTTTCTGAAAACATCTATATGTACAAACCCGCAAAAAGTGGCGAATCAGCCATTATTTGGGGTGTTCAGGAAGTCTGCGAACGCTATGGCATCGAACGTCCGGAGCAGCTTATCGATATTTTGGGTCTTATGGGCGATGCTTCAGATAATATTCCGGGCGTGCCGGGAATTGGTGAAAAAACAGCCATTAAGCTTATCAGTGAATATGGTTCCGTTGAAAATTTGTTGGAAAAAACCGCTGAACAAAAAGGTAAACTGAAGGAAAATCTTGAACAGTTCAGAAGTCAGGCCATTCAGTCCAAGCAGCTTGCAACAATTATTACTGATGTTCCCATTGAATTTGAACCCGATTTCCTCACAACGGATCAACCCGATATGGAGCTTTTGGGTACACTTTTCGAAGAGCTTGAATTTCGCACTTTCGCAAAAAGAATGTATGCCGATGCTTTTCAACAGTCAAACACTGCTTCACCAAAAACCAATTCAGAACCCAATCTTTTCAGCGATCTTGACCCGGAGGAAGTGCAGGAAATGATGGTTTCGGATAAAAAAACAATTCAAGATACCGGCCACAACTATATGCTCGTTGAAGGAACGGACGAAATCAAAAAGCTTGTTGAAGAATTACTGAAACACGATGAGTGTTGTTTTGACACCGAAACCACTGATATTGATGCGCATACGGCTGAGCTTGTAGGTATGTCGTTTGCTGTAAGGCCTTATCAGGCCTGGTTTGTGCCTCTGCCGGAAAACTACCACGACTGTCAGATGATTCTCAATCATTTCAAGCCGTTTTTCGAAAATGAAACCATTTTAAAGATTGGTCAAAACCTCAAATACGACATTTCTGTTTTAAAATGGTATGACGTCTCCGTCAAAGGGCCTCTTTTTGATACGATGATTGCCCACTACCTTATTGAGCCCGATCAGCGCCACAACATGGATTACCTTTCTGAAACCTATCTTGGCTACAGTCCGGTTTCTATTCAGACTCTGATCGGAAAAAAGGGCAAAAACCAAGGTTCGATGCGCGATGTTGAAATGGAATTGTTGAAAGAATATGCTGCCGAAGATGCTGACATCACACTGCAGCTCAAGTATAAATTTGACCCTCTGCTTGATGAACTAAGTCTGAGAAAACTTTTTGAAGACATCGAAATGCCCCTCGTGCGCGTTTTGACCGACATGGAAGCTGAAGGGATTCGTCTCGACAGCGAGTCGCTTGGTGAAATTGGAAAAGGCCTCGAAAATGAAATCAAACAACTGGAAACTGAAATCTTCAGCCTTTCAGGAACAACATTCAACATTGCATCTCCTAAGCAACTTGGTGAAATCCTTTTTGAAAAACTTGGCTTAAAAACAAGTGCAAAAAAGACAAAAACAGGACAGTATCCTACCGGAGAAGAGGTGTTGAGCAAAATCGTTCATGCCCATCCTATCGTGCAGCTCATTCTGGATTATCGCTCGCTGACCAAACTCAAATCGACCTATGTTGATAGTTTGCCAACCCTTGTCAATCCGCGCGACGGACGGATTCATACTTCTTACAATCAGGCGGTTGCCTCTACCGGCCGTCTAAGCTCCAACAATCCAAACCTGCAAAATATACCCATCCGTACCGAAAGGGGCCGCGAAATCCGTAAAGCTTTTGTTCCACGAAACAGTCATTTCACGCTGCTGGCAGCCGACTATTCGCAAATTGAACTCCGCATTATTGCACATCTGAGTGGAGATAAAGGCATGATTGAGGCTTTTGCCAAAGGGCTCGATATTCACACTGCCACAGCTGCAAAAGTTTATGGTGTTGAACTGGATGATGTGAGCCGCGATATGCGTCGCAATGCAAAAATGGTGAATTTCGGAATCATTTACGGCATTTCTGCCTTTGGTCTTTCAGAGCGCCTTGGCATCAGCCGGGGTGAAGCCGGCTCTATCATCAACAGCTATTTCAAGGAATATCCGGGCATAAAAGAATATATGAACCAGCAAATGGAATTTGCCCGCAAAAACGGCTTTGTCGAAACCATGCTTGGCCGCCGCCGTATGTTGCGCGACATTAATACCGCCAACAGTGTGGTAAGAGGGTTTTCCGAAAGAAATGCCATCAATGCGCCCATTCAGGGTTCTTCAGCCGATATGATCAAAATTGCGATGATTAATATTCATAAGGAGCTTGTTGAAAAGAACTTACAGTCAAAAATGATCCTTCAGGTGCATGACGAACTTGTGTTCGATGCACATAAGGATGAACTGGAGGTTCTCAAAGTAATCATTGAAAAAAACATGAAAAATGCGCTTCCTCTTTCCGTTCCTGTCTTGGTTGAAATGAATACCGGAAACAACTGGCTTGAAGCACACTAATATTAACCCCATAAAAAACTGAAACGACTTTTAAAACGATAATCGACACTGTATCCTAAAAAATTCCGACTATGAACTGGCTTATATTCTGGATTCTCATATACCTCGTTGCTTTGATTTATTTAACACTCAAACACGTAAAACATCGCGACCCCGAATACTATCTCGTCAATAACCGCAGTACACGGACGCTTCCACTTGTTTTTACCACATTGGCTACTTTTGTAGGAGGCGGCACTTCCATTGGTTTGATTGCAATGGGGTATGAGTCTGGTTTTGCAGCAGTTGGCATCGGAATTGCCTATGTAACCGGCTTCATGATCATGCTGCGGTATGCAGGTAAAATCCGTGATTATGGCAAGAAAAACCGCATTTACACATTTCCGCAATACCTCATTGGAAGGCTCGCGGGTGGCAGCTCTCAGCTTTTTCGCAGGCTTTTTTCGACCACCATCAATGGTGTAAACATCTTTATTTTCTTTTTTCTGCTTGCTGCACAATTCGTTGGCATGGCCACATTGCTTAAACACGGCTTTTCAATTGGTTATCAGACTGCGGTAATCATATCAGCACTCATAATCATTTTCTATACCGCTTTTGCCGGCCTTTCAGGTGTAATTTACACTGATATGCTTCAATTCATTGTCATTGTTATCATGATGGTTGTAATTTTTATTCCGGGAATAATCCTTGATACTGATGGTTTTTCGAGACTTTCGGAACTCCCTTCAACAATGATTAACGGACTGCATTACGGGCCTGTCTTTTTGATTGGATTGTTGCTTTTCCTTTCTCCCTCTGTGCTTGTGCGCATGGATATCTGGCAACGTATGCTTGCTGCAAAAGATGCTGCCACAGCCAAAAAAGCAAGTTTCTGGTCGGGAATCGGAATGCTGCCTTTTTATATCATTTTTCCGCTTGTTGGCATGAGTGTCCGCATCACAATGTCAGGCGATCTTGATCCCAATGAGACAGCCTTTTTATTTATAGATAAACATTCGGGCGCCTTTATTTATGCTTTTGCCCTTACCGGCTTGCTGGCTGCTTTGATGTCGTCGGGCGACAGTTTCCTCAACATCATTTCTATTTCCGCCGTTCAGGATTTTGCCGGCTGGCGTAAAAAAGTGCTTGTAAATGCTGAAAAAAGTCAGTATTACATTCGAATCGTAACAGTAATATTTGGTGTCATCGCATTGTTTGTTGCACTCGTCTTTCCTTACATTGTTGATTTAATGGTCGTTGGTATCGGCACAATAGTCATTTTTGTACCCATTACCTTGCTTGCGCTAAACAATGAAAATCCGGGCAAATATGCAAGTGCTGCCCTGTGGAGTATTCTTGCCGGATTTGTGGTAAACACAGTCTTTTTTGCCTGGGGCGTGATTTCGCCTCAAGCCTTTGAACCCAAATCGTCCTTTATTCCGGCATTCATAATAAGTGCGATCGTATTGCTTATTGGAATGAAATTCACCTCAAAAACCAAAGAATTATCCAATGCTGACCCTATTCAATGATGAGTCATTTATGAAAGAGGCGCTGAGGGAAGCCGCCATAGCAGCAGAATCAGATGAAGTTCCTGTTGGGGCAATTATCGTCAGTAAAAACCGCATCATTGCGCGCGCGCACAATATGACCGAACGACTGAATGATGTGACTGCCCACGCGGAAATGCTTGCAATAACAGCGGCAGCAAACCATTTAGGCGGAAAATATCTGGAAGGATGCACGCTTTTTGTGACACTTGAACCTTGTCCGATGTGCGCGGGAGCCTTGCATCACGCGCATATTGAACGTATTGTATGGGCTGCTGATGATGAAAAAAGGGGATTCAGCAGGTTTGGCAACAGCCTTCTGCATCCAAAAACCACAGTAACCAAAGGCGTTTTAGCCGATGAAGCGAAAAAAATTCTACTTGATTTCTTTCAGAAAAAGCGCGAATAACTTTCAGGCAGGTTTTTTCGTTTTCCTATTGTTTTAACGCCAGATAGCCTTCAGGAAAATATTCAGGCAAAGCTGTAAAAAGATTGGGCTGCAGGCAATATTCAACATCCTTTTCGTAGCCAATAGACCTAAGAAATTTCACGTGCCTGCAATCACTCAGTTTTTCCTGAATTGACCCTTCCTGTCTGTGAAAAGCAAGTGCTATCTGACCCAGATCATCGCATTGCACGGGCACAAATCTGCTGATGGAATCGATGAGCATTCCGGCACAAAGTGCATCATCAAGGGAGAAATTTCCATTGGTGCCTGAACACACAATCATCAGGGGTTGATTGGTTTCGGCCAGAACTTTTGCTGCATACAACACATTCAGAAAAGAAACTGCAAAAAGTTGTTTTGCTGTTTTACTGTTCCGGATGGCTAGAGTTCCGTTTGTTGTGGTGAGTATGATGTTTTTGTCCCGGACTACCTCAGCAGTATAAGACAAAGGAGAATTACCGAGATCAAAGCCTTCGATTTTTTTACCCGCCCTTTCTCCACCTAAAAGCGCTGCATTGGGAAGAAAGGTTGTAAGTAAATTTCTGGCTTCCGGAATGCCTTCAGTTGTGTAAATCTTATCGGCACCATTGGCCAGAGCTGTAACAATGACCGATGTTGCCCGAAGCACATCAATCACTGCTACTGTTTTTCCTTCACACAATGCGGGATTGGTGAGCTGTGCCGTTGCGATGAGCCCGATTTCCATCAGGCTTCGATTAAGGATTGTTGAGGTCTATTCCCAAAGAAATGCCGAGGCCACTTGCTGTTTTAACCAAAGCATTGTCTAAAGTAACAAAGTTGGGCTTAACAATGGCATCTTTCAAAGGAACAGAAACAAAGTAAGGATGGCGGTATGAAACCATTTTTCCAAAGTCTTTTTTGAGTGCCATTTCAAAGGCTTTCACACCAAACTGTGCCGAAAGAACGCGGTCGTAAGCAATCGGAATGCCTCCACGCTGAAGGTGTCCGAGAACAGTTTCACGCATATCCGGAGCAAAACCGGCATCTTTCAGTTGCTTTATCAAAGCTCTTCCGATACCCCCAAGGCGAAGGTTTTCGTAGCCAACTTCATCACTTTGTTCATACACCATCTGACCGTTTTTTGGCCGGGCGCCTTCAGAGGCCACCACAACAGCAAAGCCACGTCCACGTGTGAAACGTGATTCAAGTTTCTCTTTTACAATATTAAGATCATAAGGAAACTCAGGTATAAGACAAACTTCAGCGCCACCTGCAACAGCTGCGTTGAGGGCAATCCAGCCTGCATAGCGGCCCATCACCTCTACCACAAAAACGCGGTTGTGACTTGCGGCAGTAGTAACAAGTTTATCAACGGCTTCGGTTGCAATTTCAACAGCTGTCTGAAAACCGAAAGTTGAGTCTGTTGACGAAAGGTCGTTGTCGATCGTTTTTGGAACACCGATTACAGGCAGTCCTAATTCAAACAAGGCCTGTGAGATACGCTGTGAGCCGTCGCCACCGATATTGATAACAGCATCAATACCCATGTATTGAATTTTCCTTACCATTTCTACTGACCGATCCACTGCGGACCAGGTGCCGTCAGCATTCTTGACAGGCCATGCAAACGGGCCGCCCTTATTGGTGGTTTCGATGATTGTACCCCCTTGAAAGTGAATGCCTTTTACAACTTCAGGGGTCAACACTTTTATTTCTGTTGGTTCCCACAAAACGCCATTAAAAGCCTGAATACTTCCTAAAACTTCCCAATCTTTCTCCTGTGAGGCCCGCTTTACGATTGCCCTTATCACGGCATTGAGGCCCGGACAATCACCACCTCCTGTAACAATTAAAATTCTTTTCATATCTATATGCTATACTTTTAGCTATTTCTGAATTAAATCTGATTTCCAGTTTGGCAGGAAACTACTTTTTCCTGACCCTGCCAAAGTTTTTTCAGAATATTGTACAAAGATAAGCATACTGATTCTTGTGTTAGTTAATTAACGCAAAGTATGCTGGAAGTTGAAGTGCAATCGGTTGAATTCACAACAAAAAATAAAGTGCAAAAGCCCGTGTGAAGTTGCTTATAAAGCTAACAACAAACAGTTTTAATTGTCAGATAGATAATTATTTTGTTTGCATTTTATGTTAAAATACAACTCATTCAAAACTATAAACTCTTCAATCAGGTACAAAACAGAAAGCTGAATGCCCTTATTTCAATAAATCTCTGGAAACAATGATTTTTTGAATCTCAGAGGTGCCTTCATAAATCTGGGTGAGTTTTGCTTCGCGCATCAGGCGCTCCACATGGTATTCCTTTACATAGCCATAACCACCATGAATCTGCACAGCCTCAGTTGTGACTTCCATTGCGATGTCGGCAGCATATTGTTTAGCCATAGCACTGGCAATGCCGTAAGGTTTTCCCTGATCCTTCAGCCATGCAGCTTTCAGACACAGATTTCGTGCGTTTTCAATTTTTACTGCCATATCAGCCAGCTTGAAGGCAATAGCCTGATGATTGGCAATAACGGTTCCAAAAGCTTTGCGTTCTTTGGCATATGCAACAGATCTTTCAAGCGCACCCGATGCCAGTCCAAGCGCTTGTGCTGCAATGCCGATACGGCCACCTTCGAGCACTTTCATGGCAAAAGTGAAACCAAAACCCTCTTCACCAATGCGGTTTTCTTTCGGCACCTTTACGTCGTTGAACATGACAGAATGTGTATCACTGCTGCGCATTCCCATCTTGTCTTCATGCGGTCCGATAGTTATGCCGGGGCTATTTTTTTCAACAATAAGCGCAGTGATTCCCTTGTGTTTTTTAGCCGGATTCGTTTGTGCAATCACAATATAGGTTGAAGCTGAATTTCCATTCGTAATCCAGTTTTTGGTGCCATTCACAAGATAGTAATCGCCTTTATCTTCGGCTGTTGTGCGTTGGCTTGTGGCATCGGAGCCCGCTTCAGGTTCAGAAAGCAGAAAAGCACCAATTTTCTCTCCTCTTGCCAAAGGTTTCAGATATTTCTCTTTTTGATCCTCATTGCAAAACTTTTCGAGTCCATAGCAAACCAAAGAGTTGTTTACCGAAACAATAACACTGGCAGAAGCATCCACTTTGCTTAGCTCCTCAATGGCTAATACATAAGAGATGGTATCCATGCCTCCTCCATCATATTTCGGACTCACCATCATGCCCATAAAGCCAAGTTCGGCGAGGGCCTTAACGTGCTGAGCAGGAAATATGGCTTTATTATCCCGTTCGATTACATCCTTGATCAATTCACGCTGGGCATAGTCGCGCGCAGCCTGCTGTATCATTATTTGTTCTTCGGTAAATTCAAAGTTCATAGTATCAATGCGTTAAAACGGTATTCTATTAAATGTAATAATTTCAATGCTTCTCCACAAATATAGACATTTCAATCGATTGTTAAGAATTATTCAGGCTTAATCCTGTAAGGTTTTTAAGGGCTTCTTCATAATCGAAGATTATTTCATTCAAAATACGTGAAGCCGGCCTTACACTATGAATAAGCGCAGCCACCTGACCGATTTCAAGTTCACCCTCTTCAGTATCGCCTTCAAACATTCCTTTTTTTGCGCGTCCACGGCCAAGAAGTGCTTTCAAAGTGTCTGTATCAGCGCCTTTCATTTCTGCTTCCCGCACCTGCTCAAAAAATTTGTTTTTCAGCAAACGGACAGGTACTAGTTTTTTCATCATGAGGGCTGTTGCACCATCGCCGGCTTCTACAATCATTTTTTTGAAGGCCGGATGGGCCGAAGATTCCTCTGCAACAGCAAAAGCAGAACCAATTTGTACGGCTTCAGCACCGAGGGCAAAAGCGGCCAGCATCTGTCTTCCGCTTGCAATACCACCGGCTGCAATGAGGGGTAAATCAACCAATTCACGAATCATTGGAATAAGCGTCATGGTGGTAGTTTCTTCAAAACCATTGTGACCTCCTGCTTCAAAACCTTCCGCAACAATGGCATCAACGCCGGCTTCGGCAGCTTTAAGCGCAAACTTAGTGTTGGCGATAACATGCACTACTTTCAACCCGTTACTTTTCAGGATTGAGGTATATTTTGCCGGATTTCCTGCAGAGGTAAAAACGATGGGAACTTTCTCCCTGATAATGATTTCTATCAGTTCGTCTGTTTGCGGATAAAGCAGCGGAACATTTACAGCAAATGGTTTGATCGTTGCCGTTTTGCATTTGCGAATATGCTCTTCGAGTACATCAGGATACATGGAGCCTGCTCCTATAATGCCCAATCCACCGGCATTGCTCACGGCAGAAGCTAATTTCCAACCACTGCACCAGATCATTCCCGCCTGAATAATCGGAAACCTGATATCAAATAATGAGAGGATACGGTTGTTTGATTTCATTTGAAATGCTTTAAACAAAGAGTGTTAAGATTATAAAAGTTGAAAGTCGGAAAAAATTCTATTCTCCCGACTTTCAACTTCATTATATTTCCGGGTTATTCTTTAAAGTCCGGATTTGGAGCTGGCGTTTGAAGGTGGCCATCGGCATCGGTATAGCCATAAATCCTGTCAAATAATATTTTGTATTTCTGCTTTACAATATTGCGCCTGAGTTTCAGGGTAGGCGAAAGTTCACCCGTTTCCGGCGTCCATTCAGTGCAAGTGAGCTCAAACTTCTTGAGTTGTTCATGTGGAGCCAGGCCCTCATTGATTCGGTCGACCTCCTGCTGATAACGGGCTACAACACGTTGATCCTTAATAAGGTCTTTGTTGTCGCGGAACTTTATATGATGCAGGTATGCCCATCCGTGCAAAAAATGGAACGAAGGACAAACGATTGCTGCCGTGAATTTTTCGTCGGCACCAACCACCATCAGCTGTTCAATAAACTGTGATTCCTTGAACTTGTTTTCGATGACCTGAGGTGCGACATATTTTCCGGTAGAAAGCTTAAAGATTTCCTTTTTCCTGTCAGTAATTTTAAGGATTTTCAGGTCTTGCAGCTCGCCGATATCGCCCGTATGGAACCAGCCATCAGCATCGATTACCTCAGCTGTTTTTTCAGGGTCTTTGTAATATCCCATCATCAGGCTCGGCCCTTTCATGAGAATTTCACCGTCTTCTGCAATTTTTACCTGCACATTATCCAGCACCGGCCCTACTGTACCAAAGCGCATATAAGGATAATCTGATTGATTTACTGCAATAACGGGCGAAGTTTCGGTGAGTCCGTAACCTTCCTGAATTGTAAGTCCGGCACAACAGAATACCCTTGCCAAACGTGGCTGAAGTGCTGCTCCACCTGAAATAATAACTTTAATATTTCCACCCAATGCAGCCTGCCATTTGCTATAAATGAGCTTGTTGGCAATTTTTCGTTTAGCTTCATAGAAAGCACCATTGGCGCGATTAAGTTCATAGCGCAACCCAATATTAACAGCCCAGAAGAACAGTCCCTTCTTAATTCCGGTGAGTTCTTTACCTTTCAGAATTAATTTATCATACAATTTCTCAATTACACGTGGAACAGCACTGAAACCATCCGGGTTCACTTCACGCAGATTATCACCAATCGTTTCGATGCTTTCGGCGTAATAAACTGAAACTCCCTGATGTTGTAAAAGATAGTTTACCATTCTTTCAAAAACATGGCAAAGTGGAAGGAAACTCAGGAAACGACCTGTATGATCGACAGGTAAAAGATGGAAGCTGGCTTTCACATTGGATAGAAAATTGTGATGGCTTAGCATAACGCCTTTCGAACGGCCTGTTGTTCCGGAGGTGTAAATAATCGAAACCAAATCTTCAGTTTTGATGCTGTCCCGAACCTGGCTCAATTGTTCCGATTTACCCATTTTCTCACCTAAAGCAGTAATTTCTCTCCAGTTGGGTGCGCCTGCAACCTCATCAATAGTATAAACTTTTTCGATGTTTGGTGTAGATTTCGTTAAGGGCAGAATGCGTTCATACAAAACATCTGACGAAACGATCACAAGTTTTGCGTCGGAGTGAGATAAGATGTGCAGATACTCTTCGTCGCTGTTATTGGCATAAACAGGCACATGCACTGCACCTATCTGACTCATGCCCATATCGATGAAATTCCATTCAGGCCGGTTGTTGGAAATAGTAAAAATTTTATCTCCTTTATTAATCCCAAGCTCCAATAAGCCTTTGCTAAAGTCATCAACGTTTTTTCGGTAATCTGCCGTTGAGAATTTTTCCCAAATCCCGTTGCGCTTTATTGCAAGCGCATCTTCTTTGGGATATTCTGCAAGCATTTTGCTCACAATGTCGAAAGTCCTCAGAATTTCCATACTTAATTTGTTTTAGTGAATGAATTATTGTTTGCGTTTAAAAGTCCAGGTAAACCAAAATCTGGCAACGAGATTTCCATCATCATCTAACCCATCAGTTGCAACCACCACTGTGCGACCCTCATTTCCTTTGACACATTGAAGCACTGCCTCAGCTATTGTATCGCCATCCGTGCTTTTGAAGCGGATACGTGTTTTAGCCTTTTTGATAAATTCTGCTTTCATCTCCAAAACCAACATTGACACAGGAACGGGAGAACGACTCACCGCATCCATCGCAAGCAATCCGGAGGAAAGTTCTGCTGCCATGCTTAAAGGCGCGAAATATACTGAGTGAAAAGGGTTTTTATTGATAAATTTATATGGAACAGAAACTTCAGATATGCTACCATTAAACTGCTCAACACGCAAACCTGCCACCAAAGCAAGTGGGAGTTTTTGCATCAGGTAAAGTTTGAATTTCAATGGGCTTGCAACAAGCTGACCAACCAATGAAGTTTTTTTCAGATGCAATTCCTTTGTGTTTTCCATGATGAATCAAACGCTTTGTTACCTGATTAAAATACTGATATAATGCTTTTTGTGTTAATATTATAACAGCCGAAATTTTGTTCTCAGGTAAAAATAAGTCAAAAAAATGAATATGCAAACTTCTACATATGTTTTTTTTCAAATCTCTGAACTTCCGTAAAAGTAGTGCTCAAAAAGTCGCAAATTATTCTGGAAATGACTTTGAAAACAATTGGTCTTACCTTCCCTGACAAGACCAATTGTATAGTTGTATTTCAATCAGAAACAATATTTTGCCTCAGCAATAATTTCGGCTGCTATGCGGCGGCGAGCCTCTACAGGATTGATATTATCGGTTTTCGTGAAGCGTTTCATGCCCATCAGCATGGCTTGCCGTTCATCAGATTTTGCAAAAGCATTCACTGCATCAACACCCTGTTTGTTGATCTTTGAGGCCACATCGTAGAAGTAAACATTTGCGATATCCTTGAGTAAGTCCAGTTTTGAAGCCTCAATCTTATTCGCTTGTTTTTCGATGCGCAGCAAGAGTGATTCGGCGGCATAAGTGAAAATCACCATATCGGCCAGATTCAGCATAATTTCCTGCTCATCGGCAAATTTATCCATGAAGGTTTGAACAGCAGCTCCGGCAACCATCAGAATGGCTTTTTTGAAATTGACAATCATTTTCTTTTTGCCTTCAAAATAATCCGTAGAAGTTGAGCCAAATTCAGGAATTCCCATCAGCTCTTTGGCTACTGCCATAGCGGGAGTAAGCAGATCAAGTTCACCCTTCATCGCGCGTTTGAGCATCTCGCCTACAATCACCATTCGGTTGATTTCGTTGGTTCCTTCAAAAATCCGGTTGATGCGCGAATCGCGGTAAGCACGTTCAACCGGTGTTTCGGCTGAATAGCCCATGCCTCCATAAATCTGTACACCTTCATCCACCACAAAATCAAGTACTTCGGAGCCATAGACTTTGGCAATTGAGGCCTCAATCGCATACTGCCGCATGGCTTCAACAGAAGCCAAACCTTTGTCCATGCCATCAGCAACAAGTGCCTTTGTAACATCATCGATGTTTTGGCTTGCCCTGTAAGTTAAAGCTTCTGAGGCATAAGTGCGGATTGCCATTTCAGCGAGCTTTTGTTTTATGGCTCCAAAATTTGAAATCGGCTGACCAAACTGCTTGCGTTCGTTGGCAAAGACAGTTGAATGTGCAATTACACCTTTGCATGCTCCCACTGTTGCACCTGACAGCTTGATACGGCCAAGATTTAAAATATTGAGCGCAATCTTGAAACCACCATTGCGCTCTCCCAGAAGATTTTCTGCAGGCACTTTTACATCTTCAAAATAAATCTGAACGGTGGATGAACCTTTTATTCCCATCTTTTCTTCATCAGGGCCAAGCGTGATGCCAGGCGTATTGGTTTCAACAATAAAAGCACTTAGATTTTTATCGTCTCCGACTTTTGCGAAAACAATCAAAAGATCAGCGACACCACCATTGGTAATCCAGATTTTAACACCGTTGAGGGTGTAGTAACTTCCATCTTCGCTCAATATCGCCCTTGATTTACCTGAGTTGGCATCGGAGCCTGCCTCTGCCTCTGTAAGGCAATAAGCACCAATGAATTCACCGCTGCCAAGTTTAGGAATATACTTTTGTTTTTGTGCTTCAGTTCCATAATACAAAATTGGCAAGGTGCCAATGCCTGTGTGAGCCGCGAAAGCAACAGCAAAACTGAAGCCTTTTCCCATCTCCTCTGTTGTGAGCATTGAAGTGACAAAATTCTGGCCGAAGCCTTCATATTCCTCCGGGATTGAAATAGCAAGCAATCCAAGTGCTCCGGCTTCTTTGAGCAATTTCGTCAACAAAGCACGGTCATGCTTTTCGAGCTGATCCATTTGAGGCAGCACCTGTGATTCGGTAAACTCACGACAGCTTTGAGCCATCATTCTTTGCTCTTCAGTAAATTCTTCAGGGATAAAAATATCCGCAGCGGGCGTTTCCTTCACTAAAAATTCGCCCCCTTTTAGCATTTGTTTTTCTGACATGTTTTATTAGGTTTTAAGTTTATTTTTAAATTTGAAAAAATGAGATTTAAATGATTGATATGGAATGTTTTGCAATCAATCAAATATCAAGTATTCCTATAACATTTCGAAAATACCTGCGGCACCCTGTCCTGTACCGATGCACATCGTCACCATGCCATATTTTTGCTGACGACGCTTTAGTTCATGCAGTATTTGCACGGTGAGTTTTGCTCCGGTGGCTCCAAGGGGATGACCCAAAGCAATGGCACCGCCGTTCACATTCACCTTTTCGGGGTCGATGCCTAATTCACGGATAACTGCAATTGACTGTGAAGCAAAGGCTTCATTGAGTTCAATCAGATCAATGTTTTCCAGACTCATTCCGCTATGCTTTAACACTTTAGGAATAGCTGCAATTGGGCCAATTCCCATCTTATATGGTTCAACACCGGCTACCTGATAATCGACCAGCCGGGCAATGGGCTGCAGATTGTATTGCTTGAGCATTTTTTCAGACACCACAAGCACAAAAGCGGCTCCATCCGACATCTGTGATGAGTTTCCGGCAGTGGAAAGACCATCGGCAGCAAAGGCCGGTTTGAGTTTTGAAAGGGCTTCCAGACTTGTACCCCGGCGCGGTCCTTCATCCGTTTCGAAGATAATTTCGCGTGATTCCAGTTTGTCGTTCTTCACATACTTTTCCTGCACTTTGATTGGCACGATTTCATCTTTAAATTTACCTGCATCCTGCGCTGCAATGGCTTTATCCATTGATTTCAGCGCAAACTCATCTTGTTCGATTCTGGTTATTTTGTACTCCTTTGAAACCATTTCAGAGGTGAGTCCCATTCCAAGATACCATTTAGGGTGTTTCATTGCAATTTCAGGATTGGGTACCTGACGCCAGCCCCCCATTGAAATCATTGACATGGTTTCGGCGCCACCTGCAACGATCATATCGGCCAGACCTGAGGTGATTTTTGCTGAGGCAATGGCAATAGATTCGAGGCCCGAGGCACAATAACGATTGATTGTTGATCCGGGGACCTCAATCGTGTTCATCGACATAAGTGAAAGAAGGCGCCCCATATTAAAGCCGGTTTCAGCTTCGGGGAAAGCGTTTCCAACAACCACATCGTCAATTAATGCGTGGTCAATCTGCGGAAAATCAGCCATCAGTTTTTTTATGACTTCGGCTGCTATGTCGTCAGGCCGTGTGAAACGGAGGCTTCCGCGTGGTGCTTTTCCTATTGCGGATCGGTATCCGCCTACTATATATGCATTCATTTTTTCTGTATTTCGTTCAAGGTTTGTATTAATTGCGGATTATTTTTCCGGATACAATGAGTCCCTGCATCCTTTCAAGAGTTTTGCGCTGCATACACAAATCAAGGAAAGCTTTGCGCTCAAGATTGAGAAGGTATTGCTCAGAAACCTCCGTCAAAGGCTGTGAAATATCGCCTCCGGCCATCACATAACCAAGTTTTTCTGCAATAAGCTGGTCATGTTCGCTCATATAATTGGCTGTCGTAAAACCGTCTGCGCCAACATAAACAAGTCCGAGTGCTTCACGTCCCAAAACCTTAATATCCTTGCGCGGAGAAGGTTTTGTGTATCCTTTTTCAACCATGTTAAGCGCAACTTTTTTCGCATAAGCCAGTTGATGGGCGCGGCTCACGATCACTTCATCCACACCTTGACGGAGATAACCCAGATCGAAAGCTTCATAGGCAGAGGTGGAAACTTTTGCTTGTCCGATGCTGAGATAACGTTGCAAAAATGCATTGGTTCTTACATCTCCTTCTTTAAGTTCGTCGGAAAGGCGCAAAGCAAACTCTTTTACGCCACCACCCCCGGGAATCAAACCAACACCAAATTCAACCAGACCCATATAGGTTTCGGCGTGTGCAATCACTTTGTCGGCATGCATGCAAACTTCACAACCTCCGCCCAAAGTCATTCCATGCGGTGCTGCAATCACAGGGATGGACGAATAGCGAAGACGCATGGTGGTTTTCTGAAACCATTGAACAGCCATATCCAATTCTTCAAATTCCTGCTCGATCGCAAACATATAAATCATGCCTACATTGGCTCCGGCTGAAAAATGCTCTCCTTCATTGGAAATAACCAGGGCTTTGTAACTGGTTTCTGCCATGTCAAGAGCCTTGTTCAAGCCCTCAAGCGCTCCTTGTCCGATGGTATTCATTTTGGTATGAAATTCAATGTTCAGAACGCCATCACCAATGTCGAAGATGGTCGTGTCATTGTTTTCCCAAAGCACTTTTGTTGAACGAAGCAAGGCCAGCGAAAGCGTTTTTTCCTGTCCCGGAATTATTTTATAGGCCTTGCTTTGAAGGTCATAAAAATATTTTCGGCCATCTTCAATTTTGTAAAATGATTTGATTCCGGCAGCAAGCATCTCATAAACCCACAAAGCCGGTTTCTTGCCCGCCTCTTCCATGGCGCTCACTGTTGGCTCAACACCAACGGCATCCCATGTCTGAAAAGGCCCGAGTTTCCAGCCAAAACCGGCATTCAGCGCATCATCAACTTTATAAATTTCATCGGAGATTTCGGGGATGCGGTTTGAGACAAACTGAAACAAGCTATAGAAGGAGCTTTTGTAAAAAGCACCCGATTTACTTTTGTCAGCCATGAGTAAAGGCATTCTTGAAGCAATATCATCGATGCCTTTTGTGATGTCGAAAACAGAAAGTTTCGGCTTTGGCGTTTCA
Organism: Bacteroidales bacterium; assembly: GCA_030683155.1. Lineage (GTDB taxonomy): Bacteria > Bacteroidota > Bacteroidia > Bacteroidales > F082 > JALNZU01. The sequence continues at coordinate 35,495 of JAUXMV010000011.1, forward strand.
ACATATTCCATTGCATTAAAATCGAGTGAAAGAAATTTCTTCTCACCATTTTCAACAACTTTTTTGAAAAAGCCTTGTTTGGTTTTCTCACCCAACCATTTGTTTTCAAGCATTTTATTCAGATAATCCGGAATGCGAAAAGCCTCTTTGGCTTCGTCATCGGTAGAATCCTGTATGTTTTTGGCCACATGCACCAAGGTGTCGAGACCAACAATGTCTGCTGTACGGAAAGTAGCTGATTTGGCGCGACCAATAATAGGACCGGTCAACTTATCGATCTCGGGTATCGTAAGACCGAAAGTGTGCAGATTATTGAAAAGTTCCATAATGGAAAAAGTGCCGACTCTGTTGGCAATGAATGCTGGAGTGTCTTTAGCCAGAACAGTCGTTTTGCCTAAGTACCTTGAGGCATAATCAGCAAGGAATTCAATGACATCTGTTGAAGTTTCGCTTGTTGGAATAATTTCAAAAAGCTGCAGGTACCGCGGTGGATTAAAAAAGTGTGTTCCGCAGAAGTGCTTTTTGAAGTCATCGCTGCGGCCTTCAATCATTTTCTGAACCGAAATTCCTGAAGTGTTTGAGGTAACAAGCGCGCCTGGTTTTCGGAATTTATCTACTTTCTCGAAAACCTGTTGTTTGATATCGAGTCGTTCTACCACAACTTCTATCACCCAGTCGCAATCCTTTATTTTAGGCAGATCGTCATCGAAATTGCCTGTGCTGATGCGTTGAGCGAAAGATGCTTTGTAAATCGGCGATGGTTTCGACTTCAAGGCTGTTGCAAGGGCGCTATCAACAATGCGGTTTCTTACAGCCTTGTCGTTCAGGCTTAGCCCTTTGGCTTTTTCTTCCTCGTTGAGTTCGCGTGGCACAATATCGATGAGCAACACCTCTGTTCCGATATTGGCAAAATGACATGCAATGCCCGAACCCATCACTCCTGAGCCCAGCACCGCTACTTTATTGATTCTTCTTACCATATTAATTATGTTAAATGTGATTGATTTCTTCGTTACAATCCTGATTGCCAAAACGGCTTATTTCGTGACAAACTTCAGTTCTTATCAAGCTGCAAACCTTCACAAAAGTGTCTATTTCTTCTTGCGAAAGCTGAGGCATCACCCTCTTGTTAAAATCTATGACCACCTGACGCACTTTTTTGCGCACCATCGTGCCTTTCTCGGTCAAATGAATGAATACAACGCGCCGGTCTTCCTTGTCTTTGATGCGATAAATCAGTCCGTCATCTTCCATGGTTTTGAGCAGCCGCGACAAACTTGTAACACCCATCCCCATCATTGGCGCAATGCGTGTGGCGGCAACACCGCCTTTGGGTACATTGATCAATACATAGGCAACACCTTGTGTGGTTCCAAGTTCTGCAGCAAGCAAATTGTACATTCTCCTCATGGCGAAAAGCGTTCCGCGTATCTGGAAATCAACTGTTTCTTGTATCTTCATCATAAATATGTTATGCATGCATTGCAAATATAAAACAAAAGATTTCTTTTATGCAACCGTTTGTTGTGAAAAAATAACATTGTTTATTTTTCACAAGAGGCAAAAAAAGCATCAAAACGTTGTCAGCCCTTGAAGAGTTAGAAGTGAAAAAAAAATTAATTTTTAGGCAGAGGTAGAATTGTTGCGGTAGAATTGAGATGATTTTTGTCTTTTTAACAATCCGTTCAAAAATGAATGATTCAACTGTTGAAGTGAGTGTTTGACCGAAAAAGATTTCCTGAAGTCAAAGGCTATTAAGTTTTTAACACAACTTAATTCAGCTTTCTTGAAATAGGTGTAATTTTACCGCTTCTTAAATTAACGATTATGGCAGCCAGTGCGAAAAATCAAAGTGCTTTCAATATAAGTCCGGAAAAGTATATCAAAACAAAAGCGAGAAGCCTTTCTGTTTTTGAATGCATTATCGACAACAACTGGAAAGAAGCCGGCATTGCACAAGTTGTTGTGGCGCGCAAACACAGCAATGGTAATATAACAGCAGGTTTTTTTCTTGTTGATTTGTATTGTCTTGGTGTGAAAGATTCCACATTCATATTTAACAATACGGAGGTCGAATACAATGCCATGCTTAATGAATATTTTCCCCGGAAAAACCGTTCATCGATAAGCTATGCATTGGCGCACAATATTATTTATGCAGCAATTGAGTTCGCAGATAGTTTCGGGTTTAAGCCCGAAAAAACTTTTACAGAGGTTACGCAATACATCCTTGAAGAAGATACTGATGAAGTGGAATTAATTGATGTTGAATGCGGCTATAACGGAAAACCATTGTTCATAAAAGGACCTTTTGACGATAAAATCAAAACAAACAGAATTATCAATCAGCTTGAGCAAACCGCAGGACCTGACAACTACTATGTGGTGCTTGAAGAAGGAGACTTGCCAGCGAAGAATGAGGGTGGGGATGAAAAAGCGAATAAGCTGATTGATGAATTTACAGAGTTGATGGGCAAATACCCTGATTTTTCAGATGAAGAGCATGAGCGATTCAATGAAATCCTTGACGAATTCATTAACGAAATTACTGATCCGGAAATTTATAATGCCTACATTCTTGAAATGATTCCTCAGTGTGATTTTGAAGAGCCGGATTCGACTCCTGACTATTTTATTGGAGGCGAAGATGTTGACTCAAAGGATATGGAAAAATTGACTGAAATGCTTAATCAGTTATTTCTGGATAGCGATCCCGACAAAGCCACTTATATTAGTAAACTGAAATCAATTCCCGAAAACGTAAGGAATACTCCATTCGCTAAGTTTATTGAGCTTAATTTAATTTTGGATGATGACGAAAAATACACCCAAACACTTGACAAATATTATCAACAACACCCCGATTTTACACCAATAAGATTCAGAAAGCTGATTAATGAAGTTGCTGTTACCAATAAACTTGATCATCTGCCGGAAAACCAATATCATGCCGATACTTTTTTTGATGGTCGTGAATCTATTCACCCGATTGAGTTCACAGAATATCTGAATTACTGCTTTTACTTTACCTTAACAGAAGAAGATATTAATCGGATAGTTGCCTTTGAATTTATGATCGATGAATTAGATCTTGAAGAAGATATATATGATCAGTTTCTTTCAAGAACCAAGGAAGCCAAAGTCCTGTTTATTCTTAAAACAGCGAATATAATTTAACCCGCTAAACCCAACCAGAAAACGAATAATTTATGAACATCATCATACCAATGGCAGGAATGGGCAAACGACTTCGCCCACACACCCTCACTACGCCCAAACCTTTACTTCCGGTGGCCGGCAAACCCATTGTTCAACGTCTTGTCGAAGACATTGCTGGGGTTATCGGAGAACAGATTGACGAAATTGCCTTTGTGGTTGGCAATTTTGGTCCGGAAGTCGAAAATCGTTTGCTTGAGATCGCTTCTGCCGTTGGTGCTAAAGGCAGCATCCATTACCAACTTGAAGCACTTGGTACCGCACATGCCATTTTATGTGCCGAACCTGCGCTCAAAGGCAAAGTTGTTGTTGCTTATGCTGATACACTTTTCAGAGCCGGTTTCAAACTTGATGATAATAAAGAAGGCGCTATCTGGGTGAAAAAAGTTGAAAATCCACAACAGTTTGGTGTCGTGAAACTGAACAATGATCAGACCATCGAGGGTTTTTACGAAAAACCCAAAGAATTCGTTTCTGACCTTGCAATCATAGGAATTTATTACTTCCGCGACGGCGAATACCTGCGCAGCGAACTGCAATACCTTCTCGATCAAAAAATAACCACCGGAGGTGAATATGGTATCACCGACGGATTGCAAAATATGATGAAAAAAGGAACTTTGTTTCATACCGAAAGTGTTGATGAATGGCTCGACTGCGGCAATAAGGACGCAACCGTCGATACAAACAAACGGGTTTTGGGCTTTCTGGAAAACGAAGACCTCATCTCAGAACAAGCGGATATCGAAGATGCACTCATCATCGAACCATGCTATATCGGCAAAGGAGCTGTTATAACACACTCTGTTATAGGGCCGTATGTTTCTGTTGGTGAAAACACTGTTATTCACCAGTCCATCATTCGCAACAGTATTATTCAGGAAAACGCGCACATCGAAAGCAAATTGATTGAAGACAGCATGATTGGTAATTTTGCCGGCTTAAAAGGACAATTTAGTGCGCTGAGTCTGGGCGATTACAATGAAATGCTGGGATGATGCGTTATTCATCAGCTCACTCACATAAACTACGATAATTCTGCAAAATGCAATCAATGAAAAAAACACTTCAAATACCAGTAATTTTCTTCTTTATATGGTTTACAATTGCCGCTTGCGGCTCTTCAGAAAAGCTTGCTTCAAAGCCTGAAAGTGGTGTTGGGACCGACAGCTTAACCATAGTTGCAAGACGTCAAAACGCAGCTTTGTTTTCGGATGGACTCAAAGAGAAAGTAGCCGGCAACGATGTCAAAGCGATTGCAAAATTTGAGCAGGCTCTCAAAGTTTACCCAAAAGATCACGCCAGTATGTACGAGCTTAGTGAATTATATGCGCGTCGTGCCAGACTTGATGAGTCGTTCGAAATGATGAAAAAGGCTGTTGATCTTAATCCTGAAAATGAATGGTATCAGATTCGTGTTGCGCAGCTCTACAAATTTCAGGGAGATTATGAATCCTATGCAGAAGTATATCGTTACCTACTCAAACTCAAACCCGGGAATGTTGAATATTTCAGTGAGCTTTCTTCGGCCTTGCTTTTGCTCGAAAAATATGACGAAGCCTTGAAAGTTTACGAGGAAATCGAAAAACAAATGGGCATCAATGAATTGCTTTCATTTCAGAAACAAACTATTTACCTCAATCGCAATGACACGAAAAATGCTATTGCCGAGATCGAAAAACTTTCTGCTGCATTTCCCTGGGAAGCTCGCTATCACGCAATTTTAGCTGAATTATACATGAAATACGGCCCAAAAGAAAAGGCCCTCGAGCAGTATAAAAAAATCCTCCAGATAGAACCATCCGATCCCTATATCCGTATTTCTCTCGCTGAATATTACAGAGATGCCGGTGATAATGAAAAGGCTTTCGATGAACTATTGCTGGCGTTTTCCAATCCGGAACTTGATATAGAAACAAAAGTGCAGATCATGGTGCTTTGGTTTGAGGGAGAAACTTTTTCTGACGACCTGAATCTAAAGGCTGAACGAATTGCTGAAATATTTCAAAATGTGCATCCTTCCAGTCCTCGCGGATTCCAGCTCATGGCTGATGTTTTTATGCGTAAAAAAGATTTTGAAAATGCCAGAGCCAATTTCCTTAAGGCTGTAAATCTTGATAAAGGGGGTTATCTTGTTTGGGAAAGTCTTTTATTTACCGACATTCAGCTTGAGGATTTTGAATCGCTTGGAAAACATGCGCAGGAAGCGATGTTGCTTTTCCCCGAACAACCTCTGACCTATCTCTTTGACGGCATTGCCAAATTTCAGCTGAAAGATTATGCGGGAGCGCTTAAATCATATGAAACCGGACGAAAATTTGTTGTCGGAAACGACAGGTTGCTTGCGGAATTTTTCAGCAATATTGGCGACACGCAACACAGGCTTGGCAACCACACAGCATCTGATGCCTCCTACGACAAAGCACTCGCCATCAATCCTGTAAACAATCTGGTGCTCAACAACTATGCATATTATTTATCATTAAGAGGTGAAAAACTTGAAAAGGCGCTCCAGATGTCGGAAAAAGCTGTTGAGCTAGAGCCTGAAAACCCCTCTTATCTGGATACCTATGCATGGATTTTATACAAAATGGGTGACTACGAAAAGGCTTTGATCTGGATTGAAAAATCTTTGCAATTTGCTGAACCTGCCAATGGCACACTGCTTGAGCATTATGGAGATATTTTATACAAACTCGGACGCAAAGCAGAGGCTTCGGAGCAATGGAAAAAGGCGCGCACAGCAGGTGAAACAACTGATTTAATTGATAAGAAAATTAAAGACGGGGTTTTGTATGAATAAAAGAAGCTATATCCTGATACTTCAATTGACAGTAATTTTTCTTTTGCTTTCATTTTCGGCCTGTAAAACCAAGCGTGCCATCATAAAGGCTCCGCTTAAAACCAAAGGTGAAGTTTATCTTCTCGAGAAAATGGAAGGCGCCGAAACCAAATTCGATTATTTCAGTGCAAGGTGCAACATAACGGTTATTACCGACCGCAAAAGCAAGACTGAATTCCGTGGCCAGGTGCGCATTCAAAAAGACAGCGTAATATGGGTTTCCCTTTCGCCGGCATTGGGAATTGAGGCTGCACGACTGTTGATTACACCGGATTCTGTAAAGTTTATCAACCGTTTTGATAAAACATTTTTTAACGACGATTATACCTTTATCAACAGCTTTTTCTCTTCTACCATCGATTTTGATATTTTTCAGGCACTCTTCACCGGAAACGACCTTTCGTGGTATGATGACGACAATTTCCGCGCTTCCATCGATGCCATGGAATATAAGCTTTCCGCTACCAACCGGGCAAAACGAAAAAGATATCTCAAGCAAAAAGACACGCCCAATATGCTTGTTCAAAACATCTGGCTCGATCCTGAGAGTTTCAAAATTGTAAGAATAAGCTTGAAAGAGTTTGGTGACGAGAACAAAAGATTGCAGGCAGAATACAGTAATTTCCAGACTATTAACGGTCAGATGATCCCTGCAAGTTTAACTTTTGAAGTGCATAGCGGTCAAAAAACAATCATTCAGGTTCAGTATTCACGCATTGAAATGGGCGTTCCACAAGTGTTTCCATTCAAAATTCCTGAAAACTTCAGCAAAATGAAGTAATTTTATCCCGCTATGAGGTTTCGTTTTGTTCAGATTTTACGTGCTCTTTTGCTGGTGACTTTTTTGTTGCCCTCAATATATCTGTTTGCACAAGATCGAAAGACAGAACTTGAAAACACTAAAAAACGCATTGAAGAGGAAATAAATTATACCAGTAAACTGCTTGAAGAAACGCGCAAAAGCAAGCAGATGAGCCTTAATGAGCTCACAATGCTGCAATCGAGGATAAGGCAGCGCGAAAACCTGGTGGCTACAATTCAAAAGCAACTGATACAACTTGAAACCCAGCTGACACGTACCCGTCGCGATCTGAACCGCATCGAAAGTGAGCTTGAAGGACTGAAAAAAGAGTATGCACGTATGATTGCTTTTGCGTATAAAAACCGCAGCGGACTCAATAAAATGATGTTCCTTTTTGCGGCAGATGACTTTAATCAAGCATACCGAAGATTGAAATATCTGCAACAATACTCAGCAATGCGGCAAAAACAAATTGATCTTATTTCAGAAGCGCAGTCAGATCTAAAGCAAAAAAGAGAGAATCTGGAAAGAGAACGTGCGGAAAAAACCAAGCTTTTTGAAGCCGAACGACGAGAACAGATTTTGTTGAGCAACGAGAAAATGAATATGGATCTTGCTGTGAAAAAAATAGGTCAGCAAGAAGGCAAATTGCAGCAAACCCTTCGTCAGAAAGAACAAGATGCGCGCAAGCTTCAGCGCGAAATTGAGGCTATCATTGCCGAAGAAATCCGAAAAGCCAGACAGAGACAAGGCGAAAAAGACACTGGAGCGCCGGATAGACTAATGTCGCTGACACCGGAGGAACAAAAACTTTCAAACAGCTTCACCCAAAACAGAGGCAAGCTCCCGTGGCCGGTCGAAAGGGGTGTAATTTCTTCCCGATTTGGCGAACAGCCTCATCCTGTGTTAAAAAAAGTAACAATAAAAAATAACGGAATCGATATTGCAACCACCAAAGGCAGTGAGGCCCGCGCTGTATTTGATGGTGTGGTTGTAAGTACCAACCGTATCACCGCTTCCAACAATGCTGTCATCATTAGGCATGGTGACTATTTCTCTGTTTATTCAAACCTTGAACAAGTGTATGTGAAACGCGGTGATAAGATTTCAACCAAGCAAAGCATCGGGCTTATTCATACCGAAAAAACAGAATCGAAAACAGAACTCCATTTCGAAATCTGGCAAAACAGAACCATTGTTGATCCTGCATTGTGGCTGGCAAGATAGCTTTGTTTTAACATCCAAAACACATATATCTATTGTCTTTCAGGGTTTTTACAAAGGCTTAACATTATTCATTTTTTTTGATTTTCAGTCATTGAAATATTTCTTCCATTTTCAAAAAAGCTGTTCTATCTTTGCCTGCAAACTATCCCTATGGAACTCACAATAATTGCTTTAGCGCTTTTTTATGTGCTTACCCCCATTATCATTCTTCATTTGTGCCACAGTTTCCCGTTTGTAAACAAGCTCGGCGCAGTTATTATTGCCTATCTGGTAGGACTGATTCTTGGTAACACGGGAATTTTGCCGGGTATGGGAACATACCTGAGCGACTATATGCTCATGCACCCAAAAACTACTCCTGATGATGTGGAAGCCATGCTCAGCGGCGGACTGATATCCAAAAGTGAATTCCTTTCCTTCAAAATTTATAAGCTCCGTGACCTGCTCATGAGTATTACAATTTTGCTGGCAATTCCATTGGTTCTGTTTTCGGCCAACGTGAAACAATGGGGTAAGATGGCAGGTAAAACATTGTTATCGTTGATCATAGGGTTTTTCTCTGTGATTTTCATCATCATTTTGGGATTTTTCATTTTCAAGGATGCAGGGATGAAAGACCTTTGGAAAATTGCCGGACTGTTGGTTGGCGTTTACACTGGAGGCACACCCAATCTGGCTTCACTGAAAATGATGCTCGATGTTGATGCCAACACCTATATTCTTACGCACACTTATGATCTCGTTATTGGAGTGTTTTATCTGGCTTTTCTGATGACGATCGGGCAAAAGATATTTCATCGTTTTTTACCTAAGTTTCCTATCCCTCTTGAGGATGTAAAAATCAGAGATCTTGATGGAAAAGACCCGTTTTGGGGTATTTTTCAACGGTCGGTATTTGTCCCTTTGCTCAAAGCATATGGACTTGCAATAGGTATTTTTGCTGTCGGCGGAGGATTAAGCATGTTGGTTGCTGATCATCTTGTGATGGTTGTTGTGATTCTAACCATCACAACTTTAGGTATTTTAGCATCTTTACTGCCATCCATCAACCGCATCGAGAAAACCTTTGAATCGGGCATGTACCTCATCCTTATTTTCAGTTTGGTGGTTGCATCCATGGCCGACATCAGGAATTTTTCAGGGATCACTCCCGGCTTGTTTGCCTACATCACAATGGCCGTTTTTGGGTCGCTATTTATGCACGTTTTGCTTTCTAAAATCTTTAAAATCGATGCCGATACTGTCATGATTACCTCCACTGCCATGATTTGCAGTCCGCCATTTGTGCCTGTTGTGGCAGGTGCCATCAAAAACAAAGAAGTAATACTGCCTGGAATTACGATCGGAATCATCGGTTATGCCATAGGAAACTATCTTGGCTTTCTGATTGCAAACTTGCTGAGGGTTTTATGAGTTTTCTTATTGAACCTCTTTAGTGAGTTTTTTATATGCAAGATACTCTGCCAGATTCCATTCCAGCCACGATTTTTCTTCCCATTTCATTTTGAAGGCTTCTTTTCGATCTTCAATGATTTCAACGTATTCCTCCGAATGCATATAACGATCCTGAAAAGGAAATTTTTGCTTCTGCACTTTTTCAATAGCAATCAATTCATTCAATGGTTTGTCAAGATAAGGCAAGGTTTTGTCGGATAATTCTGTCAAAAAATCCAGATGCAGAAACGATCTGTCGGCATGTGCAAAATTGTAACGTGCTATAAGCGTATCCCAGTTGATCAAAGAGGCAAGTGTGAGCACAAGCAACATCATGTGGAAGTTTGTGCGAAAAAGATAAAAAGCTGTTTTTCGCTCAGATACCTTTCGATAAACTGTATAAAGCCCATAAAGGGTAAGCAGTAAAAAAAGTAAAACACCAATGCGTTTATAAGCCAAAGCAAAGTAATAAATGTACCAGTAATTTCGTATTGCTACCGAAACGACCAAAAATGCATTTTGGGCTAACCATATATAACTGAGTTTCTTGATTGTTCTATTTTTGGAATAAAAATTCAGATTTCCCCTGAAAAAATAGAGCACTATGCCTATTGAAATCAGGATCGAAAAAATAAGCAAATAGGTGCCTTCATGCACAAATTGTTTGAGATATTGCCCTTCCCATTCAAAATTGAGCCACACCAAATAAACATCACTTATGTTCATCAAAAGCAGTAAAAGGTTCAGAGCGCCAAGAAGAAATATGGCAGCCTTGTATTCACTCTTTAAGGCAGTATTTCTGAATTGAAATAAGCCCGGCTTTCGATTTCGTTGTGCCGTTTCCAACGACAGCTGATCCATTTGAAGGAGGTTCGTTTTGGTTCCGCGCAAAAGAATAAAATTACTGAACAACAATGAAACAAATAATGTAAACAGAATAAGTTCATCAAAATTTTTGAAAACAGCTTCCCACACGCGATTGATCCAATTGTCTGCAATGCCAAACCATTCATCAAATACAGGGTTGGAGTTGCGGTAAATGACAATAAAAATAAGAATTACTGCAACCGGAATAATAAATATAAATGCTTTGCTGACGTAAGAGCCTATTCTTTTGTTTTCAACCTGAGACTCAACAATCGTCTTTAGAAAAAGCCACTGTGCTTTGAAAAAATGTACTATAGCAATCAAAAAAGCTGTTGTGAGCGACCTTAGCTGAGGAAAAACCCATGTCGCGGTCAGAATAAAAAACAGTAAATAATGAACGAAATAGCCTAAGCTTGAATGTATCAGAATTGTGAAAATTCCGGTTACAACAAATCCGGCCATCAGCATTTGCTGCAATCTTGTTTGCTGTTTTAGCTGTCCGGAAAAGCCGAGATAGAGTAGCAATATCAATTCGAAAAGCAGCAGATTCAAACCTGCCATTTGGCGGTGAAAGAGTGCAGTCATAATGATGGTGCTAACAACCACCGGAAGGAGTCTTGTTTTTCCATTCATGGCTTGAATTATTTTTTGACGAACACCAAACGTTTCTGAAACAGAAATTGGTATCTGACTGATAATTATTTATAAGCATTTCTTGTCAAAGCAGCTTTTCACAATAACTAAACCAACTTCGAGCTTCCCCATTAAAAATCAAGAATTAACAGGCAAAAATCGGTTTAATTTGACCTAAAATGCCTGTGTTTTCAATATTATCATTTGTAAGATACTGATATTCAGTTCGGGTGTTTTTGAAAAATGATTTGTAGTCCCCAAGTGAGTATTGACTATCAATGATTTATGCAATTACTTTGCGGCCATTTATAATCAATCCAGAAAACCGTTTATATTAAGCAATCTTTTTTGACAACAGTTTATTAAGGTAGTAATAAAGAATTGGAATGAAGTATAAACTAACAAATGTACCAACTGTTAAACCGCCAATTACCGATAAAGCCAGAGGAAGTTGGAGATCGGAGCCAATTCCTTTTATAAACATTAATGGCAACAATGCCAGTATTGTAGTTAGGCTGGTCATCATTATTGGTTTAAACCTTCTTTTTCCACCTTCAAGTATAGCGTTTTGAATATTGTAGCCTTGTTTTCGTAACCTATTGATGGTGTCTATTTTAAGAATTGAGTCATTAATCGTAATTCCGCTCATTACAATAATGCCAATCATCGACATGATGTTAAGTGAATTGTTGAAAATCCACAAAAACAATAAAGCACCTACTGCTGCGAATATAAGTTCAGAAAGTACTATAATAGGTTGCGACAATGACTCGAACTGAGCTGCGAGGATAAAATACAACAGTAGAAAAGAAACCATCAATACAATAAGCAGTTCATTAAGGATGTCCAGGCCTTCAAACAATGAGCCATGCCAAGTTAAACGCAATTCTTCATTAAGCTGTGAAAATGCGTCATTGGAAATGTTCATAACATGTTTAAAATCTGAGTAATCAGCTTCAAATTCAACAGCAACAAATTCACCATGTTTGTCAGCCATAATGGTTTTAATTTCGGTTGACTTGTCAAACTCCAATATTGCTGACAAAGGGATTTGTTTGTTTTGCTTATTTGTTACAAAACCAGAAGATATTTTATTCGTAAAAGACCCTGGTGTAGGAGCAAACACTATTGGGAGCGAATTACCACCTTCTTTAATAGCGTTTATGAATTTATTGCCAAAAAGTAGCTCAAGTCGTGAAAGCAATGCAATGTAATCAACATCGTAAAGAGCCATTTTAGCAAAATCAGGATAAATAGCAATAATAGTTCCGGTTGTTGAGTTAATTTTAGCTTGTTGCTGGAAAGGTAATTTATTAGTAGTTGAAATAATCGCATTAACTTCTGTAATTCCCAAAGGCTTATCTACAACCGGACGCAATCTTGCTGTGAGCGGTGCAGAATTTTGCGAAAATACCATATCGAAAATGTTTTCAGCCGGTTTAAAGGTTAACTGAGCCGAAGGGTAGTATATTTTGAAAATGGCAGAGAATTCATTCAAAATATCGGAAAGGTGAGTTGGTTCAGCGAGCCGGAAATATATTTCGGCTTCGTTTGGCTTGGGTCGCATCCCTTTTAGAAACACAAATTGTTGGATGCCAATAAACATTTCATGGTTTAATATAGGAGTCCGCAATTGACTGACTAAGTTAATTGTCCGCTCTTTATTTTCAATGATAGTTATAGGCTCATTCCAATCAATTTTTACTATAACCTCTGTTTGTGTGATGATTGGGAATGCTTGTTTGTTTATAGTACTGAAGATAAAATAGCCAAGGGGGATGAGGCATATAAATATGAACAATGTAGCTAGACGGTTATTCATCACTATTACAAGCAAGTGTTCATACCATCTAACGGCTGAAATTTCAGAAAATGTTTGATTCGGTTTAGCTGTATAAGTTGCTCTGTATAGCACAGGCAAAACAATTATTGATACAAACAGTGAACTTGTAAGGCTTAAGGCCACGGCCACAGCCTGCTCATAAAACAATGCGCCAGCGATACCACTTAAAAAAACCAATGGTATAAAAACCGCACATGTTGTCAAAGTTGAGCTAATTAATGGACGTATTACTTCATTGGTTCCTCCAATACAGGCCTCATCAACAGATGCGCCCCTATTACGCCATTGGTTGATGTTGTCGGTAACAATAATAGCATTGTCAATCATCATGCCTACGCCTAATATTAGACCTGCTAGTGAAATGGTATTAATAGAAACACCTGAAAGATAAAGAAAAAAAACGGCAACTATTAAAGCAACAGGAATAGTTAAGGCTATAAGCAAAGGCTGTTTCCTGCTGCGCATAAACCCAAAAACTACAATGACCGAAAACATGATCCCAAGCAACAATGTTTGTTGCAGATTTTCAAGTGAGACACGCAATAGTGTTGCTTGATCCCGCCCTATGTCGAATTGTAGATCAGGGTGTTCATTAGTTAATTCTGCAATGGAATTATTCACTTGTTTTTGCATGTCCTGCATGCGTGCATCTGCCTGCTTATAAACAGCCATTGTAATTGCCTGATTACCCATAAACATGTTATAGCCTTCTTTTTTTTGGGGTTGGCGTCTAATCTGGATAAATTCGCTGAGGGAATATTGCCGGTTGTTTTTGACAAGCAATAATCGGCCGATATCTTCCGCATCGCGGAGTGTCCCCCCAATACGTACATGGTATTGGTATTGGCCATCTTGAAAGAGCAGGCTGCCAATGGTAATATTATTGTTTTGTAGTGTAGTGGCGATTTCCTCATGGGAAATGCCAATGGCATTCATTTTGCTTTCGTTAGCAAAAAGAGCTATTTCAGCTTGCTCCAGACCATTGATATCAACGAATGACACATCGGTCAATTGCTCCAGTCGACGCTTTACTATTTGGACTACAAATTCGCTTAGCTCAAGAAAGCCTTCAGTTTTTTCAGCAATTTGTTTTCCGGGAGAGATACGAAGGTAAAAAATCGGTATATCCGATGGGCTTGATTTTAGGATCACCGGCCTATCCATACCTACAGGGAGCAGGCTTGTAAGGGCATCAACTTTCTCATTTGTTTCAAGGAAAGCATATTGTATATGTGTTCCATGTTTAAACCTAAGGTTCATTGTAGCGCTACCATCCCTTGTAGTGCTTTCGATTGTATGTAGGTTGTTAAGTTGAGCCAATTGATTTCTAATAGGTGCAACAACGCTGTTTTCCAGACGGCGGGCATCAATATCAGTTTGTTGCAGGTGAATCGTTATTTCAGGCACATCCAACTCAGGTAAAAGCGACACAGGCATTTGATAAGCTGCCACTACGCCCATTATAAGTATGGCTATGAGTGAGGCTAACACCCCAATAGGACGCCTAATGAGAAATTCTACCACCTGCCTATTCCTTGTTCACAACCTTTATCCTGGCATCGTGGGCCAGATTCAGGTTTCCGGTTATAACAATACTGTCATTCTTAGCCAGCCCTTCAAGTATGGCTATATGAGAACTGTTTTGATGGGCTATCTTTACATAATTCCATTTAGCCCGACCGTTCTCAGCAGTGAAAACAACATTGCGGTTGTTGCGCACCACTAGGGCTTGTTTGGGAATAATGATCTGGTTAGGGATCAACTCTTCTACGATTACGCTGGCATTCATTCCATCAACCAATCGGATGACGTCATTTGCATTCTGTTTCCGTATATTTGCAGTAACCTGCATAAGCCCTTGTTTATCAATAGAGAAGTCTATTTCACTGAGATCAGCTTCTAACCATACATTTTCATTTATTATTGGTTTAACACGTACACGGGTTGCCTTTTTCAGCCTGCCAATTTCAGTTTCAATGATGAAAAACTTAACGGTGAAACTTTCTTCATTAATGAGGGAACAAAAGACTTCACCTGCCGAAATATGGTCGAAAGCTTGTGCGCTAAGGCCTGCTATCCGGCCTGCAAAAGGAGCAAAAAGTGTAGTTGCCTCTAGTGAAAGAAATGCCTGCTCCACCTGAAGGACGGCAGTATTATAGCCGGCTTGCGTTTTTAAATTCGAGAGCAATTCGGGTTCAATGTTTGTTGTGTCATAACCCAACCCGCTTGAATAGCCCAGCAATATCGAATGTAATTCTGTCCGGGCAGCGTTGAAGGCTTCTTTGGCTAGTGCCATTTGATTTTTTTGGCGTGCATTCTCCAAGGTGGCCAAAAGCTGTCCTTTTTCAACCTTATCGCCAGATCGAATGCCGACATACTGGATCGCTCCTGAAGTAGCAAAGTGCAGGTTTGCTTTTTGAGCGGCATGTATTGTGCCATTTAGATGCATTTGCAGGGAGAAGTTGCCAAATAAAACAGGTGTTGCGTCCACTGGCATTGCTCCGTCTAAAACTATGACTTTCTGCAGATCCTCTTCAGTTGACTTGGGCGAAGAATGTTCACATCCTATTATTACAACCAATACAAACACTAAGAAAAAGTAGTAGCGCATTTTGTCTTACTTTTTATTTATGCAAATGTACTTTTTTTCAGATAAAGAAGGTAATGAAAAACACTTCGTCCAGAAATTAGTTGATAATTTGGCTTTTCTCAATAAAAGCTAAAATATAACTTTCGAAAAAATGAGAATAGAATTCCTCATTGTCTGGTAGGTAAGTACCTAATACCTGTAGGTCAGTGTTTAATACAAAATAAAAGGGAGTGCTTTTTGATTCAACTGGTAAATCAAGAGTTTCACTGATAATTGAGAATGCCTCAAATCCATGTTCAATTTCGAAAACTTTTTGATGTCTAATATTTGTTTCTCGATTTATGACAATAATATTTGATTGCAGTTTGTACTTGTCTGATAACAACTTCAATCGTCTTAATTCTGACTCTATGCAAACATTACAGTTTTGATTATTGATATATAAAACCAGACAAGTTTTTTTCGAAACAACACTTCCCAATGGCTTAATATCACCAGCAGAAGTTTTCAATAAAATTTCTGAATTCAAGAATTTCCCATTACTTAATTCTTGCAAGAAAAAATTAGTTGCCAAGTGGGGTAAATTGTAATCTTGGGGTGGATGTTCGCCAAGAACAATTGATTGACTCTCTTTGCTAGCCACTTGATGTTTAGTAAAATAATGACCTATGACAATTAGATTTAATAAGATTATTGAATAAAACAAAAAATGCTTAAGGTGTATTTTCTTCATTTATAATAGATTGTTGATTAATTTTAAATAAACACAATAATGGGTTGTCAAAACGATTCACCTTTCCAACTCCATCAATTACTAATGATTCAGACAATGATTCATGGCTTTCAAGCAAAGCTTCAGGATATAAAACACTGACAAAATGGCCATCAGTAGTTCCAATAGGAAAAGGAATTTCAATGTTAATATGATCGTTTATGAAATGCTTAAATATATATCCTGTTGTTGATGATCCAATATATGTGAACACTTGATCTTCAACTTGCCTTCCAGGGTTATCTATTGAAACATACTGTGTTAAAAACACACCGTTGATAAACAATACAGGTTTTATTAGAGACAGAAACTCACCTGACAATAGTTTTGGAAGTATACTAATTGAGGATGACTCTTCGTAAGTATCCAATTTTACCGATCTTTGACCAAAATTAAAGATAAGCCTTGGGTATACATTGTTATTTACAAATGCATAAGTTGTATCATTGAACCTCCAACTTATATAGGTAGTATCACCATCCTGATTAAAATACCTGCCATTTTTGTAGACTGATTTTCCTTCATTGGGTATGGCATTTGTTTTAAATATCTTCGAAATAGGTTTTGAAAAATCAGTATCAAATATCAACAAATTATAATTCAGGTCGTCAGTGTAGGTTTCAGTAGGAGGATTGTAAATATCGTGATTAAAAACTAAAAATCTGTTATTTGCTGTAGATTGAATTTCATGTGCATCAAATTTTAATGATTTCTCGTAAATAAACACACCCTCTAAGGAATAAGCGATGACTTTTCTTTGTTTTTTTTCAAAAACAATTAACAACTCGTTATTAGAATCATAACTTATGTCTTCAGGCTGTATATATTCTCCCGGGCCATAACCGTATTTACCAATTATTTGAATAAAACTTCCCTTTCTATCAAATTGAAAAACTTTTTTAGATACGCGTGAATCAAGTATAAATAAAAAATTGTCAATGGCCAAAACCTCATCAATCTGTCCAATAAGAGTTGAAGGCGAGGATTGCAGTTGTACAATATAATGTGAAATCTCAAAATCAGAAAAACCCAATGTTTCAAAATCAATTTTTGGACTATTCATTTGAATGACCATTGCTTCCCCATGTTTGCTGATCATCACTGCATTATTCTTCCTTATGCATGATACTAAAACAGCAAAAATTAATAGGAATAAAGTTTGTTTCATTTTCGCTTTTTTATAAGTTTTCTGAATAAACTAAGTGCTATATAAATAAATGTTACTTCAAACTATCATGGAAATAGAAATAAGCGTCAAGATAATAAATCCGGTTTGACGCTTATTTTTAACTAATTAATCTTAAAGCTCTAGCTTGCTGCGCCACCTCCTTTGCACTTGCAATATACTTTGAATAAAAACTCATAGCAGCAAGCATAGGAGGGAGAATTGCATGTGACTGAGCAACTTGAGCCTCCACCAATACCCGGAATTGTCGATTCATATTCACATGAAGATGCATTTGGTCCTCCAGCCGAGCATTGTGGATCAACGATACCTCCTGGAGGTTCCGCAAAAGAAATATACGTTGTTGTCAAAAACAACAACACAAGTAGTGAAAGCCCTGTTTTTTTAATTAAATTTTTCATGATTTCTGTTTTAAGATAAAAATTGGTTAATTTAGCAACAAACAAACATTTTCATCACCCTTCCGGCCAGAAAATTTGCATCGCAAAAAGCAAGGAAAATGTTTGTTTGTTGTCTTGATAAATAAAAAACGAAACAGCAAGAGAATTAAAATGTTAATTAATGTAATAATTACAGTCTGTTTGATGATGTCATTAAATATGAAATAAGGTATTGCTTAGTCTGCTCGACCTCATTACGGTTAAAAATAAAATAAGAAGAAGTAATGTTGTTATGCTTAATTGTGAAAAAATAGGGATTGATTTCGTCTATAATATCAAAGGAATGGAATTGGTTTGGAACAGAAACAATCCTATGCTCATATCCACTGCCAATGAACTTTGCATAAAAATCCCGATGTAAATGCTTAGGTACTATAATCAGCGTCTTATTAAGTAGCTTAGCTGAAAAAAGTAGCATTATATTATACAGCTCATCGTTGCATTCACTGCAGTATTTTTGTGGTATTCTAAGCACCAATAGTGAGGAGTCCCTTTCAATAATATAGAAAGATAATGGTTTGCTCCCATTGATTATATTATTAGTTTCATAATTAGTGTCAATCTCCGAACCACACTGATGTGCTACTTTCATCTGTAATCTGATCATATTACCTACTCTGTTACTATACCAACTATCAAGCTCTTTATGCTTAACAACAGAGTTTTCATTCTTATAATAGGCAATAACTGAGATGAGAACCATTAGAGATGAAAGAAAAAATAAAAATATTTTGCAAGTTCTGGCTGGTTGCATACTATAACTTATTATTGTTTAAGAAAAACCAATACAGGATTAGAAACGATATCTATGTCATCTAATATCAACCGGATATTGTTCGCACTCGTTTCCAGATCGTAATTTACATCTGTAACTTTACGCCCATAAAATTGTTTAAAATCCATTGATTCCAGCATGAATACGAGATCGTTTTCGGCATTGCCTAATGGCCATATCCACTCATCGAATGTAATGATTTCTCCCGACAAACTAAGGTCATCAACAAAAGTTTCTATTAGACCACTACTATACTTGTCAATATCTGCAAAGGCTCTGATTATTCTTCCGTTTTGCGCGAATGTAAAATATAATCTATCCTTTACCAGAAAAAACTTATCCCAATTGTAGGCATAATTTAAAGGCTTAATATAGTTGTTAAAATGCAAGATATCCTCAAATTGCTTATCATAGTCTGATACTGGAATTTTGTTTTTACCATAGTCTGAAATAAACCTTGCTGAAATGCTTTCATCTGTTACCGAATATATTGTATCATATGGGTTTAAGTTGAAATAGATTTGTTCGTTCCATTTGAAAAAATTAGTGTTTTTCCAATAGTTCAAGAACTCAAGGCGTTTAAGATTCATCGGAAAGTGTTTTGAATAGATTTTTTCTGTGTGACTGTTGTAAAAATTAACATGATGAACAGTGTTTTCATTAGGATCATTAGTAAATAAAACGAACTTTCCATCGTCTAAAGACAAAAAATCATCAACAAAAAAACCGGTTTTAAACTCTGATTTAAATGTGCCATTAATATTAAAAGTTAACAGTTTTTGTTTATAAAAGTCAATAATATACAATTCTTTCTTCTCAAAATTTACCTCAATACTGCTTATGTATGAAAATTCGCCAGGACCCTCACCAACAGCCTCCAAAGTGATTAAATGATTTCCTTCACGATTAAATATCCACACGTTTTTAGTGGCATAAAGAATAATGTGTTCATTATTAAAAAAAACATTACGTACGCCAGAAACAAGCAACCCTTCCTTAGTTTCCAGAGGGACAAATTCGATTTTTTGGGCAATTTCAGAAAACTTCAATTCTTGCTTTTCAGCGTCTGTTTCAATTTTAATAGTTGATAGCGAGCTATATTCAGTGTTATCATATACAGGTGAGTTACACCCGAAAAACATCATTAAGCATACTAGTAACAGATTTACAAATGATTTCATATTTGTTCAGGTATTGTTTTTACATGCAGTACCACTCTTCAGTTGAAAATTCTAAAGTGGGATACTGCATGCTTAAAAAAGGTTAGACATCAAACTATGGCTTAATTATGAGTAACATCTGAGCATAGTTGCGAAGATGAACAACTTGAGTATGTTGTGTTTTTACAACAAAAATGAGTTTCTCCATTTTTTTGGTATTCACAGAGTGGTCTGACATAGTCAGGTGTCCCAGGGGCAGCCAGAACAGAGCCTGTTCCCGATAGTAAATAAAAGCTAAAGGCTACAGCTACCAGCACCGCACCAAATAGAATTCTTGCTTTTTTCATAACATAAAGATTTAAGTTAAATATTGGTTAATTTAGCAGCAAACAAACATTTTCATCACCCTTCCGGCCAGAAAATTTGCATTGCAAAAAGCAATGAAATTGCATTGTTAGTTGCCTTGACAAATGTAAGAAAAAAAAAACAATACGGCGCAAGGATTAATATGTTAATTTTTGTTAATTTACAACTGGTGTTTTTGGTTTCATTGATGGCATCAGCTATGCACTTGCACTATTTAACCACATTGCCATTGAAAACCATGCATCAAATTGCTTTTGCTTAGGCAAATGTATGAATTCTAAAAGTTTTACAATACGAGTTCCAAGCGAGAAATACAGTTAAAATCATTTAGAAAACGAATTAGATTTTAAAAATAATTGCTTCTAATATTTCAAGTTTTTCGGGACTTACAGACCCCTGCTGGGCTATTCGGCCTTTTTCAATGAGAATGTAATACGGCTTGTCCATTTCTATCATAAAATTTTTTATAAATGCGTTCTGGGTATCATGGCAGATATTGTACGTTTCAAGGCCTGTGAAAAAACCAGCAAGCCCCGATTTCGTGCCGGCAACACCAACTATTATGATGTTTGGCGTTGCTGCTCTGGGTTTAAGCAAGTGGAATATTTCAGTAATGCAGCCCCGGCAGGCATAGCTGGGCATAATAATGTACAATGCATTGGGGGCAGCCGTTGTATTGCATGTGCTGATGAGGTAGGTATTAAAGGCCGAAGCTTTTAATACCGATTTATCGTTGGTGCATGAGCTTGCCAAAAGCAATGCAATCATGTTATTCTAGTTCCTATAAATCTGAAGAATAGATTGTTCCATTGTGATCTATCCTGATTGAGTGGAAAGAAATATTTAATTCTTTTCGTTTCATCCAAACAAAAAATGAAATACTCTTGCCGTCTTTCATGTGAAATCCCTAAGTAATTGTTTTTCAGGTTAAAGACTTGAATTTTAAAATCGTTTTCAATTTCAACAACTGATAATGAGTCGTTAAATGAGGTGTAAAAAATGATGTCATTAAGAATTTCACTCCCCCAATGAAACTCTATATCAGCAAGGATACTTGATAAACAATTATGACAGCTAGTAGAAGGTAGATATAAAAACCAAGTGTTACTGCCTCCAGTTAAATCGGTAATTGAATAGTTAGAATTACAGGTTGTTGAGAAATAGACTGAATCTATTATTTCGAGATTTTGGGATTCGAGTAACTGAAGTATCATATCGCGCACTAAATGATCTTGTATCGGCACAATCCTCTCAATAATCGATTCGTTTCTTTTTGAATAAAATATCAAAACATAAACGTTTGCCATTAAAATTGCTAAAAGAATTAGATTCCAGAATGCGCTTCTTTTCATTTCAATACTTTATTTAAATCCCATATATTTAAAACAGCATCTTCCTTTGACCTGTCGAAAATCATTAATCTATTTCTTTTCTCGTCAATTGTAAAACTGGATACAAGGTAAGGAAGCTTCAAATTGTATTTTATTTCTCCTGATTTATCGAAAACATACAAAAAACTAGAAATTGCCGATAGATTTGTGCGTAATTCTTGTCGGCTTTGACCCACAAACAGTGCATAAATATTATTTTCACCAACAAATATATCGTAATAGTATTCAACGTTATAAGAGTTGAATGGGTTACTTTCATCGAGAAAGTTTGGTAGAATATGCTTGGTTTTTTTTATGATAGACAATTTTGGGTTTCCATTAGGGTAAAAAACATCAATACGAGGAAAGAATGTCATAGCGGAATAAAGTAATCCGTCTTGAAAAGATGAAGAGGCATGATATGCGAGCTTTTTGTTTTCTGGATGTGCTATTCCGTCCAGTTGCGGGAACATTCCAAACCACAGAAAGCCATCTGTTGAGCTTTTAAAATATCTGCCCTCCGAGTACATATCGCTTCTGCCAATTCCGTTGTCAGGATCGATAAAGAAGAATTCGGGCAAAGTTTGAACAAATAATGGAAGTGCTATTTTAGTTATGATATAGCTGTCATCTGAAACAAGCATTGCTTCGTTCAGATCAATTAAATAACCATTAAAAAAAGTACCGTCATAAACCCACATTTGTAAAGACCCCTCTTCGCTGTAGAAATATTGGTTTTTGTACCTGACTGATTGAAACTCTCCAGGCCCCATTCCTTTTCTTCCAAACGCACCGATTTTGTTAAATGATTTATCATAAACAGTAAAAAAGTAGTCCGGTTCAGTTGTTTGATACAATATATATAGTGAGTCAACCACATAAACTCTTTGCGGGACGAGTATATGCTTGAAATTTACGGTTTCTGCCTCAGAGACATCAAGGTTAAGAGCGAGCGGAGGGTTTTCAAAATAGATGTGTTGCCAATCATCATCAAGCCTACTGTTAGAACAGGATGCGGTAATTAGACAAAGAGTGATTATCAATGTTAATTTATACATAACTAATGGTTTATGTAGGTTTATTATATTGAAATCTCTCTAAGGAAGTCATGAACGATAGAGAGATTTGAAATTCATAACAGAGCTTGATTTAATTCAAATTTACATTTCCAGAAGGAAAATGTCTGCAGTTACTTTGATTGGAATAGGATTTGCAAAGCTTTTTAGTACAAGCTCCACAATCATATACTTCCCATTTGTTTTCTTCTACAATACCAATCTCAAATGTGCTATAACAGGTTACCAGATTACTGCTGGGTGCAGAGTAAATCAGCGTATTTAAGAAAACCAAAATGTTTATCATCAGCATAACTGAGATAGTTACTGTTGCGTACTTAATTTTCATTTTTAAATAGTTTTATCTTTATGTGATTAGTTATTTGATGGAGGGTTCCAAACCCATTGTTTCGATTTGCAGGTTAGTGCATCCCTATATTCGTAACATGTTTTTTCATTGCAGGTGCCACAGTCAACTACCAGATATGTACATTCGCCGTTTCCTGTAATAGCAAAAGTTGAATAGCAGGTAATATTAGACCCTCCCCCAGGTTCCCCGGTAATGCTTAATGTCCAAACAATTAGCAAGAATGAGGTCAACAGAAAAGCTATACCTAATCTGAAGCCATGTGTAGTTTCTTTTTTCATATTAAAGAGATATAGTTAATTTATTAATGTACATTTGGATTATCAACTACTATCCGGTGCATACAATTTTTAGGTTCTGAGTATGAACTGGCCATTCTAACGCTGCAACTACCACAAAAGTATACGTCAAATGATGGAGAGTTTGGACAAGTTCCAAGAATCTCGTAACATCTAACTATATTACCAGATGCTGATTCAGCTATTAGAACATTACATAACATAATGACAATTGACGTCAGAGCCGCCAAAAAAAGAATTCTTAATTTTTTCATGGTTTTTATACTTAAATTCAAAAATTGGTTAATTTAGCAACAAACAAACATTTTCATCACCCTTCCGGCCAGAAAATTTGCATTGCAAAAAGCAATGAAATTGCATTGTTAGTTGTCTTGACAAATGTAAGAAAAAAAAAACGATACTGCGCAAGAAATAATATGTTAATTTTTGTTAATTTACAACTGGTGTTTTTGGTTTCATTGATGGTATCAGCTATGCACTTGCACTATTTAACCACATTGCTATTGAAAACCATGCATCAAATTGCTTTTGTTGAAATAAAGCATATTTTTGTTGAAAATTCCAACTGACCTATGTTGAAGACAAACGCATTTTCAGTTATTATGATATTCGCCATGTTTGCAATCGCAGGCATAGCACTGCTGCCCCAATTATCTGTTCGCTTAAACCCTGATAACACCCTGCCATCAATAAGCGTTAGCTTTTCATGGCCTGGGGCAGATGCATATACTATCGAACGTGAAGCTACTACATTGTTGGAAGGCGCCTTTAACCGTTTAGGCAATATAAAGAAAACCAGTTCAATATCGCGGAATGGGAGAGGATCGATAACATTGGAATTCGACAGCTATGCTGACATGGAAATGATGCGTTTTGAGGTTTCAACCATTATCCGTAGGGTTTTTCCCAGCTTGCCGACAGGTATAAAATATCCTTCTATCAATCTGAGAAGACCTACCGGTGAAACAGAGCAAGCTCTTTTGATTTATACTTTGCATGGCTCTTACCCTACATGGCAGTTAGGTTCTTTTGCCGAAACCTTTGTGTCCCGTCAATATGGTTCCATTGAGGGTGTTGACCGAGCAATTGTGCAAGGGGCTTTGCCACTTGAGTGGGTTGTACTGTGTAATCCGGTGCTGATGTCAAGGCATGGATATACAAAACAAGATATAAACATAGCCATCAATGAGTATTTTGCTAATAATCCGGTTGGATATGCTATTTATGACGAAAATAGTAACGAAACAAAAGAAGAGGGTTCAGGTAAATATCCTATTGTAATTAAATCAACAAGACAATCAGGCTTCGATTGGGAAAGCATCATTATTGGCAGGCAAAACGAACGCATTATAACGCTTGCCGATATTGCATCTGTTTCTTTGAATGAGCAAAAAGCAACAAGCTTCTTTAGGATTAACGGGCAAAATGCTGTATCGGTTATAATTTATCCGGCCTCAGGCGCCAATTCGCTGATGGTTTCAGCAAAGGCAGATCAACTGTTTAGAGATGTTTCAAAAAAACTGCCTCAAGGTGTTACATTGCAGAAAACTTATGATTCCTCATTTTATATCAAAAGCGAGTTATCACTCATAGGCAAACGCACTCTGATAACCCTTGCCATCCTGCTTCTGTTTGTTGGAATTGTTAGTTTAAACTTGCGATACTTGATCCAAATCACATTAAGTTTGTTCGTTTCACTTTCCATTTCTGTGTTGTTTTATTATATTATAGGTGTTGATATTAATTTATATGCTCTGGCTGGTATAACTATATCGCTTGGTATGCTTATTGACAATACCATAGTGATGTCAGATCATTTAAGATACCGCATCAATATGCGAATATTCAGGGCCTTATTAGCGGCAACTTCTACAACCATTGCGGCCTTGTCAGTTGTTTTGTTACTTCCAGAAACCGCAAGGCTAAACCTTCGCGACTTTGCATTGGTTGTTGTAATCAATCTGGCGGTCTCACTTTTAGTTGCACTGTTTTTTATCCCATCCTTCATGCAATTGGTACCTATGAAAAAAATTTCTAACCGTGCTTTTGGCAAAAGGGTCAGATTTATTGTCAGACTGAATAAAATTTATCTTTTGCTTTTGGGTTATTTGTTGCGATTCAGAAAGACGGTAATTCTATTGTTTATACTAGGTTTTGGATTACCCTTTTTTATGTTGCCCCCAACAATTGAAGGCAGCCAATGGTATGCGCGGCTATACAACAGTACTTTCGGACATACATACTACAAACAAAATTTAAAGCCAACTGTTGATAAGTTATTTGGCGGTAGTCTCAGGCTTTTTTCAGTTTTTGTTTTTGAAAACTCCTACTATACCAAAAAAGAAGAAACAGTATTGAATATTGAAGCATCCTTACCCCAAGGGTCAACTATAGCACAGTTGAACGACCTTTTAATTGAATTAGAACTGGAATTGGATAAATATGGCGAAATCAGTCAGTTTACAACAAGCATTAACAGTCCTTCTTATGCCTCTATTACCATTCGCTTTAATGATGGGATTGAAGACGGCTTGTTTCCATATATATTAAGGGGTAAGCTCATATCAAAAAGTCTTGACAGAGGTGGAGTTAACTGGAATATTTACGGTGTTGGAAAAGGTTTTTCACACCAAACCGGTCAATCTGAAACTGTAAATTATAAAATCAATATGTATGGCTATCAATATGAAAGTCTGGAGAGCTATGCCATTCGCCTTCGTGCTATATTGGAAAGGCATCCGCGTGTACGCGATGTAAATATCTCTGGTGGACGTTATTGGTGGGAAGGGCAACCCGTTTATGCCTATACGATCAAGCCAAACACTCAACTTATGGCAACTTTTGGCCTGAATATGAGCGACCTATATCATCAGGCCAGCGCATTTGATGTTTCAGGCGGGCATCAATCGAACATTATGACTGAAGAGGCATACTACCGATTACGTATCCTGGAAGAAAATGATGCGAATTCTGATATTTGGCATCTTATGCATCTCCCTGGGCGTGATAATAAGCCGCCAATCGGACTTTACAGTCAAATAGAAAAACACATTGCCGACAAAGACATCCACAAGGAGGATCAGAATTATATTAGAATAGTCAATTACCAATATATTGGAAGTACAAGATATGGCAACATACATCTTGCAGAAGTACTTCATGAATTAAAAAATGAATTGCCGATTGGCTTTCGTGTTGAACAACAACATTTTACGATTGACCCCAAGAAACAAGCTAATCAATATACCCTGCTGGTTTTATTGATTATTGCGTTGTTCCTTTTTATTTGTGCTATTCTATTCGAATCGTTTCGTCAGCCATTTGCAATTATCCTCATGGTTCCATTATCGTTTACCGGACTTTTTCTTGTCTTCTATTGGTTCGATATTAATTTTGACCAAGGGGGCTATGCAGCGCTTATATTGTTGAGCGGCTTGGTTGTCAACGCTGCAATATACATCTTGAATGATTTTAATGGTATTGCGACAACATCTGATGGATACAATCTTAAAAACTATATCAAAGCGTTTAATTATAAAATCATTCCTGTTTTACTAACCATAGTTTCTACTGTGTTAGGGTTAATCCCTTTTATGATTGGAGGCCAAAACGATGTTTTCTGGTTTGCACTTGCTGCTGGGGGTACAGGCGGTTTGATATATTCCTTATTGTTGATATTGTTTGTTTTGCCATTGCTATCAATAAGCACTCGTTCTTTCAAAAATCGAAATTGCTTTTCCGCAATGAGTAAATAAAATCTGTTTGAAAAGGGCAACCGCCCCATCGTTAAAAAAAACCCAACTTGCAGCTTCCCCATCAAAAAACAGAAAAAACAGGCAAAATCGAGTTAATTTGATCGAAATTGCCAGTGTTTTTAGCACTAGCTTTTGTAAGATACTGATATTTAGTTCAGGTATTTTTGAAAAACGATTTATAGTCACCAAGGGGGTATTGACTATCAATTATTTATGTAAATACTTTTCGGGCATGTATTTCAAAGTATCCATGCCAATCAGCCCAATCACTGGAATTTAATTTGGTTATTACCGATTCCTGAAATGTTACTGCAATCATAATGACAGGGTCTGCCCTCAAACGATTAAAATTCAGGCTATCTCAACTAATTGACCACTAATCAGTTGAACCTTGTCCAGAAGATACTTACTGCCAAAATAGCCTAGCACGAAACGTCTCCGTTCGATCCGCTACACCGATGCCCCGGCTATGATGCACTATGTTGATGTGTTCTTCCATTGGATGGTGACTGAAAAACGTATCGATGCATCTGTGGAGAAAAACGAAAGGAAGGTCACAATAAATGGCAAGGACTTTCAAATGATCGATTTGAACAATATCCGCAACAAAGATGTTCGTGAAATTGGAGACGAATGGTTGTGTTATCAGGCCATACGGAAATTGCATATAGGCCCGTTTCTGGAAAGCCTTGGCTGGGACGAAGATCAGGTTAGACTGACTCAAACCCCGCTAATACGCCGTACCGTTTATCCGGCTTCGGGGCTCACGACATCGCATTAAATCAAAGTAAACATCTTTGTTTTCGGGATTGACGGAAAATCCATTCAGCAGTATATTAAAAAAAAGAAGGCATTCACAGCGGTTGGCGCGAGATCGTGAGAATTATGAACACCCAAAAAGCAGTAACGACTTTAGCCCAAAACAATCATGAAGAAGTCATCATGATACGCCGCTGCTCAGAGCCAAACCAACAGCTGCGCATACTTTACGATGCCCTGAAATTTAAATATGCACCCTTCATAAAA
>JAUXMV010000016.1 GCA_030683155.1 Bacteroidales bacterium
TTTATACAAATTGTTGACGTGCTTCGAATCGCTTGTTTACCTGTGACAAAATTAGTGCGAAAAATATTCTATCCAAAATATTTTAGCTTAATCATTTACAAGGGGTTAGCTATAGTCCTTTTTTTATGCGGAATTGCTGAGGCTATGTGAAGCGAAACTTTGACTGTGACAAAGTCATAAGGAAAAGCAGGATTTTTTATTATTGCCAGAACGAAACAGTATCTTTGCAAAAAGGATTGAAAAAATGCAGAACCCCGCAAAGCTAAAGGATATGAAAGCTTTTTATGTTGAAAGATTGCATAGACTGAACGAGCAAATCATCAAGCTTCACCAGAAAATACAGATTTTTTCATGGCTTCGTCTGAGCAGTTTCGGATTGATGGTTGGACTCGTTTATGGTTTTGCATCAACCGGAAATACAATCTTTTTGGTCGTCTCCGCGATGGCTTTGATTCTGCTAATTTTACTCGTTGTTTACCATCAGAAACTCTACAACAGAAGGGAAAAATTGTCGGTCATGGCCGAAATTAATCAGAATGAACTTTCCCTCCTCAACAGAGAATCTTCAATTTTTGACGACGGAATGTTCTTTGCTGCACGCCTGCCTTTTGCGGATGACCTCGATCTTTTTGGCCCACATTCGCTCTTCCAAACCCTGAACAGGTGCTCTACATCATATGGGAAAGAACTCCTTGCAGAATCGCTGATAAGTACGCCAACAAAAGCTTCCAGAATTTTAAAGCTTCAGGAGGCTATTGCACAAATGGCAAAAAAACTGGATTTCAATCAGGAAACCATTGTCTCCCTTATGCTTGCTTACAGAAAAAAGGACCATAAAGAATTTGTGCCATCTGAAGATGATGCAATTTATCTTTTTACAAAACCATTTTACAAAATTGCAAAGATTTTACTGCCTTTGCTGGTCGCATTTTCCTTTGTCCATTACCTTATCACAGCCAACTTCGCGCTTTTTATTCTGAATGGAAGTGTTGCTTTTTTGTTTGCTTTTGCACAAGCCAGAAAGATGTCGCTGCTTTCTGAGGAGATAAGTGGCTACGGACAAGCATTGAAGACCTATGGGAAACTTTTGGACAGCCTTTTAAAGGAAGAAACACAGGGCGAGGTGCTTGCCGAAATGAAATCTGTTGCTGCTGAAGCTTCTGCCGGAATGCTTGAATTATCGAAAATTTCGGAATGGTTCGACCGCAGGGCCAACATCCTTCTATATGCATTGGGCAATCTTTTTATGATGTACGACCTTCAGCTGGCCATGCGTTATGAGCAGTGGAAGCGAAAATATCACACACAAATGCCTGATTGGATGCTGGTTGTAGGCCGTCTTGAAATGTTGATTTCTTATGGCATTTTTAATCACAATCACCCTGAATTTGTAAAGCCGGAATTAACACAGGAACAGGAACTATTTGCGCAGGCTTTAGGTCATCCGCTGATTGATTCTGACAAAAGGATCAACAACGATGTGCATTTGCACATTGACCGGCGTTTGGTTTTGGTCACCGGCAGCAATATGTCGGGCAAAAGTACCTGGCTGCGCACCCTTGGTGTAAACCTGCTTTTGGCTCAGGCCGGAGCCAGTGTATGCGCTGAATCTTTGCGATGGAAACCTATGCCGGTTTTGAGTTCGCTCAGGCAATCCGATTCCTTGCATGAAAATACCTCACTTTTCATGAACGAGCTGAAACAACTAAAAGCAATATTGGACCAGGCTGCCGGTGGAGAATTATGCATGATATTGCTTGATGAAGTCCTTCGCGGCACAAATTCGGAAGACAAATACACCGGGTCACATGCACTCATTCAACGGCTGGTGAACTACAACAGCCTTGTTGTGATGGCTTCTCACGACCTTAAACTCAGCGTTTTAGAAGAAGAACTGAATGGCAAAGTTGTTAATTATTGCTTTGAAAGCCGGATTGAAAACGGACAATTACTGTTCGATTACACCATCCGCAAAGGGGTTGCCGTAAACCGAAATGCAACCTGGCTGATGCAGGATATGGGAATTATTAAGAAATAACAAAAGCTATTCTAAAACACAACGGAAAATGAAAAACAGAATTTCCATTATAAACTGTTTTTAATCAAAGCTTTATGAATCTACCGAAATAATATTTTCCGTTTTTATCGGTAAGTCTCAGTATCAACATTCCTTCAGGAAAATCATCGATATTGATTATGTTACTATCTGAAACACTGCTAAAAATCATTTGTCCTGCAACATTGAAAACCGCAGTTTGAGCAATTTCAACCTGTCGATCAAGCTTATAAGAAAGTTGACTTGAGGCAGGATTGGGTTGTATGGTCAGATTGTAACTTCTCAGCTTTTCATCAAAGCCATCAGTACAATTCAGTTGATTCATTGTAGGTGGATTGAAGCTCACCCAATCGCCAATACCATCCGGACACCTTCCTAAAGAAACATCTGCTGTTTGTGGCCCAAAAGAAACCTGATCGATGATAAGACCATCTACATTGCTGATAATCACATGTTCACCATCAGCTGAAAGTTTAAAACTGCAATGAATATTTCCTTCTGTATCGGGCCTTTCGTCAGCCCAGATAATAAGCAAGCCATGTGCAGGAATAGCTGCATTTTGCGGAAAAGCCCACTTGGTGAGATTGTTTGGATTATCGCTAAGATACAAGCCATAGAGGCTAATTTCCTCAGAAGTATTGTTGATTAATTCAATCCAGTCTGCATATTCTCCATATTCATTTTGAACGCCGGCATTATTTTTTGCCAGAAATTCATTCACAGCAACATCGCCAGGCTGGATTGACGGTATGGAAGCTGAAATTTCCAGAAAAACATGCTCCGCTCCGGCAGGATAGACTTTTACAGCAGTGTTATTGCTGGCAAAAATGTAAAATTGTGTCGTAATAACATTCAGATTTATCTGCATCCCAAAAACATTGTCGTTTGCTTGTCCATCGTTGTGATTGCCGTCATCGAACATTTCAACTTTTGTAAAAGGATCATAATTTGCTGTCCGATAAGCAAAAAATACAACATCAGCATTGGTTATATGCACGCTGACGGTGATTTCGGAATTAAGCTCCGGTGTCGGGTCACTCAATTCAATATTACCAATCAAGGGTGCAGAAGCGCTGAATTCTGAATTTGTATTCAGGTAGCTGACCCTTGCATCCATCAAATGAGCAATGCCCGGCACCTGATAATTAAGAAAATTGGTATTCTCTGTCAGACCAGTCAAAAACTGTCCGTAGCTAAAGAACTTATTCACATCCTGTTGCACTGCATCACTGATAAGTTGCTGAAGGTTTGCAGCCAATTGTTTGTAATAATCGTTTGAAATGTTTTCTTCTATGATTGTTCGTAAATGAGCAAAAAACAACTTCCTGTAGTCCGGATTATTCATCACAACACGTATCAACGGCCAATAGGCATCTGTGGCATGAAGCGCAGGTGTAAGGGATTGCATTTGTTCGATGGATAAACTTCCCATGCTTGTATTGCCACTTCCTGCAAATGGAAAACCGCCAAACGACATATTCATATCCCACATGATGGGGCTAAATCTGGCAGATGCGTCCTTGTACAGATAATGATTTTGTGCAAAAACGCCTGAATAGCTGTCGAGATTCACCAATGCAATATTGAAGGCAAGCATCCATATTACCCTGTCCATGTCCATTGACAAATGCGCAGTTTCAGGATTGTTTGCGAGGATATCGCAAAGTTCAACGAGTTCATTCCAGCCCTTGTCCGACTTTATTTCGTAAAGATTAAAGTAGGCTGAACTATCAGCAGAAAGGTACCTGAGATTGCTTTTCGTTACCGGACTGGGGTTGGTTATAGGATTGCATTTGATGAATGTCTGTCCTGAAATGCCAAAGTTGCTGTTGCAAAAAGTTTTTCCGACGCTTTCAGTATTTGTATACAGCCCGATATACTCATCATTTATGAAAACTTTTGCGAAATTGGCCCGAGGGCTGATCATATAGTTATTGAGTATTTTGTATGAAATCACTTCACGTATCATCGAAGGATCTCCAAAACCATTTGATAGTTTTATATCCTTAAAGCCCTGATAGGATTGAGAAATCAGGTGATCAAGTTCGATGTGCAAAGGATTTTTCCGGTATGTCGAGTCATAAGAACTGTTGCCTTTATATTTAACACCAACATTAAGAAATTCTACATCATTGATTACTACCCTATCGGCAATGATATACCCTTCGGCCCCATGCTTGGCTGTGTCCATCTGGTAATCCCAGTTGGGTTGCAAAAAGAAAATCTCAATTTGCTGAATGGTACTTAGATCATAAAATGCATCCTGTGAATATGATGAAATACTGAAGAGCAGACCGAACAAAAGCAGTTTAAGATGCTTTGTCATTTTTTAAGGAATTTAGATGTAAACATTGTCGGACCATTGCTTAAACGAATGATATAGATTCCGTCAGCAAGTCGGCTAATATCGGAAGAAGCTTCGGGATTAAGTGATAACTGATTGGTTGAAAGCAATTTTCCCTGCATATCGAAAACGGCCATCTGATAAATCCCTTCTTTAGCTGATGAAATAATTAGCATTGTATTGGCCGCATCATAACGAATTCTGACTGAGGCAGCTTCCATTTCGTCAGAAATGGAACTTGGAATACAGTCAACACAGGAGGAGAAACAAACTGTGTTATGTACCACATGATCGTATACAAAAATCTGTCTGTTCCCTTCATCGGAACACTCCGCAGGCACAATTTCATAGCCGGCATCCGTATTGCCGTTCAAAAACTTAAACTGATAATCTCCTTCGGGCATGAAACTGATAATCTCATAAATATTTTCTTCAAAGCTGTATAGGCGCGTTGTTGCAGTGTTCCAGCCTTGAAAACTTC
This sequence comes from Bacteroidales bacterium, assembly GCA_030683155.1. Lineage (GTDB taxonomy): Bacteria > Bacteroidota > Bacteroidia > Bacteroidales > F082 > JALNZU01. Next base: position 4,882 of record JAUXMV010000016.1, read on the forward strand.
CCGCTACATGCACTCCATGTTCAGAGATGGAAGCAAGGTTTTCGAGATTGACTTTAAATCTGACGAGAAACTGTCCCTGAGGCGCATTTTCGCCAAAAACAATTGCCCCTGTGAAGGTTGTGTCATTGGCAATTGAATCCACATAAATCCAGCGGTTATCATTAAACTCGTAACCCACCCTCGACTCCAGCGGAACAAATTCAGTTTCATAAAACTGGTCGCCATTAACAAAACGGTATTCATATTTCTGGAAAGCAGGGATATCAACGATAATGCTGAAAATATCCGTTTCAGCTTCACGCGCCATGGGTGTGCTTTCCGACGACCAGTCGCCACCGGGGAAGCCGGCAATGGTTTGAAAATCGCCAGTTACATGTACTCCGTTTGGACTGATCTCAAAGCCAGTCAGATCGACTGAGAACTTCACTTTTTTTGCTGAAACATTTAATGCAAACAGCGCCAATGCAAATAAAAATATTAATTTTCTCATTTCTAGTTAGTTAAGAGTAGTCTATCGACTTATGATAATTTTTTGTACTGTTTCTGAAGCAGTTGATTTCATTTTTATCAGATAAATGCCATTTGGAAAACCAGATAAATCAAGGGACTTGCTGTTGAAAACTTTCATGAGTGATTTTCCTGCCATGTTAAAAACCTCTATTTCATTTTCACTTATTTCCGGACCAGTGAGGTTTAGGATACCAGTAGTAGGATTTGGATAGAAAACACTTTTCAGATTACTCGCAATATCCTTTATTGTAGTTGTGATATCAAAATAATGGCCTTTTGAATAAACCATGTGGCAACCTATGTCATTGGTAATTCTGACGAGATAAATCCCGCTATCCTCAGGCTCTAATGATTGATTTGTAGCGCCTTCAATAAGTTGTCCGTTCCGATACCATTGATAGGTAGCACCTGAAGTGCTGTAAAGTACTTTATCTGATTCAGTTATTTCCGGCATGGGAGGCAAAGGGTTATTTACATAGCATTCGCTGTAGCGCCAGGCTTTTGCAACCTGTCCGGATACCTGCTTTGTCCAGATTGTTGTTCCGGCAGGATCTATTTCATAAATCAGCCCAGAGGTAGCCATACAAATCAAAGCATTTCCGTTTGGAAGCTGTTGTGAACTACTCATATTGCTGCTGTAACCATTGCAGGCATGGCGTTCGTCAAAATTTAAAGGAGCCCAGGCCTCAGTTCCATTGATATCGTAATTATATCCATTCAGTGGAGGATTGATCTGATCAACTGACGAACGGGTACTCGAGTATCCCTTATTATTGAAAGCCACAAGGCGACCTGCATTCGGAACCCCTTCAGGAATCCAGTGTGAATCATGCACTACATTCAAAATTCTGGCTCCTGTCCTTTGATAAGCCGGAGGATTTCCCCATCTGTACAAAAAATCTCCACCTTTTCCTGCATTACCGCCAGTGCTGCCGGCAGCTTCTTCGGTTGTGGTGCTATGGTCAATCACATAAATTTCATTGAGGTTGTGAGAACTGAAAGTTATCTGGTCAAGAATTGGATTATATTCAACTCCATTCATGTGAATCCAGTCTTTTTTAGTCAGATAATTGATATTCAGGCGTTCCGGATGTTCAGAAATCGATGTAACGTAATTATCTTTCACCGGATTATGATTTTGTACAAGATGATCCCATAGATGCCATTCCCACACAATTTCTCCGGTAGTAAGACCTGTCTGTTGCACTTCAACAATTTTTTCCGACCAAATTGTGATTGCCTGCGAACTACCGGCCTGTGTGGCTTCTGCAGCAGTTTTCACTTCATAGGCAATGAGTAGCACATTGCCATTGGGCATGGGACAAACATCGTGGTGCATCGCATAAGCTGTTGTGGAATAAACAAAATCCCATAGTATGTTTCCATCCCAGTCAACTTTTTGAAGTTTTCCAGACTGACCACCTCCGGTAAAACTATTAGGTGAGTATTTAACTGTCCTGAGAAGTTCACCACCAGGTAAAAGGTAACTTGAATACCCTGTTCTGTTATTTGTTGAAAAAGTCCAGCTATGAAAAACGCTTCCGTCATGTCGTACGAGGTATGCTGCAGTACTGTTCGTGACACTGTATAAGGTATAATCGCCCCATTGCTGACCAAAGGCTCCCTGAAGAAAGAATGTCAGCAATAAAGTTGTGAATGTGAATATTCTCATTTTATCATTATTTTATTGAATTGTGTACAAAGAAAGGCATCATTGATTAAGGCATCAATTTTTTGAGGTAAACCGATAAAATATTGCGGTAAAGCTCATTATTGCGGGTAAAATTTTGATATTGTATCACTGTTGTCCGGTTAAATTTTTATAAAATGTTCTGTAATACCTAATATCTCTCGTCCGCCTGGGCGGACTTCTTTTTAATTGGGGTTGCTTTTTATCTTCTACCAATCTTTCGTCCCTCTGGGACTGTCCCAGAGGGACAATAGATTGGTAGTGAATAAGATAATAATCATTAAAAGTCCCGTAGGGACGAGAGATAATTTTTACCGGACATCAATGATATTGCATAAAGCATTATTGCATCATCACAAAATCAGGTTTCTCCACTAAGTGTTTTTAAAAAATCGGATTCAAAGCTGCTGCCAATCGGAATTTCTTCATCTTCGATAAAAATTGTTTTATTCTTAACGCTTCTAACTCGCTCTAAAGGAACGATATAAGAACGATGTACCCGGCAAAATTCTTTTGAAGGCAGCTTCTCCAACATCGTTTTTAAGGTCATTCGTGTGACGATGGTTTTTTGGTTTGAAAGATGGATTTTCAGGTAATCGTCCAAGCCCTCAATGAAAAGGATGTCTGCGAAATCAATTCTGATAAGACTGTAATCTGCCCTGACAAAAAAGTGTGGTGGTGATCCTGCTTCTGATTGACGGGTAAGCTGAAACAGTTCGGCTGCTTTGGCTGCTGCTATTTGGAAGCGCTCTTCTGCAAAAGGCTTCAACAGATAATCCACCGCATTAAGGTTATAGCTTTCAACGGCATATTGACTGTGGCCTGTGGTAAAAATGATCAGTGAATTCTGTCCGATAGCTTTAACGAATTCAATCCCCGAAATACCAGGCATTTGAATATCGAGAAATACCAAATCAACAGGAAACTTACGAAGATATTTCAGTGCTTCCGATGGACTGGTAAAACTACGCTCAAGATCTATGTAATCAAGCCTTTGACAAAAGTGCTCAATAACTTTCAAGGCAGGTGGCTCATCATCAATCGCGATAGCTTTCATTATTTCAACCGTATTATTAAATCAACTTTATATTCATCTATTCCGTCATCTATATTGATTTCGTGTTCAGAAGGATATAAAAGCTTTAAACGACTTAAGGTGTTTTCAATTCCAATGCCACTCTCCTGATATTTGATTTCATTTATCAGTACTTTTTTATTGATTACGTTAAAATGCAAAGTTTCGTTTTCCAGACTTAGTCTGATGCGAATATTAGATGTCTCTCCCGGATTTACCCCAAATTTGAATGCGTTTTCAACAAAAGGAATCAATAAAAGTGGCGCTATGACTTTTGTTTGAAAGTCTCCGTCTTTGGAAAACTCCAATGTTACTGTATCGCCAAGACGTAGTTGTTGCAAACGAATATAGTCATCAATATACCCAACCTCTTTGTCTAAAGGTACCGTTTCGTTTGCAGCATCAGTAATTACATAACGCATTAATCCTGATAACTTTACAATGGCTTCGGGCGTTTCGTCAGATTTTTGTATGGCAAGAGAATAAATGCTGTTAAGGGTATTGAACAGAAAATGGGGATTAATCTGTGCTTTCAAATAGTCCAGTTCAGCAGCTATTTTCTCTTTTTGACTTTGTCTCCATTGTTCATTTATTTTCAATGTAACAGATAAAATGGCCACAACCAGAAAATGAAAAAAATGTCTGCCCAATTCAAACAACAAGGGGGAGTGATGGCGTGGCCTTTTTGACATTGGCGGCATTAAATCCTTAAAAAGGATAATTTGGGGCAAAAAAGAAATAACGAGATAACTTAATACAAGTGCAATTGTAAATATGAGGAATTTACGTTTGAAATAAAGTTCCGGAATAAACAGATAATAATTCGCATAAAAAAAGATGATTAATAACAGAAAAACCAGGGTTTCTTTCTGAATAATCGGATTGTAAAATGATTGGATTCCCAATGGGGGTCCGGGAAGAAACAATAAAGGAACTGACAGAAACGCCAGACCTCCAAGCAAGTGAACCAGAATGATTTTGACTTTTTTGTTCATTGATTTTAATTCTCAGGCGAAATTATGGTAATCGTTTCAAGTTTCAAACAAATTGAGGTAAAGCGCTGAAATAAAGCGGTGTTTCATAAATTGTTTGTGAAATTTCATTTAATCTTGTTCATCAACTTCCAAGAGAGTATCATCTTTAGAATTTAAATCATCAAGCAAGAAACCTGCTTCAGATGAAGGCAATTCCTGCACCTCTCTGAGCCGTCTTTCAATGGCGCGGGTTCGTGTTCCAACAAGATTATCAATGTCATTACTGGCTTCATCGATCTTTTTGCGGGCTTTTTCCAGAATGCCACCGAACTTACCAAATTCGGTTTTCACAGCGCCCAGAATTTGCCACACTTCACTGCTTCGCTTCTGAATTGCCAAGGTCTTAAAACCCATCTGAAGACTGTTCAAAATGGCGGCAAGTGTGGTAGGACCAGTCACAATAACTTTGAATTTTCGCTGCAACTGCTCTATCAGGTCTGTGTTTCGAACTACTTCGGCATACAATCCTTCAATGGGCAAAAACATGATAGCGAAATCGGTTGTAAAGGGCGGATCGAGGTATTTTTCGCTGATATCTTTAGCAAATTTGCTGATCGCTGTCGCTAAAACTTTTGTCGATTCTTCAACCATTTGCGGATTGGCCTCATCATAAGCGGTTTGAAGAAGATGATACGCCTCCTGCGGAAACTTGGCATCAATTGGTAAATACACAGCCTGATTATTGTCATCCCGACCGGGCAATTTAATTGCAAACTCAACATGATCGCTGCTCGACCTTTTGGTTTTGACATTGGTTTCGTATTGCTCAGGGGCCAGAATCTGTTCCAAAATATTGCCCAATTGAATCTCTCCAAGCACACCACGTGTTTTAACATTGGATAAAACTCGTTTCAAACCTCCTACATCGTTGGCTAAAGATTGCATTTCACCCAATCCTTTTTGAACACTTTCAAGCTGTTTGCTTACCAGCTCGAACGATTGACCAAGTCTCAGTTCGAGGGTTTTCTGCAGTTTTTCGTCTACCGTTTCGCGCATTTTCTCCAGCTTGAGTTCGGTGGAAGTAATAAGTTCGCCCTGCTTCTTCTCCAGATCGGCAAACTTCTGTTTTTGTAACTCATTGAATTCCTTTACATTGCTTGTAAATGCCTGCTGGAAGTTACTCATCGACCTATCAAATGCTTCCCGATTTTCTTTGCCCGACTGATCATTTTTCTCCATTAGTTTTGTCAGCCGATCTTCGATGGTTTTATTCAGGCTGGAAAGGTTTTGCTGGTTTTGTTCGTTCATGGCTTTCAATTGTTCCAACTGATTGAACGAAATTTCACGCAGGGTATCAAGAAATGTATGCTGAAATTTGCTAAGACTGTTTGAAAGTTCCTCTCTATTTTGGCGGAAATCATTTTTTAGATCAGACTCAAACCTGCTCAGGTTTTTATCAAGAAAATCAAGCTTGGCGGAAGTTTCAGCACCATTATTCAGTTTCTTTTCCAGTCCTGAAACTTTTGCCATTGTTACTACGAGAAAGGCAATTGCAACGAAAATAAGGCTTAACGAAAGAATTTCCATGAAAGTAAATTTTATAAGTTGGTTCACAAAGTTCGCTAAAATACCTTCATTCCATGGTTGAAAAAAAACAAGTGGTACTTAATAATCTGGTTTTGTTGTCTTTTTTTTGAAATGAGACTATGAATTAAGCGAAGGGTTGCTTAATTTTGCAAACGCTAAAAATAAAAGTATCTAACATAAAACACTGATATTATGGGCAGAGCATTTGAATATCGCCGCGCATCGAAAGAAAAAAGATGGGATAAAATGTCAAAAGTATTTCCAAAGCTTGGAAAACTCATTACCATTGCAGCTAAAGAAGGCGGCCCTGACCCCGAAATGAATGCGCGTCTTCGCAATGCGATCAATAATGCCAAGGCAGAAAACATGCCTAAAGACAATATCGATAACGCCATCAAACGGGCTTCAGGAAAAGATGCTGAAAGTATGGTCGAAGTTGTTTACGAAGGCAAAGGCCCGCATGGAGTGCTTGTTTTCGTTGAAACCGCCACTGACAACACAACCCGCACAGTAGCTAATGTAAAGTCCTATTTCAATAAAGCCGGCGGATCTCTTGTGCCCAATGGCTCACTGGAGTTCATGTTTTCACGCAAGGCTGTTTTTGAATTTAAACCCAAAGAGGGGCTGGGATTGGAAGACATGGAGCTTGAGCTTATCGATGCCGGTCTGGAAGAAATCGAAGAGCACGAAGAAAGCATTTTTGCCTATGCAGATTACACCAATTTTGGCACATTGCACCATGCCATAGAAGCTTTGGGTATTGAAATCCTGAAAGCGAATCTTCAGCGATTTGCCAATTCGCCGGTGCATTTCTCTGAAGAACAAATGGTTGATATCGACAAAATGCTTGATAAGATTGAAGAAGATGACGATGTTCAGGCAGTTTACACCAACATTTCCTGATTTGAATCTGACGCTTTTTAGCAATTCAATTTAAGTCTCAACATTCAATTTAATTCTTTAAAAAAAACCGGATTGAAATGAATCGATCCGGTTTTTTTTGATTGATTTTTGGAAAAATGTCTATTCTTCACTGATTGTGATCGAAACGATACGGTCTCCACCACGAATCTGATCAATCACATTAACGTTTTCAATTACTTTGCCGAAAACAGTGTGATTTCTGTCGAGATGTGCAGTATTGCGTCTGCTGTGGCAGATAAAAAACTGTGAACCTCCGGTGTTTCTTCCGGCATGTGCCATTGATAGGACACCGCGGTCATGGTATTGCCTTTCGCCTGTTAACTCACAAGGGATTGAATATCCCGGACCACCTGTTCCATCACCTTTTGGACAGCCACCCTGAACCACGAAATCGGGAATTACGCGATGAAAAGTCAGTCCGTTATAAAAACCTGATTCAGATAATTTCACAAAATTGGCTACTGTACCCGGTGCATCGTCTTCAAAAAGTTCGATGACCATGGTTCCTTTTGCCGTTTCAATTGTCGCTTTTTTCATTTTTACTATTATTTATTTAACAACACGCATTGATTTATCAAAACGAATTTTGCCACCAAACAACGATTTCGCCGGATCGAGAGAAAGCCATACAAATACCGCTTTTCCAACAACATGGTCGTTTGGCACAAAACCCCAGATACGGGAGTCAGCTGAATTATGGCGGTTGTCGCCCATCAGCCAGTAATAATCCATTTTAAAAGTATAGCTGTCAGCTACCTCCCCATTGATATAAATTTTTCCATCTTTCACTTCCAGAACATTGCCTTCATAGGCATGGATAATCCTTTCATAGAGTGGAAGATTTTGCAGACTCAGCTGCACTTTCATACCTGCTGAAGGTATCACCAGTGGCCCATAATTATCGATATTCCATGGATAATACGCTGAATTTGGAAAAACTTCGCTGTTCCATTCGCCCTCGTTCTCAAGCAATCGGTTGACTGATACCACATTAGGCAGCGTTTTCAACGTAGTTGCTATTTCTTCACTTATCCAGAAAACCCACTCTCCGGCTGTATTTCCCATGCGGCCTTCGGTGATGTTATACTTGTCAAGCACCCTTTGATTGAGCGCTACTCCATCCGTTTTGACAATATATTTGAACTGAACAATTCCTGGTGTTGGATTTGGTTTTCCGTTCACAAAAAGCTCAGATTTTACAACATGAATCGTATCTCCGGGCAAGCCAACACATCGTTTAATATAGTTTTCACGCTTGTCAACAGGACGGGCTGCAATTTTTCCAAAATTACGTTCGTCGGAGAGCACTCGCTCACGGCCATATTCTCTGACGAGTTGGTAATAGCTCACATTGCTCTGAAAACGCAGACTCACAGTATCTCCGGCAGGATAATTGAAGACTACTGCATCATTGCGTTGCACATGACCCAAACCGGCAAAACGGAAATAAGGCCATTTCACCCATTCAACATAGGATCGCGCAGTTTCACTCCATGGCATGGTGTGGTGCACAAAAGGAAATGCAATGGGTGTATTGGGTATGCGCGGGCCATAGCTGATTTTACTCACAAACAAAAAATCGCCAACAAGTAAGGATTTCTCCATACTTGATGTTGGTATGGTGTATGCCTCAAACAAAAATGTACGGATGATGGTAGCAGCGATGACAGCAAAAATTATCGCGTCGAGCCATTCTCTTACCGGGCCTTTTTTCTCACGTTCAACTGTTGTTGGATCTGTATAAACAACTTCTTTTTTTGAGCCAATCAACGGCAAGTATATAAAAGGAGCAACAACGGCAACAAAATGTTCCCACAATTGCTCTTTTCCAAAACTTTTCACCAACTCAACGACCATCAGCATATACACAAAAACATTGATAAAAGGTGTGACAAGAAAAATATACCACCACAAGGGCTTTTTAATGATCTTTAATAAGATGTAAAGGTTGTAAAATGGAATCAGGGTAAGAAAACCTTTCTCTCCTGCTTTCACAAACAATTGCCAGGCGAAAACCGTTGGAAGGGTAAATAAAACCGGCAAAGTAAGGATCAATTGAATCATAATGAGGTTATATTAATCGGCTAAATTAGAAAACTCTGTTAAAACTAAAAACTAACCATTGTTAAATATTCGTAATCAGCGAAATAGAATGTAATACATACCACTAAATTCCACTTTGCTGTTAATTTTGAATTTAAAATTGCTGATCCAGCAAATCGTCCATAGAATAGATGCCTTTTCTTCCTGATAGAAATTCTGCAGCAAGTACAGCGCCAAGCCCAAAGCCTCGTCTGCTTTTAGCTTCATGTTTCAAACTGATCGTATCTTCTGCAGAATCGGCTACCACTTCATGTATTCCATTGGCTTCACCAACTCTGTTAACGAAAATTGGCAGCGTATTTTCGACTGTTTTGTTGTCTATTTCCCATCTTTTCAAGCTATCCACTGAATCAATCAAGTCATTTGCAAGCTGAATTGCTGTCCCGCTTGGAGCATCCAACTTATGAATATGGTGTATCTCGTTCAGTGAGATCTTGTATGAAGTACCATTCAACATTCTGCCCAGTTGACGGTTGAGCCTGAAAACAATATTCATTCCCAGCGAAAAATTGGGCGCATGAAATAACGCTACATCATTTTGCTTACAGAGGGCAGTCACTTCATTTTTTTGGTTGTACCAGCCTGTAGTGCCTACCACGACAGGGATATTAAGCTCAAAGCAACGTTTCATATTGCTGAATGCAGCTTCCGGAAGACTGAAGTCAATTGCAACTTCACAACTTTTCAGCTCCTTTTCCTTTTCAGTCCATTCACTTTCGCTGTCAATGATGCATGCGATTTCATGACCTCTTTCAAGGCAAACAGACTCAATTATTTTGCCCATTCTGCCATATCCAAGCAGGGCTATTTGTAGTTTTTCTTTCATTAAAAACTAATTCTGAAGGTGAGTAGTGTCTGCTGATTGATTCCGGCCATCTTAGGTGTATGTGGAATGGTCTGCAACTGAAATCCAGGTTGCAGCTGCAAGCTAATTTCATCGCTTATATCGTAATTGAAAAAATGAGCATCCACGGTAGCATCAACGATGTTAAGGATATACCAAAGTCCGAGAAAAATCCAGCTTACTTCGGTATTGCGTCTGTAATAGTCGCGTATTGTGATCAAATCGGTGGCTGAATATTTCCCGACATATTTATTATCAGTGGGATATTCCTCACCGTTTGCCACATAAACCTGCGCTTCTTTGGCAAGCCGGTATTCGTTTCTGTTGGTTATTGCCAGATAAGAGATCGTTCCAATACCCGCATAAACGATTGGAATTTTCCAGTATTTTTGATTATATGCCTGACCGAGTCCGGGTAAAACAGCAGAATACAATGAAGCTTTATGTGGAGAATGTAGTTTTGGTTCACTTGTGGCCACAGTCGCAGCTTTTTGCGCGAAAATCGGATTCGACATCAGCAAAAGAACAAAAATCCAAAGGTACTTCACCCTGAACATCAAAAACTATTTAGAAATCAGCGATGCCACAATTCTTTCGAATTCGGCGTCATTATCAAAATTAATGACAAGTGCTCCTTTACCATTGGAGGCACGACGCACATCGACCTTCGTAAGAAGTCGTTCTGAAAGTTCTTTTGAATGTTGCTTGTAAACTGCCGGAACAAAGTTCGTTTTTGGTTTCTTTTGTTTTTGTTCAGGATTGTTGATGTTACGCACAACTGCCTCAACCTGACGTACATTAAGCTCTTCCTCGATGATTCTCTGCAGGATAAGCAACTGCTGCTCATCGTTGTCAAAATTGATCAATGCGCGTGCATGACCCATCGTTATGTGACCATCGCGTAGGGCAATCTGCACTTCGGGTGGAAGCTTGAGCAAACGAAGAAAATTTGTGATGGTTGTTCTGCTTTTCCCAACCTGTTCGCTCAGACTTTCCTGCGTCAGATTGCATTCATCTATAAGGCGTTGGTATGAAATGGCTATCTCAATTGCATTGAGGTTTTCACGATGAATATTTTCAATCAGGGCCATTTCAAGCATTTGCTCATCGTTGGCAACCCTTATGAAAACAGGTATTGTGGTCAGACCTGCAATCTTTGAAGCGCGCAAACGACGTTCGCCGGAAATAAGTTGATATTTATCGAAGCCAAGCTTACGAACCGTTACCGGCTGGATGACGCCTTGCGTTTTTATCGATGCAGCAAGCTCTCTGAGTGCCATATCATCAAAATCGGCACGTGGCTGAAAAGGGTTCGCTTCAATCTTATCCAGTTCGATTTCAGCGATGGCGCCTGCCACATAATTTCCGGAGATATCACCCGAGGTGATGTCGGTATCCGGACTTTGCAGAATGGCTTCAAGTCCGCGACCAAGGCCTCTTCTTTTTGCTTTGCTTATGTTTTGCTCCTGACTCAATGCTAATTTCCTCCCGTTTGTTTTTGAATGAGTTGATTTTTCTGCAGAATCTCTCTTGCGAGATTAAGATAATTAATAGCTCCTGTGCTTGTTGCGTCGTGCATGATGATGGTTTCACCAAAACTAGGCGCTTCACTCAAACGTGTATTTCGGTTGATAATTGTATCAAATACAATCTGTTGAAAATGCGTTTTAACTTCATCGACTACCTGACGTGAAAGTCGGAGTCGTGAATCGAACATTGTAAGAAGAATCCCTTCGATATCAAGGTTCGGGTTGAGCCTCGATTGCACAATTTTGATGGTGTTGAGCAGCTTTCCAAGCCCTTCGAGTGCAAAATATTCACATTGAACCGGCACAATCACTGAATCGGCAGCAGTGAGCGCATTCACCGTAATCAGGCCAAGCGAAGGTGAGCAGTCGATGATAATGAAATCGTAGTTGGCCTTGATTTTTTCAATGGCTTTGTGCATCATCCTTTCCCTTTCAGGCAAATTGATCATCTCAATTTCTGCGCCAACAAGGTCAATGTGTGCAGGTAGCAAGTGAAGGTGTGGTGTTGTAGTTTCAACGATAACTTCGGCAGGGTCGACATTATCGATGATACATTCATAAATGCTGTTCTCAATTTCTTTTGGATCGTACCCCAGACCAGAAGTCGCATTGGCCTGCGGATCGGCATCAATAATGAGTGTTTTATACTCAAGCACAGCAAAACTTGCTGCCAGATTGATCGCTGAAGTCGTTTTGCCAACTCCTCCTTTTTGGTTTGCTATAGCAATGGTTTTACCCATAAATATTGTAATTCAATGTTTTAACAGACGAAAATATAAACTATATGTTGGACAAAAGTACTGTATTTTATGGACATTCAAGCGTTGGTTCTGGATAAAATGCAAACTACCCGAATAAAATATAATTGTACTCATTTTTTGAAATGAATTAAAAATCAATTCATTATGTACAAGCTCTATTTCTAAGGCTGACTTATTTTTCTATTTAATGACTGCAAATGAGCAGTAAACCAAAACAGAAAAAGCTGCCAAAGCAGCTTGATTTTTATTGTTGCCGAAAAACAAAAAACAAGTTTTATGCAAGGTCCTCAAAAGAGACTTCTTCATTGTTTTCTGAAATTTCTTCAGGACTTTTCGTTTCATCATCATCTTCAAAATCAACAGGGATTTCTCCTGTTTCAATAAAACGGATAGATTCTGTAAGTCCTTTCATAAACTTTTCAAAATCTTCACCATAAAGGAAAAGTTTGTGTTTCTCATAAAAAAACTTACCCTGATCATTACTGAACCTGCGCTTGCTTTCCGTAATTGTGAGGTATTTCTCGTCGCTGCGGGTTTGTTTCACATCAAAAAAGTAAGTGCGTTTGCCTGCCCTCACTGCGCGGGAAAAAATCCCTTCCCTTCTTTCATTGTTTTCGCTCTCTTCCATCATCAAGTCATTTTGATTCTTCAATAAATCTTACAACAAAAGTAAAAAAAGTTTTAAACGAACTGCCATCAAATAAAACTCAAAAAAAATCCAGTATAGTTTTATCCAATTAAAAACAAGACAAAAGCTTCGCAAATGCAACTATATTAATGATTTATGAAAATATTACAAGATCAAACAAAAATAAATTTTCAATGCCAACACCATACATAGCGCTTAATATTCAATCAGTAAAACTGAAATCAAAAGCAATAAGGCAGGTAAAAAATATACAAATAGCACATGTTAGCTAACTTCCATAAGTGAGCTCAACTATTGATTTCGCAGAACTTTTAAGTTTAGAGAATGATTTCAACTATTATGACGGACTTAAGGTTTTCCTCCTTCTGTAATGGGTGGAAAATTATTTGAAAAAAAAAAAGATTGTTCAACAAAAGGGAAAAACTTGACTGAATAGAAAAAAAATAATCTTTCAAAAAAAGTTTGCATTAGTAATATAAAGTAGCTTATATTTGTAATATTAACTTTAAAGCTTAAGGTAATGCTACTTAAACAAGATATTGAACTTGCGATAGTTGCTCAGCAAGAACAACTTACAACAAAAAGCGGCACTATAAACCGCAAATTTCTTGATGATTTTAAAGTTGTGGGTAATCACATCGAAGTAATATCCGGTGTAAGAAGGTGTGGAAAAAGCACTTTGATGAAAAAAATCATTCAAAGTCTTTATCAAAAAACCGCCTGGTTCAATTTTGAAGATTCACGCGTACATGGCTTTGAAGTCAATGATTTTAGTAAATTGGACGAATTGATGGGTGGGGGTATTGAGGCCTATTTCTTTGATGAAATACAGAATGTACCTTCATGGGAAATTTTTGTTCGTCAGCTGCATGACCGCAATGATAAGGTTTATGTGACAGGTTCAAATGCTGCATTGCTCAGCAAGGAACTCGGCACAAGGCTTACCGGCAGGCATATACGACATGAGCTTTTTCCATTTAACTATACCGAGTTTCTCAATTACCGGAATTATGAACCTAACCCATCATCATTCAATCATTATATTCAATTGGGAGGATTTCCTGAATATCTGGATACAGAAACCCCTGAAATATTACAAAATTTATTGAAAGACATCGTTTTCAGGGATATTGCTGTAAGATATGGGATAAGAAATACCGGAAGTCTTATGGATATGACCTTGTATCTTATTTCAAATATAGGAAAGGAATTTTCCTACAATACGCTACGAAAGACCTTCTCAATTGGATCAGCAAATACTGTCTCAGATTATTTGACATGGCTAGGCGACAGCTATTTGCTGTTTTTTTTGCCACGGTTCAGTTGGTCGGCAAAGAGTATTGCGATGAATCCACGCAAAGTATTTTCCATTGACACTGGTCTGGTCAATGCCAATACTTTAAGTTTTAGCAAAGACAGGGGAAGATTGATAGAAAATGCAGTGTATTTATTTTTGCGACAGCATAGGACTGATTTATATTATTTCCGTGAAAACCACGAGTGTGATTTTGTTGTGTTCAAAGGTCGTGAATGCAAAATGTTGATTCAGGTTTGCGAACAACTGAATCATGATAACCTTAAAAGAGAAACACAAGGACTGGAGGAGGCAATGAACTTCTTTGGATTGAAAGAAGGATATATTTTAACACTCGACCAGTTTGATGAGCTGCGCATACAAAATAACCATGTACATATTCTACCAGTTTATCAATTTTTTATATCTGATTTGCTTGATTAATTTCAGCGAGCAAATTATATGAAATGTGTTTTAAAAACTGTCGCCTTTGTGTTCAACGCACTAATCGGGTCTATAAAATATATCTACTCTTGTAAGTTCAAAGTACTGGCTTTTAAAAAACAACACATAAAGTGAAAAAACACTGAATGATTATTGGACAAATTCCATTTTATTAATTAAATTTGTCCGCTAATAATCTAAGTCATGATGATTCAAAGAGATATAGCGTCTAAAATTCTTGAATTAGCACAGAAATTTCCGGTGATTACCCTTACAGGACCGCGTCAATCAGGCAAAACAACACTTTTGCGCCATCTTTTCCCTGAGAAAAGGTATATCTCGCTGGAGGACCTGGATACGCGCGAATATGCTACAACAGACCCTCGTGCTTTTCTAGACTCCTTACCTGATGGCGCAATTCTGGATGAAATTCAGCGTGTGCCCGGGCTCTTTTCTTATTTGCAGGGCATTGTTGATAAACATGGTATTGCAGGAGAGTTTATTCTTTCAGGTTCACAAAATTTTTTATTACTGGAAAGTGTCAGTCAAACGCTTGCCGGACGTGCAGCAGTATTGAAACTCCTGCCTTTAAGCAACAAAGAGCTTGCAACCACGCCTTTTTTTGAACAAAGTTTGGAAGAAAGAATCTATGGGGGATTTTACCCCCGCATCTATGACAAACAAATTTTACCTGCCGACTTTTATACAGCCTATACGCAAACCTATGTAGAGCGAGACATCCGTCAAATGAAGAATATACACGATTTGAGCCTGTTTACCCGCTTTTTGAAATTGTGTGCTGCCCGTATTGGGCAACTACTCAACCTTTCTTCTCTTGCCAACGATTGTGGCATCTCTCATTTTACTGCACAATCATGGCTGTCGCTGCTACAAACCGGTTTTGTTGTGTACCTGCTGCAACCTCATTATGTCAATTTCACCAAACGATTGACAAAAATGCCCAAACTTTACTTTTATGATACTGGTCTTGCTTGTCATTTACTGAACCTTACCGAAAGCAGTCAGTTGCAATCGCATTATATGCGCGGAAGTTTATTCGAAAACCTGATGATCATAGAAATTGTAAAGCATTATGCAAATTTAGGCCTGGAAGCTCCTGTATTCTTTTGGAGGGATAAAACCGGAAATGAAATTGACTGTCTCATAGAAGCGCCCCAAGGCATGCATCTGATTGAAATGAAATCGGCGCAGACCTATCATTCCGATTTCGCCAAAAACATCAACTATTACGTAAAACTGAACGCAGGAAAATACAAGCTCAACCTTGTCACCATTTACACCGGAAATGTAAAACAGAAGCGTGCCAATATGCAATTGATACCCTGGCAGCAAACCGACTTCAGTTCATTGCTTCATCCCGATAAATTCATAGAAACAATTTAAAAATTTCATAAAATATCTCAACCAATACCCCCCAACAATGAGTTTATCTATATGATTTGCATGGAAGAAGCGTGAACCTCCCCGCCCCTAGTAATCAGGAGGGCCAAGTGGAAATTGATTGTTGTTACTTATCTGGAGGAATGTATTTTATCCATGTTTATTCCGATGGCATTCTTACCGTAAAGAAATTGAGTTTAATTCCTTGATAAAACTATGAGTTTGCATTACTAATATAAACTGTTACGTATATGAAACGTTTGGCATTTCGAAGCACTTTCCTGTCAAGTTACAAGTGCCTTTGATACGAGCCAGAATGCTCGATAGCCCACTGACTGCCAAATGTTTTATATACGATGTTATAGCCTTTGGTTATTCTTGTTCTTCATCTGTGTCCAGTAGCCAGTTAAAAACATTAAGATGCTTAATTCCACTTCTATTTTGAGTAAAGGAGTCTGATGTGAGTAAAAATTTAGGGTAATTGTCGTTGATTTTTTCTAACGCATCAAACTCTCGTTTAATTGTGCTTTCACTCGCCATTTGCCAAGCAAGCTGATAATATTCAATGTCGCCTGTCTTGGTTTTGCAAACAAAGTCAACTTCGCTATTTCGTGAAGTACCTGTCCAAATTTTGTTGCCTCTTCTAAGCAGTTCCAGATAAACTACATTTTCTAATATATGCCCTCTGTCTGTAGTACGTTCTTTTCCCACCAAAATATTGAGCAATCCAGTGTCCACTAAATAGTATTTTTCTTGAGTAGCCAATTGCTTTTTGCCTTTCAAATCGAAGCGGTTTACTTTGTAAAATATAAAACTTGCCACTAAATATTCTAAATATTTCTCAACGGTGGTATTGTGTGTGTTTTGTCCGTCTTGTTTTAACATTTTTGCAATATTTCCGGGCGATAGTGGGTTCCCAATGTTGGAAGCTACAAATTTTGTAATATTGCCAAAAGCCCGCTTGTCGTTTATTTGGTGACGTTGTGTAATATCTTTTTCTACAATAGTGGCGTAAATTGCTTCTAGGTACTCATATATCTTATCGAATCCGCCCTCTCGCAGTTCAACGCCTTTGGGTAATGATGTTTCATTTACATAATCAAAAAAGAGAGCTTCATAATTGAGGTATCTGTTTGATATGTCAATTTTGCGAGCAGTTAAGTACTCTTTGAATGAGAAAGGCAATATAGAAATTTCAATATACCGACCACTTAAAAGTGTCGCTAATTCACCTGACAGTAAAAAAGCGTTTGAGCCTGTGATGTAAACATCTATATTCGGTTTTACGAATAACCCATCCACCAAAAGTTCAAATTCGTTTACATTTTGCACCTCGTCTAAAAAAACATAGCAGGGCTTTGATAAATCTAACTGACTGATGATATGTGCATACAAAGAATCTAAGTCGTTAAGAAATTTGCGCAGTTCAAACTCTTCAAAGTTTAAAAACACTATTTGCTTGTCTTTTACCCCCATTTGCAATAGTGTTTGTCTATATAGTTCAAACAAGGTGCTTTTGCCGCTTCTGCGCAAACCACTTACCACTTTTATCAGGTCTTTGTCTTTATAAGCCAATAATTTGCTTATGTATTCTTTGCGATTTGTATAATTACTCATACTGCAAATATAATGATATAATCATTAAAACATGCATAACTTACAAGTTTTAATGATTTGATAACTGTTCCTATTAATCATTGTATTAGTGTGTCGTATATGTTTAATTACAATAACACTTTATTTATGAGTCGTTTCCTAAATAGCTATCTCAAAATTCGTCAAATTGTTGAACCCGCCACGGCTAAGCGGCAATTGTATTGCCGCTTTCTTGAGTTTGGATTTAACTAGATAAATCCAAACTCAAGATGAATGAGGAAGTAAGCGTGCATAAACTGATAAAGTTTGAATAATTAAGCAGGTGATTCATGAAATTGAAGTCAGCTATTCATTCTTTTTAATTTGCTTTTGATGATTGAATCGCTGGATTTCTTGTTTTGGAAGTAAAACATAAATAACTACCATACGAAAATGAAAAACATTTTTAAAAAAATATAATTCGGTTGATTTTTTTACTACTTTAGCTCAAAAGTGGTAATAATTATTACCGATTAACAGATTTATCATGAAAGAACTTATAAAAGAGCTGATACTTGACTGGCAATCAACACAATGGTTTTCTGGAACTTCAAGGGAAACACAGCCGGCACATGTTCCTAACAAGGCAACAATCATTATTGGCGTGCGGCGTGCCGGCAAATCTACCTTAATGAATCAGATTGCCGAAAGACATCTTCAATCGGGTGTTTTGAAAGAAAATATCCTGTATATAAATTTCTTTGACGACAGGCTATCTTCATTGAAAAACCTGGGTCCTGATTTGATTATGCAAGCTTATTACGGACTTTATCCACAAAAAAAATCCACAGAAACTGTCTATTGCTTTTTTGATGAAATTCAGGAGTTGCCCCAATGGGAATCTTTTATCGACAGGTTAATGCGAACAGAAGTGGTGGAAATATACCTCACAGGATCTTCTGCTCAAATGTTGTCAAGTGACATTGGCACACAAATGCGCGGCAGGGCATTATCTTGGGAGTTGTTTCCGTTTTCCTTTAAGGAGTTCACCTCCCGGGTCGGAATTTTAAACTATCCTCCTTTCAACACCAAAGACAGACTCCTGTTGGAAAACAAGTTTCAGGAATACTGGCACAGTGGCGGTTTTCCAGAGGTTTATGGACTGGATAAAATGCTTCGGGTAAAAATACATCAGGAATATTTTAACTCTATCATGTTTCGCGATTTGGTTGAAAGGCACGATGTTTCACATCCCAAAGCCATGATGGAGCTTGCACGTTATCTTTTGGAAAATATTGCTTCCCTATATTCTATTAACAATCTTACAGGTTTTTTAAAATCAATGGGCTTCGGTCTGTCCAAAACCTTAGTTGCTGAATATCTGAACTGGTTTGAGGATGCCTATTTTCTTTTTACCGTACGTTTGTTTGATGCCTCCTATCGCAGGTCGAATGCAAACCCTAAGAAAATTTACTGCGTTGACCATGCTTTTGTTCGTTCAGTCACCTCAGGAATCCTTGTAAACAGTGGTCATTTATTGGAAAACATTGTGTTTATGCAATTAAGGCGCCATTCAAATGAGGTTTACTATTACAAAACAAATAATGGCCGTGAAATCGATTTTGTGCAAAAAGATCAATATGGTCGTATCAACCTTATACAAGTGTGTGAAGCAATTGTGAATCCTGCAACCCGTGATCGTGAACTATCAGCTTTAGAAATAGCAATGGAAGAACTAAAAGTTGACATGAGCTATCTGGTAACGCTAAATGAAACGGAAATTGTTAAGCTAAAGAATGGTATGGTTGAGATTATTCCTTTATGGAAATTCCTTCTTGTGATGGATGAAAAAATTTGATTTATTATTCGATTATATAGCTTCTGATTGATATTATGTACCAATCCTGCGTTATTAAACCAATTGAAATATGCATGTAATTTGACCTTGCTTGAAATGAAACAAAGTAACATTAGTTTTGATAAAACAGTGCCATGAAAATAAAAATCGCTAACCTGCTTTTCCTGCTTTTATTAAAAATCAGCAACTTCGCATTCTCCACCAGGGTATAAATTTTTACCAATTTTAAGAATCAATTTATTACTTTCCTCGTTAAGCTTCAAGTTGAAACGCACTTTCTTTACGAAAATATCTGTATTTTTGCAGCCTAAATTGAACAAAAAAGGTCATACAACCATTACATTTGTATTCGAAAAATAAAAATAATTGAAATAATATGGCAACATTTGAAATTATAATGCCAAAATTAGGCGAAAGTGTTATCGAAGCTACCATCACCAAATGGCTTAAAGCACCCGGTGATGTTATCAATGAAGATGATGCCCTCGTTGAAATTGCCACTGATAAAGTGGATTCAGAAATCCCTTCCCCTGTTGAAGGAAAACTCATAAAACTCCTTTTCAACGAAGGAGATGTTGTAGCTGTAGGCACGCCGATTGCGGTCATTTCTCTTGATGGAGATGATGCCGTGGCCGAAACAGCTGTCGAATCAACTAAATATGAGCCTATTGCGACTGAAATCGCAACGCCAAGTGTAAATGAAAACATTGAAACCGTCGCAAATGAAAGTGGCAGCGGAAAATTTTATTCCCCACTTGTGAAGAGCATTGCCAAAGAAGAAAATATTTCGCAGAAGGAACTCGACAGCATTCAAGGCAGTGGAAAAGAAGGCCGCGTGACCAAAGATGATGTGATGACATTTTTGAAAACCCGCAGCACCCAACCCACGGCTATCCCTGAAGCAAAAGCACCGGAAGCAGCAACTCCAAAAGCTGCGGCACCACGTATTGAAGCACCAAAAGTCACAACAGAAAGTGGCGATCAGATTGTTGAAATGGACCGTATGCGCAGGCTCATTGCCGACCATATGGTGATGTCGAAACATGTTTCACCGCACGTGACATCCTTTATTGATGTAGATGTTACCAATATCGTGAACTGGAGAAATAAGGTTAAAGACAGTTTCCAGAAACGCGAAGGAGAAAAAATCACCTTTACCCCAATTTTCTTCGAAGCTGCTGCAAAAGCATTGAAAGATTTTCCGCAGGTGAATGCATCTGTTGATGGCTACAATATTATTCTCAGAAAGAACATTAATATAGGTATGGCCACTGCACTTCCAAATGGAAATCTTATTGTGCCTGTGATCAAAAACGTGGATGAGAAGAACCTTTTGGGCATTACCAAATCGGTGAATGATCTTGCAAAAAGAGCCCGTGCCAACAAACTTCAACCGGATGAAATTCAAGGTGGCACTTTCACGATTACCAATTTTGGTTCTTTTGACAGTCTCACGGGAACACCCATCATCAATCAGCCACAGGTAGCTATCCTTGCTGTTGGCGCCATTCGCAAGCAGCCTGCAGTGCTGGAAACAGCGTTTGGAGATGTCATCGCCATTCGTCACATCATGATTCTGGCTTTGGCCTACGATCATCGGGTGGTTGACGGAGCTCTGGGCGGCATGTATCTCAAAAAGATGAAAGAAATGCTCGAAAACTTTGATCCTAACAGAGAAGTTTAATCCAAAAATCAAAATCCATGGGTTGGAATGTGTAAAAATTCCAACCCATTATTTTTTATAATAAACCTTGCCTGCTAAAAGCTTAAATCCACTGACGAGTCAAACTGTCAGCTAAAATGCTTCAAGAGACAAAAATCAAATCAAAACCACCACAATGAAACTAAACCTCAAACGACCACTTGCCATTTTTGATCTTGAAACAACAGGCCTTAGCATCACAGCCGACCGCCTGATTGAAATCAGCATTTTAAAAGCATATCCCGATGGCAGGGAAGAACAGAAAACATGGCGTGTAAATCCGGGAATGCCTGTTCCGGAAGAATCAAAAAAATTCCATGGTATCTCTGATGAAGATTTAAAAGATGAGCCATTGTTCAAGGAAATTGCACATGATCTGAACGCATTTTTAAGTGGCTGTGACCTGGCAGGATACAATGCCTTAAAGTTTGACATTCCAATGCTGATGGAAGAATTTTTGCGTTGTGATATCCCTTTTGATATTACAAACCGCCACCTTGTTGATGTTCAGAATATCTTCATGAAGATGGAACCACGCACACTCAAAGGTGCTTACAGGTTTTTCTGCAACAAAGAACTCGAAGATGCACATTCGGCTGCGGCAGATACAAAAGCTACCTACGAGATTTTAGCAGCGCAGGTTGAACGTTATCAGGATGCCTATTATGAAGATTCGTCAGGAGTGAAAACGAAACCTGTTTCCAACGACATGAAGGCTTTGCACGATTTTTCAACCCACCACCGCAATGCAGACCTTGCCGGACAGATTATTTATAATGAAGAAAATCAAGAGGTTATCAATTTTGGAAAACACAAAGGCAGGACAGTAGAAGAAGTTTTTACCAGAGAGCCTTCCTATTACGACTGGATGATGAAAGGAGATTTTCCACTTTTCACAAAAAAATTGATTACTGCCATCAAGCTCCGAATGTTTGGAAAAAATGTAACGCTAATAAACCAAAAAAAATAGAACCCATGAAAATCATTTGTATTGGACGCAACTACAGTGAGCACGCCAAAGAGCTGAACAACCCGATTCCGGAGAAGCCTGTTTTTTTCATGAAACCTGATACAGCACTGCTTCCGCCGCACAACCCGTTTTTTTATCCTGCTTTTTCAAATGACATTCATTATGAGGTCGAACTGGTGCTGAAAGTCAGCAAGACAGGGCGCAGCATCAGCGAAAAATTTGCTCATAAATATTTTGATGAAATTGGCGTTGGCATTGACTTTACTGCCCGTGACCTGCAAAATGAATGCAAGAAGAAAGGCTTGCCCTGGGAAATGGCTAAAGCTTTTGATTTTTCAGCCCCATTAGGAAAATTCCTTCCCAAGGAAAGTTTTGAAGACCTGAAAAATATTGATTTTGGTTTAAAAATCAATGACGAATGGCGTCAAAAAGGCAACAGTAAAGACATGATTTTCAGTTTCGATCAAATTATCGCTTACGTCTCTCAGTTTGTTACCATCCGCAAAGGTGATTATATTTTCACCGGCACTCCGGAAGGCGTTGGTCCGACAAAGGTTGACGATCATTTCGAGCTTTTCATTGGCGACGAAAAAATGCTTTCATTTAACGTTAAGTAGATTTTAAGCTTTCAAGCGATTATTTTCAGTAAAAATCAATAGTTTTGCTTGCAAATTGCTGAAAGATGGTATACCTGATAATTGGATTGGCAATTCTTTTCGCTTCGCTTGGTTATCTGATAACTGAAAAAAATGCGAGATATCTCCTCTCAGGCTATAACACTATGCGTGAGGAAGACCGGAAAAAATTTGACCTCAAAGCATTTTTGAATTACTTCAAAAAGTTTCATCTTTTTCTTGGAAGCTCCTTATTAATCCTTGGAATATTTCTGCTTTATACTATCAATGAAACAGTTGCAGGTATTTTCATGGCAATATATCCCATTTTAGCTTATTCACTTCTTGCATGGCGGAGCAAAAGCTTCGGGTATTCTTCAAATAAAAAATCCACCTTCTTACCGATGATTATTATGTTTTTAAGTCTGTTTTTTGTAGCATACATTTTTACTGTAGGACTAAAAGAAGACAAGCTGATTATAGGTGAAAAAGAAATAATCATCAAAGGATTTTATGGTGAAAAGATCTTGTTTTCTGAGATAGCATCTCTGAAAATGATTGAAAAAATTCCAGAAATCCGCATCCGAACCAATGGTTTCTCAACCGGCAGTGTCAATAAAGGCTATTTCAAAACAAAAGAAGGCGAAAGTGTAAAATTGATAATAAACGCTGACCAATTACCATGTCTTGAGATCACAAAAAAAGATGGCAGACAAATTTTATTTTCTTCCCGAAAAGAGTCGAATGAATCCATTTACACAGCCTTGATTCAAAAAATAGATTCAGAAAAGTAATTTATCTTAAAAGGAGAAAAGACAGTTCCGGAAAAGGTTTAATGCTTTTAAACTATGGTTCGAAGCTTATATTTACATCTCCCGTGACTGTGAAATAAATATTCAAAAACTTTTCACTGGCGGCTAATTCATTCAATTGGAGTTCGTAGAAAACGCTGTCATCATCCGAATCAGCCTGATAAACCCCAAAAGGCTGAAATAACAAAGTAGGAGCCTGCGGCCATTTCAATTCTATTGCGCTTTCAACAAAGGCGGCAGATAGCTGAAAATTGTGTTTTCCACCAGGAAACGGCATTACTTCCGGAAATCCAACCGATCTGTAAAGAACCATCAAAGCATCCAATGAAGTCAGCGTTCCGCTGTTGTTTACATCAGCCACATTTTTGAAAAGCTGGCTATAGGGCGCTGATCCAATCCATTGAAAGCCTTCCACCACTGGATGACCAACCGACATATAATTCACAATGAGTGCATCCAAAGCAGTGATGCCTCCCCAATTGTTCCACATCCATGAACTCCCCAGTTTCCCTGTCGCTGTCTGTTCCCAAAGCCTTATTTTGTATGCCATTCCGGCTTCCAGTCCTTCAAAAGTAAAACTGTTTTGGCCTATTGGAAGGCACTGCATCGGAGTCACAGCCTGATTTTCCGCATTAAAAATTCTTAAACAAAAACTACGGTTTTCATTAGCCTGCAAAGCACTTTCATTGCTGTTGAAAACTTTCAACTGTCCTGTAACATTAATCAAATTACTGACATTGCCCGGTATTGTCCTGATAAAAACAGGCCTTTCGCTTACTGCAAAACGCACAATTCCATTGTCAACCTGCAAAGGTTGCTGCAAACCAAGTGTATCTCCAAAAACCGGCGTAACAAGCGTTACTACGCTGTTTTGCCCTACATTAAGCTCGAAGTTTTCAATCACCCTGTTTTCTGAAGTTGTACTCCAGACAGCAAAAACCAGCGTATCACTGGAATCAGAATCAAAACGGTAAACATTTACCTGCGGCACTGAAGAAGGCAATTCCTGCTGAAAGCGTAGTCCGCTCAACTGATTTTTCATTGCAAACACATAATACCAGGATTTCTTTGGCTGATGTCCATACCAAATCTCGCCAGTAAGCCCACAACTATTATAAATATTTGGGTTTAAGGCATTCACATCGCGCAACATAAACATATGTGCTCTTTCAATGCCACTTGCTGCGGCCTCAAGATAGGAGCGCAAAATCCATTGACCCTGCACTTCAAAATTGTCGGTAGTATCGATTGGTCTTGAAGCTTGCACACTTTCGGGGTTGGTATCATAACCAAACTCAGACAACCAGATTTCTTTTCCCGGGAGGTATTGGTTTCTGTATTCAACCAGTTTTTTCAATTTAAACTTTAAACTATCTTCTTCAGGACTGATGCCATGGTATCCATTTCCTGAATAATGATGAAAGTTGAGCACATCAACCGGAAAGCCTGTTTGCCGGTTGTAATCGCTCCAGAGTTTCATGCAGCGCACATATTCCAGATTAAGACTTGCCAGGCCGCCCATCACCATTTTCATTTGGGGGTCAGCAGTTTTCATTCCTTTGCCAACTCCCAGTGCACCTTCGTGGCCATCGGCATCGGCGCTGCTCATGGCAGCAAATTCGGTGCAACTAAAGTAACCACCGCGCGTAAACCACCATTTATCGGGCTCATTCCAGTTTTCCAGATACTCAACCAAACCAAGGCCTGAATGTGGTTGCTGATCCGGTTTCAACTTTAGCAATCCTGCATCAACGCTTGTTTTGCCGTAGCGTGCTGCAAACTGAAACATATAATCAGCGTGCTCAATATAGGATGCAGGATCTTCAGGGTTTTCGCCCGGACTTAATGGTTTGTGCTGTTCGAGCGAATCGTTGAAAGCTGTTATATAAGGCGCAGCACCCTGAAGGTCGGGACTGACCAAGATGTTGTTGGATTTAAGTCTTTCATAGAAATCATCAAAATTGAATGCCCAGCCCGGACCGCTCACCCAACTTGGATTCCATGCATATTGGTTGTTTGGAAAGCCCGGATAAGTCGTATCCTGATTGCCTTCATCCCAACCCCAGTTATGATATTCACGCAGACTTCCGGCAACACGCAATTTGTCAATCGGATCGTCAATGAAACCATTAACTCCGAGAAAAATATCCATTTTTGAGACTTGATTTATTACCGGAATCGGCGGAGGCTCCGGCAATCCTGTGGCTGTTCCATACAGAACAATTTCAGAAATACGTGTGGAAGGATTTTTAAACTCAAGCATCACAAATCTGCTGAGCGTATTGATTGATGCACTTCTCCATTGATTGAAAGTATTCAGATAGATCGAATGAATCAACTCCCATCCGGCAGGATTACCAATATAAACAAAAAGTGAATCAGCATCATTGATATCAAAAAACCAAAGATCTGACAGTTGATGCGACACCCCGAGATCAATTGCGATGCGAACCGGATAATAAATTGCTGCATCAGGCCAGCCGGCACTAAATACTGTTTCGGGCTGACCACCACCTCCGTTTGCCGGATCACCTGCCAGCAGCTGTTCGTCGATGAGCAAAGTTGCATCACCTTTCGTGCTGAAGTTATACAACATTTGAGGTTCCAGCATGATTTTTTCCTGTGCGTGTATTCCTGTGAAAAAGAATGTGAAAAAGAAAAACAAGCCAAGAATATGAAGTTTGGGTTTTAGGATAGATTCTTTACTCAATATCTTGATTTATTGTTAATTATTAAAGCGGCCAAAACACCCGGTATCCAACCGGCTATTGTGAGAAGGAGCACAATCAAAACAGATCCGCATCCTTTGTCTACAACTGCCAAAGGTGGGAAAATGATACAAAGCAAGACCCTCCAAAGTGACATACGTTTTAGTTTTTTGTAAATATGGCTGTAAAACTAGATAAAAAACGAAAGCAGTTAAAGCAAAGTTACTGAAGAAAGGATATAAATGGAATTTTCTTCATACTATTAATAATTGAATCAATCAGTTTGAAAATTTCACATCACACAAATCAAATAGCCCAAAATCAAAAAATCGATTACTTTTACGACCTTAAATCTTAAAAGATATGAACCTTAGACTTTTATTCATCTTAATAGTGCTCTCCGGAGGCTCACTTTTTGCACAGGATACATTTTCGATTGTTGCCGTAGACACGGTTACAGGCCAGCTAGGCAGCGCCGGAGCCAGTTGCATTGATGCCACGGCAATTGCAGGTGGGGCAAAAATTATCAGCGATATTTTGCCGGGCAGAGGTGCTATACATACTCAGTCATACTGGTTGTCAGCAAATCAGGTGAATGCCAGAAACCGTATGTTGGCAGGGGATTCACCACAGCAAATCATCGACTGGCTCGTTGCCAATGATGTGCAAAATCAGCCGGGAAGGCGGCAATATGGTATTGTAGATATGGATGAAAATGGAAATCCAAGGTCAGCTGCCTATACAGGTGCCACAAGTATGAATTGGAAAGGGCATATCACAGGAAGAAACTATGCCATTCAGGGAAATATCTTATTAAGTCAGGCGATTATCGATTCGATGGAAGCACGATTCAATGCCACAGAAGGAATGCTTTCTGACAAACTTATGGCAGCTTTGCAAGGTGCCAATGTCCCCGGTGCAGATTCCCGCTGCCTGAACGAAGGCGTTTCATCGCTTTCAGCTTTTATCCGTGTGGCAAATTCAAACGATGTTGCAGGAAACTTTTTTCTTGACCTCAATGTTCCGCAAACGCCTTATGGTGTTGAACCAATTGATTCATTACAAGTGCTTTATGATGAATGGAAAATGATTCTTGGGCTTGATCCTTCCAGCAAAACTGATAACGACGGCTGGCTGATTTATCCAAATCCAACAGACGGACTTTTGCATTACAGCATCAATTCAGCAACAAAAGAAGCAATTGAAATGCTATTCACTGCCACTGATGGAAAAACATTATTGAGGTTTCCGCTTTCGCAAAACACTGGAAGCATCGATGTTTCAAACTTACCAAAAGGAAATTTGATGGTGCGTTTAATATGGAATGACGGAAAAAGCAGTACAAAAAAATTACTTTTGAAATAAGCTTTGTTTTATAAATCACTGTATTGACTAAAAAAAAACAATAAAGCAAGGTTTCATACGTTTCCGTTAAGTTACCAGAATTTGAGTATGAAACAATTATCTACTATCTTAAGGCATAAAGTTCTTTTAATCAGCGCGATTATGATGCTTAGCAGTCTGGGATTGCTGGCACAAATTGGTGGCAGAGGCACCTATGACTTTTTAAACGCTGCCATACCTGCACGCGTTGCAGCCCTGGGCGGCACAGCCCTTCCGATTGACGATGGCGATATACAGCTTTCCTTGTTCAATCCAGCACTCATCAATCCTGAGATGCACAATCAGCTCAGTCTCTCCTACGTTGATTATTTTTCAGATATCCGTTTTAGTTCCATACAGTACGGTCGCTCATTCGAAAATTTCGGAAATTTTGTTGGGTCTCTTCAATACCACAATTACGGGAAATTTGAATATGCCGATGAAGCAGGTCAGCGCAATGGCACTTTCGGTGCTTCAGATTATGCATTTATGCTGGGCTGGGGCCGTCAGCTCGACTCAAATTTTTCTATCGGAGCACAGATTAAATTTGTTGGTTCTCAATATGAAACCTACAGCTCCTTTGGATTGGCAGTAGATGTGGCCGGAACCTACAAAACCAGTGAAGGCTGGCTCTTTTCGCTTACTGCAAGAAATATTGGAAGTGAAATGAAATCCTATCTTCCGGGCGATGCAAGCACCATGCCTTTCAATATGCAGTTTGGTGTTTCAAAACGCCTTGACCATGTTCCTTTCCGCATCATTCTCATCTACGATAACTTGCAGCAGTGGGACCTGACCTACGACGACCCGCTTGACCTGAAAGGGAAAATTGACCCGATCACCGGCACAAAAACCGAAAGTAAAGGTGCAGAAAAAGTCGCTGATCAGTTCATGCGGCATATCGTTTTAGGAGGTGAATTTTACATCGGAAAAAACCTAACACTCAGAGGAAGCTATAACTACAAACGTCGTCAGGAGATGCAAATACCTGATAAACTGGCAATGGTTGGTTTTTCATGGGGTGTTGGCATCAGGGTTTCAAAGTTTAACATCAATTACAGCAGGTCAACATTTCATGTTGTTGGATCACCCAACTACCTGACCATCAGCACCAATCTGAGTAATTTCAGCAGATAGACCTTTTTTTGGCTTACTGTTGTATCTTTGCCCTCCAAAGCAAAGAAAGCATGTTTTTGCAACAACTCAAACTTACGGATTTCAAGAATTGTCCTTCAACAGAATTGGATTTTTCGGAAAAAATAAATTGCTTCATTGGAAACAATGGTGCCGGAAAAACCAATCTGCTTGATGCCATCTATTATTTATCTTTCTGCAAAAGCTATTTCAACAATATAGATCAGCAAAACATACGTCATGGATGCGATTTTTTCAGTGTTCATGGCCATTATCGCAGAAACGGTGATACCGATCTTGTGAGTTGTATTCAAAAAAGAAATCACAAAAAGTCATTCAGATTCAACAAAAAAGAATACGACCGCCTTGCCGAACACATTGGCAAGATTCCGCTTGTCATGATTTCGCCCTACGACCGTGATCTCATCAATGAAGGCAGTGAAGTGCGCCGTCGTTTCATCGATGGCATGATTTCGCAATCCGACCCCATTTATCTTGACGAACTGCTTAAATACAATAAAGCTTTGCTTCAACGCAACACACTGCTTCGGCAATTTGCTGAATCGGGCCGCTTTGATTCAAGCCTGATCGAACTCTGGGATGAGCAACTGCACAAAGCTGGAACAATCCTGCACGAAAAAAGACATAGTTTTCTCAAAACTTTTATTCCCATCTTCGGCGACTATTACAATATCGTTTCAGGAAGCAGCGAAGAAGTTGACATTGTCTACGAAAGCGGTCTTTTTGATCATCCATTGATCAACGCACTGAAATCGGGCATTGATAAGGACAGACAGTTAAGATACACAACATCCGGAATTCACAAAGATGACCTTCAGCTGATGATTAACGGCTTTCCGCTAAAAAAATTCGGCTCACAAGGTCAGCAGAAATCATTTGTAATTGCCATTAAACTGGCGCAATTTGAATACACAAGAAACATTATGGGGTTTAAACCCATTTTGCTTTTTGATGATATTTTTGATAAGCTCGATGATCAGCGTGTAGGCCAATTGATAAATCTGGTGAGTCAGGACAGTTTTGGTCAGGTATTTATAACCGATACTCAAAAGCAGCGCATAGGCAGGCTTTTTGATGCAACAACCATTGATCACCGCATATTTGAAGTGCAATCGGGAATGGTAAAACTGACAATTGAATAAAACAATCAGGCATGACAAATCAAAACAATCAAAGTCTGGGTAAAGCCATTGAAGAAGTTTTCAAAACCTATAATCTTCAGGATAAAGTTGATGGCGTGAGGATTATAAATTCGTGGGAAAGTGTTGTTGGCGCTATGATTGCCAGCCATACGACCGATTTGTACTTTAACAAAAAAACACTTTTTGTCTATCTCGACTCCGATGCCATCCGCAATGAGCTTTCGTATGCCAAAACCCTCATCATTAAAAACCTGAACAAAGCTGTCGGCAAAGAAGTGATCACAGATGTTGTTTTCAGGTAAGTCAAAGGAGCTGTATAGATTCCTTTATCCGGTCTGCTGAAAAGCTAATTTTTAATCATCTTGTCATTCAGTAATCAGCATTTTCAAAGCAAAAAGTTTTCTTTTTAAAAAACTCAATCTGACATTGCTGCCCGGTTTTCACAGCCTTTCATGGAATCTGCCACATTTTTTCATTCTAAAATTACAGTTTAATAATTGAATTATAATTGGTTATATTTTATTTAACAGACTACTAATAATATACATTCACAGTTTTGAAATCTCAAAACCAGTTTTTCTTCAAATTTGTTAAAAAAGCTAAGATTTATTTAGGTTATGTTTCAAATCAAATGTAAATTAGCGGTTTTTCATGTAAGATGTTAATTGCTTTTATGAATTATAGCAAGTAATTTAATTTTATTAGGATGGATAAAAGACTAAAACTACTCTTTGCAGAAGATGTTCTGTTAGATTTTGAGCTTGCTGTTAAGACACTAAAATCAGACTTAACGTTTGATGTATTAAATGTGGCAATTCCAAAAGAATTTCAAAATGCTTTGCATGAATTTGACCCTGACATTGTTATCTCCGACTATTTAATGCCTGATTTTACAGGCTTGGATGTATTAAAAATCGTTAAGGCTTTTGATCCGGATTTGCCTGTAATTATCCTTACCGGCTCACAAAATGAAGAAACAGCTGTAAGCTGCATGCGTGAAGGGGCTACAGATTATGTTCTCAAAGAAAACCTGAAGTATCTGACTTTTGCCGTGAAAGTTGCGTTGAAGTTAAAGCAAGAAAAGCTGGAGCAGAAGCAACATTTAGCAGAGCAAGAAAAGTTTCGAAAATATATTGATTTTGCTCCGGAGGGCATTTTTATCGTCGATAAAAATGGTAAATATATCGAAGTAAACAAGGCAGCAGTTGAAATGAGCGGGTTTTCCAGAGAAGAGCTTTTAAGCATAACTCTTTTTGATTTGCTTGCTCCGGAAACAAGAGAAAAAAGTATTGCACACTTCCAAAAAGTCGTAAGCACAGGTAAAGCCTACGACGAGCTGCTAATTTTAAAAAAGGATGGCTCGAAAGCATGGTGGGCAGTAAAAGCCGTGAGTTTGCCCGGTGAACAGTTTATGGGCTTCATCAGCGATGTAACTGATCGAAAAAACACAGAAATTGCTTTGTCTGAAAGTGAGCATAAGTTTAAAGCACTCGTTAATGGAATGCTACAGGGATTAGCGCTGCATGAAATAATTCTGAACGATGAAGGAGTTGCCATTGATTACCGCTTTCTTGAAATGAACGAAAGCTTTGAAAGGTTAACAGGTTTAAGGAAAGAACAATGTATTGGAAAAACAGTGCTGGAAGTGCTTCCGGAGACTGAACCATTTTGGATTGAAAAATACGGCAGGGTTGCCTTAACAGGCGAGCCTGTTTATTTTCAAAATTTTGCTGCTGCCTTGGACAAACATTATGACGTGGTAGCATATTCACCCGCGAAGCATCAATTTGCGACTATTATAACAGACATCACTGAAAGCAAAAAAAACAGTCTCCAATTGAAGGCTGACGAGCAAAAATACCGGATGCTTGCTGAAAACAGCACAGAAGTTATTTTTACGACTGACATGAATCTGCGAATAAATTATATCAGCACTGCAATTATCAATCATAGTGGATACACTGTTGAAGAGAGCTTGTCACAAGTATTCTGGGATACAATTACGCCGGAAACTGCAATCCACTTAAAAAAAATATTTGAGGAACAGATGGCACTTGAAGCCAAAGGTGGTGAAGATCCAGATCGCATTATCAGTGTTGAATTTGATGAAAGACATAAAGACGGTAGGATTCTGAATACAGAATCGACTATGCGTTTTTTACGTAATGTTGAAGGTCATCCCATAGGAATTATTGGGGTATCACGCGATGTCACTGAACGCAAAAATGCTGAACGTGAGATCAGACAAAAGATGGATGAACTTGAGCGTTTTAACAACCTTACAGTAGGCAGGGAAATGAGAATGATTGAGCTGAAAAAAGAGATTAATCATTTGCTTGAAAAACTCGGAGAACCGACAAAATATAAAATTGTTTAACAAGACTAAAAACTCATAAATAATTAAATATTAAACCATTGGCAAACCCAACAGATCATATAAAGCAAATAATTCTTGAAAAATCTAATATCGATTTTTCAGTTTATGACACATCATTTTTACAAAAAATGATCGAAGATCAAATAAAAAAAAGCAGGGTCAAAAACACTGAGGAATATGCTATACTGATCCAAAACAATGAGGATGAAGTAAAAGGTTTGATATCAAAACTATCCAATTCCTACAGCAGCTTTTTCAGGAACCCCTATACCTTTTCTGTGCTTGAATATGTTAGTCTTCCAACACTGCTTATCGAACTTAAAGGAAAAATGATCAATGAGTTACGTATCTGGTCAACAGCCTGTGCAGCTGGTCAGGAAGTTTATAGCCTTGCCATTCTGCTTGAGGAGCTAAAACAAACAAGTAAAATTGATTTTAAATACAGGATTTTTGCCAGTGACCGATCCGAAAGCCAGATTGAACTTGCTAAAAATGGAATTTACAATGAAGATTGTCTGGGAAACGTAAGTTTGAAACGTTTGAAAAAATGGTTTATACCAGAAAAGAATCTTTACAGCATTGACAAAAGCCTTCAGGAAAATATTGTCTTTTCAGTTTTTGACCTGTTAAACACAAAAATAAACTTCCCGCCCGAAAGCATTTTTGGAGAGTTCAACCTCATTATCTGCTCAAATTTACTTTTCTATTATGAAAACGCAGGTCAGCAGATTATTTTTGATAAAATTAAAAAATCCTTGGCACCAAATGCCTGTTTTATTACTGGGGAAACGGAAAGAGCAGTTGTTTCCAGAAATGGTTTTCAGGAAAAATTTCAGCAATCTGCCATATTTAAATTAAAGCACAAGCAAGATTGAAACTACATGGAATGAACTAATTAAAGATTAATATAGCGCCAATTAATAAAGTTATGAATCTAAAAAATATTAAAATAGAAACCCAGCTCAAATTTGGTTTTGGCTTTATGTTGTTTTTGGTTGGTTTTATGGGCTTTATCGCATACGAACAAACAAACAAAATACATGAACAAACAGTTTTCCTATACCAACATCCCTTTAAAGTGAGGCGTACAATTGGAAATTTAAAAGCTGACATCCTTACGATGCACAGGGATATGAAAAACTTGTTTTTAACAACAGATGAAAAAGAACTTGAACAAAATATCATTGAACTTGTGCAGGCAAAAAGCAGAGTCTTTGAACATATCAATGAAATATACACCAGCTATCTTGGACCTAAAACAGATATTGATACGCTGAAAGCCAATTTCGAAACATGGAACGCGATGCGCGAAGAAACCATTCGCCTTTACAGAGCGGGAGAAATTAAGGTTGCCGCTGAAAGGACGAAATCATTTGGAACTGCTGGAAATCAGATACGATTGCTCATGGAGTCGGTTCAAAAAATCGATAATTTTGCGAGAAATAAAGCAGATGAGTTTTATCAAAACTCTAATAAATTGAACTCCAGACTTAATCTCCAATTAGGTCTCTTTGTCGTTTTAGTGTTGTTGATTTCGATTATCGTTCAAATTATTATTTCGAGAAACATAAACAAACCCATACAAATTCTGACTAAGGTCACAAATGATTTTTCTGATGGAGACTACAGTGCAAGAAGTAATTATTCACTTCAAAATGAATTAGGCAGCTTGTCGAATGCACTCAACAGTCTTGCAGAAAAACTGGAACGAAATATAAAATTGAACGAAAAAATTTATGCGATTTCGGAAATAATGATGAGTGAAAACGAACAAAAACAGTTTTTTGTAAAAACACTTTCAAAACTTGCTGAACTTACTTCAGCACAAACTGCAGCAATATATTTACTGAACGACCAAGGCAAACTTATTCACATTGAGTCTCTTGGCTTAAATGAAGAAATAAGAACAACTTTTTCATTCGAAAACTTTGAAGGCGAATTTGGTGCTGCTATCGCCACTAATAATGTTCATCACCTTAAAAATATTCCCGAAAACTCGAAGTTCGTTTTCAATACAGTCAATGGAGCTTTTGTGCCCAATGAAATCATCACATTACCTGTGGTTACGGGAAACAGACTCATAGGAATAATCTCTTTGGGTAAAATAGGTCATTTCAGCGCAGATACAATTATTCTGATCAACAAAATTAAGGACACGATCAGCGCAAGAGTTGAAAGTATTGTTGGTTCCGCAAAAATTTCGGCTTTTTCTGAAAAACTGAAAGAAACAAATCTTGAACTTGAAAAACAAAAACAAGAATTGTTTAATGCAAGTTCCTACAATCGCGGTCTTATTGAAGCTAGCATCGACCCGCTAGTAACCATCGGGCCTGACGGCAAAATCACAGATGTGAATCTTTCTACTGAACTTCTAACCGGCTACCAGCGCGAAGAATTGATAGGTACAGATTTTTCAGGCTACTTTTCAGATCCTGATTCCGCCAAAAAAGGCTATGAACTGGTCTTCCAAAAAGGTATGGTAAGGGATTATGAATTAGAAATAAAACATAAAAACGGGCAATTAACAAACGTAACGTACAATGCATCAATATATAAGGATGGAAATGGTAAGGTAGCGGGCGTATTTGCTGCAGCGCGCGATATTACTGAAAGAAAGCAGGCTGAGGAATGGCAAAAACAACTTCATGAAGAAATTGGGGAAAGGTCAAAATTTCTTGAAGTAGCAAACAACGAACTTGAAGCACAAAAAAATGAGTTGGCAAGCCAAACAGCTGAATTGGCAGAGCAAAACACCGAGCTTGAAATGCAAAAAAAACAACTCGATGAAGCCAACAGGCTGAAAAGTGCATTTCTATCGAATATGAGCCATGAGCTGCGCACACCCTTAAACTCAGTGATTGCTCTTTCAGGTGTTTTGAGCCGAAGACTAAAAGGAAAAATTCAGGAAGACGAATACACCTATCTGGATGTAATTGGTAAAAATGGCAAAAACCTGTTGTATCTTATCAATGAAATTCTTGATTTATCTCGTATCGAAGCCGGAAAAGAGGAGATAGAGTTAAGTGAATTTTCACTCTATGAGATGGTTAAAGAAATATTGGAAATGCTGCAACCAACCGCCATTGAAAAAGACATTAAATTGCTGAATAAACTTCCTGCCGATCTTGAGCTTATTGTTTCCGATCGTGTCAAAGTAAGACATATCCTTGTAAACCTGATTGCCAATGCAGTCAAGTTTACAACTGAAGGACAGGTAGAAATTACACTCATAAGAAAATACAGAGAATTGGGAATTGCAGTAAAGGATACTGGAATAGGCATTGATCCTGAGATGGTTGAAGTCATTTTTGACGAATTCAGACAAGCTGACGAAAGAACCTCCCGAAAGTTTGGCGGCTCAGGCCTTGGACTGGCCATTGCAAAAAAATACAGCGAGATATGCAACGGAAATATTGAGGTGCAGACCATGCCCGGCAAAGGCTCAACTTTTACTTTATTTCTGCCAATAATTGAAAAAACAAATGATCACTTTGCTCAAAGTGGACTAAATGCAAGAAATGCAGACAAAGAAAACGCTGTCAAACATCGAAAAAATGAGGAAATAACAATTTTGATCGTTGAAGACAGTGAGCCGCAAATTGTTCAACTCAGAGAACTCCTTTTCGAAGAAGGTTATAAGGTTTTGGTTGCCGGAAACGGACATGAAGCCCTCGACCTAATCAATCAATTCATTCCTGATGCCATTATTCTTGATTTAATGATGCCAGAAATGGATGGTTTTGAAGTTTTGAAAACAATCAGACAACAATTTGAAATCAAAATCCCCGTGTTGATTCTTACGGCCAAACACATCTCAAAAGAAGAATTAAATGTTCTTAAAGGAAATAATATCAATCAATTGGTTCAAAAAGGAGAGCTAAACAGAGCCGATCTGCTCAAAAGAATTGAATCAATGCTTCCGATAAAAACAAGTTTTTCGCGAGTTGAAGATATCCCATTTCTGGCCAAAAAAGCAGGCGACCCTACCCTCCTGCTTGTTGAAGACAATCCCGATAACAGCACAACGATAAAAGCGCTTTTGGGAGATAAATATTTTCTGTTGACTGCTGAAGACGGAATTTCAGGCCTTCAAAAAGCTATCAACTACAAACCTCATTTGGTATTACTTGATATTTCATTGCCCGGGATTGATGGATTCGAAGTGCTAAAAGGGATACGTGAAAATGAAACAATAAAAAACATCCCCGTTGTTGCTGTCACAGCTCGTGCAATGAAAGGCGACAAAGAAGAATTACTTGCTTATGGTTTTGATGCTTATGTGCCAAAGCCAGTTGATCATGATTTATTAGAAACCACTATCAATCATCTTTTGTATGGAAAATAGTCAATTCAAGATTTTAGCTATCGATGATACAGCTGATAACCTATTGGTTTTAAAGGCTTTGATGTCAGAGTTTTTTCCGATGTCAATTTATTTAATGGCACAATCCGGCAAAAAAGGAATTGAAATCTGCCTAAATGAAAAGCCAGATATCATTTTGCTGGATATCATCATGCCTCAGATGGACGGCTACGATGTGTGCAGAATGATAAAGGAAAACCCTTTGACTAAAAACACACCTATAATTATGATCACCGCTGCAAGAAACGATGATGAGTCCAGGATTAAAGCATTTGAAAGTGGTGCCGATGCATTTTTGAGCAAACCGATTGACGAAACTGAGCTGAAAATCCAGATACAAGCAATGCTGAGGATAAAACAAGCTGAGGATAAAATTCTCGGTGAAAAAGCACTGCTTGAGAAACTCGTTCATGTGCGAACTGCAATGCTCGAAAAAGAACTGGATGAAAGAAAGCTTACTCAAGAAAAGCTGCAGACAGCCATTGCAAGTCTTGAAAAAAGCAAGCAGGCTGCACTTAATCTTATGGAAGACCTTCAGACAGAAATGTTTGAAAAATTGCAAACGCAGGAAGTTTTAAGCAACAGTGAAGAAAGATTCAGGCTTGTCTTTGAAAACACCCCGCTGGGTATGATAAGTTTCACCGAAACAGGTATTATCACTGCCTGCAACGATAGATTTATCGAAATCATCGGTTCATCCAGAGAAAAACTCATTGGACTTAACATGAATATCCTTCCTGATAAAGAAGTTGTTGCAGCCCTGAATCTTTCTTTGGAAGGACAAATTGCCAATTATGAAGGTCTTTATAAGTCTTTTACAGCTGAAAAACAATCCAGAGTAAAGGTTCAATTTGCACCCATCTTCAATAAAGAAGGGGTCGTAAAAGGCGGGGTTGGTCTTATCGAAGATATCAGTGAACAGTATAATGCTGAGATGTTGAGAAAACAACTTGAAGAACGCTTCAAAAAGTCGTTCTATTCGAGTCCTGTAGCCATTTCAATTACACGAATGAATGATGGAGCATTCATCGATGTCAACGATGCCTATTGCCGCCTGACAGGCTACTCGAGAGAACAGCTTCTTGGCAACAACGTAATAAACATGGGTATCATAAGCGAGCAAATGCGAAATCATCTTATCGATAAGCTTAAAAAACAAAATTTCGTTCAACAGTCAGAAATACCTTTGTA
Source organism: Bacteroidales bacterium (assembly GCA_030683155.1). Taxonomy (GTDB): domain Bacteria; phylum Bacteroidota; class Bacteroidia; order Bacteroidales; family F082; genus JALNZU01. Next base: position 42,517 of record JAUXMV010000016.1, read on the forward strand.
TATGCGCAACAATGATCAGCGCATCATATTGTTGTCGGTTGAAAGCTATAAAATGGAGGGTGAAGAATTTTTGCTTTCTACGCTGCTCGATATCACCGAACGCAAACAATACGAACTAGAATTAACAAAACTGACACGCGCAGTTGAGCAATCGCCGGTATCAATTGTAATAACAAACCTTGAAGGAGATATCGAATACGTAAATCCTAAAGTTGTAGAAACCACCGGCTATTTACCCGGCGAATTGATAGGTAAAAATCCACGCGTACTCAATTCGGGTGAAAAAAGCAAGGATGAATACCTCAAAATGTATGAAACCATTGCCCTAGGTGAGGTGTGGCAGGGCGAGTTTCACAATAAAAAGAAAAACGGCGAGCTCTACTGGGAATGGGCATCTATTAGTGCTGTCATCAACGATGATGGAGTCATGACACATTATCTCGCTGTAAAAGAAGATATTACACAAAGTAAAGCCATGCAGACGGCCTTGAAAGAAAGCGAAGAGCTTTATCGCAATATCTTTATGAATAATCCACTTCCAATGTGGATTTATGATGTTGATACCTTAGCATTTGTTGAAGTAAATCAAACAGCCATAGAAAAATATGGATATACACGGGAAGAATTTCTGAAAATGACTTTGAAAGATATCAGACCGGCAGAAGATATTCCAGCACTGCTAATAGATGTGTATAATAAAGAAGGCTATCAAAAATCAGATCATTGGCGACACAAACTCAAAAACGGTGAGATTATCAATGTCGAAATTACTTCGCATTCATTGCCATTAAAAGACAACCAACAACTCCGCATGGTGATGTCCAATGATATAACCGAGCGATTAAAAGCCAGTCAGGCCATGGAAGAAGCCAAACTGATGGCAGAAGCAAGTGATAAACTTAAAACAGCATTTTTAAACAATATTTCACATGAAGTGCGCACGCCGCTGAATGGCATTATGGGCGCTTCTATGCTTATTTCTGATCCGGATTTATCCCGTGATGAAATACCTGAACTGGTTGAAATCATCAACCTGAGTACAGAAAGACTGATCAGAACCATTACGGACTATATGGATATTTCTCTTATCACTTCTGGCAATATGGAAGTGAATAAGAAGAAGATCGATTTAAGTGACCTGCATAAAAAAATTTATAACAAATACATCGATGCCGCCTCAGGGAAAAACATTTCACTGCTTATTCAAATAAAAGATTCTTGCAAAAACCATGTTGTAAATACGGATGAGGAGCTCATCAACAAGGCACTGGATCAGTTGATTAACAATGCCATAAAATTTACTGAAAGCGGTACCGTTGAAATAGGATGTGATGTAAATTCAGGATGGCTGCAAATATATGTAAAAGACTCAGGTATTGGCATTAATAAGGAATCAATTGACAATATTTTCAAACCGTTTTCACATGAAGACACCGGCAGTTCACGCCGACATGAGGGCAGTGGACTGGGGTTGACTATTGTTAAAGGTATTACAGATTTACTCGGCGGAAAAATAACTGTTGAATCAGAAAAGAACAAAGGATCTGCATTTTATATAGATTTACCTTTGGAAGGTCAAGGTACTGAGGTTACAGAAAAAGAGCTTTCATTGCCAAAAAGTATTGTTTCCGATAAAATAAAAAAGAATGTCATTTTGATTGCTGAAGACGATGACACGAATTTTACTGTGATGGAAATGCTAATTAAGCAAACCACTAAATCAACAGTAATCAGGGCTTTAAACGGACAAGAGGCAGTAGATATCTGCCTTAAAAACATGAATATCTGTCTTGTGCTTATGGATATTAAGATGCCTGTAATGAATGGACTTGAAGCAACAAAACTAATTAAAGCTCAACTGCCTGACCTCACAATACTGGCACTCACAGCCTATGCTATGAGCGGGGATGAACATATGGTCAGAAATGCCGGATGCGATGATTATATCGCAAAACCTGTTAGCATAAAAGAACTCAAAGCTAAACTAGAAAGCTACGGTATTGCAATGAAGTAAAATATCAGAACCGTAAAATAAGTAAACTGAATAAGGAATATTAATGCAACAAACCAGCTTAACATCTTAAATATGAACCTTCTGAAAAAAAATACGATTAACAATGTTTCGCGCATCTTTTACATATATGGCACCGGCTCTGTTGTTTTGGCTGTAATAGTGATGGGATTGCTATTTGTATTGGCTGAGATTAATGTATTCAACATGAATGCAGAAAAAATGAGGCAAAACCATGTGGAATCCAAAAAAAATATTTCCAGAATTGAAGTTGAAAAAGCAGTGGATTACATCAACCTCAGAAGGCTTTCTGTGGAGGAAAACATGAGAAAAGACCTGCAACAAAGTGCATCACAGATACTGGAAATAATGAAAAGTATTTATGAAGCCAATAAAATCAAATCTTCGAAAGAGTCGATAAAAAATATGATAAAAGATGCCCTCATTCCGGTTCAACCTATTTCAACCCAAAGCTACTTCTTTATAAACGAGCTTAATGGCAGACAAATTCTAAATCCGGCTGCACCGGAATTTGAAGGAAAGAACTTATTGAATTTCAAGGATGAAAAAGGAAATTTTGTAGTAAAAGAAGAGATAGAAACAGTCAAGAAATTTGGTGAAGGCTTTGTGACTTCCTGGTATAAAAAGCCTGAATCCGAAAAGGAACAACTACTAGCTAAAACAGTGTATGTAAAACTTTTTGAGCCGCTCAACTGGTATATCGGTTTTAGTGCTTTTGCTGACGACATAATTAAAACCACTAAAAAAGAAGTAGTTGAACATTTAAGCAAAATTCGTTTTGGTGAAGAAGGCTATATTTTCATCAATACTTACGATGGCATTGCGGTTCTTATCGATTCTGAAGTCTACAAAAAAGGTGACAACATCTGGGAAATGACAGATCCGGATGGCTATAAAGTTATACAGGCAGAATATGAAGCTGTACAAAAACCCAATGGTGATTTCATCTGGTACAAATGGAAAAAATTAAGCTCCGGCGAAATTTTCCCAAAAGTATCTTATATAAAAGGTGTTGACGAGTGGCAATGGATGGTTGGCGGAGGGGTCTATACAGATGAAATTGAAAGTGTTATTGCTAAAGAAAGGGCAATCCTGAACAAGGCGCTTATGCAAAAGCTTTTTTTAAGCCTGTTTATTTTGCTGTGCATTTTGCTTTTGATATTTATCATTGCGCACCATATTTCGTCGCGTATCAAACGAAATTTTGATACATTCACTGATTCTCTTTCTCAAGCTGTACACAAAGGGCAGCCAATGAACAAAAATGATTACGACCTTACAGAGTTGAAAACAGTTTCACAGAGTATCAACAACATTCTTGATATTCGACTCAAAACGGAAAAAATGCTTAAAGACAATGAAGCAATGTTCCGTACAATTTTTGATAATATGCCTGTGATGCTTGCTGTGCTCGATCAGGATCTCCACTATATCCGATTGAATATTGAGTTCGAAAAATTCTTTATGAATAACAAAAAACCGAAAAGGTATAATATTCAGGGAATGCTCACCGAAAAGCCTTCAAACGAAAATTATTTTTTACTCATCGAAAAACTGGATGGCATTTTCAGAGAATTGGAAATCAATACCAGACAGGGTGTAAGAACACAAAACTGGGCGCTTTTTCAAACGGATGCCGAATATTTGATCCTTGCAGGATATGACATCACAGAAATGAAGCTCAACCAGCAAAAACTTACCGAATTAAATGCTACCAAGGATCTGCTTTTTTCAATTATTGCCCACGACCTTCGCAGTCCCTTTACTTCCTTTCTTGGTTTAACGGAAGTCCTTGCTGATGACACAGCAGCACTTACCGAAAAAGAAATCAGCGCCTTTGCTTCAGAACTTCATAAATCGGCAAAGGTTACTTTCAACCTGCTCGAAAACCTGCTTGAATGGTCAAGTCTTCAAAGAGGAATGCTCAAACCCAACCTCAGCCAAACTCCTTTGAAACCACTTATTGGAAATATTGTTGAAGGACATAAAGAGCTTTTGCGAAATAAATCACTTGACTGCACTATTGAAATATCAGAACCATTGGCAGCCATGGTGGATAAAAGAATGATAGAAGCAGTAATTAGAAATCTGTTGACCAATGCCATTAAATTTACCCCAAAAGATGGTAAAATCAGCATAACCGCTGAAAATGGCAAAGCCGGCAAAATACTTATCTGTATCGCTGACACTGGAATTGGAATTCCGGCATCATTGGTTCCAAAACTGTTTGCTGTAGATGAAACTAAAAGCCGCAAAGGTACTGAAGGCGAAAAAAGTTCAGGTTTAGGGTTGATGCTTTGCAAACAGTTCACCGAGCTGAATGGTGGCAAAATCTGGGCCGGAAGTGTTCAGAATAAAGGAAGTAAGTTTTATATTGAAATACCGGAATACACTGAAGAAAGACAAAACGAAAATTGATTATTTCTTCAATCTTCCAGAATGACTTCATCTTATGAGCGCCAGGCCGGATCAACGATACAAAGAAAAACCAGATCCTTACTGCAAGTGTTTTCTATGTTTTGTTTTGCATAAGGCGGAATGTAAATGGTTTGACCCTGCCCCGCTTTGGCTGATTCGCCATCAATATGCATTATGCCTTCACCCTCCAAAATGTAATACACTTCAGAAGTTTTCAGCTTGTGAGGCAGAGTCGTCTGTCCGGGTGAAACAGTTGCATGGGCAAGACTGTAACGAGGATTCAGATCTGCTTTGTCAGGATGAAGAATTTCCCGTAAAAGGCTGTCATCAGCAGCAAAAAAGCTTCACATTTTTCATGATCTCTGATAAACATAACAGCAGGTTTTAATAAAGTTTTACTTTTTGAGAAAATCAAAAACATACATTTACTTTCCAAAGAACCAAATCAATGGCTCGTCAATAAGTGCGCGCCAGTTGCCCCACGAATGTCCTTCGCTGACTTCCTTATATTGCAAGGAATAACCTTTCGCTTCGAGGATTTCCTTCATGTTGAGGGCTTGGGTTTGTGTATCGTAAATCCGTCCGGTGCTCATATAAATTTTCAATGGCAACAAAGTGCTGTTGCTGAAATTTTGCAGAATTGCATTGTCAAATGCAGGTGAATGAATTCCGATAAGCTGAAATTTATCTGATCGTCTCAATCCAAAAAAGGCGGAATTCCAACCTCCCAACGAAGTGCCTAAAACCGCTCTTTTGGAGGCATCTGCATTGGTTTTGAAGTCGTTGTCAATCTTTGTTGTAAGCTCATCAGCCACAAAATCTGCAAAACGGATATTGGCTCTGTACTCGGTCATGCGTCTGTTGGCTCCACTCACAGGGTCACGCGGATCAATAAAAACTGCAATCACCGGTTCAATGCGGTTTTGATGAATCAGATTATCCAACACAATAATCATTGCGCCTAATCGGTCATCGGCGTACTCATGTCCATCGGTAACATAAATTACTGGCAGGTTTTGTAGTTGCGTATAATTATAAGGAGTATAAACTTTGTAACCCACCTGATAACCCAGATTGGCGGGAATACTTGTAATGAGAAGATCTTCGCTCAGGCTGCCTCTTCCCGCACCGGAGATCAATGTCGTTTCTTCAGGAAATTGCCAGTCGGGCATACGGAGTTCTGAATTTGGTCCAAACCCACTGTATTGCTGATATGGATTGGCAGGATCGAGAATCCAGTTGGTATTGGCAACGATTTTGTAATCGAGCCGGGCATCTGTCGGAAAACTTTTCTTCAGATACCAAAAATTACTATTGCCGATTTTTGTTCCTTGCCAGCCTGGCAAATTGGGATTCCATCCGTTGAAATCGCCTGCCCAGCTCACAGTTGAAGCGCTGCTCCGGTGCAAAAAAACAACAGAATCGCCCATGATCAAAGGGATTTGCTTATTTACCTTCAGACTGTCCCACAAAGCATTTGTCCGGAAAACACGTTCTGCCGAATCCGCAAGGGTGACAACTTTTTCCAAAACCGTGAGAAAATCATTCGCAGAATTGAATGTACGATAATCCACAACAGGTTTTGGTTCTTCGGGAGTATCTTCCTTCTTGCATGCGCTGTTCAGCATAATTCCTGTCAAAAAGATTATTATAAAGTGCATAAAAATGGATGTTCTTTTCATTCTTGTTTCATTTTCCGAAATCAGAAGTGGTTTCAGAGTAATTTGCAAAGTTCGTCCTTTTGAATGAATTAAAAACCACCGTTTGCAATTGAAAAACCAAATTTTGGAGATATAAGGTCAATGCTACTTTTCAGCTATCTTTGCTAAAAACTATAATCAGCTGCATGAAATATATCCTTCTTTTATCATTACTTATCCTATTTTGCTCATTACAAGCACAATACGATCCTGATGCCGGGAGAATTCCATCTTATACCGAAGGGGCAAAGGTAATTATCAGCTCCGGAAACAACATCGCTTTTGTTACCGATAACAATCATCATACCTTTTGGGAATCAGAACATGCACTTCCTGATGGTTATATCGGCCGTAGCTATCTGAATGCTTTTCATAGCGGAAACCCCGATCGGTTGATTTCCGAAAAAGGACCTGCATTCGACGGCAACCTGAACACCATGCAGCAGTTTGAAATTAAAAAAATCAACAACAAATACAGGCTTGAAATTAAATTCAGCAGCCCATCACAAATAAAACTTCTATCCATCAAAGCTCAGCTCACAGCGCCGTTGAGGATTACCTTAAGCACTAAGAAAGCCAGTGTTTTTGCAGGAAATGTGCGCGTTGAAGACAACTACAGCCTCCAAAACATCCGCGTTTCCGAGTCCTATGCCTTTGAGTCGGTTATACTCGAATCAGATGCGCCTTTTGGTCTTTTTGAACTCGCCGGTTTGCGCAGTCAGCCTTATGAATTCGTAGCATTCGATTTTGGCTCGCTAAAAGATATACAGCAAATCTGGTCGCGCCATATGAGCGGAAACAATGTTGAGAAAGGCTTTATTGAACTTTCCTCCGATGGCTTGAAATGGATTACTGTTGCTGAAATAAATCCACAAGCTGTACCTTTTTTACCGACCGTGCTTGACAAAAGCTACAGAGCTCGCTTTTTACGCATCCGTTACGATTTAAGCATGGAAGATTATGGCAAAGCTTTGCTGTGGGAAGTAAAAGTTTTTGATAAAAACGGGCCATTCGGGCCACCACCGGCTTTTCAAAGCAATCATAAAAAACTTGCTGAAAGGATTGGCATAAATGGAATCTGGGGTTGGGGCTACAACACTTACAGTGACAATCTTCCGCAGGAATCAGGATCAGAACTTTTCAAAAGCGTAGCCTCAAAAGCCAGAAATTATCACGAATTGCTTTGGGATATAACTGAGCCCGGAAGGCATGCTGATTACGCTAAAATGATCAGAGGAGAAGGAACGCAAGCTTCATGGTGGCTTAACTGGGATAGAGAATACAGCTTCTGGAAAGCCAAAGGGCTTTCACCTACAGCCACGATTCAGTTTAAAAATGAAACCATACCCGAAAGTGCCTGGACAAAACCTTTTGATCAGGCTTACCAATATGGCTTTGATTTCGCAAGCCATTTTGGCTCCGAAAAGGGCAATGGATTGTTGCATCTTGTTGAAATAAGCAACGAGCCCTGGGACTATTCAAAGGGATTTTATCCTGTTATCCTCAACGGAATGCTCAAAGGTATGAAGGATGCCGATAAAGCAATGAATGTTGTGCCAGCCGCATTTCAAGCTACATTCCGGCAGTTTGAAGGCCATGATTACAATAATTATCTGGGCGACAACATTGATTCCACAGCAACAAAACTGTTGGACGGCCTTAACGGTCATTTCTATTCTCATATTTATAATGCCGATGGAAAACGCATCGGCACCCATCCTGAAGATCCTGCATCGGAGTTTCACAGCAGCAGAAATCTCCTCCGTTTCAGAGATAAAAACATGGCAGGAAAGCCTGTTTTTGTCACCGAATATGGATATGACAGTCAGGGTGGTGGTGAAGATTGCCTTCATGAAGAGTGTGTTACCGAAGCGCAACAGGCGGCATGGGGATTGCGTGCAGCACTTTTATTGCTCAGAAATGGCATTGATGAAGTTTATTGGTATTTTTTCGCCAATGAATTCACCGCTTCTTTCCTGCACACAAGGTCTGGTTTGACAGGATCACTCAATACAGGTTTTCAAAAAAAGCAAAGCTTTATAGTCTTTGAAAAACTTCTGGAACAGCTCGGCGAAAGCAAAATGACTGCGATTATAAATGAAAATGAAGACTACTATTGTTACCTTTTTGAGGATGCATCTGGGCAACAAACAGCCATCGCATGGCGACCCATCGGTGGTGATCCGAAAAAAATTAATCCTTTAAAAGTGAGGTTTCCGCAATCTGCATCTGCCTTTCTTGTCCTGAATGGAGGAAAATCAACTGATTGGGAAACCATCCACCCATCAAGATCACCTGAGCTTCCACTCTCAGGATTTCCTATGCTGATCAGACTTGAGAGTGAATAATTGCTTAAATATTTAGTGACAGATCAGAGGTGCTATCTTGTCCTGCTGATACAATTTTTGTTAAAAGCACCAACCTTCAATTTACAACTTCAAATGCAATTGCTACATATACGCTGTTAACTCAGTTACTTCTTCACTTTTCAATATTGTACTCTAGAAATTATTCAAAAATCAAGAAAAAAATTTTGTAGGATTAAAAATTGTCTTTAAATTTGCATACTATAAATAGCAAATAATGAGTGCAGGCAGGTCAGTTAATTCGCAAAGTCAAACATGGGGAACACCTAAAAAGTATGTAGATGCTGTCAAGCGTTTTTTTGGCGGAAGTATTTCTTTAGACCCATGTTCAAATGAATTTTCAATTGTTAATGCTGACACAGAATATTCTTTACCTGAAAATGATGGATTAAAAGAAAGATGGGAATTTCCTACTATCTATGTCAATCCGCCTTATGGTGCAGATAGAGAAAGAGGAACTACGATCAAGAATTGGCTCGCTAAATGTGCATTAACACACAAAAAACATCAATCTGAAATTATAGCACTAGTACCTGTTGCTACAAATACTGGTCATTGGAAACAAAGTGTCTTCGGTGAAGCGTCTGCGATTTGTTTTCTATATGATACAAGATTAAGATTTTTAGAAAACGGTCTTGATGTGGGCAAAGGTGCTCCAATGGCTTGTTCTATGATATATTGGGGTAAAAATTACCAAGCATTTTATAACGAATTTATAAAATATGGTGCCGTAGTTGATATTACAAGTTTACACAACGAGCCAATTGAAAAAGAAAGGACAATGATGAAGATGCAATTTGGTTAACTCATTGCCCTGAGTCTTAATTTGTTTTTATTGTCTTCTGCAAAATGTTCAAACTCTACAAATTGGTTAGAGCCCATTTCGAGAAGAACCCTGCCGTTAAATGTGTTTATAACATCATTTACAATGTTTTGTACTTTTTTCGATTTTCTATAATTAGTTTTAGTGATAATTTCTTGATAATTTTCACCAAATTCTTGGTCAAATACTTGAAATAATTTAACCAAAACGGCATCAGGGATAATTAAGTTATAGTCGTTACAAAGTCGAACCATTGAACGACTCTTACGCTCCCAATGAGATGCTTCCCCAATAACAAGGATTGATATAAATGAATCATCATCAGTTTTGTCAAATCTGCCTAAAACCTTTTTCCTAACATCTAAAGAAACAAATGATGCTTGTTTAGCTTTTTCAGGTGTTTGAGGCCCAGGAAGAGATTCGTTAACGTGAATGGTTATTATTTTTCTTGAAGTTACAGCCTTGATTTGGACAACAATACATTTTTTTATAGAAGCAACTATGTCATTTAATGTTTCATTAGGTCCTAGAATAAATAAGGAATCATTTACATCCTGAACTATCAGAATTTGATGTCTTTGATCACAAATAAATGAGAATGAGTCACTTTCTATAACAACACCATTACTGGCTTTTTCTAGTGAAACCGAAATATTATTTTCATCATTCTCAACTGCAGTTAATTTCAAGGTCCATTTAAAACCAGCATTTGAAGGTGAGATTGTGAAAGAATATCCGTCAGTTAAATAAAATTCTTTCTTATTTTCTTGTAAAGATTGCCATTTTTTGAAATTTTGCTTAATGGTTTGCTCAACACCAACCTTTTTACATTCGATAATTCCAAAAAGATTTTCAGAGTTTCTTTGATGTACATTCTCTAAGTCCAGATTGTAAAAAGCAAACTCAACTTTATGTTTTGCAGTAGTAGCTCCCTCAACGCCATCTTCAATAACTAAGAAACTTGTCAATGATTCTTCTTTAGAAATCATTGCAAGGGTAATTAATTCAATAGCATCTCCAACTTTTCTTCCAATTTGGTGACCTTTTTGACCCAATCCTTGGGTAAATTTAAAAACATCCGACAAATGCATTTGACTCATTATAATAACTGGTTTATATCAACATTAAGTGCATTCGCGATTTTCTCAATGTTTACAAGAGTTATATTTTTCTCAGCACGTTCTATCATACCGATATAGGTTCTGTGCAAGTCTGCTTTGAAAGAAAGCTCTTCTTGTGAAAGATTTTTTTCCTTTCTTAATTTTCTTACTCTCTGTCCGAACTTAATTAAAATTTCTCTGCGCTCCATTGGCTAATTACAATGGAGCAAAGCTACTTATAGTATGCAAACCATACTACAGACTAAAGTTAGCATTTTAACTTGCAAAATAATCCCACAAGATTAGTTTTCATTGTAGGCTTGTGTCCAATTTAGCATTTTTTCAAAAAGTAATCATTTCTGCATCAATACATGAATTAAATTGTATTACCTGACAATTTTTTGATTAAATCAAAAGTTTTATTCTGGTTTAAAAGCAATAAAAAATGACTGGCAAGCTCAAAAAAGCATTAATTTAGTGCGTTAAAAAAATTCATACTTATGAAAAAAACCTCATTAATTCTGCTAGCCTCATTGGCTTTCAGCTTCTTTTCGTGTAATTCCACAAAAGAACAGCAGGGACATCTTTCGGTTATAGGGCCAAAAGAAATCACCTTGACGAGTGACCGTATGACACCTGAAGTGCTTTGGTCGCTCGGACGCATCGGAGAAGTTGTTGTTTCACCTGATGGAACACAAGTGCTTTTTACGCTCACCTATTACGGCATTGAAGAAAACAAAGGCAATGCTGAACTTTATCTGATGAATGCAGATGGCTCTGATTTAAAACGACTTACTCATACTCCAGTCGGAGAATACAACCCGCGCTGGAGCCCTGATGGAAAAACCATCGGTTTCCTTTCAGCCGAAAGCGGCAGCATGCAACTCTGGGTTATGAACAACCATGGAACCGGAAGAAAACAGGTATCAGAAGTTGAAAGTGGAATCGGCGGTTTTGCATTTTCACCGGATAACAAAAAAGTTCTTTATACAGCGGATGTAAAATTGAATTCGACGGTGAAAGATATTTATGCCGACCTTCCTAAAGCAACCGGGAGAATCAACAACGATCTCATGTATCGTCACTGGGATCATTGGGTGGATAACTTCACACACATTTTTGTTGCCGATTTCAATGGCAAAAGCCTCAGCAATGCCACTGACATTATGAAAGACGAACCATGGGAATCTCCGCTTCGTCCTTTCGGTGGCATGGAGCAAATAACATGGAGCCCCGACAGCAAATCTATCGTTTATACAGCTCGAAAAAAAACAGGCAAAAGTTACAGCTTGTCAACCAACAGTGACCTTTATCAGTTTAATACAGAAACAGGCAAAACAATCAACCTGACAAGCGGCATGATGGGTTATGACATGAATCCTGTATTTTCTCCTGATGGAAGATTTCTGGCATGGGAAAGTATGGAACGCGATGGCTATGAAGCTGATAAAATAAGACTTTTCATCATAGACTTTGAGTCATCAGAAAAGACCTATCTTACCGAAAGCTTCGATCAGAATGTGCACAGCCTTGTCTGGAGCAACGATGGAAACAAAATTTATTTCACCAGCAACTGGCATGCCTTAGACCAGATTTACAGCATTGATCTTGCAGATAAAAACATCAGAAAGATAACAGAGGGTGTTCACAGCTACAACAGTGTGATGCTTGCTGCAGAAAAACTTATAGGCGCCAGAATGTCGATGTCATCCCCGGTCGAACTTTTTAGTATAGATGAAGAAAGCGGCAACCAAACCCAAATCACTTTTGTGAACAAACAACTACTTGATCAGATTCAGATGGGTCGCGTGGAAAAAAGATGGATTCCAACCACCGATGGCAAAGAGATGCTTACATGGGTAATTTATCCACCTGATTTTGACCCTGAAAAGAAATATCCAACATTGCTTTACTGTCAGGGTGGACCGCAAAGCACAGTAAGTCAGTTTTGGTCGTTCCGCTGGAACTTCCAGATGATGGCTGCCAATGACTACATTATTGTTGCACCAAACCGCCGTGGTTTGCCCGGATTTGGCATGGAATGGCTTGAGCAAATCAGTGGTGATTATGGAGGACAAAATATGAGAGATTATTTCTCTGCTATCGATGAATTGGCAAAAGAACCTTTTGTAGATGAAAACAGAATGGGTGCTGTTGGTGCAAGTTATGGCGGATTTTCAGTTTACTGGATGGCAGGAAACCACAACAAGCGTTTCAAAGCTTTCATCGCGCATAACGGTATGTTCAATCTTGAGTCTCAATACCTTGAGACAGAAGAAATGTGGTTCGCCAACTGGGATCTTGGAGGTCCATTCTGGGATAAAAACAATAAAGCTGCACAATGGTCATACGAAAATTCACCCCATAAATTTGTGCAAAACTGGGATACACCATTGCTGGTGATTCACAGTGAGCTTGATTACCGCATTGTTGCTTCACAGGGTATGTCGGCCTTTAATGCTGCCATTCTTAGAGATATTCCGGCAGAATACCTTTACTTCCCTGATGAAAACCATTGGGTTCTAAGGCCTCAAAATGGCATCCTATGGCAACGCACATTCTTCAACTGGCTCGATCGCTGGCTGAAATAAAATATACTTAAACCAAAAAATGCCGCAGCTAAAACGTTACGGCATTTTTTTTTGCTTTCTCTTATACGATCGGGCTTTTATGACCGTTTCAATTAACTGAGTAATTAATCAAAAATGGTTAATATGAATGAACAAAACAACAGCAAAAAGCAAAGCAAGCCTTGTCATGGAACTGTCAGCTACAACTTTTCACAACCCTCCTTTAAACTGATATTATCATTTCTGGTACTGGTATTTTTCTCACTCACATCCTCAGCCATCAATTCCGACACCACGAAAAAAGTGAAATCAGATAGCATCAAATACTGGAAAAACACTGCTTCCTTCGGTCTGAATCTTAATCAATTGAGTCTGACCAACTGGGCAACCGGTGGTGAGGGTTCTTTGTCGGGCAAGGCACTGCTAGACTATAAAACAAGATATCACAAAGACAACCTGAGTTTCGAATTTATCAATAAATCGGCACTTGGTGTTGTTACATACGGTTCCAGTAGAATTGAAAAAACCGAGGACAGACTAGACCTCTCAATGTCATTTTCCAGAAAAGCATTTGAAAAATGGACCTATACCACTTTATTTACTTTTAAGTCGCAATTTGCCAACGGATACAAATACCCAAATGACTCAACGCTTATTTCGGCGTTTATGGCTCCCGGATATATTACGGCCTCATTGGGTTATAAGTACAGGAAGAGTGAAAAATTTGAAGTTTTTCTTAGCCCGGCCTCCGGGAAATTTACAATGGTTATGAATCAGACTTTAGCAGATAAAGGTGCCTTCGGTGTCAAAAAAGCTATTACTGACAGCACAGGAAATATAATAAAACCAGGCAACAACCTCTTGCCTGAATTTGGCATTAATGTGCTGGCCATCTTTTCGCACGACATCTCCGAAAACATTGATCTCTCGACAAGTCTGAACCTTTATAACAACTACCTCGACGACAACCATAACAACCGATGGAATATTGATGTTGATTGGGAAACAACAGTAAAACTGGCAGTGAATAAACGTATCCAAACAGTTTTCTTTCTCCTTTTGAAATACGATCACAATATAAATATTCCGGTATATGAATGGTCGGATGGCTTGAAAAAACAAGTTGGAGAAGGCCCAAGATTGCAGGTAAAAGAATCTTTAGGCATCGGATTCACATATAAAATAACCTGATTTACAATTAGTTAATATTATTTTTGCTAAGAATAGAAAATAAACTTGATAGTACAAGGTATTTTTCTTTAACTTGCTGCCTGATTTATATTCATCTCTATCATCATCAATAAAAAGCTCCTATGAAAATTACCGTTGTTGGAACAGGATATGTCGGACTTGTGACCGGCACTTGTTTTGCTGAAGTTGGAATCGACGTCCACTGCGTTGATATCGACAAAAATAAAATTGACAACCTGAACAAGGGAATCATCCCCATTTATGAGCCAGGTCTCGAAGAAATGGTGGCACGCAATGTTGAGAAAAAACGTCTCTTTTTCACAACGAATCTCGGAGAAACAATAAAAGATTGTCAGGTCATTTTTAGTGCTGTTGGCACTCCTCCTGACGAAGATGGAAGCGCCGACCTGAAATATGTTTTGGATGTAGCCCGCGAAGTGGGCGAAAACATGCAAAATTATGTGCTTATCGTCACAAAGAGCACTGTCCCTGTTGGCACTGCCGAAAAAGTCAGAAAAACCGTCAAAGATGCACTTGCCAAAAGAGGTGTTGACATTCCTTTTGATGTGGCCTCAAATCCTGAATTTCTAAAAGAAGGTGCCGCCATTGACGACTTCATGAAACCTGACCGTATAGTAGTTGGCATTGACTCTGAAAGAGCTGAAGAGCTGATGAAAAAACTTTATAAACCATTTACAATGAACGGTCATCCTGTAATTTTCATGGACATCGTATCTGCTGAAATGACAAAATATGCCGCTAACTCTATGCTTGCTACAAAAATCAGCTTCATGAATGATATCGCAAACCTCTGCGAGATTGTAGGAGCCGACATCAACATGGTTCGAAAAGGCATTGGCTCCGACCGCCGCATCGGACAGTATTTTATTTATCCCGGTACAGGTTATGGCGGCTCTTGCTTTCCAAAAGACGTGAAAGCACTCATCAAAACTGCCAAAGGTTATGGTTATAATTTGCGCGTGCTCACAGCTGTTGAAGATGTAAATGAAGATCAGAAATCGATTTTGATCAGAAAAATGAATACATACTTTAATTATGATCTCAAAGGCAAAACCATTGCTATCTGGGGATTGTCATTTAAGCCCAATACCGATGATATGCGTGAGGCTCCTTCGCGGGTCATCATTGCCAAGTTGCTCGAGGCAGGCGCTAAAGTACGTGCTTACGATCCTGTTTCGTTCCATGAAGCCGAACGTATCTTTAACGACAGCATTGAATTTGCCAAAGACCAGTACGATGCACTTGTTGATGCTGACGCTTTGGTGATTGTAACGGAATGGTCTGAATTCAAATTCCCTAACTTCAGAGTTATAAAGAAACTTTTGAAAAATCCTGCTGTCTTCGATGGAAGAAATATCTATGACGCCAAAGAAATGAAAAACGAAGGCTTCGACTATTTCTGCATTGGTATCAACACAAATAAGTAAATCATTAAAAATACTCAGATAGCCTGACTGCCTTCACAAAAAGGTTGTTGGGCTATTTTAATACCCAAACATATGAAAAGAATATTGGTTACCGGAGGTGCAGGCTTTATTGGCTCGCATTTGTGTGAAAGGTTGCTCAACGAAGGCAACGACGTTATTTGTCTCGACAACTATTTCACCGGACAAAAGCAGAATATTGCCCATCTGATGAGCAATCCGTTTTTTGAATTGGTAAGGCACGATGTCACCGCACCCTATTTTGTGGAAGTGGATGAAATATATAACCTTGCGTGCCCTGCCTCGCCTGTGCATTACCAGTACAATCCCATCAAAACAGTCAAAACTTCGGTTATGGGTGCGATCAATATGCTTGGGCTGGCTAAGCGCGTGAAAGCAAAAGTGCTACAGGCATCAACGAGTGAAGTATATGGCAATCCTGAACAGCATCCTCAAACAGAATCCTACTGGGGTCATGTGAATCCTATCGGCCCAAGGTCTTGCTACGACGAAGGCAAACGCTGCGCAGAAACACTCTTTGTAAATTATCATGAGCAAAACAATGTGAAGATTAAAATCATTCGCATTTTCAATACTTATGGACCTAGAATGCATCCCAACGATGGCCGTGTTGTTTCAAACTTTATTGTGCAGGCGCTTCGTGGCCAAGACATCACCATGTATGGCTCAGGCGAACAAACACGAAGTTTTCAATATGTAGATGACCTTTTGGAAGGAATGATCCGAATGATGAAAACAGGCGATGATTTCACAGGCCCTGTAAACATTGGTAATCCCGGAGAATTTACCATGCTCGAACTGGCCGAAAAAGTAATTAAAATGACTGGAACGAAGTCGAAGATTATTTTCCAGCCTCTGCCTCAAGACGATCCTTTGCAGAGAAAACCAGATATCAGTCTGGCCAAGAAAATGCTTGACTGGGAGCCAAAAGTGAACCTGGATGAAGGTTTGGAAAAAACCATCGCCTTCTTCAAAACTGTTGTAGGATAAAAATTTTCAACAATACTAATAAAAACGCCAATGAACATCCTTGTCACAGGCAGCAATGGTCAGCTGGGCTCAGAACTTAAAAAAATAGCTGCAACAGATCAATTGCATTTCTGGCATTTTACCGATGTCGCAGAACTTGATATCACCAATAAAGATCAGGTTGAGGGCTATTTTAAAGCCAATGAAATTGAAGCCTGCATCAACTGTGCTGCCTACACAGCTGTAGATAAAGCTGAGGATGAACCACAACTGGCAGAAAAAATCAATGCTACGGCGGTAGGCGTGCTAGCAGACGCATGTCTTGGAAATGACGCCTTGTTAGTACATATTTCAACAGATTATGTTTTCGACGGAGAAAACTTTAAGCCTTACGAAGAATCAGACCGGATTTCTGCCGTCTCTTCTTATGGGCTGGGCAAAGCAAAAGGAGAGATGATTCTGGCCGGTCATCAGGCGAATTCTGTTGTGATTCGCACCTCATGGCTGTACTCGGCGACAGGAAACAATTTTGTTAAAACCATGATCAGACTGGGAAGTGAAAGGCCGGAAATACGTGTTGTCGCTGATCAGGTTGGAACACCTACCTGGGCATTTGATCTTGCATGGGCTATCATGCTTGTGATTGACAGGCCTGACAAGGAGAATGCCAAACAACTGTATCATTTCAGCAATGAAGGCGCTATAAGCTGGTACGACTTTGCAAAGGCCATAATGGAACTCGAAAAACTCGATTGCAAAGTGATACCCATCCCTTCATCGGAATATCCGGTTAAAACAAAAAGGCCATTTTACAGTGTTTTAAGCAAGGAGAAATTTAAAAAACATTATCAGATTAGCATTCCGTATTGGAAAGATAGTTTGAAAAAATGCATGGAGGAACTTGATGGACAAAAGCAGGCGCAATAGCCTAGCCACACAGATTTTCGACTGCGTCAGGGAGGTACATTCCTGGACAGGCCCGGGAATATTGGCTGAGGTTTTTAAAAACTGCCTTGCCCACGAAATAAGACTTCGTGGCATCAGGTTCAGAATGAATGCTGCTGTGCCTGTAAATTACAAAGGCATCAAAATAGATGAAAAACTATTCGCTGATTTTATTATTGAAGAAGAAATTGCCATCGAAGTAATTACAGGAAAGCGTTTTACGGATATCCACCATTCAAAACTAAATACGATTCTGTTTTTCTCCGGACATAGTCTTGGCATTCTTATCGACCCGACAGAAACAAGAATTATTGATGGATTTAAAAAAATACCTAACCCAAAAAAATTAAGTGTATGACAGCACAAATTGACCCTGCCATTCTGGAAAAAGCGCAGCAATGGCTCAAGCCTCCTTACGATGAAGCCACCATAAAGCAGGTGCAGCATCTCATTGACAATGATCCTCAGGAACTGACTGAATCTTTTTACCGTAGCCTGGAGTTTGGAACAGGCGGACTTCGGGGCATCATGGGCGTTGGAACAAACCGCATGAATAAATACACCGTTGCAATGGCTACGCAGGGATTGGCCAATTACATAAAAATGATGTTTCCGGGCAAAGATAAACTGGCTATGGCAGTGGCATATGACTGCAGAAACAACAGTCAGTATTTTGCTGAAATAACAGCAGAGGTGATGTCGGCCAATGGCATTCATGTGTATCTCTTTGAAAGTCTTAAACCTACGCCTGAACTTTCTTTTGCAGTGCGCTATTTCGGCTGTCAAAGTGGTGTGATGGTTACTGCCTCGCACAACCCAAAAGAATACAATGGCTACAAAGCCTATTGGGATGATGGCGGACAGCTGATAGCACCACACGACAAAAATGTGATAACTGAAGTAGAGAAAATCACCGGTCCGGCAGCGGTAAATTTTGAAGCCAAGCCCGAACTAATAACTCATTTGGGCGAAGAGTTTGACCAAATCTATGTCGACAGAATCATCGAGCTAAGTCTTTCGCCTGAGATGATTCAACGGCAGAAAAATTTCCCGATTGTCTTCACTCCTATCCATGGTGCCACAGTAAAACTTGTTCCGATGGCACTGAAAGCCTTCGGTTTTGAATCTGTTTACAATGTTGCTGCACAGGATGTGGTCGATGGAAATTTCCCAACCGTATATTCGCCTAATCCGGAAGAGCCTGCAGCACTCAGCATGGCCATTGAAAGAGCTTACGAAGTGAATGCCGAGCTTGTGATGGCAACCGACCCTGACGGCGATCGCGTTGGCATTGCCGTGAAAGATGACAAAGGTGAATTCATACTGCTGAACGGCAATCAGGCGGCAAGTTTACTCCTCTACTACCTGCTTACCAAATGGGAAGAAAACGGAAAACTTTTGGGCAAAGAATATATAGTTAAAACCATCGTCACCTCTGAATTGCTTTTCAACATTGCAGATAAGTATGGTGTTGAAAAATTTGATGTCCTTACCGGATTCAAATATATTGCCGACATCATCAAAAAATTTGAAGGCGAAAAAACTTTTATCGGTGGCGGCGAAGAAAGCTATGGCTATCTGGTAGGCGATTTTGTGCGCGACAAAGATGCCGTGATTGCCTGCGTGATGCTCGCTGAAACGGCAGCATGGGCGGCAGATAAGGGCAAAAGCATGTATGAAATGCTCAAAGACCTTTATGTTGAATTTGGTTTTTACAAGGAAAAACTACTTTCTGTTACCAAAAAAGGTATGGCCGGCGCACAGGAAATCAAAGATATGATGACACGTTTCCGCAACAATCCACCTTTGGAAATTGGCGGATCGAAACTTGTACTGGTGAAAGACTACAAAACAGGCAAAGCAAAAAACATGGTGGATGGCAGCGAAAGTGTCATCGACCTTCCGGCATCTGACGTTTTACAGTTTTTAACAGAAGACGGCAGCAAAATCAGCGTGCGGCCTTCAGGAACTGAACCAAAAATAAAGTTCTATTTCGGTGTGAAAGGCCAACTTGATAAACGTGAAAACTACGACCTTGTTGACGCAGCCCTTGAAGAGCAAATCAAAAAAGTGATGGAGTCGTTGAGTATCTGATAACATATTGATGCATAGCCATCAAATAAAATTCAAAGAACCCGGATTTGATTTTTCTGATCATCTCCGGGTAATTTTTTTACGGTAATCTTTCAACAATAAAAACCAGGAATCAAAAAGCATAGACTGACCAGTTCGGCTTGAAGCGAAAGCGTTTTAGTAGTTTATCAATAACTTTCAGCCAATGGGAAAGACTTTTGTGACACTGAAATTGAGCTGCATAAACACTTAGAAAGAATTTCTAATTGAATGATAGAAATTTAAACCTAACCAAAATCTATTCCTTGTATTACCACTGATAAATGAATCAACCCTGTAGTCTAACCCAATTTCAACCTTGCTGTCGGAGGTGATAGCATACCCGATGAATGCAACGCTCCTAATCTCCAGGTCATACTCTTTTCCCTGTAGAGAATTTAAATATTCGTTGCTTAATTTGAGGAAATACTCCTTAGGATCAAGCGATTGTCCCTGCAGTGGAATTTCTGTAGATATCCGGTATCGAAACCTAAACTCCGTGTCATCCAGGTTGCTGAATGTTTGATCCATTGCTATTCTGTGCGACAATCTAAAATTCTCGTACTTTCTGGCAAAACTGATTTGTTGTATTGCCCTGTGTTTAATTTCTTCATTTGTAATTCTCATCAAATATCCCCCGGCAATTGTCGTGTTTAAACGAATTCTCTTTGCAGCAGTCAAACCTAAATCAGTCAATACATAGCTGTATTTAAAATCATCCTGATACAATGCCTGTCTGGATTCTGCCTTAAAGTTTAATGCCCAGTCTTTTGGCAATTTTGTGCTTATGTTCAATGAGGGCATAAAGCCCAGCTGACTGCTGCTTTGCGCATTTGAACCAATTGAAATTGAAATAAATATCAAGAAAAATAAATAAATTCGGTTCATTTTAATATATAATATTATCAATGCTTTTTTCAATAATCATATCTTTTCGCACAAAGTCACCTGCTTCTGAAAACAAATATTCAAACATCCTGAAGGCCCCATCCAGCTTGGTAGAAATCACAATTTCAAAATGAATGCCGATCGCATCTGTGACGACTCTTTCCTGTAATTTTGCTCGTACAGACTCAGGATTGCCTGAATACTGTATCTGAACCTTTTCAATGGAATAACGATCATACTCAGATTTAATGAACTCTTCAATTTTCCTGAAAGTTACGACGGGAATATCTTTGGGTGCAATCTCAATTTCAACATCTTCGAAAGTGCCATCCTCAGAAAACTCGATGCTAAATCTTTTTCCATTGTATTTGGTTTTAGCCTCGTAAGAAATGTTGATTTTTCCAATTTCTTTATACCATTTGATTTTTGAATTGAAATTCATCGAATCAACAAAAGACCTGGCATTAGCAGGGACAGCATTTTCTTTTATACGGACTTCCTTTTCATATTTGAACTGACTAAATCCATCTATTGTGATGAATATCAGCAGAATAATGTACAAATATTTTAGCATGGGTCAGAATTTAATGATTTGCAAATATATGCGGTTATTGTATTAGCAAAAACCGTGTTTTATTATTTTAACAAGATGTTTGATTGTGCTATTTTAAAGAAATCGTAATGGAAAACAATCAAATTCTCAATTACCATTATTGTGCATAACAGGTATTCTCACTCCATCTCGCTTATATTTTGAAAAACCGGCAACTCATTCTGAAATTTTACCTGAATTAATAACAGAAATTTATGGCTTCTTTTCCAGAGAGGCTCAATATTGTTTTCAATAATAAGTTTATCGACTAAAAAAGAAGCATCAAATTCTGGCATGACCTAAAGTTTGGGATTGCACTGGATGTTCCATGAACACCTGATTATTAACTGTATACAATTTGTAATTGCGCTAAAAGATTACTTTATTTTTTGTAAACGATAAAACAACACCTTCAACAATATGTAATAGACGAGTGCTGCAGTTACCAAACCTGTTAAGATTCCTCCCACAAGCAAAGCAAGAAAAACATCGGAGCCAGCTTTTAAAATGATTGATATAAACTGAAAATCAACTTTGTTCCCAATCACAAAAGAAGGATTGACTCCCAAAAGTTGTTTTCCCAGCCAGTAATTGAACGAGAAGATAAATGCCCCTGTTGCAAGATTGGTGTTGAAAACAGCAATGCAGGCAGCCTTTTTATTCAGTTTGAGCACTGTGGCAACAGATAAAGATACCATCATCTGAAAACCTGGTATTGGAAGCATTCCAATAAATGAACCTAAAGCAAATCCTTTTGCAACTAACTTCGGTTCATCATGTATAGTGAAAATCTTTTTGAAGATTTTAGCCGGACTTTGAATTGTCATAGATTATTTGTTTAAAAATGATTTATTCTAACGCATGATTAAAGTATGAAGGTTCTGAATGAGAAGACAACTGCTTTACGACAGCCTTTTCTTCATCAGCTGACAGTTTTTTGAGCATAATGAAAGTGTTGAATAATTTGTTCTGAATGATCGGGTCTCTGATGAAACGGGGTATGCCCGAATCTGCGAAAGATAGTGCTGAGAACCTGACTTGTGTGGTTCCATTCTGTAAAGGACTCAACTCCCATTTTCCAAAATAGTGCCTTTGCCTGTTTATGTTTTTTATCGGGGCAATAAAATCGGGCAAGGCTGATAATAAAATAATGGTTTTTTGATCCTCTTCCAGCATGCGGTTTTTTACCACCAAATCCTGTTGTGAAAAGGGATAGGGTATGTCATAGATGGTATGGGTAATCCATGTCGATCCTTCATGCTTCAAAAGTTTCTGACTCCTGATTGCATTGTTCCAAACCAAATGTTTTTCGGGTTGAATAAGGTTAATCAGCACACTTTGCATCGATGCATCTACCACAAAATGCAACGAAATTTCTCTGGTTTTTAAAGAGTCTCCGAAGCTTAACCATCTACTGCTTAAGGTTACACCATTTTCCTGTCTGAGAATTTCAAGCCTTGAAGCGTTTGCCAGCGCTGTTACATGTCTGATATCCTCCATCGCAGCCCATGATTTTTGCTGCGCAACAACAGCTGTTCTGCAAATTGTCAAAACTAAAAACAGTGATATTGCTATTGTTTTGATTATGTTCATTTTATGATTTTTCTGCATTTCGCGTTTTATTTAAATTATACTTTTTTATAATCTTTTTTGAAATAGTTGAGTGCATCGCTAATGGCCAGCTCTATGGGCCGATAGTGCATTCCCAACTCGCTTTTTGATTTTGCATTCATATAGCAGTTTGCCGTGCAGAGTATTTTCATATTGACGAGGCTAAGGTTCGTTGCAATCCCGAGGCCACGCAGCAGTTCTCCAAAACAACCCATTATCAGCAAAACAAAACAGGGTATTTTTATCATCACAGGCTTTTGGTTTGCAACATTGTTGAGCTTTTTAAAGAAATCTTTATAAGAGAGATTCTCGTTGGCCAGAAGATATCTTTCGCCGCTGCGTCCTATTTGGATACATTTTATGATTCCGTCAGCAACATCTGCCACATGCACAAAGTTTTTCCCTCCCGATGGATAAAAAACGATCTTCCTTTTCCATCCTGCCAAAATGATTCTGCCTGAACCGGGCTTTGTATCAAAAGCGCCTAACATAAAAGTTGGATGTACGATAATTGTTTCCATGATGTGTTTGTGACTCAAAAGATGCTCTTCAGCAACTTTCTTACTCTGCGCATAGAATGAGGCGGTGAAGGGTTCGTGGGCTTTCTCATTTTCATTTCCGGGGTTTTCAAATGATCCATGTCCCAAAGTATTGGCTGTACTCACAAAAACAAATCTCTTCACATTGCATTGCGCTGCTGCATGAAAAAGTTGTATCGTGGCATTGCTGTTTACTTTCCAGTAATCAGCATAATTCAATAAGTTTTGACTTGTGAGCGCTGCAATGTGTACGACATAATCCACATTTGTCAGTACTTTTGTAAAGTCATCAAACAAATCACCTTCAATGAGTTGCAGGTTTGGATTGGCATCACCCAAGAATCTGCATTTATCCCTTACCAGTCCTAATACGAAATAACCCTGCTTGAGCAGCAGATGGGTGAGGTTTGTGCCAAGCAGGCCATTAGCACCCGTTATAAAGACACTTTTCATAGCTTATTTCTCTTTTTACAATTTTTGTCATCATTGGGAGCCTTATCCAAATAGGGAGTATTGCTGAAAAGAGCCAGATCACAGGATTGACCATAATCACTGTATCCCGTTTCAGCAATCGGCTGACAGAGTATTGTGCCACCTTCTCCGGCTTCAGCAAAGTTAGTTTTCCAATTATCCCTTGCTTTTCAATCCTGGAGCTGATCTCCTCATTGGTAGCCATTGCTCCCGGATGGATTACACTAACAAACACATTGGTGTACTTCAATTCAGCACATAACCCACGGCTGAAGGAATGCACAAAAGCTTTCGATGCCGGATAGACAGTTTTATATCCTACCGGCGAAAAGGCTGCAATACTTGATACATTAAGAATGTAGGATTGCGGCTGTCTTTTAAGATTTTGCAGGAGTTGATGAGTAATGACAGCGGTAGCTTTTACATTGACCTGGATAATTGTGTGGATATCCATGACAGACGCCTCATCAAATGCCTTGCTGCCGCCAATACCGGCATTGTTGATGAGGATGCTGATGTTGAAATTTTCATTGAGCCAGTTGGTTAATCCCAGAATATTGCTGTCAACAGAGAAATCTGCTTCATAATAATAGGATTGAACCTTATACTCCCTTTTTATCCAATCCGACAACTGCTGAAGGTTTTGCCCCGGCAAACTTACCAAAACTACATTGTACTTTCTTTTGGCAAGCTCAGTGGCATAGGCTCTACCCAATCCCTGACTGGCGCCTGTTATGACTGCATACTGTTCTTCTGGTTTTTCTTTCATCACGATTTTGAGATTTAAATTCGTGGCAAAAGTAAAGCTGTGCAGGGTGGTTTCAGTGCGGATGGACAAATACGAACTACCTTGTTATATAGCAGTATGTCAAGGTGTTAGACAGAATGAAAGTTCGTATTTATAAATCGGAACTTCTTTTTTTAAATTCTGATGGAGTCTGACCTGTTATTTTTTTAAAAGCAGTATTGAAAGCGGTTTTAGAATTAAACCCCGACTCAAAGGCAATACCTATGATGGAATATTTATCCAATTCTTTGTCTTTAAGCAGTTTCTTAGATTTTTCAACCCTAAACTTATTGATGTATCCATAAAAATTTTGGTTATAGCCATTATTAATAAGGTAGGATAACTGATGGGAGGTTAAGTTCAGTTTTTTCGCCAGTTTGCCAAGGGTAAGCTCGCTGTCCAGATAAAGCTCTTCGAGGGTAATTAAGTCATTGAGTTGGGCTTTCATCTCAACCAATCTGTCATCTGAAATGATTTTATTTTGAACGACTTCTGATTCGCTCTCAGTTAAAATTGATAATGCCTCTGCCCGCTCTGCGTAATCTACGGGGAATATTTCTTTCTGCTTTAATGAGTGATATGCTGTAAAAAGGATGACAACATATACAAAAGCGTTCATAAAAAAGTTAAGTGGGGCCTCAAAAAACAGCAGATTGAAAATACTGATGGCAACAACAAGAAAAAGTGTCGACCACACAATATATTCAAGCCAGCGAAGGTCAATTTCCAAAGTGTTCGAAGCAAATTGTTGAATGTGTCTTTTGTGTGCTCTTATCAAAAACAATGACATAATTGTATAAGCGATGGCATGAAAAAGTAGTAAAGCAATTAAAATTATCTTAAAATCTTTGGCAAGCATCTTATCCAAAGTCAAAAAAAACAGATAGAAAGAAGGCAATATCAGATAAAACAAGCCTTTCGTGCCAAATTTGTAATCAGGATTGGTGAAGAACTTTATGCTTACATAAAAGATGAGTGGTGATAGATACTGGATGAAACTCAGGAGAAAAGCATAACGCCAACCTATTGTTTCACCACCAATCATGAGGATAATTTCATCCAGCCAAAAGGATGCCCAGATAAAAAGGAACAAACCAAACCAAATATTTGCTCTCTTATTGACATGCAAGGGGTTTGCAATTAAAATAATGCCGAGCTGTACCAGTGAACCGAAAAGCAACAAAATCAATAGTTTAACCATCATTATATATGGGGCATTTTCATAGTTAATCAAACTCAAGTCTTGCATTAAAAACTCAAAACCTGAAGATTTATTTTCTTAAGCGACTTGGGACATTTAAAGGGTTGGAGACAGAGAGCTAGGTAGAAAAACTAACGAAGAGGGTCAATTTAAAAATAATGAAGTTAAAAAATGATATAAATAAAAAGGGAGTCGAATGGCTTAACCTAATAGACTTTAAGAAAATGGTTATAAGTTAAGTTTTCTTATCTGTTTTTTCCAGTCAAAAAGATTTAATTTTACGATGCAAAACCCAATAGATATGAAGTACATTTAGTTGCAAAAAAGTGAAAACTAATTTGAACCTTTTTGTTTTTAGGTGTACAGATGCAAAAGTACTTTGTATGGAGCAAATAGAAATATCGAAAACTGCACTGATAACCGGGCTGATCTTGTTGATTAGTGGGTTTGCGTTGATGGCTTTGGGTACCGATACCTATAGTTTCTGGAAAATAACCGTTTCACCACTAATTATATTTATAGCTTTTTGTGTTATTGCCTACTCGGTGATGCACAAAAGACACAATAGCAATGTTTAAAATTAAATCGCCAAATTATAAGCAGCTTGCCGATGAAAAGCTGATCGTTGCCATAGCCAATGGTGACTCTGCCGCATTTAATGAGCTTTACAAAAGATATAATGAACGGATGCTATATTATTTCTACAGGATGTTGTGGAATGACCGAGAGTTGGCTCAGGATTTTCTACAGGATCTATTTTTTAAGATCATTGATAAGCCACACTTGTTTGATGTTGAAAGAAAATTTTCGACATGGATATTCAGTATCGCTCACAATATGTGCAAAAACGAATACAGAAACAGAGTGGTTCGGGACATTATTGAAGAGGGTGCAGATACAGATATTATCCTGTACGATGAAGAACCTGTAAATTATTCATCGTTGCAAATCGAGGATGTTTTTAACTGTTTGCATGAATTTGACGAAATGCACCGAACAGCCTTCTTGCTCAAATACAGGGAAGGTTTGAGCATCGATGAAATAAGTGCAATTCTTGAATTACCGGTTGGAACAATAAAATCGAGGTTGTTTTATACACGGAAAAGAATTCAGAAAAAACTTCAACATAAAATTCATAGTAGCAACGAATATTGAAACGATTGATTTGGATCAGAAGAATTTCTGATTCTTAAAAAAAAAATAATAATTAAAAAAATGGATAATTTCGAAAAACATTTAAGCAGTCAATTGCAAAACGACAAATTAAATTTTTGTGCTGACCCTGCCATCCAGGATAGGCTCATGTATCATATGCAATTGAAATCATCAAAATCGGCTGTTCATAAAAATCAATTCCTGCCTTTTTTAGGTGTGCTTTTTGCTCCAGAACTGCTTGTCTGGAAACTTGGAGTTGTTGCCATTTTATTAATCTCTTCGTTGAGCAACAACCAATTTAATCACAATGAAGGCTTTATACAGGTTGCTGATTCGACCCAGATATTTAATTTGACAGACACAGCAAACATTCAGTTTAAGGATACTTTATTGATCAACTAATTCATTGTCAAAATTTAAAAAAAATGAAGTAAACTTCCTTAACGTCAAATGTTTAGTGAAATATTATTTATTATAAAAACACTTTGCAATCACAAAAACTGTTCAAAACCTTCAATTAGTTTTTCTTGCAACTGTTTATTGTTTTCGTTGCATATTCTGATAAGTTCCTGCATCAGATACACCTCCAATTGTACTTCATAGCTCATCTCGTATCTGTTTATGATTTTTCCTTGAAGGTAATAATGCAGATTCTGGCTGGCACTTTGATAGATATCTTCGACCAATGCATCAGCCTTTTTCTTTGCCCCCATTTTGTAGTAACATTTTGCCATATTGGCCGAGAAATAGCAAAACTTAAATTGATTTTGCGGTAAAGTGGCTTGCGCCAAATCAATTAGTTTCTCAGCTTTTTCATTTTCCCCCAGTTGAACTAATTCTTCAGCCAGTTCGGTAAACATTTGTCTAAATCTGAACGACTCTATCATTTGCTTTATGGTATGATCCACAAATACTGTCGGATTGTTTACATTTCCCCAGGCAAACTCATTGGTAATTAGCTCGTATTGATGATTGGCAAATTTTTTCCTGTTATGCAATACATTATTGTTTTTATAGGGCAGCAAACGAAAAAGCATGCCCTCGCGATGTAAATAATCAGCCAAGCCAATTTCCTGAAATATTTGAAAATAAATTGTGTAAACAGGTCGTTTCCAATCGTTGTTTGCTAAAATATCCAATACCAAAAGCTCGTCACGCGACAGATAGTTTTTATTGATAGAAAATTGAATTCTTGAAGGCACATCACTTCTCTCAATTTCTAAATAGCTACTCTCATTCAAAAAGTTGTCCACATTCACCGACAATGAAAGATTTTTCCCCGGAATATAGTTTAAAAATTCGCCAGCTTTTGTTTGTACCTGGGTTCGTTTGTCAGTATTTCTAATAAATTGAACCATTTCTTTCACATCTATTGCGCTGTCAATTTGGGCCATAACCGGAAAATATTGGTTAGTATTCATTAACAACTCCTTATCGTCAAAAGAAATTGGAACACTACCGCAACCCATATAATTGTTATTCAATTGTCGACCATACCAATCAATTGCTAAAAAAGTAGTGAGTACCTGACGTATGTCGGATCGAAAATCTTCTACTTGCTGAAGATACCAAATGGGATAAGTATCGTTATCGGCAGAAGTAAAAAGTATTGCATTTTGCCCGCATGAGTTCAGCATATTTTTTCCGAAATCGCGGGCAGCGTATCTGCCTGACCTGTCATGGTCGTCCCAGTTTTCATTGCATATTAATCCAGGAACAACAAGAATAAGTATTCCAGCCAACACCCATTTACCAAAGGGCTTTTTCAAATACTTTGCCAATGCATGAAAGATAGCAGCAGCCCCCAAACCCATCCATATTGCGAAAACCATAAACGAGCCTACATGTACATAATCGCGCTCGCGGGGGGTGATAGGTACATCATTGAGATAAGTAACAATAGCCGGACCGGTAAATAAAAAAAGTGCAAAAGCTATCCAAAAATTCTGTTTGTCATGCCTGAACTGAAAATAGATACCCAATATACCTATAAGTAAAGGAATCAAATAATATTTGTTTTGTGCTTTTGCGTTTCTGAATGCATCAGGAATTTCATTTTGATTGCCTAAGCGCCAATTATCCAGAAGTGGTATTCCCGAAATCCAATTACCAAAAAATCTATCGCCATATCCTTGAATATCATTTTGTCTTCCTGCAAAGTTCCACATAAAATACCGGAAGTACATGTGGCCAAGCTGATACTTTATAAAAAACTTAAAGTTATCAGCGAAGGTTGGTACATTGATGGTTTTTGCGCTTCCATCGACTCCGCTAACCCTAACATTCCGTCCCTTTATCTCTACCCATTTTTTATACGCCTCAACATGGCGAGCCTCCATACTTGCCATGCGAGGAAATAAACTCAAAGTATTTTCATCATACACATATTCAGGGTTCAGTTCATCTTGTAAATATGTCTGATTGTTAAGTTTGTAAGTAAATCGCTTCTTCGAATTTGTAACTGGCGAATTAAAATTGTTGCCATAAACTAACGGCCTTTGACCATATTGCTCACGATTTAGATAGTCGACCAACCCAAAAACATTTTCAACATTGTTTATGTCAACAAAGGGATTGTCGGCTGAACGAATAACCAGAATGGCAAAGGAAGAGTATCCTATAAGCCAAAATGAAAACAGTAAAAGCGAAAAGCGTAAAAAATAATTTTGATGTCTCTTAAAATAGTGCATTAACAGCAATATTCCTGTTACGAGCAAAAGGATGAAAGACAAAACTCCAGTATAAACCGGCATCTTCAGTGAATTAACAAAATACAGATCGAAATAGGCTGCTGTTTTTACTACTCCAGGAATTATTCCATAAACAAAAACCACAATTAACAATACCGACAGTCCGACTGTAATGAGAAGTTTTGGCGTGGATTGTTTATAATGCTTGAAATAGATTACCAAGGCCATAGCCGGTAACGCCAATAAATTTAACAAGTGAATGCCCACCGACAATCCCAGCAAAAAGAAAATCAACACCAACCACCTGTTCTCTGGCCAACCTTTTTGTTCTTGCTCATACTTTGTAATACACCAAAATACAAGTGCTGAAAAAAGCGAAGAGGTGGCATAAACCTCGGCCTCCACAGCTGAAAACCAGAAGCTATCGGTAAAAGCATAGGATAACGAACCTATTAATGAGGCTACTATAGCTGTAAAATGAATATTTTCAAAACTTCTTACCGGCTTTATTTTTTGTGACAGTTTCAGAATAAACCAGTAAATTATATGAAACAGCAGCAGCACCGTCAACGCACTTGCCACAGCTGATAAAGCATTAATGGCCATTGCTACATTTTCTGTGTTGCCAAGCGCCAAAAAGCTGAATAGGCGTCCCAATATCATGTACAGTGGAGCTCCTGGAGCATGACCTACTTCTAATTTGTAGGCGCATGCAATAAACTCACTACAATCCCAGAAACTTGCTGTAGGTTCCAACGTAAGTAGATAGGTAACTAATGCGATGATAAATGCTAGTCCACCAAGAATTCGTTGCAGTAAATGGGTTTTCATGCTAAAAGAATCTTAAAATTACCCATCAGTACACACTTTTTGTAAAAGGTTCATGTTGACCACCAAAACTAAAATCCGGCTTTAACATTGCACCAAGACGGGTGTGAGAACCAGCGCTAACGGCGAGTCGACGCTTTGGTGAATGAAAAAATATACTGGTTTATCTATCATAAAATTGGGTTAAAACCCATCGTGCAATAATCACGACTTGCTGATATTCTGATCACCTACAACCTTTTGAACATGCCGTTGACCATTAGTAGCAATAAAAGAAGCGATGAAAACATCTATGCATGAGATTGCAGAAAGTGCCGCTTTATGCTCGCCCTATATGAACAACAACAAAGCTATTATCTCATTTTTTTGGTGAATTGGTAAGCGAAAAAAGCCTCCCTTCACACATGCTCTACACCCATGGTTATGAAGATGTAATACCGATTAGTGGCCAACTCGTTCATTTAATTAAAGAGGTTATCTTTTGGCTGCTTGTAAAACCAGTTGGTTTATCTGATAACTAATTTAAAATAAGTCCATTACGGTTATTTAAAAGCTTAAATAGATAAAATCCCGAAAAACCATCCTACTCAAACTGTATCATGAACTCCGTCAGTTGATCCTGAGTACGGCGAAGATTAAACTGGAAATCATGATTTAACAGTATCTCACGGACTAAGGTCAGTCCGATACCCTGTCCAGTTTTTTTCGTTGAGAAAAATGGGGTAAATAGTTTCTCATTGGTTTCCTCAGAAAATCCCTTACCTGTGTCGGTGATGAAAACGGATAAATGAGGTTTGGTTTGTATTCGGAAACCAATCACTCCATTAGTACCAATAGCCTCGATACTGTTTTTTATGATGTTCACCAGCACTTGCTCCATTTGAATGGGATCGGCCTTGATGGAGCAGATACTTAATTCCGATTCTACCTTTATTTGATGTGCAATCAATTCTGTTTGAAATAAGTCAATCATTTTTCCAATAACCACTGACATATCTATTGCTTGAAATTGAGGCATGGGCAGTTTCACCACATCTGCAAAATTTGCCATAAAGCGGTTGAGACCGGTATTCCTGTCTATTGAAACCCGCAAGGCATGCGACACCTCTTCACGTATGTTTTGCTCGAACTGGCCTGACAAGGATAATACGGATTGCATAACAGAATTCACTGCTCCCACCGAATTGTTTACCTCATGCGACATCATTCGGATCACTTTTTCGTACGATTGACGTTCAGCACGAATCAACTCACGGGTCATTTCTTCAATTAACACAAAAGGGCGGGCAAAACCTTTGTCCATAAAAGAACTGCAACTGGCTTTGAACTGTTTTGCACCATTAATCCTTACAATGATTACCTGACCTGGATGAAGGTTCATTAATTTTTCGGGCCAGGGGGGTGGCAACTGCGAAAAACGAATCGGCAGCTGGGTGTTTTGATTCAAATCGAACAAGTTACGGGCAGCAGGATTATACCTAAGTATTTCGTATTGTGCATTTAGGACTAAGATAGCTGCCGGTGATGCATCGATTAATAGTCCCAGAAAAAGGTTTTTTTCTTCATGCTCCACACGCTCATGGTGTAGTTGCTCCGACATCTTGTTGTATACCTCCACCAGCTGGTCGATCTCTTTTTGCTTAACCTTTGACAACCGGATGCTGAAATCCTTTTCTTTGAGTAAATTTAAGGCAGAACTGATGGTAGCGATGGGTTTAACCAATTGATTGTAAAGCAGAATAAACAAGATTAATGAAAGCAATAAAAACGCCTCGCCAGCCACAAAATACCAGCGGTTTATATCCAGCAGCATAATCAGGATAAAGCCAGTGGATATATAAAATAACAAGCCCCAAAGAATAAATTTCCATCTAATGCTCATAGGGTATCTTGTGTTTTTCAAACCGTCGGTAAAGCGCTCCACGACTCAGTCCCAGTACATGAGCCACCCGTGAGACATTTCCATTATATAGTTCCATAGTTTTTAGAATGGTATCCTTTTCAACCTGATCAAGTGTTACGATTCCAGGTGTTTTTAATGGGTCAACCATGGCTGAAATATTTTCTGAGTAGCGAACCAGATTCTCCTCACTTATCAACACATCTTGTGACATTAATACACAGCGCTCCATCAGGTTTTTAAGTTCTCTGATATTCCCCGCAAAAGGTAGTTTTTTTAAATAACTAATAGCGTCCTTTGAAAGCTGCTTTGGTTGAAGTTGGTTGGAGTTGCAAACATGCTGAATAAAACTTGCTGCCAGCAGAGGAATATCACTGGGACGTTGTCGGAGGCTCGGTAAGTGAATGTGAATCAGGTTGATTCTATAATACAGATCTTCACGAAAGGTCCCTGCCCTGACCATCTCTGCAAGATTGCGGTTGGTTGCGCAGATCACTCGAACATCAGCTTTTAGCGACTTACTTTCTCCAAGCACATCAAAGGTGCGCTCCTGTAGAACCCGCAACAATTTCACCTGCGATGACATGGATAGTTCGGCAATCTCATCCAGAAAAATGGTGCCTCCTTCGGCCATTTGGAAGCGACCAACACGATCTGAAATAGCATCGGTGAAAGCACCTTTTTTATGTCCAAACATTTCACTCTCGAAAAGCGATTCAGAAATCCCACCCAGATTGACCTTAACAAATGGATTGTTCTTTCGTTTACTGTTTAAGTGTATGGCTTCAGCAATTAATTCTTTTCCCGTTCCACTCTCGCCTGTAATCAACACAGTGGCCTGGCTGGGCGCAATCCTAACTGAAACAGACAAAACTTCCATCAGGGATTCGTGCTCACCTACAATAGCACCGAGGTTAAAGTACTGATCAAGTTCTTTTCGTGTGGAAGTAGTGGGTTCATGGTTAATTTTTGCCCATTGAAGATTGCTTTTAACCGACTGTAGCAGTGCTTCATTGTCCCATGGTTTACTCACAAAATCTGAAGCTCCTTTCTTAATGCCTTCTACTGCCAACGAAATACTGGCCCATCCGGTAATAAGGATAATGGGTACCAATGGGTGAAAAATCCGCACCTTTTGCAGCAACTCCAAGCCCTCCCGGCCTGATGTCTCGATGGAATAGTTCATGTCCATCAAAATAAGTGAGGGCGTATTGTGTCGCACCCATTGCAACGCTTCCTCAGGTGTTGTGGAAGTGTGTACTTCGTAGCCAGCTTGTTTTAAAAGCAGCCTTAATGAAGCACAAACGGCTATATCATCGTCTATTACAAGTACACTCATATATTCATGCTAAATTAATAAAAATTCAATCCCGTCACTCTTCTTGTAAACTTTCTGCGGTTTGCATTTTCGAAGCTAAGTAGGCAGGATAATATACGCTGATACTGACTAAAAGAAAGATCAATACAATACTAAGCCCTAAACTTTTAGTAAACAGATAAGTATCAACCGGATATAAATCAAGTAATGGAACCTGAATCATCAATAGTATAGCTGGAATTAGCGCCATCAAAGTGAGAGCCCAGGATTCGAGCATGAGGAGTAAATAAATATTGAAGGCCGAAGATCCCACTGCTCTTCTGAGACCCAATTCCGATTTCCTGACTTTTACGTTATACCCAAAAATACCAATCATGCCAAGGACAATATTAATCACAAGAAATACAGCAAAAATACTTACCATTACAATTTCAATATGTGTCGCAGCATTCACCTGGGCCTTTTTTGCCTCCAGTGTTGAAACATATCGAATGGCGAAATCATTTTTATCGAAATAGGAATGAACAATCTGGGCCAACTGAGATGGGTTGGGAGTTGTATTCTGCTTATACTTGAGTACAATATCAATACCGTAGACCGATTTCGTATTTATTGGCATAAAGCAAGCCGGGTAGTTTTCTTCGTATTCATTGCGTTTTAACATTTGAAACACACCTACAACCTGTTTGTCGCCATTGAAAGTTACAGTTTTGCCAATTGCATTTTCAGTAGTCCCAAACAGCTTATTGGCCACCTGAACATCAACTACAATTGGTGGGTTTGCGCCAAGATAATCATCTTCGAGCCAACTTCCGGCTATGATCTTTAAATCAAAAACATTAGCAAAGTTTTCGTCAACTGCACGAACTACCGAGGTAATGTAGTTGCTGTCGTAATTCATTGAAGAACTACTCATCGACCAAATGTAGGGAATGGATTGATAGGAGTACGAAACCTTTTTTACATCAGGCAACGATTCGAGTTCGCGGTGCATATTTTTCAATACTACAGCATAATCACCTCTTTGAAAATCTTTTTTCATCAAACCCATGAAAAAGGTATCTTCAATGTTTGCCCCTACACCGCCAGTGTATAATTCGTATTTTTCGATCAGATAAATGGAGCCTGTCAGTAATACAATGAAAAGCAAGAAGAGTTCAAGGATAATATAGGCATTCTTTCTTTTCTGATTCCAGATGAGCTTAAAACTGTGCTTAATCATAGCTTGCCTCCATTCAATACTTCAACAGGTTCCAGACGCGACATCTTTATGGCTGGGATGATCCCTGAAATAAGGCTCAATGCCAACGAAGCCACCAAACAAATAATAAACAAAATAAAATTAATACTCAGACTTACCCCTTCACCAAAATCGTTGAACAGGGTTTTGATTACCAAATCATGAAATCCATACACCACGATCAAGGCAAGTAACAATCCCAACAATGCACCGATGAAAGTGAGCAAAGTGTTTTCATACAAAATTTGCTTGATCAATCCCGAACGGGTGGCACCAAAGGCTTTGCGAACCCCTATTTCTTCTGAACGCTCATGGATACGAATAAGCTGAATGCTGATCAGGTTTAGTGCCGGAAGCAGCATCACCAAAAAAAACCTTCCCAGAATTTTTAGTTTTCGGGCCGTGCTTCCTTCATAATGCTTTGGATTTGCCCAATCGCGTAAATAGGAATCAACAGCATTTTCAGGGCCTCCAAAATACAGCTCATAACCTTCGTCCAAAAAAGGGATGATACGTTTTCGAATACTTTCAAATTCATCTTTTATTTCAACCAAATTGGCCTCACTGGCGCCAAGAAATATCATGCTAAACGATCCTGTTTGCATTAATTCCTTGCCATCGCCTTCCGTAAGGGTGTAGGGCATATATACATTTGCAAAGGAATAAGTGCAGTTTGACGGAACACTCTTTACCACTCCAACAACCTTATATGACTTGCCCGAAACTTCCAGCATCTGACCCAAGGTGTTTTGATCCGGGAAAAAACGGTTTTGTACTTTTTCATCAATTACAAGTACATTACTTGATTGTTCCACTTCCCAAGTTCCAAAAGGCCTGCCTTCTAAAAACTCAAAATCAAATACCTGCCACCATTCTGCATTCACATTTTTCACTGAAAATTCTTCAACACCCTGCTCTCCAAAATAGCTCCAGGGAGTTTCATTACCAAAGGCAATTGCTTTTGGACTTGTCATCTTAGAAAAATATTCTTCGATCTTAATCAGGCTAATGCCTCCCATTGCCATGTGGTTTTCGGCACTCAATA
Organism: Bacteroidales bacterium; assembly: GCA_030683155.1. Lineage (GTDB taxonomy): Bacteria > Bacteroidota > Bacteroidia > Bacteroidales > F082 > JALNZU01. The sequence continues at coordinate 78,474 of JAUXMV010000016.1, forward strand.
CCTCATTATTGACAAACAACATCCTATCGTTGTTTCGTTCAGGACCACCCGGCTTTATCGTACTTTCTATTTTAATGGCTGCAATCAAAACGATCATAATGGTGATGCTGACACCAAATAAATTCAAAAATGTGAAGAATTTATTCTGGCGGATGATCTTAAAAAACTGTATAAAACTTGTCTTCCACATACTTTCAATTTTTTAATTAACCTGACGACCATCAAAGAAACGAATGATCCGGTTGGTTTGCCGGGCCAGATTCTCATCATGGGTTACCATCACAATGGTCATTTCGCCAACCTTATTCAGTTGATGAAGGATTTCCATTATTTCGTGCCCCATCTGTGAATCCAGGTTTCCAGTAGGTTCATCAGCCAATAAAATACCCGGATTGCCAGCAATGGCCCGGGCAATGGCCACGCGCTGTGACTGGCCGCCCGACAACTCTGATGGGAAATGTTTCATCCTGTGCGACAAGCCAACTCGTTCCAGATTTTCCTGTGCCAATTTGCGCCTTTCGGATGAAGAAAGTTTACGGTACAAAAGTGGCAATTCAACATTGTCAATTACATTTAACGAATTGATCAAATGAAATCGTTGAAAAATAAAGCCAACTTTTTCATTACGGATACTGGCCAACTTTTTGTCCTTTTGCTTATTTATCAGCATGTTGTCGATTTGCACAAAGCCGTCAGTAGGTTTGTCGAGAAGCCCTATGATATTCAGTAAAGTGCTTTTTCCGCAGCCAGAGGGTCCCATGACCGAGACAAACTCACCTTTTTCGACACGCAAATTTACCTGATCCAAAGCAATGGTTTCGATGTCGCGTGTTTGATAAATTTTTTGAATGTTTTGGAGTTGTATCATAAAAATTTGTTTTGAGATATTAGTTTTCATTTTGGGTTATCAATGCCTTTTGCCCGATAAAATCAAATAGGGTGATCATGCGCAAGCGGTGATAATTTATCCAGAAACTAGCGAGTGAAGACAACAGATCACGGCTGGCGTAATCCTTTTCATTTTGGGCCATATTCAGTTCGAGCACGCTCAAATCGTCAACAAGGTAACGATTATAAGCAATTTCATAGCGTTGTTTGGAAATGCTTTCAGCCTCCTGCACAATGGCCATATTTTCCTTCAACATTTGCACTACATTTACCAAACTAATGATTTCTTTTTCAAAGTTTATTCGTTCCTGTAACACGGAGGTTTCTTCCAATTCTTTCTTCATAGAAGCCTGTTTTCGGGCGGCAGTCGTCCTTCCCCAATCGATAATTGGAATCGAAAAGCCAATCTTTAGGGTAGCATGTTGATTCATCTCGCGATTCCAATTGGGTAGATCATCAAAATCGGACCCATAGCCCACCGTTGCAAATACATCTCCAATGATTCCGGTTGCGCCTTTTGCCTTTGCCAGTTCCTGATCGGCCTCCAAAAGTCTTCGCTTAAAAGCAATACTTTCGGGATTGTATTCAAGCGCGTATTCGATGGCCTTATGCGAGCTTATTGTAACCTCAGGGATAGAAGTTGGAACAACAGGATAAAAATCGGTGATTTCGGTTAGTGAAAGATGCGTTAAAAGTAATAATGCTGAATTTTCCATGCTTACCTGAGCTGCTTTCAGGTTTTTGCGCGCGTTCACCATCATGAGTTTTACCTGAAGAAGTTCATCCTGCGAAATGTATCCGCTTTTGAAGCGTTCTTCCGAGATGCGGTACAACTCGGTGTTTTGTTCCATATTGGAGTTGGCCATCGTCCATTCGTTGCGATCAATGATGTTTTGAAAAAACATCGCAACCGCCTGATACGCTGATTGTTCCAACTTGCGATCATATTCCTTTTTCGACTCCAGATATTCAAAAGGTTTTATTCGTTTGTCCCACTTAAGTTGGTTAAACTGGAGCACAGGCATTTGAAAACCAACCTCTATTGGCTGGGAGCTATACGAATGATCAACCACACTAAAGTTGTCAAACCTAAACAAGTTAGAATTCATAAAAACTTCTGCACCTAAAAGTGGAATTGGTTGAAGAAGTGTAAGGTTGGCATTGGATGAATTTTGGTCGATTGAAACAATAGCAATGCTTCCATCATTTTGGGTAATCGGGGTGACTCCTTTGGTAAAGTCAGCAATTCGCGTATCCAAAGTCAATTGTGGGCGTAAATTCGATTTGTGAATCTGATAATTCCAATAGGCATTTTTCTTTTCTACGTAAGCTTTGCGTGCACTCAGGTTTTCGCATCTCGAAATATTGACCACCTCATCAAAAGTTAAATACACCTGTGCCTTAAGGGTATGTGTTAGGGCTGTTCCCAAAATAAAACATGATAGGATGAAACTTAGTTTGTACATTTCAAAGTGTTGTATCGTTTGTATTGCTCATTGAATGAATTGCTGATCACAACGGTCTCACCTTCATTGATTCCTGAAACGACCTCTACAAAATCGAAACTGGCGCCGCCAAATTTCACCTTCCTCTTTTCAAGTTTATCACCATTTCGAACAAAGAGTTCAGCATTTCCAGAACCGAAATAATAGTCGCCATTGGCAATACGGATCGTTTTAGGCGTAAATGAAGTAATCAACCTGACCTCAACCTGCAATTTAGAACGCAAAACAGGTTTGGAAGGATCATTCAAATCGACGGTAAAATTGATGGTGCCCTGATCAACAGACGGCGAAATGGCTGACAACTGACCTTTTAGCAAGCTGTCATTTACCAATATCATGGCGTCCTGGCCGAGAAAAATTCTGTCGGCATATCGCGACGAAATAGTGCCAACCACCTTAAAACGTTGAACATCGGATACTTTAGCCAAGGTCTGACCCTCAGCAACATGCTGGCCTGGCTCGACCAACATCGATGTAATAATTCCATCGATTTTTGGCTGTACGTAGGCTTTTTTAATACGTGCAATTATCTTTTCGCGCTCCTGGTATTTCAACTTAAGTTCTATTTCCATGGATTCCAGATCAAGTTTTTGAAGTCGTTTAAATGATTCAAAATCATTTAATTGCCCTTCTATTTTTATGCTTGCCAGTTGATATTCAATTCTAACCTGTTCAACTTTCTGTTGGGAGCCACCTCCTATCTTATAAAGGTGTTCTTCACGCTCCACCGCCGATTTAAGGTGTCCGATTTGAATGGAATCCATTTTCAGCTCACTTCTAAGTTGAATCCGGCTTTTTTGAAGTTCCTCCTGACTTCGTTTAATTCGGTTCTCTTTTAATGCAATTTCATTCTCAATATCTTGTTTCTCATTCAGCAAATCTGAGATATCCGGAATGAAGATGGTATCGGATGGTGTAACCTTATCACCAGGAACAAACTTGATTTCAAGAATATTGGCAGAAAACGAAGCTACCAGCAATTCCATATAATAGGGTTCAACCAATCCATTGGTGATAAAGGAATTTTCAACGATTCCCTTATCAGCCACGCTCAGCAACACATTTTGAAGCCTAACTTTCGGACTGAGGCTATTAAATCCAACAACAGCTCCAGCAACCAGTAAAAACAGAACAATAAATACCCTGATCCAGATTCTTCGTCTTTTTTTTCGGATTGCCTCTTTTGATAGTACCCTGTCCATTATTTTTTCATTTTCGCCCTCTTTGGCAATTGCCATACCACAAATGTCAAAATACAGTAATACAATACATTACGTCATTAGCCGAAGAGCAAAATTGCCCATTAATGGGCAGTGTGTTCATATTCAGCCACACTGAAGCGTTACTGGCTATGAATACCAAAGGCAGACATTCAAAGTATTTATTAAAAGAATTTTGCAAAGGATTGCGATCGTTGCAATTATATTGAAAGTCCAATAGCGGGAACAGTTTTTCATAATCTGCTTTAAGTCGATAGAAATTATCGGGATTATGATTGAAATGACAGCTTTAACAAAAGGCATATCCACTTTGGAAACAGTCAAATCAGATGGGATAAGCCGATGCACAGTCTGACATTTGACAGAGGAAAACATACGGCATTCAAAGTCGTAAAAAGCTTGGCGGCTCTATGCGCAATAGCTATATCACAAAGTTACCCAACAACGACAAATGTCGGAGGACAGTATTGAACAAAGAGATAATGCATTCAGAATAAATTAGACCAATCCTTTGCACAACGAAATAAGTTTTAGTCCAAACTTTATAAACTTCACAAAATTCCCAAAATCCTGTAGTTTTTTTGATTAAAACTAAAGCTTTCACCGGTTTTCCTGCCTTTCATGGCATGATAAACCGGCACCACAACAGAAACCACAGCCACATCTTCCTCCTCAAAACGAATCAGGCCAAGACCAACAGCCACCAGAAAGGGTGTTGCATCCGTCAATACCAGTGCACCAAACGCAACTTCATCATAATTTCTGTTGAGATCAATTCCCCTGAGCATCTGCAGATTCACTGCCGCCTGCTCCATCTGTTTAGCATATAGATTTCTTCGGCGCGCCTGTTGATTGCGAAAACCATCATACCTATCTTTGGGCGGTCCATAGCCAGCTACCTCCTCCTCCACTTCCTCCATCACCTTTCTGATATTGGTAAGCGCCTGTTCCTGAAGTCCGGTACAATGTTCAATAAGTCTGATTTTGTAGTTTTGGTCTTTCATGATAATCCTTTCCTCAAAACAATTCCTTTGCTTAATTTTGCTGCCTTAAAAAGTGGGTTTTTCCATACAAATTTAGTTCATTTCATTCGGTTTATCAAACAAACATATGACACAACAAGACCCTACCCTCTCGCGCAATGTGCTGGAAATGGTTACCATTGCAGGTGAATACTGCAGTTTTATTGAGAATGCAGATGCTCATTCCAGTGATGATCTTTTCCGGTCGATGCGCTCGCTTGTGCCATTGCTTTATCTGCGCGGCAGCCTGATTACCGATATTGAACCGCAGCATCCGGAAACCTATGAGAGATATGTGACTCAGGAACAATGGGATGGCATTTTCAGTTCACTGAGAGATGTTCTTGGCAGCGATGACGAGTTTTCTTATGCCGCTGAAAATGATTACGGCGAACAAACGCTGATTAAAGGCAGCATTTCCGAACATTTTGCCGATGTGTATCAAGACATGAAAGATTTTGTTTTGCTCTTCAAAAAGCCTTCGCTTGCAGCCCGTGAAAATGCCATCCACGAATGTAAAGTGCTTTTTGATGAACATTGGGGACAGCGGTTGGCAAATCTTTTGCCTGTGATACATGCGCTAACGCTGCGATCAAGAACGGATTCGACTGAAAATGATGATTATCCGGGAATTTTCTAAAAATTATCTGTCGTTAATACCGCTTTTAGTAAAACAAAAAACGGAGACCAAAGCCTCCGTTTCATAGTAATTGCTTCAAATGATACTATCGGGGTGGCATCGTTCGGTTATCACGATTTTTATTCACCCTTTCTATCAATTCCCTTTGGAACTGCTCTTCCGCCCTAAAAAACAAAGCAGCTTTTGCAGGAGAAAGCTCTTTTCTGATGGCGTTAATAAAAGTTTTGCGTGCGTTAAAGGCAATTTCAGCCTGAGATAGGCGGCTGTCGATAATCAGATTGATTTGCTCGTCCGACAAATCTTCCAGCCTTTCGCGCACATCTTCCTGCTTTTGGCGGCGCTCGTGTTTTTGCTCTTCAAGTGCCATCTGATACTGATCATACAAAGGCCAGAAGACTTTTGCCTCATCAGGTGTGAGTTTCATCTGCCGGGTGAAAAAGGCAACTTTCACAGCTTCAATCCTTTTGCCTTCTGGTGCCTGAGGCCTTCGTTGCTGCGCATTTGCAAAACTTGCACTTAGTACTAAGATTGCGATTGTGGCTAAAACTAATAATTTTGTTTTCATGGCTTAAAATTCAAATTCTTCTTTTTCAATTAGATATGACATCATTTCTTCAATCGAGATGTCCTGAAACAAAGTGCTGTCGTTCAGATTTGTTTGCAGTAACTGGTTTTTCAGATAAATTTCGGGCAAATCAATATTGATTTCCTGTTCTTTTTCGTTGATGGCTGAATTGAGTGCAATACCTGATTTCTGCAAAATTGTACTGTCTGTCAATCGTGCTGTTTCTGTTTTATCAACCGGTTGAATGATAAAGAGCAGGAAAGTTCCTGTCGCAAGCAAAATCAAAAAAGCAGCAGCAATAGCACGTGGAAATAAGTCCCTCTTTTGATGATGCAATTCATCATCAGAAATTCTGCGGCTAACATTGGCTTGAAGTTGCTGAAAATACCCTTCAGGAACATCTGAAAATGCATCAGCTTTTTTGCCTTTGAGTTGTTCTGTATCTTTATTCATTTTATTCAGCGATTTGATTAAGGTATTTTTCCATTTTTTTGACGGATTGATGGTAAGTGGCTTTGGCACTGCTTACGCTTATTTGAAGTGCTTCAGCAATCTCAAAATACGGTGTTTCGTTGAAATAACGCATTCCAAATATTGCTCTTTGATGTGCGGTGAGAAGTTTCATCGCCTGCATCAGTTTTTCGGAAGCCATGTCAGGACTTACAGCCATACTCACCGATTCAGGCGCTTTTTCCACCTTCAGATAGAGCAATCTGCGCCATTTTGCGCGACGCAGATGTTGTAATGCCTCATTTGTTGCAATCCGGTAGAGCCAAGTTGAAACGGCTGCTTCTCCATTAAAACTATCCAGCTTGTTCCATGCTTTCACAAAGGTGTTTTGCAACACATCGTCAGCATCATCATGGTTCAAAACAATGCTTCTGACCTGAGCATAAAGCAGCCTGCTGTAATCACTTACCAACTTTTCAAAGAACGCTTTCTTTTGCGCCCGGCCAACAGGATATTGCTCTGATTTTTCTGATTCCATACATCCAAAAGTAACAAAGTGCTGCAAAAACTGCAAAAATGTTTTGGCAGTGGTTGTATTTTATGGAAGTGTTATGGTTATAATCCGATCGCCGATCGTTACCGTAGCTATATTATCACATGTGCCATCGCCGTAGTCAAGAATTCGCTGAGGTGCTTCAGCAGGTGTAATCTGCACTGTGCCACTCACGAAATGCCTGCAACTAAGTTCACGACGTAAGGGATTTGTAATGAGGCGGGAAACGCTTCGTCCATTAGTAGAACTGACCGAGGAAGTGCCTTCAATCAGATAAACATCATCCATCCATCTTGGTGTCTGAAAACCTTCGATCCATGTACGTGTTCTGTCAGAATTCCAGCTGATCACGTTGCCATTGCTGATCATCGTGATGCTTCCGGCCACTACATTGCGAAACTGCATAAACCCATCCGCATTGAAGCCAAGATTCGTCTTGACTTTTGTTCCCTGAACATGGTTGTCGTTCACATAAAAATTCTGGAAGGTATGCGTGATAATGGCGCCCGGCCTGCGAAATCTTCCGGTGAAGGTGACGATGATTTGTCCTCTGCGGTATTTTCCATCGTCGCAAAGACAGTTTACCTCACCGAAATCAATGGTCATAACACGTGGAACCGAAATCGTATCGATCGTTATTGTAACACAATCGCCCAGCCGTGATCCGTCTTCAAAGCCTGCTTTGAGACCTGAGGCTCCTCTTTGCCATGCCTGATCAGAAATTTCCTGTATTTCATCGAAAACAGCTTCTGCAAATGCTTCGCTTTTGGTTTCAACGGTTTCAGTTTCATCGTTGGAAACTGTTTCGGTTTTATTGCATGCCTGATTGAATGTCAATCCAACAAAAAGCAATCCCATTAAAAATAGATTCCTGCGTTTTTTCATAGAACAATGTTTTTAAGTTTGTTGATTGGATGCATTTCAACTCCAAAAGTTTAGTCAGCGATGAAAAAAACCGGAATTTTTTTCAAAATCCCGGTCTTCCATCATGTAAATCCTTCAATTATTTGATTCTTACAGCTTCGTCCGATTCTATTTTACGTCCGCTTATTTGCTCAAACCGCTGTAGGTAAAGCCGTTGGTCTTTCTTGTCAGCGACCTTATCATCAATGATAAGTTGCTTTTTGCTAAGAATTATTGTTGACCTGTTATTGGCAATACCATCCCGCACCATTTCTTGTCTGAGAAGCTGATGATGCTGCCGCACGAGTGATTCTGCCTTTCCTTCACTGAATCGCTGATCCGGAACCCGCATTCTAATATGTCTTTCTGTTTCTCCTGGAAATGGCGGTGTTTCCGGTAATTCCATTGATTCTCGCTGTAGTTCTCTGGCAATTTTTTCCATTTCTTCGGCCTGTCTTCTCAGCGCTTCCATTTTTATTTCCGAATTTTTATCTTTCACGTCAAGCTTAGAAGCCTCCTGCCGCAACTTATCAGCCTGCTTTGAAAGTTCCTCAGCCTGCTTTGACATCTTTAGGCTGCTTTTTTCCATTTGTCTTACAAAATCGTCATGCCGCATCACCTTTTCACGGTTTTTATTTACGATCACCCTGATGCTGTCAGAATCGAAATTATAATCAAAGTCAAAAGAAAATTCTTTGCCGTCAAAAGCATCAGTATCAAAGAAAATCATTTCTTCTCCCTTAGGTATGTTCATCATTTTGAATCGCTTCCCAGCAAAAAAATCAGAGTCTGAAGGCATCTCCATAGCTTCAATCACATAAGTCAAAGAATCATTATCACCGGTTTTCATGCTTTTCATCCTGATGACTTTCTTTTGACTCTCACCATGTTTGAGGTTAGTTTCATCTTCATTATCCATTGCAAATTCAATGGCGTCCGTTTCAATAATCATTGTTTCATATTTTTTACCAGGTCGGTTTACAATGATTTTTTTGGTGATTGTAGTGTCTTTGTCCTGCCAATTGAAACCTTTTGACTGCAGCTCTTCTTCCGGAACTTCTTCACCATCAATTACCATTCTTGTAGTTTTGCCGTCTTTTACTTCTACCTCAATCGTTTTCTTCTTTTTTATTGTATCCTGGCTGGATTCAGGTTGATTCATTCCGGAAGGAAGAATTCCAACCAATGGCAAATGAGCTAACAATTCAGCACTTTCGGTGTCATAACTGCTTTCACTGTTTGATCCTGTCAGGATACCTGAGGCAGAAACCAGCATTATCAATGCAAGCGAAAAAGCAACAACAGCCATTCTCTCGGTTGGAGACGGCTTTAACTTTGGGTTTTTGAACAATCTTTCGATGCGTTTCATGGTATTAAATTTATTGAAGTAAACAACTGTATTAAGATGTGTATTTTCTGTCTGACCTGAAGATAATGTCGCAAGTGCCTTTGCCAGCGAAATATGCTTACCTGTTGTTTGCAACGCGAGATCATCGCAGATATTTTCGCGCTCCTGTCGGATAATGGTAGAAACCCACCATATAAATGGGTTGAAAAACATGATGGTTTCAACAACAGACTGAAGCAGATTGACAAGAAAATCAGCGCGCTTGATGTGAGCCAGTTCATGCGCAAGGATCATTTCAAGCTGATCGAATGGAATCCTTGAAATGGTTCCTACAGGGATAAGAATGACAGGTTTAAGAAATCCTATCACCATTGGAATATCAACTTTTGCAGATTCAAATAGCTTTATTTTCTTATGGATACCCATCACTAAAGCAAGCTTTTGAAGACGCACTTCCCAATCAGTTTCAACAGGCAGCAATCCTGAATTTTTTAATCTATAAGTTAAAAAATATCCACCCGACATGCGAGTCGCCATCAATGACATACCTATAATCCAAAACCAAAAGACCTTTGGTGCAAGCAAGGTTAGTAAAGCAGCAATTTTATCGAAAATAGTTTCTATTCCAAGTTGTGAATCGGCAAGAACAAACATTATATTGGCAAGTGTTGCAGTATCTTGTGCTCCATCTGAGAGGATGATATTTTCTGAAGGCTGATAAATACTGATAAAAGTAATCACCGGAAGCAATGCCATTGCTGCCATACCGGTAAAACCAATAAAATAGCGACTCGTGGCAGAACCGTTTTGAAACAATCGGAGCAGTCCAAGCACAATCAACGCAACCAAAGCAGCTTGCCAGAGCGAGTGCAGCAAGCTGAAACCAATCGCGGTGAGCATTTCATCCGAAAACGCAAGCAATATTGCTTTCATGCCTCACCTCCTTCCAGTCTTTCGATTAAAAGTTTTATTTCTTCGAGCTCAGCCTGACTCGTTTTTTTATTTCCCAAAGCCTGCATCACGAGCTTTTTTGCCGAGCCACCGAAAGCAGCCTGCAAAAGCTGATCAACAAGTTGTTGCTGCGTTTCATCTTCCTTCAACAATGCAGAATAAACATGGCTGCGGTCTGTTTTATCAGCTCTTACAATGCCTTTTTGTGTCATTATCTGAAGTAATTTGAGGCTTGTAGTATATCCGACCACCCTGTTTTCATTCATAAATTCATTAATCTGCCTTACTGTTGAAGGACCATGCTTCCAGATAAGCTGAAGAATCTCGAGCTCCGATTCGGTAGGTTTAATTTTGTTATTCATATCATACGAAGAATTTCGTAGCAAAAATAGATGATACTTTTTCGTTTGTCAAGATAAATATACGAAATATTTCGTAATAAATGTTAAAGAGTTGTTTTGGAATGAATTGGAATTAATTCAGGATATTTGGAATAAAAAAAGCGGATTCGAAATCTCAATAGAGACACGAATCCGCAGGGCGTGAATATCCCCCCTCGGAAATACTCACATTTGGGTGCGTGGCATCACGAGCACCTCGCTTACGTTAACGTTATCGGGCTGTGTAATCGCATATTTTATTGCCCGTGCAATATCATCTGCTTGAAGTGGCATCATTCCAGTACGTTTTGAGAATCCTTCAAGAATATCCTGATCTGTGATGGTAGTGGTAAGTTCAGTTGCTACTGCTCCCGGCTCTACCACAGTAACTTTTATGTTCATTGTTGGAGTCAGTTCCATTCGCATGGCCTCAGATAATGCTGTGACTCCAAATTTTGTGGCATTGTAAACAGCAAAACCAGGCCAAACTCTACGTCCGGCAACAGAAGAAATATTTACGATATGACCTCCACCCTGAGACTTCATGCCAGGCAAAACACCAGCAATGCAATAAAGAAGTCCTTTCAGATTGACATCAATCATGCGATCCCATTCATCAATTTTCAGTTTGTCGAGGTATGAAACCGGCATCAGTCCGGCGTTGTTAACCAACACATCAACCCTGCCCCAATGATCAAAAACCTTTTTGAAAGCCTCTGCCACCTTATCTCTCACAGCGATATCAACTTTTATGACCATCGCTTCGGAACCAAGGGCTTTTACCTTTTCAGCAAGTAGCTGCATGCGGTCATCCCTGCGTGCCATCAATGCAAGCTTTACGCCCTGCTCAGCTAGTAAAAGTGCAGTGGCTTCACCAATTCCGCTGGAAGCTCCGGTTATTACAATTACTTTATCTTTCAGCATGTTTTCGCTCATTATTTTTCTAAAACTTGTTCAAATTTATGGTTTGAATTTCATTTAAACGACAATTTTAATAAATTCGTGCATTGGTTCAACATTTTGATATGGATTTTTTTTTAATCAGCTTTGGAATCCTGCTTGCACTCATTGGAATTGTGGGTGCAGTTATACCCGGATTACCAAGTCCGCCAATAAGTTTCATTTCACTGATTTTGATCAGTTTAACTGACAAAATATACTATTCCGAATCGTTTTATTTTACTTTTGGGGTATTGGCGTTGGGTATAACCCTGCTTGATTATTATGTTCCGATTTATGGAACAAAAAAGTTTGGAGGAAGCAGGGCAGGTGTAGTTGGCAGTACTATTGGCCTTATTGTGAGCGTATTTATTTTGCCATTTACAGGCATTGTTATCGGCCCGTTCGGACTGTTGGGAATTTTGCTTGGACCTTTTATCGGGGCATGGTTAGGAGAAACACTTGCCGGTACACGCGGCGACCTTGCTTTGAGGGCGGCGATTGGCTCATTCATAGGATTTTTGGCTGGCACCCTTGTCAAACTCATTTATTCAATCGCTGTAATGATAATCATCGTCCGTGATATCATCAAATTAATTTTTAGTTGAAACAACTCAGGAACAAGCTGTTATACCACTATTCCGCAAAATAACGAACGAAATCCAGTAATGGTTTTCTAAAAGGCTTTCCGCTAATCCTTATTGAGACTGATAGAAAGCTGTTTTTCGATCTTAGCCAGCACTTCTCTTTTCATAAATGGTTTTGCGATATAATCATCAAAGCCGGTTGAAATGATGCGCGAAGAATCACCTGTGAGTGCATGTGCTGTTACAGCAATTGCAGATATTTCAGGCGCAATGGCTCTGATTTGCTCAAGTGTTTTAAACCCATCCAGACCCGGCATTTTGATGTCCAGCAATAAAAGGACTATTTCAGGATTCTGTCGAAAAAGTTCAACAGCTTCCAGGCCATTACGTGAAGCAAGTACTTCATAACCATGCTTATTAAGCATCATTTGCATAATTGAAAGACTTGCAGGGTCATCATCAGCAATAAGAATTTTTGAAGACTGACCTTTATTTTCCAAAGCTTTTTCATTTAAGTCCGGCAATGATTCAACAGGAATTAATGGAATGGTGAATATAAAAGTAGAACCTTTACCTGTTTCCGTTTCAACAAAAATCTCTCCACCTAATCTTTCGACAATGCCTTTGCACAATGAAAGACCCAATCCAGCACCTTCATGACCTCTTGCATACGAATTATCTACCTGATAAAACCGCTCGAAAATCTTTTTCTGATGTTCTTCAGGGATACCTTTACCAGTATCTTTTACGTAGAAAAACACTTTTGCAGCTTTAACGTAAACCCCTGTTTCAACGAAACCTTGTTGTGTAAATTTAATGGCATTGCTGATAAGGTTTCCAAGCACCTGATGCAACTTGGAAACATCGGATTTGATTTTGATATCTCTGACTTCATTCGGAATATTTGAAATTAAACTGATATTTCTGCTGTTTGCAATTGCCGAAAACTGTTCGTTGGCGTCCTTGATGAGTAAAGCAGGACTGAAAGGTTCATCGAGAATATCTTCAGCTCCGGCTTCAATTTTGCTGATATGAATAATATTATTAAACAGTTCGAGGAGTCGCTTTCCACTTTTCAAAATCAAACTTGAATGATGCTTAACCTCATCATTTGTTTTATTTCCTTCTGTCAAAAGACTCGCAAAACCAAGGATTCCATTGAGTGGCGTTCTGATTTCGTGACTCATATTTGTTAGGAAAGCAGTTTGAAGACGATCACTCTCTTCAGCTTTTTCCTTGGCTTTTACAAGTGCTGCAATCATTGCTTTCTTTTCGCTAATATCTTCACGCACAGCAACAAAATGACCTATTTGTCCATCTTCTTTAAATATTGGTGAAATACTAACGCTTTCCCAATAGGACGTTCCATCTTTTTTACGGTTAAGGATATCCCCATTCCACTGAACCCCTTCCTTAATCGTGCTCCACATATCAGAATAAATAGCAGGATCATTTTCTCCGGATTGAAGCATGCGCATATTCTGACCTATTGACTCTGCGGTTTCAAATCCTGTTAAATCAGAGAATTTTGGATTTACATATTCAATAATGCCCTCTGCATCGGTAATCACAATACTAGCCGGACTTTGTTCAATGGCTCGACCCAGCAACCGTATTTCATCCATCGCCTGCTTTTGGCGGATATAGATTGAAATCTGTGTTGCAATAAACTCCAGAAGTTCGAGATCTGATTCACTAAAAGCATTCTCATTGTCGTAGCTTTGTACGACGAAGGCGCCGGTAACTTTACCTTCATAGCGCATTGGAACGCCCATCCAGGCTTTTGGAAGACTGTCGAGTTGCATGAATTTACCTTGGGAAACCAATTCCTCAATTTCATGTTTTCTCAGAAGAACCGATTTATTTTCATTGATAATCATGCCTGTTGCAGAGCCTTCCATTGGCCACTCACTTAGGCTATGGATATCATTTAGGTAGGGTGCAATCAACGTTTTGCTCTTTTCGTTGATAAAGGCAACATAAAAGCTTTTTGCAGGGATAAGTGAATCCAGCTCCTGTCCAACGATAGCCAATAGTTCGGTTATGTTTTGGGTTTCATTTACGGCATCTGAAATAATGCTTTGCATTTTTTTGATCCGTTCCGTCTTTTTTCTTTTGGTGACATCTCTACCGGCACCCACAGTTCCAATAATTTCGCCTGATTCATTTTTTAAGGGGCTTTTGATTACATCCAAAAAAAGAAACCTCCCTTTCACGTTGCCAAATTCATCAAACTGACCATTCTCACCCGACTCCATTACAATAGAATCTGAATCTCGGCAAATTTCTCCAAAGGTGTGCCAGTTGTTATCTTCAGGATATTTTTCCCTTTCACGCAGTGCAAAAAACATATCATTTTTACCAATGGGTTCATTGGTGTTTTCAGCATTTAAAAGATTTTCAGAAATAGCTTTGTTTACAAAAACGTAATTTTTATCGAGATCCTTCGCCCAGAGCATATCAGGCATATTGTCGGCAATTGTCCGGAAGAGCTCCTGCATTTGATTGTTGTTTTGCTCACTTCTTCTCAGTTCATCTTCAGCCTTTTTGCGCTCGGTGACATCCCGACCAAGCACAACCAATGCTTTACGCCCTATATTTTCATCAAAAACAGGCACTTTAATCACTTCAAATACAAAAGAACTGCCATCAGGTTTTGTAATATATTCATCCGAAATAACTGGTTGGGTACTCATCCAGGCTATTTCATCACTTGCTGCACAATTTTCAAAAGAAGTTTTAAATTGCGGATGTGTTAGTTCAGCCAGTTCTAAATCTGTTTTTCCTTTATAATCAATGCCTTTAAGCATAAACAATTGCAGACCGTATTCGTTTGAAATCTGCCAGCGGCCATTTCCGTCCTTAAAACAAATAAAGTCTGGAGAAGCGTCGAGTAGTGTTGTTAACCACGCTTCACGCTCTTCAATTTTTTTTCTGGCTTCAGCAAGCTCAATGTTGCGCCTTCGTTTTGTAATTGCTAAACCAATGGTTGATGCCATGGCCTTTAGTACAGAAACTTCTGCTTCTGACCAATTGCTTTCGGAATGGCAATTGTCGAACCCTAAAAACCCCCAACAAAGGCCATCTATCATAATAGGAACCACAAGAATTGAAATAATATCCTGAGCCTGAAGATAATCTTTTTCCACTTCCGGAAAGTCGGCTATGTTGCCATATAGAATTTCACCCGACGATAAAATTGGATACCATCTGGGAGCAGCTTCAGCCACAATAAGATTCTGTAAATCTGGGTTATCAATCTGCACGCTTACGCCTGCATTTACCCATTCAAAGCGCTGACTCATAAATACTTCTTCAGAATCTTTCAGGCCATGAAATTCAAAAATATAAACTCTGTCTTGTGAAGTAGCGCTTCCGATGATGCCCAATGCAGTGTTAATTCCATGCTGAAGATCATCTTCCAATAGAAGTGCCTGACTGGCTTCAGCGATGGCCTGCAATATAATATCCTTTTGCAAGATGGTTTGCAGGTTTCTCATATCATCAGAAATATCCCTGAAAAAAGAAACATAAGAACCATCTGGCAGTTTTTTTGTACTCATACGCACTGGAAAAACCGTTCCGTCTTTCCTTGTTACTGTGCGTTCGTTATTGACGACCAAACCTTTTTCCAGTGACTCATAATTAAACGGCGTTCTCAATATTTCAGATTCAGAAAACAAATCCTCCATTCTCATTGTCAAGATTTCTTCCTTTGAAAACAAAGTGTATTCAAGCGCTTTCTGGTTGGCGTTCACAAAACTTCCGTCAGGATTTCCAAGAAAAATTGCCTGCGGAGCAAAATCCACAAGTATCTGTGACTTCAAATCTCTTTCTGCCAGCGCAGATTCAGTTTTACGCCGCTGCTCGAGTTCTTCCTGCAAAATATTAATCCTATCTCCAAATTGCGCTTTCAGGAGACCTCTTTGGTGCTCTATTTCTCTTGAAGCCTCACGGATTTTAATCATGTTCAGGATTAAAACCTTAAGATTATTAATGTCTATAGGTTTTGGAAGAAAAGCATCAGCACCAGCCTCAAGCGATTTTTTCAGACTGTTGTCATCAAGGTTTACGACAGTGACCAAAATAATCGGTATTGTCTTTAATTCAGTATCCGATTTAAAGCGTTTGCAAACCTCATAGCCGTTCATATCAGGCATTATGATGTCAAGCAAAACGATATCCGGGGAAATTCTTCCAGCCAGCTCAACGGCTTCAATGCCGCTTTGTGCAGAGAAAACAGCCGCTTCAGGAAAGCACCTCAAAAGCTGCTCTTTTAGTGTTTTTAGATAAGTTTGGTTGTCGTCAACAATTAAAACTGTCATTCCTTTGGTTGCCATAGATTGTTAAAGTATTCTAAAACGCTGATTATAATAAGGAGCAAATTTAAGACAAGTCTTCATAGTTTTGTTAAAAAAGACTGTTAATATAATTTTGGAATGTCCTTTCATTCATTTTCTGAACTAAATGCCTGAATATGTTGTATTTTTGAGCATTCACTAATGTCAATAAAAATAGTATTCAATTGTTTGCAAAACAAAGAAAAAATCAGAAAACTAAAAACACTAATATTCTTAATTTTATACTTTTTTCTCTATTTGGGAATTTTTGTTAAATTTGTAAATATTGTAACATATTAATATTAAATTGTTTAACCTAATAAATTGTTTTGGCATAATTATGGAACATAAAAAATGAACGCTTAAAATAAAATAAAATGAAAAAATTAATTCTTCTTTCTATCATCTCCTTGGTTGTCGTTTTTTCTTCTTGCAAAAAAGACAGATTTGACGAGCCAAAGGCACCTGAAAAAATGGAAGAGCTTACTGTACCTGCCGGTTTCGACTGGAAGACTACAAAAGATTTTTCTGTTACACTCTCCGCATATACAAATGGCATTGTTGAAGTAACGAATTCTGCCGGTGTTGTTTACCAAAAGGCTTTCCTGTCAACAGGACAACCCTATACGATGAAACTCACTGTTCCTTCCTATGAAACAACAATAAGGTTAAAATTCATGGGTAAAACACAAGACATTGCCTTGAGTTCATCTAATATTAGTTATCAGTTTGTTGCACAGTAAAACATTTGAACAATGAAAAATACAATTAAATTATCACATTTGCTGACAATGGTATTGGCATTTGTTTTCAGTACAACTTACACCAACAAGGTAGTTGGCCAGTCCAACTGCGAAATTACCGGTGTTAATGGAGGTGGATTTACAACGACGATTCAATCTGTTGTGGATAATTGTAATGGCACGCATACAATAGTTCTGCGTGTTGAACATGATGGCTGCAGTGGCCCTAACTGTCAGGATTTATCTCATTATTCAGTCGAAGCAATACCTGGCACATATTCCAATCCTCAGGTATCAGTAATATCAGGCACTTTAAACTATACTCTCGTGATGGGTCCAAACTTAGGTCAAGATCCATTTCAGGGATTTAAACTTGATGGGGTTAGCGGTATAGGCGGCGGTAAAGCTGGCGCATTCACAATAAGTTACACCTTGGAAGGTGGCCTTCAAAATCAGCAGGTTTCGGCCAAAGCAGGTAATAACGGTCAAATTTATGCTTTTACTATTGCAGATTTTCAATCAGTCATGGACTGTGCGGGTACCGGTTGTAATCCAGCAGTTTGTGAAATTGAAAAATACAATGGTGGTGCTTTTTACACAACACTGATGTCAGTTGTGGATGATTGCGAAAAAATTACCATCACCATCAAGGTTGAAGACCGTGATGAAGGACAGGATTTATCTCATTTTGCAATTGAAGCAGCTGCGCAAACTTATTCAAATGTTAGTGTAACACCTCTTCCAGGTACCACATTTAGTTACACAATTGACTTAGGACATAACCTTGGTTCAACCCAATCATTTGGAGGGTTTAAAGTTGATAACATCAGTGGCCTTGACCAAGGGGAAGGTTTTCTGGTTACCTACGAATTAACAACTCTTCAAGCGCAACAAATGGCAGCCAAAACCGGTCAGAATAACTTTATCGCAACTTTTACTATTGCAGATTTTCAATCAGTCATGGACTGTGCGAACAGTGGATGCGATGACGTTGTTATTGATAATCTTTTTCCAGCAACTGGATTTGGAACCCTTGCATTTGAAGACTTATGGCCGGGAAAAGGCGACTATGACTTTAACGACCTTGTAATTGACTATCAGTTTGAAATAGAGTCAAACACAGGCAACTTTGTTGAAAAGGTGAAGGCCACATTTGTAATCAAGGCATTTGGCGCCTCCTACGAAAATGGATTTGGTTTCCAGTTGAGCAGTGCCATTAATCCATCAGATCTGACTGTTTTTGGTTATAACCTTACAGAAAACTATATTTCACTAAATTCAAATGGTACCGAAGCAGGTCAGTCAAAACCAACAATCATTGTGTATGACAATGCTTATGGTCAAATGGCTCATCCGGGAAGTGGAATCGGCGTAAATACTGAACCAGATGCTCCTTATGTTCAGCCGGTTACAATAAACATTTCAATCGATTTCAAACCAAACACCTACACGCTGAACGATTTGGATATTAGTAAATTCAATCCTTTCATCATTGTTAACAAGGAGCGTGGTGTCGAAGTACATTTACCAAACTATCCGCCAACAGATTTAGTTGATATGGGTAAATTTGGTACTTGGGAAGATGACAGCAATCCCGGAACAGGAAGATGGTATGTAAACGACAAAAATTTACCATGGGCTATCAACATTTATGAAAGTTTTGCATACCCTATTGAGAAACAAGAAATTCTGTGGGCACATCTGAAATTTGCAGAATGGGCCATGAGTTCCGGCGTTCAGTTCCCCGACTGGTACAAAAATCTGACTGGATACAGAAACAACAGCCTGATTTATCAGGTACCTGCGAAATAAAATTAAGCGTTTTATATTTCTAAAACCTCAAAGGCTTAATTGCCTTTGAGGTTTTTTTATATTTTAACAAACTTATAAATATGTTGTATTTTTGAATCTTAAAACAACCTGAAATTTTAATTAATTGTTTGCAAAACAAAGAAAAAATCAGAAAACTCAAAACACTAATATTCTTAATTTTATACTTTTTTCTCTATTTGGGAAATTTTATTAAATTTGTAAATATTGTAACATATTATTTTTAAGTTATTTAAATAAATAAATTGTTTTGGCACAATTCTGGAATCAATAAAACGAACGCTTAAAATAAAACAAAATGAAAAAATTAATCCTGCTTTCTCTCATCGCCTTGGTTTTCGTTTTTTCTTCTTGCAAGAAAGACAGATTTGATGAGCCAAAGGCACCTGAAAAAATGGAAGAGCTAACTGTACCTACCAGTTTCGACTGGAAGACTACAAAAGATTTTTCACTTACACTCACCTCTGCTTCCAATGGCATTGTAGAGGTTGCCAATACGAAAAGTATTGCCTATCAGAAAGCATTTCTGACACCAGGACAAAGCTATACTATGAAGTTGACTGTACCTTCCTATGAAACCACAATTGTCATAAATCATTCAGGACAAACAGTAACGCTTCAATTGAGCGGTTCATCATTAAGCCATCAGTTCGGATCTAAATAAAAAAAATATTATGAAAGCAAAATTTAAATTATTTGGATTCAGCATCGCAATGATTGCCATGCTGTTTTTAACTTTAAAAGTTAATGCAAATCCTGTTGTGAGTTGTGATGTTACCAAAACAAATGGAGGTGGTTTTACAACTACAATTGAATCAGTTGTCGACAATTGTAATGGTTCCCACACTATTGTTTTAAGGGTAGAACACAATGGTTGCAGCGGCCCAAGCTGCAAAGAATTATCACATTACTCTGTTGAAGCAATACCAAACACCTATACCAACGTCAGCGTTCAAAGACGAACAGGATCAATGACATACAGCAAAATTGAGCTTGGACCAAACCTAGGAAGCGATCCATTTCAGGGTTTTAAAATTGATGGCGTTAAAAATATAGGCGGTGGTAAAGCAGGTATATTTGCAATTACCTATACGCTCAGCGGAGGTCTGCAAAATCAGAGAGCTTCTGCCAAAGCTGGTACAGCCGGCCAAATTGTAAGTTTTACCATTGCTGATTTTGAATATGTAATGAATTGCAACGGTACAACCTGCAACAACGAGCCAAGCGGTCTTAACGGGAATGTGTTTCACGATATAAACGGCTTAACCGACAATACTGTTAATGGCAGTGGAATTGGATCAGCTTCCGGCTCACAGCTATATGCCAACCTTCTTACTTCAGCCGGCGTAGTTTTAAAAACAGTTGCTGTTACAAATAATGGTTCTTATTCCTTTGAAGTAGGAGCAGGCACTTACAAGGTTCAGCTTTCAACTGTTCAGGGAACAGCAGGATCAGGTCCACCACAAACTATACTTCCATCAGGCTGGGTAAATACAGGGGAATTTATCGGAACAGGTACAGGCAATGATGGCAATGCAAATGGATTAATAAGCAGTGTCATTGTTGCTGCAAACGACATAACAGAAAATGTAAACTTCGGAATTCAGCAACGTCCTGTTCCTGAAACAAATACAGCTGCAAGCCAGGAAAATCCCGGTGGGTCAGTCAGCGTAGCAGTTCCTGCAGATATTTTTGTTGCTAACGATCCGGACGGAACAGTTGTTTCGATAAAAATAACTGCTTTTCCATCCAATGCATCCACAATAACAATCAACGGAAATCTTTACTCTTCATCAAGTTTTCCGTCAGCAGGTGTTATTGTAACAGCAAGCAGCAATGGCAACCCTACACAGTCGATCAGTGTTGATCCTGTAAACGGAGTTGTGACTGTTTCCATTCCATTCAAAGCGATTGATAATGCCGGTTTTGAAAGCCTTACTCTGGGTGCTGCAAATCTTCCGTTTACACTACCTGAAGTTCTTGGAGGTCTTTCCGGCAATGTTTTTCACGATATTAATGGTTTAACTGACAACATCGTCAATGGCACTGGAATTGGCACTGCTTCGGGCACAAATCTTTTTGCTAATTTACTTAACAGCAGTCAGCTTGTTGTAGCAACGGTTCAGGTTGGCGTCAATGGCACATACAATTTCAGCGAATTGGCCAATGCCACCTATACTGTTCAGTTATCAACTGTTCAGGGCCTTTTGGGTCAGGCAGCACCAGCAACGAATTTGCCATCAGGCTGGGTAAATACGGGTGAATTTGTTGGCACCACTGCAGGTAATGATGGAACAATTGATGGAAAAATTCAGGCAGTAGTAGCAGGTAATCTTGTTACTGTAAATGTAAACTTTGGAATAGAACAACGCCCAACCACAGGGACTGCAACAGCAGCAATCCAACAAAATCCGGGAGGTGAAATTTTTGTTACAGTTCCTCCGGCAACCTTTATCTTTGATGATCCTGATGGCGATGTAGTCGAAATCCGTCTCATTTCATTTCCTATAAACGCCACCAGCATTAAGGTTGGAAGCAATACATACACTAGTCAGAATTTCCCGCCCAATGGCATAATCATCCCTCTGAACCCTAATGGTGAGTTGACTTTAGCTATCCAGGTTGACCCGGTAGACGGGGCGGTAACAGTTCCCTTCCCATTCAAATCGAAAGACAATGCAGGTTTTGAAAGCACTACAACAGGCACGGCAAATGTACCTTTCTCAGGAGAATATATTCCGGTTGACAATCTTTATCCGGCAACCGGTTATGGCACATTGGCTTTTGAAGATCTTTGGCCGGGAAAAGGCGACTATGACTTCAATGACCTTGTTATTGACTATCAGTTTGAACTTATTTCCAACACAGGTAATTATGTTGATCAGATAAAAGGAAACTTTGTCATACGTGCTTTTGGAGCATCTTATGAAAACGGCTTCGGTTTTCAGCTGAGCAACGCCCTCGATGCCAATGATTTATATGTAGAAGGATCAAGCATCACAGAAAACTATATCACACTTGCCAGCAATGGCGTTGAAGCAGGACAGTCAAAACCAACGATTATCGTTTACGACAATGCCTACAATGAAATGGCACATCCAGGCATGGGAATCGGTGTAAACACAGAAGCAGAGGCTCCTTATGTTGAACCTGTTGAGTTGGAAATCAGGATATATCTGCCAGAAAACACCTACACTTTTGCACAGGTTGACATTGCAAGTTTCAATCCTTTCATCATTGTGAATAAAGAGCGCGGTGTGGAAGTGCATTTACCAAATTACCCACCAACTGATCTTGCTGATATGGGCAAGTTTGGAACATGGGAAGATGACAGCAATCCCGGAACAGGAAGATGGTATGTTAATGACAAAAATCTTCCTTGGGCAATTCATATTTACGAATCTTTTGCCTATCCACTTGAAAAACAAGAAATTCTATGGGCACATCTTAAGTTCGCAGAATGGGCCATGAGTGGCGGTGTTCAGTTCCCGGATTGGTACAAAAACCTGACAGGATACAGAAATAACAGCCTGATTTATCAGGTACCTGCAAAATAAAGTTAAAACGTTTTATTTTTCAAAACCTCAAAGGCAATTAAGCCTTTGAGGTTTTTTGTTTTAAGAGAAAAATTCCCAATTCCGGACTTAAGCAAGGTCAATTGTTTCAAATTATAGTATATAGATAAATTTACTTACTGAAAACATGTAAGTTAGACTTACTAAATATAATTTGGCATAAGATTTGACAACTGAGTCTCAAATTTGATGTCCCTATGAAAAAAATAGCCTTTATCATTGCAATATTGTTTCCCATAGTCTTTACTTCATGTAAAAAAGACCGTTTTGATAACCCTGACAAAACACCGGAAAACATGGAACAACTAACCGTTCCGTCGAGTTTCGACTGGAAAACTACCAAAGATATTCAGCTAACCCTTTCAGCCTCTGCATCTGGCATTGTAGAGGTAACAAACAGTCAGGGTATTGTCTATCAAAAAGCTTTCTTATCTCCGGGCCAGGCATACCTTATGAAGCTAACAGTTCCAACCTATGAAAAATCAGTTAAACTGAAATTCATGGGACAAGAAGCAATTCTGGAATTGGGAACAGCATCATTGAACTATTCATTTAACTAAACCTACCTTACAATGAAATTTAAAAACACAAAACCAAGTGTTCTTTTTTTGGCACTAATGGCTTTGAGTATTCAAGGACTGTTTGCTCAACAAGGCATCACAAATATTTACACTGAGACAACGAGCTCTGCATCGGGAAGCAGCTATTCTGCATCGGGAGCTACTGGATCGCCATTGGCTGGCAATACATATTCTTACAAGTATGGTTCTAATTCGACTTTTAATGATAACAATATCAGTCTGCTATCGTTGCAAACCGGCAATACAGGTTATCGCTACGAAAGCATCCCTGTTGAAGTTTACTTCAGACGTGTGAACAACAGCAATGTAAGCGGTGTTCGTGATCTGATGTTTTATTTTGGAACATTGGCTGGCACTGCGCTTGATCTGAAAGCACCTTACGTTGATGAAATGGCTACTGCATTTACAGGCAACACCAATTTGCTGAGAGGTTCTGACAACCTTTTCGCCAATACAGGAGATGGAAACGGCAACAACAATAATATTGAAAGACTCGACGTAGTTGTTTCGGCTGGTATTCTACTTACTTCTGCATCAGGACAAGGTTTTGCAGTGATGGAAAGAGGTGCATTAAACCAACATGATGCATTTGTGGCTGGGGTGATAACCGGCATCGATGGTAGTGGAAATCCGACAGCTTATTCTAACCTGGTCAGAGTAACTTCTGCCAATTATGGAAGTGTTAATATTGTCCCCAATCAAAACTCAGCTGTCTTAAGACGTGATAACAATACAGGCGAACTAAAAGTCAGCACAACCTTATCAGGACAGGGAATTGGAGGTGTATTTTTCAAATTTTCTGATTTTGGTTTAACCGACGGACAAACCGTATATGGTTATTCTTTAACAGCCAATGATTTTCCTGTTTCAGGTACCCCTGCTAATTTTGTAGATTATACCAACAGCACTTTTTTTCCGACCAATACCAACAGCGCAAGTGCAGGCGGCATTGATATGATTGCCCTGACCGGACTTGTGAAGATAATCAGTATCAGCGGAAATGTATATAACGATATCAATGGCCTGACCGACAATCTGGTTAATGGCAATCCTCTAAACGAAGCTTCCGGAACAGCCTTATATGCCAATCTAATCAATTCCTCAGGAAATGTAATTCAATCTGCAATGGTAAATCCTGATGGCACCTTCACTTTTGAAGGTGTTCCATTGGGCGAACTCAAAGTTGAGTTGAGTACTATTCAAGGCACAACCGGAAATCCTGCGCCAGCGCGTACTTTGCCTTCAAACTGGGTATATGCCGGTGAGTTGGCTGGTGATGGTGCGACGGCTGCAAATAATCAAGGACAGGCCATTATCAATATAACTGCAAACAATATTGAAAATATTAATTTTGGTATTCAGCAAAAACCATTGGCTGGAACATCAACTTTGCCAGAGCAAACAAATCCGGGAGGAACCAACTTTGTAAGTGTTCCGGCAACTTCTTTCAGCGGTTCTGATTTTGACGGCGGCAATGTAGTTTCAATAAAAATCGTCAGCTTTCCTATTGGCGTCAATACATTAGACATCAATGGAACGACATACACCTCAGCCACATTCCCTGTTGATGGCATTACTATTCCGGCAAACGCCAATGGAGAACCAACACAGTCTGTCCTGATTGATCCTGTTGATGGAGATGTAAGTGTAACAATAGTTTATGTAACAATTGATAATGCTGGGTTTGAAAGCGAATTGCCAGGTCAGGTTGTAATGCCATTTACGCAGGCAATTATTATTATTGAAAATTTCTTTCCAGCTTTGGGCTTTGGAACATTGGCCTTTGAAGACTTATGGCCGGGTAAAGGAGATTATGATTTTAACGACCTCGTTATCGACTATCAGTTTGAAATTACAACAAACGCATTAAATTTTGTTGAACAGGTTAAAGGCACTTTCATCATCAAGGCATTTGGGGCATCGTTTGAAAATGGATTTGGATTCCAATTATCAAGTGCTATCAATCCTGCGGACCTCACAGTCACAGGCTATGAACTTACTGAAAATATCATTAACCTTGAATCCAATGGCGTTGAGGCCGGTCAAACAAAACCTACAATAATCGTTTACGACAATGCTTTTGCGCAAATGCCTCATCCGGGAATTGGGATCGGCGTAAACACAGAACCTTCTGCTCCTTATGTTCAGCCTGTTACACTTACAGTGAACATTGGCTTCAAACCAAGCACCTACACTTACAATGACCTCGACATCAGCAACTTTAACCCATTCCTGATTGTCAACAAAAACCGCAGTCATGAAGTCCACCTTCCAAATTATCCTCCAACTGATTTAATAGATATGAATTTATTCGGACAGTGGGAAGATGCTAGTGATCCTGCAACAGGAAAGTATTATGTTACAGTCAATAATTTACCCTGGGCTATCAACATCTACGAAAGATTTGATTATCCGATTGAAAAACAAGAGATTCTATGGGTGCATCTGAAATTTGCAGAATGGGCCATAAGCGGCGGTGTTCAGTTCCCAGACTGGTATAAAAACCTGACAGGATACAGAAACAACAGCCTGATTTATCAGGTGCCGGCAAAATAAAATTTAAGCGTTTTATTTTTCTAATACCTCAAAGGCAATCAAGCCTTTGAGGTTTTTTTATTAAGACAGCAACTTAATACTGTCATCGCATTAGATTAGCGATAGTCATTTGCACTTCTTTGGAATAGCATCTCTCGATTGGCTAAACGAAGCTTCAATGTGGTTAAAGAAATACCGGTGTTGATTAATGTGTCACTCACCAACCCAAAAGGTGTTACTCATGACTGTCATGATGACCCTTTTTGAAAACTCTTATCATACATTTGGATCAGTGGTTCTATGCAAATTTTAGACAAATACTAAAAACATTGCTTGATAATAACTTTATTTCCAGCATATTATCATGGCTTTTATTTGCCTGTACAGAATAATAAAAATCATGATCAGGTTTACAATTTTCGCTACTGACAATTTTTTGCATTGGTCAATAAATAACATAAACCTGATTTTTCTGTCTATGCTGCAGGGATGCAGCACCGGTTCATCTTCTGGCGAAATAAAACTGATCAGGCTTTTAGAGATTCACAGGCCGGATTGTGACTGTTTCAAGGATGATGTATATCTGAAGTAATATGTGGTGGTGGGTCTCAACAACAATGCATTTACGCTTGAGAACCAAATCACTGTAAAAAGTTTTAGTATCACATATCTATTGATATTTACTGTTTGAAGTTTCGAATTTTCTGCGCTTATAAACAACGTGCTTAACCTCGACAGGCTTCACAGTTACCAGAATGGCAGGAATCTGGCGTGGAACAAACAAATAGGTTTGTATGAAAATTTACCTTTCATCTGAGGGTTCAAAGCTGATGCTGGAGCCAGGTCTACTGGAGTTTTACACATATCCAGCTCCTATGCGATCTGGATTATGAAAACCAATCTTCAGCCAAAACTCCTTTATCGTTCTACCTATCAGCCACTTGATGTAATGAAAACTTCACCTCAATTCCAAAAATTGGAATCTTTTTTGAAATATGGGATGATATTATTCATTTCAATATAATTAAACATCTAATATTCAATAAGATATAAGACACGTATGATATTTGTTAATGATATGTTAAGGCATTTCACTTAAGTACAAAAACATACAGTCTATTAGCTGAAACATGTAAGATGCTAGCCAATGAATGAAAGAAAAATACATATTTCAGGGCTGATTGAAAAAAACTTTTTGTCATGAAGCGCATCATCATCATTTGCATTTTGGCGATCATCGGCATCAGCATGAAAGCCCAACCAACCTGGACCAGTATCAACAGTGGCGACTGGCAGAATCCAGCCATCTGGTCAACAAGCGGAGGAGCATACGGCACTCCACCACCCACATTATCCTCCAATATGAAAGTGATTGTATCGGGTCACTCCGTAACACAATATAGCTCGTACATTCAACTAAATAACGATGCCCGGCTTGAGATTATCAATGGGGGGCGGTTGAGAGTGGTCAATAATGTACTTATTCAAAGTGGCGGAAACACTTTATTTAAAATAGATAATGGCAGCTTTGAAGTGAGCAGCAGCAGTTATTCTGCCCACTACATCAGGCTTGAGAATGGCACCATCGAATGGTCAGATGCCATTGTCAGGAGTGGTGGATATTTGTATTCAGGTAATATAAGAGCTTCGCTAAACAACGTTTGCGTATCTTCTGCTTCCTGGATGCATTGGAGTGGTATTGGAACAAGCTCCAACTTTTCCACCATGAACAATGTAGGCTTGTATGCCGCTACCCATGTTAGTGATCAATTGATGATTTCATCCTCATTTCTTAACCTTAATAATTTAAAGCTATTCATCGGCAATCCGGGCAATTTATCTTTCAACAATTCAACGCTGACGGGTTCAATTTATTCTATCTATCTGGCAAATGGTCAGATTAACTCGAATAGTCTGCTTGGCACTCCACAACTTAGTTACTGGTGTGCAGGTGGAACACCCAACCTGTCTGTCTTTTCAGGTTCCAGAATACAGAACTGCGGCATAGCCATTTCGCAACCCTGTGGGCCGCAGCAACCGCCCTGTGATGTGTCAGTGACCAAGATAGCCAGTAATCAAAATCCAGGGGCAGGCCAACAAATGAACTTTCTGCTGAAAGTTGCTAATAACAGTCCTTTTGTGGCAAGGAGCATTCGGGTGCATGATTTAGTTCCGGCAGGATATGAACTGCAAAACTTCAGCCCACAAGTAGGAAGTTGGAATAATCCATACTGGATTATTGGCGATTTGAATAGCTATGCAGAAGTTCAAGCCTTTGTTTATGTAAGGGTCAAGAGTTCGGGAGATTATACCAATACGGCATCCTTATCACCAACAGGCAGTTACTATACTGATCTGGTAACAGCCAACAACCAATCATCAGTTACACCAAATGTGCAGGCCACATCCGATTTACAGATCACCAAAGTAGTCGATAACCAATATCCTCAGGTCAATCAGAATATAACTTATACCATTCAGGTGAAAAACAACGGGCCAGGCGTTCCAGCTAACATTACTGTTACCGATTTTCTACCCTCAGGCTTGCAATATTACAGTCACACTGTAAACATGGGAGGATTCTCTCCCTCAACCTGGTCAATAACTGGTTTTCAGCTCAATCCGGGGCAAACAGCGACACTCAGTTTGGTCGCAAGGGTGCTGCCAAACGGAAACTATGTGAACTCAGCCACCGTACAGAGCGAACTTACCGACCCCAATACTGCCAACAACACAGCCAGTGTGGAAATTTTTCCGCTAAAGGCCGACCTTGAGCTAAGCATCACGGCCGATAATATGCAGCCTCTGACAGGCAGCAATGTTACGCTTACACTGCAGGTAAAAAATAATGGTCCCTCAAATGCCTCTCAGGTACAGGTGAGTTATCCATTTCCATCAGGGCTGCAGTATGTTTCGGCAACACCTGCTCAGGGAACTGCTGGCAGTTCGTCATGGAATGTAGGTACTTTGAATCAGGGTGCCACAACTACCTTGAACCTCGTAGCCAAAGTGATGCCTACAGGCAACTACACGTTTCAATCATTTGCCAATGCTCCCCTCCATGACCCAAATACTGCAAATAATCAGGCCAGCCTCACCCTTCAGCCAATCCAGAACTGTGATTTAAAGATTCAAAAAACAGTTTCCAATGCAACACCAATATACGGTAGCCATGTCAGTTTTAACATAAACGTTTGGAATCAAAGCATATCTAATGCAACTGGAGTTATTGTTACCGATGTTCTACCTACCGGCTATACATTTGTAAATGCACAAACCAACTTTGGAACATGGTCAGATTCCCAATGGAACATTGGAATTATGCCCGGTGGATCCAGTGCTTCCATGCAGATTATTGCCATCGTAAACACAACTGGCGACTATACAAATACTGCAACCATCAGTGGGAATCAGCCAGATCCTGACCCATCAAACAACACTTCTTCAGCATCTGTTAGCCCAATTCTTACCTCTGACTTGTCTTTGTTTATTTCACCAAGTAATCCTAATCCCACTGTTGGAGAAGAAATTACGTATACAATAATTGCCCGCAATTTTGGCCCTAACCCTGCAACCGGAACCCTCGCAAACTTTAATTGGCCCCTGTCTGTTTTCGTCAGTGCCAATGCTAGTAACGGCACATACAGTGATGGACAATGGCTAATCGGAGATATGTTCTCAAGCAACAGCGACACCCTTACCGTTGTATTGCGCCCTCAAATGCCCGGAATGTTCGCTATTCAGGGAAACATCTCCTGCACAAATGGTGATCATCATCTGCTTAATAACAACCCGGTTGTCCACCTTATAGTGCAAAATGCTATCGATCTATTAATTACCAAGCAAGTAAGCAATCCGACACCCAATGTGGGAAGCAATATTAATTTTCAGATTTTAATAGGCAATACTGGGAATCTTGAGGCTACAAATGTTGTTGTTGTTGAGGATATCCCTGATGGATATGAACTGGTTTCCTTTAATGTTACTGATGGGACATGGTCAGCCCCGAACTGGACAATACCCTTATTGCCTCCTGGGCAGGCACGTACAATGGTTCTAACCGTAAAGGTTTTGCCCTCAGGTCATTATATTAATACTGTTACAGCAAGTGCTAGCCAGACAGACCCTAATCCTGGCAATAATATTGCAGTCGCCGAGGTGTTTCCTATCCCCCTGAATGGCCCCACTGCCAACAACGACATCGCTACAGGTATTAAAAATCAGCCACTTGACATCAATGTACTGACCAACGACCTGCCAGGCGATTCGCCTATCAATCCTGCAAGTGTAGAGATTGTGGAAGGCACCACACCGAACCCTTCTACTCAGGGCAGCCTGTCGGTTGACCCTGCCACAGGATTAATAACTTTTTTGCCGGCTCAAAACTTTACTGGTACAGTAATTACACAGTATTCAATAAGAGACATGAACAACATCCCAGCCCAGGCACAGCTTACCATCAATATCATAGAACCGCTTACAAACTATTATCCCGCTAATGGCCCCGGAACACTCGCCTTTGAAGACCTTTGGCCCGGTAAGGGCGATTACGACTTCAACGACCTTGTGGTTGATTACCGTTTCGAATTGATTTCCGACTTTTCCAACCATATGGTAATAGCCAAAGCTACTTTTACGATCAGAGCTTTTGGAGCATCTCTCGAAAACGGGTTTGGTTTTCAATTACCTGCTTCGGTCAACCATTCGAATATTTCGGTCTCAGGCTCTCTTCTCACCGAAGGATTTATACAACTCAATGCCAGTGGATTGGAGGAAGGACAAGATAAGCCAACCATCATTGTTTTCGATAACGCCTTTGCCCAAATGCAGCATCCTGGCATTGGCACTGGCGTAAACACCGACCCTGATGCACCATATGTTGATCCGGTGACTATACAGATCGAAATACAGTTTGTACCAGGAACCACCAGCATTAACGACCTTAACATTGCGGCATTCAATCCTTTCCTGATTGTGAACAAAGTTCGCGGACACGAAATTCATTTACCTAATTATCTGCCCACATCCAAAGCCGATTTATCCCTGTTCGGGAAGTGGGAAGATGCAAGCAGGCCTCAACAAGGCAAATTTTATGTTACAGTCAATAACCTGCCTTGGGCAATCAACCTTTACGAAAGCTTCGACTATCCAATAGAAAAAAGAGACATCACACATGCCTACCACAAGTTTGTTCCCTGGGTAGTAAGCAGTGGCGTTCAGTTCCCCGACTGGTATAAAAACCTGACAGGATACAGAAACAACAGCCTGATTTATCAGGTGCCAACAAAATAAAATTAAGCGTTTTATATTTCTAAAACCTCAAAGGCTTGATTGCCTTTGAGGTTTTTTTTGCTATTTTGAGCAATTTCTCTTAATTATAGAATTTTGATCCAATTATAGACTTTCTAATAACACATCGTTTTTTTAAATCATTGATTATGTGTTATATATATCAAATTCTTTTTATGGCATAACATTTGAAATTGTAAAACAAAACCTTTGAATTATGAAAAAGATAGCATTTCTCCTAGCAATTACACTTACTGTTGTTTTTACTTCATGTAAGAAAGACCGTTTTGATTACAACGAACCAAAACCAGAGAACATGGAAGAGCTTACTATTCCTTCAAGTTTCGACTGGAAAACCACAAAAGACATTCAGCTTACACTAACAGCACAAAGCAATGGTATTGTTGAAGTTACCAACAGCCAAGGCATCGCTTTCCAGAAAGCATTTTTAATGCCCAATCAGCCATATACGATGAAGCTGACAGTCCCTTCCTATGAAAAAACTGTGAAACTTAAATTTCTTGGACAAGAGGCAAGTCTCGAATTGGGAACTGCAAATCTAAGTTACCAGTTCAATTAAATATGTGATCAATTTGTTTTCTGAATATTATTCAAAAACAAAAAAGATCTAATTATCTGAAACTTGAATATTTAAGTGTATTTTTGAGCAACAAATTAAAACCCAATAGTATGAAGAAGCAACTAAATCCTAAAGGCGCGTTACTTTTTCTGGCCTTTATTCTCACCACCCTTACTTCCCAAGGTCAATTATTGCTGGAAGAAAACTTTAGCTATAATACTGGAAGTCTTTTAACCAACAATGGGTGGTCTGGTCATAGCGGAACTGGCACCAACGATGTCTATGTAACCACTCCTACAATTTCCTATGCGGGATATCTTTCTTCCGGCATTGGCAATCAGGCGATATTGCTATCGAACGGTCAGGATGTAAACAAATCATTTTCTCAACAAACTTCAGGAGTAGTTTACATATCGTTTCTGGCCAATATTTCTTCTGCTTCAACAGCAGGCGACTACTTTTTCCATCTCGGAAGAACTGTGATCGGAACAGATTTCAAAGGCCGCATTTTTGTGAAAAGAAACACTTCCAACAAACTTGCGTTTGGTGTTGCACAAAATACCACAACAGCAAATTATTCGGATTTCATTTACGACCTAAACACAACTTATTTAATTGTCCTGAGATACAATATAGTTGATGGAAGCAGCAATGATTTTTCAGAAATTATCATCAATCCATCCTTAAGTGGTTCATTGCCAGTTTCAGGATGGATTGCAAATACAGATGCTGCTGGAACTGACCTAACAAATGTTGGTTCTGTTGCACTCAGACAAGGCACTTCAACCACTGGCCCTTCACTTATAATTGATGGAATAAGAGTATCAAAAACCTGGGAAGGAATCACCGGCTCAATTGATGCACCTGAAATTTCAGCAAGCCCTGAAAGTCTTTCAGGATTCAGTTATATTGTGGGTAAAGGACCATCATCAGCGCAAGGTTTTGTTATCAACGGAAGTAATCTAGTCGGCAACATAACGATAACTCCACCAGCAAACTATGAAATCTCGACAGAAAGCGGTAGTTCGTTTGTGCCGACAAATCAGATTGTTGTAGCCCCCACTTCCGGAAGCGTAATAAATAAAACAATCTATAGTCGTCTGAAAGCCGGCCTTGCAGTTGGAGACTATAGCTCACAACTTATTTCAATCAGCACTTCTGGCGCAACTTCAATTTCGGTGAGTTGCAGCGGAACAGTTTTACCAACACCAGAACCGGTAAATCACGTAATAAGTTTTTCTGCCAATGCTGTTTCAACAAATCAGATTGATTTGAGTTGGCTTGACGGGACTTCACCGGCAGAGGGCTATTTAATTAAAGGAAGCGAAACGAGTTTTGAAGCGATAACCAATCCAACAGATGGTATTGCTGAGCCCAACGGATTCTTAGTCAATAACGTCGCTGCTGGCACTCAAGGTTTTTCATTCACAGGACTAAACTCTAACTCAAACTACTTTTTCAAGATATTCCCTTACAATGGAAATGGCATAAACATCAATTACAAAACAAATCAGACTGTCCCGCAATCATCTGCAACAACTCTTGGAAGTCCTTCAGTAAATGAAATCATCGTTCCAAGATATATTCAAGGAAAAAAGGAACCAAATAACGAAAGAGTTCCATTTGCATGCAGGTTAGAATTGATAAATCTTTCACCAAATACAACCTACAGATACATCAATCAGGTTGTGCTTGCGTCGGATGGCCCAACTTTCCCTGGAGCAGCCAACAGCATCTATGTCAATGCAGATAATACGTTTACCAGAACCAACAATGCAGCTTTATCAATACCAGGCAATTACGGTGAATTCACAACAAATGCTTCGGGCAGCTATACGGGCAGGTTTATAACTGAGCCAACCGGTAATGACAGATTCATGGCAGGCAATGAGTTGTTTATCCGCATCAGACTCAATGATGGAAATAATGGCACATCTGCTGTAACTTTTGTTACAACCACTAGCCCGATTACTGTTCTTGGTTTTGGAACAACTTCCAGCGCAAATCAGGGAACTGCTGTTAGAGGAGAATCTGACGCCAGTTCAAAAAACTTCGTTTTCCTTTATGACAATGAAAGTGGCAGCGGCCGTCCTATATATGGCACAAGCATCGAATCAACAGGAGCAGATTTCGCAGCCAACAGCTGGGCTCCTTTTTTCCGCCAGAAAGTAGTTGGCAAGAATGGTGCCTGGGGTGGAATTCTACCCAACAGCAATGCCAATGGTGTAAAACTTATACAAGAAAGATCACTGCTTGACGGAAGTGTTGTTTCAAATAAGACCTCTGCAAATGGCATATGGGGAGCAACAAATACTGTTTCGCCAGGCGGAGGTTTATCAAATGTTTTAGTGATTGCAACCGGCCCTGTGCCTCTCACAGCAGTCGACGACAATGCTACTACCCTTATCAATGAACAAGTTTCGATTGAAGTACTTAACAATGATATAACAGGATCTACACCTATCATTTTATCAAGTATAGCTTTTGTTCCGGGAACAGGCCCAGATGCTTCAACACAGGGCACATTCAGCTTAAATCCTTCAACAGGCATCGTTACATTCACGCCAAAAACCGGATTTCTTGGAACAGTTTCAATAGACTATCACGTTTGTGATATGAATGATTTCTGCGATGTTGCCACAATTACAGTAAATGTTATCGTTGGACTGACAAATTATTACCCTGCAATGGGGCCCGGCACTCTTGCTTTTGAAGATTTATGGCCCGGCAAAGGCGATTATGATTTCAACGATCTTGTGATTGATTATCAATTTGAACTTATTTCCAATCCATCGAATTTCATTGAACAGATTAAAGGCGTTTTTGTGATCAGGGCTTTTGGTGCTTCGCTTGAAAATGGCTTTGGGTTCCAGTTTTCAGGAAATTTTGATCCATATGACCTCACTGTCTCCGGTTTTAATTTATCAGAAGATTATATAGTACTTGAACCCAATGGCATAGAGGCGGATCAAACGAAGCCTACTATCATTGTATTCGACAATGCTTTTGCGTTAATGAATCATCCGGGTATTGGCACTGGTGTAAATACCGAACCAAATGCTCCATTTATAACTCCTGTTACTTTGAATATCACTATAAATTTCAAACCTGACACCTATAGTTATAACGACATTGATATCAGTAGTTTCAATCCATTTTTGATTGTTAACAAAAACAGAGATGTCGAAATTCATCTTCCGAATTACCCACCTACAGATCTTGCTGATTTATCGCTTTTTGGCACATGGGACGATGACAGTGACCCATCCTCAAACAGATGGTATGTGAATGATAAAAATCTTCCATGGGCGATAAACATTTATGAATCATTTGCTTATCCGATCGAAAGACAAGATATTTTGCAAGTACACCTGAAGTTTGCCGAATGGGCCATGAGTGGCGGAACCTTGTATCCCGACTGGTACAAAAACCTGGCAGGATATAGAAACAACAGCCTGATTTATCAGGTGCCGGCAAAATAAAAATTTCATATTTTATATTAAAAGCCTCAAAGAGAACAACGTCTTTGAGGTTTTTTTATTGAAGCAGGAATGTAATTCCAAAAACAAAAGGACTTTCGTATTGAACTAAAAATCTGGCTTTTGGCAATAATTAAGAATAATCGACTAAGAAATGTATTCACGAAAATAATATCTATTTTTGTTTGATTATGGAAATGGAAAAATTACTCTTAAAAGATCCACTCGTATATCCGGGTGAAGATATTTTGGCTCAATCACTCGGGGAAATTTATCCCGTCTATGCGGTGCTGGTAAGTACAATCACATCAACTGACTTTAATTTGGCTGTTGATTGGAATTACTATAAAGATGGAAAAGCATGGCTGTGCAAGGTTTCTTTCAAAAAGAAAACCATTTTCTGGCTTTCTGTCTGGGAAAAGCATTTCAATGTCAGTTTCTATTTTACTGAAAAAACCAAAAGTGCAATCGAAACGATGGCTGTCAGCGAAAAAATAAAAAAGGATTTTAATCAAAGCAAAGCCATCGGCAAGCTTATTCCACTTACTCTAAATATTGAAAAGGAAGAACAGCTTCCGGATTTACTAAAAATTGTTACCTACAAAAAACAGCTGAAATAGATAGTTCTGAGAAGTTAACATCGGAAATCCTGAGATTTTTTCAACATGCAGTATGAAAGCGATTAACTATCGTGTGTTGATTTATGGAGAATGAAAATATAACACAAAAAATTTGTTTGAAATAACTAATACCGAAAAGCAGATTGAAGATTACACAGAACTCACACAACCAATTGATTATGAATGCGCTATTGGCATATTTTCGTAAATGAAGCATTAATAAGAAGAGTGTCATTGAGGCAAGATTCCTACGAGCTGAATCCAAACTCATCAATTTGAAGAAAGCGCTTCTGATTTTGGAACAGAATTTTTTTCACCGCTTCCAAACAAATTTTAGCCTCTCATCTAAATACTTTTTAAGAAGTTACGATGCTATTAATTACTGTTAAAAGCATTACCTGATGCAAGTTAGGTAATGAAAAAGCAGTGAGACACCCAAAGTTAATGCATCAGATAAATTTTATAGCACAAATGCTATATTTCTCTCCAAATCGGTATATCTTTGCTTAATTGATTTATTAAAGTAATAATTCCACTTTTTTGAGGATTTTTATAATCATAGCAATGTTGTCCATCCTTCTTCAGTCGACTGGAAGGATGGTAATCCTGATAAATTTCAAGATCAATCAGGCTTATATTGCTAGTGTGCTATGCGAGAACAAAGAAAAGCCTGAATTGAAATGTGACGGAAAATGTCAACTCAATAAAAAAATGGCAGAGCAAGAGGAAACAGAAAAACAGTTGCCTCCACAAATCAAGCTAAAAGAGCTCAATCTTTTTATCAATAAATCAAAACAGGTTCTTTGCAAAAGCGAATCCACTATCATTCACACCTTTCAAATAATTACCCAGCCGCACCTTTGCAATGGTTTTAGCAAAGCTATATTTCAACCACCGGATAGCTCATTGTAAAACTACCTCCACCCCTACTACTTAAGACTTTCTGAATAACCAGGCTTTAGCAGTTTGACTAACCTTTGCTTTCAATGGATCAAACCATGTGGTTTTGAAAGTAAATGCCAAACTTTTATTACAGGTTCTGACAGTAAATTGTAACATAGAACTGATAAAACCGGCAGGTTATGTTGCAGGTATTTCAGTGAGATTATCAGTTGAGATTAGTCACAATTATCGTCTATTCAAAAGGGGGAAAAAGAAACCCTGTTAGAGTCATTTTGGGAGCAGACTGCACCACATTTAGCTTTAAAGGGAACGTTGACAATTACTTACGATCAAATAAAACTAACAATGCATTTTAACAAATCAATAATAATATCAGCTGTTTTATTGCTGTTTGCTTCATTCTTGTTTGCACAAAATGAAACACAACAGCTAAAGCTTGTTTTAAGAAACAATGACATTGCGCTTAGCTTTGCCCACTATAATTATGGGAAACAAAAAGGCGTTGCTGATGAAAACGGCATAATTTTCATACAATTTTCAGAAGGAACAAAACTGGAAATATCGCATTTAAGTTCAGGATATCAATCTTTCGAGAGTGATCAGGTAAAGCAAGGCCTTGGATTGAAAAAACTTGTTGTAAAAGGCGATGGAAGTTTTAATCTTCAACCTGTTACAGTAATCGCCCTTCGTCATGCTATCACTGAAAAACAGACAATGCAGGTAGGCACGAAGGAGTTGCTCGCGCATGATGCCGGCACTTTTTTGCAAATGAACCCTGCAGTTTCCGGAATCAGAAAAAGCGGATCTTCATCTGTTGATCCAGTAATGAGAGGTTTTAAATATGAGCAGCTGACCATTGTGACCGATGGAGCTTGCGGAGCAACAGCGGCATGTCCAAACAGGATGGATCCCCCATCAAGTCAGGTTTCACTGAATATGATGGAGAGGATTGAAATACTCAAAGGACCACATGCGCTTCGGTATGGAAATTCCTTTGGGGGCACAATACATTTCATAAGTCCCGAAACAAAATACGCTGACAAACTAACCCCATTGGCCCGTATTTCTGCAGGCTATGAAAGCAATGGCGGGATTATGCGCACTGAAGCTATGGCCGGCTTAAGCAGCAAGAAGGTGAACTGGCAGCTGTTTGGCGCACTTTCACAAGGCAGTGATTACAAGGATGGCAACGGAAGTAAAGTTGCCGCTGATTTCTATCGCAACAGTATTGGAACCTCCATTACATCCAAAATTTCCGAAAATCAGGAGATGAAAATTACTGCCCAACATAATTTTGCAAAGGATGTTGATTTCCCTTCACTCCCAATGGATCTGAGATCGGATGACGCATGGCTTTTTAATGCACGACACAGCATCTCTTTCAAAGAAAATACCACCCGCAGCATAATCACAACAGCCTATGCAACTTTCGTGGATCATTTTATGGACAACGGCTTGAAAGAACTTGTCCCACGAACAGTAAACGCGGAAACACCAGCTAAAACAAGTAACATTGGAGGTCGCTCTGAAATCTTCATCGTCAAAGGTGCTGCAAAAATTTTTGCCGGTGTTGACGGACGCTTCGAAGAGGCTGAGGGGTCGCGTAAAAGAACATTTCTCCTCGGACCAATGGCAGGAAAAACATTTATCGACAACGCCTGGCAACATGGACAGATTACAAAAGCAAGCGTTTTCGGAGAGTACCAGCATGTAATTAGTGACTGGGCTTTCATTGTTGCCGCTCGTATGGAGTTAAATCAAGCCACTGTTAAAGATCCAACGCAGGAATTTCTCTCAGTATATGGCGAAACTAGCCCAAGCCAAATCAATCCTTCGCTCAGTGCTGGTGTTTCCCACTACTGGAACAGTCGTTTTTCGACTTCATTCTGGATTGGTCACACGCAGAGAAGCGGAAGTCTGACTGAAAGATATATCAATTATTTTCCAGTAGGACTGGATGCGTTTGAGATGCTGGGAAATCCTGAAATCAAGCCTGAGAGCAACAATCAGATTGATCTAAACCTGCAATACAGGCATGAAAAAACAAGCTTAAGACTTA
This sequence comes from Bacteroidales bacterium, assembly GCA_030683155.1. GTDB lineage: Bacteria > Bacteroidota > Bacteroidia > Bacteroidales > F082 > JALNZU01. Next base: position 116,959 of record JAUXMV010000016.1, read on the forward strand.
GCTTTTTCGGCGCTTTACTTCAGGATTTTATTTCAGCACGAAAAGACAGCAGTCTAAAGCCAAGGATAACCTCTTCTCCTGGTGTAAGGCAATTTGTTAATCTGGGAAATGCAATGATGACAGGCTTCGAACTGAGCTTTGGACAAGCGCTTGCTGCAAATTTGCTTGCTGAATTGAATATGGCTTTTGTTTATGGCAAAGACCTGGATGCCAATGCACCATTACCTGAAATACCGCCACTTGACCTCAGATTTTCCATTTCAGGATGCTATTTTGATGGCAGGTTTAATCCGGTGTTAAGTCTGCGCTATGTCTCGGATCAAAACCGTATTTCAGAGGAGTTTGCTGAAAAGAAAACCCCTTCATTCATTTTAATGGATCTTGCAGCTGACTATCGATTCAACAAATCATTAAAGATTCGGGCCGGTGTTCAAAATCTCTTTGACGAAGCCTATTATGAGCATCTTAGCAGAGCTGTCAATGGAGTTACTGATCAACCTTTATACGCTCCGGGAAGAAATATTTACCTCTCTTTGAATTATAGATTGTAACTATTTGGATATTTCACGGCTTTGTTAAAGGTGTCTTTAGGAAAGATAATTTATCTGTTATGTTGTTGTTTTCAATTATTGAAAACGCTTTCAATAACAACCGGGAAAGCTTTTGAAACCTCTGACATAATAGCGTAAATGCGAGAAATAAATTTATTGAGGTTTACCCGACAATGAGATTTTGACACTCCTTGTCGGGTACCTTTTTAAAAATTATGCCACGAGCAACTGTGATATAAAAAAGTGATTATAAAAAACATCTTACTTTTTCATTCAAGTCGATATCTGGGAGACAAAAACAGCTTTTAATCAACCTACTATAATTCATCCGTTTCTATTAGAGGAAATATACCAACTTATTTCGCTTTTAAAATCGCAGCAAAACCACCACCTGATTTCATATCTATCAGAAGTTTATCGTTTTTGGCCAGAGATGTTTTCAATTGTTTATAATCCTGAGCATGTCGATTCGCATTGATTCCATCCTGCATAATTGTGGCATCATAACTACCTGAAATGAAATCCAGGTCAATTTCAAAACTACGTGATGTCCAGTCAGTCATGGCACCAATATACCAATCTGTTCCTTTTCGACGCGCTACAACAAGGTATTCTCCAATTTTTGCTTCAAGCACTTTTGTTTCATCCCATGTAACAGGTATCTGTGTAATGAAATCGACACTTTCCTGCTCCTTCAGATAGTTGGAAGGCGACTCGCAAAGCATCTGAAGCGGCGCCTCATAAATAACATACATCGCCAGCTGATGACAGCGTGTTCCCTGACTCATCGGCCTGCTCCAATTTACAGCAAAATCGTCTTTACCGGCATTAATCATGGAGCCGGGTGTATAATCCATTGGACCTGCAGCCATTCTTATGAAAGGGATAATCAGGTTGTGCGCCGGCGTGATCTGATCAGTCCATTTATTGTTTTCAGCCCCTCTGACTCCTTCGAAATTAAGGACATTTGGATATGTTCTTTGTAAACCTGCAGGCTTGAAGGCTCCATGGAAATCCACTAAAAGTTCAAATTTTGCAGCCTCCTTTGCAATGGCTTCATAAGAACTGACCATTGCCTGATCCGAACGTTGCATAAAATCAACTTTGATACCTCTCGCCCCCCAGGATTTATAAGTCGATAAAATCTCTGTCATATTCTCATTCAATGGTTTCCACAAAACCCACAAAATAATTCCGACACCTTTGTTTTCGGCATAACTGATAAGGTTTTTCACATCCATATCCGGATTAAAGCCGAGGATTTCCGTTGTGCTTTTTGTCCAGCCTTCGTCGAGAATTACATATTCAATGCTGTTGGCTGAAGCAAAATCGATATAATACTTATAAGTTTCTGTATTCAGGCCTGAAAGAAAGTCAACACCAAAAATATTGTTGTCGTTGTACCAGTCCCAAGCAACTTTTCCAGGTTTGATCCAGGCGATATCCTCCAGCACATTAGGCCTTGCCAGTTGATATGCTAAGTTACTTTCAATGAGAACTTTGTCATCGTTTCCAACAATAAATACACGCCATGGATATTCAAAAGAGCCATCCACAACAGCAATATATTCAGCTGTTTTGGCAATAATCTCATTTCTGTCGGTCCCTCTTATTGTGTCGGGCAATGCTTCTAAGACAAAATGCGGGAAAATGGCCTGAAGTTTCTGAGTTTCATTCACTTCGATAAACATATTCGGATAATCATGTAAGGCTGTTTCTGTTAAAAGAACTTTTGCCCCTTTAGCAGTTTCAAACAACACCGGCAAACTGCAGAAACTTCCTTTTTCAAGTTCATTAATTCCTGCATGAAGGTAGTTACGTTCATTGTGTGAATACATCGATTCTTCTTCAGGAAAATATGTTTTCGTACCATCAGGGAATGTCAGTTGAAGTATTTCGCTTTGAACCGTCTTTGAAATATCCAGGTAATCAATGAAACGATAGGCCAATCCATCATTGTAAAGCCGGAACTGAATTTCAAAACCTTCGCCTGTTTGCAGCTCAAGTGTATTATAATGATCAATGATCAGTGCATTTTTATAAGGTATTTCCGGCCGGATAATCTCCTTTACTGCATGCGTTTTTTGATTCGTAATCGCATCGGAACCGGCCACGCGCCCGTCATCCATGGTCATTGAAACGGCTGTGCTACTGATTACTTCCTCCTCTTCCAACAAAAGCTGCCAAACAAAACCATTTTCATGCTTAACAAACAGCCTTAATTTCCCGTCAAGGGAGCTGAGTTGAAAATCCTGTGCCTTTGATGTAAAATGAAAAGAAAATAGAAGTAGAAGAAAAACCTTTCCGACTGATTTAAAGTAGTTTGAATACATATTTGCTTGTTTTAAAATATCAAAATGAAATTTGACTGACTATCATTCAAAGTTATTGAAAAAGACTTAAGCACAGAAAAGGTTAAAAGGATACTGAAAAACAATCTTCCCAGAAACAGCTTCAAAAAAGAGTATGTTTCTAAACACTTTCTTTATCTACCAAAACTAACATCGACCTTTTCGGGACTTTTGTTTTTTCTTTTTGAGTGCTGTCAAAACCTTTAACTGTTGAACCCTTATCTTCGATGGAATACTTTGTTGCAATGATAACCCACTCTCCCTCTGGCAGATCCACATCAACATCCACTGAATCTGCGTTATAAAACACAATAATTTCTTTCCATTTATCACCGTTGGCATTGCCTGAAATCTGATAACCGACTAAAAGTGATTCGTCGGTTTCAAAGAATCGCAAATGCTTTTGTATCATCTCAGTTGTGGGCATTCGAAAGGCCGGATGATTTTTACGCAACTGAATCAGTTTTCTGTAATAATCAAATACATCGTAATACAAATGCTTGTTGTGCCAAACAAGCTGATTGATTGAGTCAGGCAGGTTGTAACTGTTATGTTCATTAAATTTTGTGCGGACAAGCTCTTCGCCGGCATGCAAAAGCGGGACACCCTGTGAAGTTAAAACGATGGCATTGGCAAGTTTCTGAAGGTCGAGCTTGTCGGCTTTGCTGCATCCAATGCATGTGTTTACAATTCTATCCCACAGGCATGGATTGTCATGACAAGTAACGTAAGTGATTGTTTGTAAAGGGTTATCAGCATAAGATGCCGTAGAATAATTCACTTTTTTGTAATCAATCTGCGGATGCATGGTTGATGCTACAACACCAAATTTTATACTTTCTTCAAGGTCTTTTTTTCCTGCCATAAAACCAGAACCTTTATCATCCCACCAAGGTCCTCTGATACCATCTCTGATATCATCGCTGAAAACGGCCACACCATTCAGGCGGCTTGCATGCGATTTCAGTGCCCTTTCTTTCTCCGGCAAAGGACTATCAGCGGCAGTCCAGCCTTCGCCATAGAGAAAAATAGTTGAATCGATTGCAAGCAATTCCTTTCGTATGAGATTCATGGTTTCAATGTCGTGAAGTCCCATCAGGTCGAACCTGAAACCATCAATATGATACTCATTAACCCAGTATTTCAAGGACTCCAGCATGAATTTACGCATCATGGGCTTCTCTGATGCTGTTTCATTGCCGCATGCAGAACCATCGCTGAAAGTTCCATCCGGCCTCATCCGGAAATAATAACCCGGTACAAGATTTTCAAAAGATGACTTTCCTGCATCAAACATGTGATTATAAACCACATCCATAATGACTCTTATTCCATTTTTGTGAAGTGCCTGAACCATCTGTTTGAACTCAGAAATACGAACGTTGCCGTCGAACGGATTTGTTGAATACGAACCCTCAGGCACATTGAAATTCTTTGGGTCATAACCCCAGTTGAACTGGTTTTTCTCAAGACGGCTTTCATCAATTGTTGCAAAATCAAAAACAGGAAGCAGATGCACATGGGTTATTCCAAGTTCTACAAGATGATCAATACCAGTCTTTTGACCTTCCGGACTGCGTGTACTTTCCTCTGTAAATGCCAAAAACTTTCCTGTATGATTAATGCCCGAGCTTGGATGCACTGAAAAATCTCTCACATGAATTTCCCAGAGAACAATATCTGCATAACTTTTTAGTGGAGGACGCAAAGTGTGCTCCCAATCAGGCGGATTCGTTGCAGACAAGTCAACGATCATTCCTCTGTCTCCGTTCACTCCAACAGCTTTGGCATAAGGATCTGGAACTTCCAGTAAAAATTTATTACCGATTTTTACCTGATAGGTGTAATATTTATTCTTCCAGTCGCCATTGAGTTCGAATATCCAGGTGCCTTTTAGGTCTTTCTCCATTTGATACACATCAAGCATCTCGCCGGCATGGCCTGCGCTGTAAATTCTGAGTTTTACGCTTTCTGCTGTTGGTGACCAGACACGAAAACTGGTTTTTTGTGTAGCGTAATGAACCCCTAAATCTTCTCCTTCATAGAACGGGTAAATGATTGGATTTTCTTTTTTGGTGGTCGGGTTGTCACCCGCAATGTTCAGGCTAAACATAGCGGTCAGAATGATTAAAAAATAGTTTCCTGTCATTTTGAATTTGATTTAGCATTGTGTAAAAATGGAATGTAAAGATAAAAGGATAAATCAGAGCGCTATATAGTTTTCATCGAAAAATTTCGGCTGTGCTCATTTGTCAGCCAGAAGAAATGAATAATTGATTTTTTTTTGTCCATATGAAGTCAGTCACCAAATCATGTCTGCAAAAGAAAAGCTCAAATTCACAAATCCGATTGCTTTCAACCGTAATTCAGATGAACTGATTAACAGGAAATAGCCGTACTTTTGTGGCATGACAAGTAGCATCAAAAACCAAAAAGGCATTCTGGAAAAGCTAAGCATTGAAAAACTCAATGATATGCAGCTGGAAGCACGTTCAGCCATTCATTCCAGTTCCGATGTCGTATTGCTTTCACCGACGGGAACCGGCAAAACACTGGCGTATTTATTACCGATAGTCTCTGAACTTGACCGCGCATGCACCGAAGTTCAGGTGCTTATAGTAGTGCCTTCACGGGAGCTTGCCATTCAGATTGAGCAGGTTACACGCGAAATGGGTGCAGGTTTGAAAGCAAATGCAGTATATGGTGGAAGGGCTTTTTCAAAAGACAAGACTGAGCTGAAACACCGGCCTGCAATACTCATCGGCACGCCCGGCAGAATTGCAGATCATTTGCGCAACGATACTTTTCCAACGCATAAAATTAGCAGGCTCGTTCTTGACGAGTTCGACAAATCGCTCGAAGTGGGTTTTGAAGCCGAAATGAAAGAAATCGTCGAAGCACTTCCTTCAGTGAAAAAACGCTTGCTTACATCTGCAACTTTCGAGGTTCAGGTTCCTGCTTTTGTCGGACTTGAAAACCCAAAAATTGTCGATTATCTAAAAGATGAACCAACACAGCTCACCGTAAAAACCATCATCTCTCCCACTAAAAATAAGCTGGAAACGCTTGTGAAACTGATCAGTCATATAGGAAACCATCAGGGAATTATTTTCTGCAATTTCAAAGATACCATACAGGAAGTCAGCGACTTCCTTACAGAGCATCACATAAGTCACGGTTGCTTTTTTGGCGGGATGGAGCAAAAAGACAGAGAAAGAGCGCTTATAAAATTCCGCAATGGAACACATACTATCATCATTGCTACAGACCTGGCTTCACGTGGACTTGATATACCAGAGATAAAATTCATTATCCACTATCAGCTTCCCAACCGAAGTCATGAGTTTATCCACAGAAACGGCCGCACAGCGCGGATGTTCAGTGATGGAACTGCCTATGTGATCAAATATGAAAAGGAGAACCTCCCCTACTTCATTGAAAATTCAACCATCGAAAAACTCAGCAAAGCCCCTGTGCCTCCGCCTTCAATGTGGACTACACTTTTCATTTCGGGCGGCAGAAAAGATAAAATTTCGAAAAGCGATATTGCAGGACTTTTCTTCAAACAAGGACTGCTCAGCAAAGAAGAACTGGGAAATATCGAAATAAAACTGGATTGTGCTTTTGTTTCGGTGAATGTGACAAAGGCAGAAAAGCTAATTCAATCGCTTGACAACTCGAAATTGAAAAATAAAAAAGTCAGAATTACTGAAATTTAAAATGGAAAACGCTTTAGTAAAATGAAACTGAACCAGATTTCATTTCAATAAAACAAAGATGTAAATGAAAAGCCCATTGGTATTGCCTTCCGCAGAAACTGAAGACAAAGATTTTCAAAATCTCATTCTCTTTTTTAATGAGACTTTGGGATTCTGTCCGAACAGCGTAAAAACAATGTATCATCGCCCCCAGATTGCATACGCCTTTATTGCTCTCAATAAGGCAGTTATGGAAAATAAAGGAAGGGTGACAAGCGCTTTAAAAAGATTAATTGGTTATATCAGCAGCAATGTGGCGGGCTGCAGATACTGTCAGGCACACACAATAAAAGCTGCTGAAAGGTATGGTGCCGGTGCAGAAAAGATGGAAAATATATGGGAATTCAGAACACATCAAGCCTTTAGTGAAGCCGAAAGGGCCGCGCTGGAATTTGCTTTTGCAAGTTCAACAATACCGAATACCGTTGATGACACAATAGCAGAAAACCTAAGAAAATATTGGAATGAAGGCGAAATCGTCGAGATGCTTGGTGTGATAGCCCTTTTTGGTTTTCTGAACAGATGGAACGATTCGATGGGAACAGAAATTGAAGGCGGAGCCATTGAGTCAGGTGAAAAATATCTTGTGAAGCAAGGATGGACGACAGGAAAACACAAATATGACCAATAACTAATTGTTGAAAACATTTCTTCAAAACTACTATCGAATATGGAAGAGAAAACAACAAAACTTCAGGGAATTTTAGACAAAGCTGTTGACAACAAAAAAGTCTTTGGCACCTCATTCTGTTTAAAATATAAAGATGAATTTTGGTCAGGAGCAAGTGGTAATCTTAATCCTGAAAGTCAGTTTTTTATCGCAAGCACCTCAAAACTATATGTAACGGCCATTATTTTGCATCTGAAATCAAAAGGCTTGTTAGACCTTGAAAATAAAATTGCAGATTTCCTTGGAAACGACATCCTGGATAGACTGATTGTCATAAACGGAAAAGACTATTCAAAAGAACTAACAATCAGGCATCTTCTTTCTCATACCTCAGGCCTTCCGGATTACTTTCAACAAAAAGATCAATTTGGACAAAGCCTTGAAAAAGATATACTGAGCGGAAATGATCAGTATTTTTCTTTTGAGAAAATCATTGAACACACAAAAAAATTGAAGCCTTTGTTTATCCCCGGCACCAAAAACAAAGCCTATTACTCAGATTCCAACTTTCAACTACTCGGCAGAATCATTGAAGTTATCACACAAAAAACCATTTCAGAAAATTTTGAAACACTTATTTTTGAACCTGTTAGCCTGACTAAAACCTATTTGTATAGCGACATCACAGACAACAGACCTGCCTCTCTTTATTATAAAGAAAAGGAACTATTTGTCCCCAAAATTATGTCTTCGTTCACTTCCGATGGTGGCATTGTTTCAACAGCAGCTGAGATGATGCTGTTTCTGGAGGCATTCTTTAATGGAACCTATTTTCCAAAATCATACCTGGACGGACTGAAAACCTGGAACAGAATCTTCTTTCCAATGCAGTCGGGGACAGGAATACACAGGTTTAAACTCCTCTGGGTTTTCAATCCTTTTGGCACTATACCAGCGCTCATTGGGCATTCAGGCCTGTCCGGCGCAGTGGCATTTCACAGCCCTGAAAAAGATTTGTTTGTTACGGGAACTGTAAATCAGATTGCTTTTCCAGACACTTCATTCAGATTGATGATAAAACTTATTCAAAAAACATTGCAAACCTGAAGTGGATTATTTAAGTTTTTTTTACATCCCATTCCCTTTTCTTCCGATTCTTAGCACTTGATTTTCAAGCAAAATAAAAGTTGCCGGGTATTGTTTTGCAAATTAAAAATGCATAAAATTGCACTAAGAATTAAAAACGGCACTTTCCTGACATCAGGGTTCAGGATTTAAAATTTTGTTTCAGGGCAGTGCAACAAACCAAAAAACAAAACTCATATGAAAGCAACAAAAGAAATGGGATTGATCCGCTTGCCCAATGATCAAAACCTCATTCAGGCCGCAATCAGCTATGCTTCAAAAATTGCTGAAATTTCAGGTTTCGCCGCTGAAGAATGCACCAAAATTCAACTTGCCGTTGAAGAGGCATGTATGAATGTACTCAATCATTCCTTTTTGCAAGATGAGGATGGTGAATATGACATTCACTTTTTGAGGAATTTGAATGGTATCGAAATCCATATTCATGACATGGGACTTCCTTATGATCCTGAAACAGCTCCAGTTTTTGATCCTTCAGCAGATTTGCTGAAGCAGGATTTGAGCGGATTAGGCTCGTTTCTAATCAGTAAAACAATGGATGAATATCGGTTCAACAATCTGGGCATCAAAGGCAAAGAAGTTGTTCTGATTAAATATTTCAATACTCCAAACATTGCCGAAGAATATTCACAGCCGGTTGAACCGGAAATCGTGACGCCACCACAGCCGGGAGTTCCTGTTGAACAGATTGACTTTAATATCCGATTGATGGAGACTGGTGAAGCACTCGAAATATGCCGCTGCGTTTACGACTGCTATGGATATTCATATGCCAACGAAAACATCTACTTTCCAGAGCGTGTAGCCGCTATGAATCAGGAAGGTAAACTTCGCTCGGCTGTTGCCGTAACGGATGAAGGAGAGATGGGCGGTCATTTTGCATTGATTTTTTATGAAAAACTGCCTGCAGAAGTAGGCATCGCTGTTACGAAAAAGAAGTTTCGCGGCCAGGGTTTTGCGCGTCAGTTAGGCGAGTTTCTTGAGATGGAAGCCCGTAAAATTGGCCTGAGAGGCTTGCAGGTGAAAGAAGTTACAGCACATCCATACACTCAAAAGTTCTGTATTAAGCTTGGATATAAAGATTGCGGCTTGCTGTTGGCTCACTCCCCAAAATCATTGTCTTTTAAAGGTATTGCAGACACTTTGAAACAAAGAAATTCGGATGTGCTTGGTTTCAAATACCTTGAGCCACCGGTGAAAAGGCAAATCTACGCGCCTTCACAACATATCGAAATGATAGGCATGTTATACAATAACATCGGTGATCTTGTTGAGTTTGTCAGCAGTGAATACCCCTTAACAGCCAATGAGCAATGTATTATGGAAGTGAAAATTCATTCACTCAGATCACTTGCCGAAATAAGCATTACTGAATATGGATTGGATACAATGAAAATTTTACGAAATGAAATGCGAAAAATATTTGCTGATGAGATACAAGTGATTGAACTCTATCTGAGTATGAAAGATCCAATGACGCCCACAATCGTAACTCAACTCGAAAGCATGGGATACATTTTCACAGGAATTCTACCCGAAACATCTCAGGGCGATTCATTAATCATGCAATATTTCAATGGCGTACATATCGATTACAGCCAGATTGTGCTCGTTACTGATGTCGCAAAACAACTGCTTGAATATGTAAAGCAACATGATCCTCATGCAAATTAATTTCAACAAATCTTAATTCAGGTTTTCAGTAAAAAAGCATTCATAAAATCGTGAAGAGAAAATTAAAGGAAGAATATTTTGGATAAATCATTGTTTTTCAACAGCATTTTGTAATAAAAAAAACCGGCTCAAATTGAACCGGTTTTTTACATTTTTCTAAAAGAAAGCTTACTTGTTGATAAGTACTTTTTTAGTTAGCTGTGAATTGTTAGCAGTAACTTTCATGAGGTAAACACCTTCACTCAAGTCAGTTACATCAATTGATTTACTTTGCATTCCATTTGATAAACGACCAAGACTCTCATTTCTTACCAAAGAGCCAATGATGTTATAGATGGAGACAGTTACTTCGCTGTCGGATAAAATATCCAGTGAAATATTCACCTTTGAAGTAGCTGGATTAGGATAAAGGTTGAATGCGCCAATTTGACTTTTTTCTTCAAGGGAAGTTACAACAGGAAGTTGTACAAGTGCGCCACCGCTCGCTAAAGCTGCATATAAACCAAAAGATTCGCCATTGTTATTCTCAACAGGATTTAAGAAACCTGAAGCAACAACTGTTATGGCTTGTCCGCCCAATCCAAGCGTTCCAAGCGGGGCAGCAAATGAGGCAACTGTAACAGAACCCGTCTCATCCTTGATTGCCAATATATAGTCTATGGCGTCAAGACTTATATAATCGTTAAAAGTTCCATATTCAAAATTGTCAATGATTGTTCCGGCACCTACACCAGTCTCAACAACATCCACTGTCGGAGCATCTGTCGAACCATGGAAAACCAACACATCAGTCAGGTTTGAAGATGCACTTGCTTCTCGACCCATAGGATAAACGTAGATATCAAAAGGTTTGAAAGATGTGTAATTCTGGTTATCGACCAAGCCATTTGCAATGAGAACGTATGTTTCACCATCTGTCAGGGTATAGTTTTGTGACCAGATTGGATTTGCAGGACTTGTGCTTCCCGGTGCCTGAATGGCAATTGTGAATTCTACTCCTGCAGGTGCGTCAATAAATGGTGTAGCTGTACGGAAAGCGAAGTCAGCCAATAGTTTTGTGTCGTTCAACCAAACATCTACCGAAGCTGCGGCAGCGTCAGCTGCATTGTGAATGACTTGCACACGAGCTGATGGTGTATAAACAGGTAACTCAACAAGTGCTCCACCCGCAGCAAGGGCAACATACAATCCAAAAGGAGCTCCATTGTTATTTGCTGCAGGATTCAAAAATCCGGATGCCAGCACTGTCAATGCCTGTCCCTGAAGCCCAAGCGTTGCCAAAGGGGCTGAATATGAAGCAACGGTTACAGTACCGGTTTCATCTCTTACTTCAAGAACGTAATTAGCTGTTGGCAAATTCAGATAGCCAGCAAAATTTCCGTATTCAAAATTGTCAATAATTGTTCCGGCACCTACACCGGTTTCAACAACATCTACTGTTGGAGCATCTGTTGATCCGTGGAAAACGGCCACTGCAGTTTCATTGCTGTTTGCTGCTGATTCCAAAGCTGTAGGCAAAACATAAATGTCAAAAGGTTTAAATGGTGTGTAATTCTGATTATCCACCAAACCATTTGCTACAAGAATGTATTTTCCCCCATCTGCAAGCGTATAGTTTTGTGACCAGATTGGATTTGCAGGACTTGTGCTTCCGGGAGCTTGAATGGCAATGGTAAATTCTACTCCGAAAGGAGCATCAACAAATGATGTGGCTGTACGAAATGCGAAGTCAGCAACTAATTTTGTATCATTTAACCAAACATCCACCGAAGCAGCAGCGGCATCGGCGGCATTGTGAATGACTTGCAAGCGGGCGGTCGGCGTGTAACTATAAACAGGTAAATCAATAAGATTTCCTCCAGAAGCTAAGGCAACATAAAGACCAAATGGCGCTCCGTTGTTATTTGCGGATGGATTCAAAAATCCTGAAGCAAGTACTGTTACTGCTTGTCCATGAAGGCCAAGCGTAGCGAGGGGAACAGCATATGAAGCGACTGTTACAGTGCCGGTTGCATCTCTTACTTCAACAACATAATCTGCTGTAATCACATTCAAATAGTCTACAAAATTTCCGTAAGAAAGATCATCTACAATTGTTCCGGCACCCACACCAACTTCAACAATATCAACTGTTGGAGCGTCTGTTGAACCATGGAAAACAGATATTGCAGTTTCATTGCCTGCTGATGCTGATTCCAGAGCTGTTGGCAAAACATAGATATCGAAAGGTTTAAACGGTAAATAGTTTTGGTTGTCAACCAATCCATTTGCAACAAGAATGTAAGAACCACCAACCATAAGTGTATAGTTTTGCGACCAGATAGGATTTGCCGGGCTTGTGCTACCGGGAGGTTTAATTGCGATGGTGAATTCTACTCCGGCAGGTGCATCAATAAATGGTGTAGCCGTGCGGAAAGCAAAATCAGCAATTAATTTTGTGTCGTTAAGCCAAACATCCACTACTTCAGCAGCGGCATCAGCTGCATTGTGAATGACTTGCACGCGGGCTGAAGGTGTGTATAGAGGTAACTCAACAAGCGCTCCACCAGAAGGTAAAGCAGCAAAAAGACCAAATGGAGCTCCATTGCTATTTGCTGATGGATTTAAAAATCCTGAAGCAAGCACTGTAATTGCCTTTCCCTGAAGGCCAAGCGTAGCCAAAGGCACTGAATAAGAAGCAACGGTTACAGTACCGGTTTCATCTCTTAGTTCGAGAACGTAATTTGCTGTTGGCAATTCAAGGTATCCTGCAACATTACCATACATCAGATTATTTACAATCTGACCTGCGCCAACACCAGTTTCATAAATGTCAACTGTAGGAGCATCGGTAGCGCCGTGTACAACCAAAACATCAGTGTTTGCTGCCTGAGAGGCGACCTCGCAGCCGATCGGATAAACACTTACTAAGAAAGTGGGTGAAGGGTTGTAACCGGATGTGCTGATAATGCCTCCAGCAACAATAACATATGTTTCATTCTCAGTAAGCGACACTTGTTTTATTCTGAAGGACTGTGTCCAGCTGGTACTGTTTGGCGGAGCAATGCCAATGTTAAGAAGTACACCGGCAGGTGCGACTATATAAGGTGTAGCTGTTCTGAAAGCAAAGTTCTCGATCAGCTTGGTGTTGTTCAACCATACATCAACCACAGATGCAGCTGCATCGGCAGAATTGTGAATTATCTGAACACGCGCAGTTTGAGCATTCAGGCTTGTCGTAGCAAACAAAAACGCTAACAGAAGGAAAGTGTAAATTTTTAAAGATTTCATTGTAATAGTTTTTAATAAGTTTGTTATTTGTTTTATTTGAAGCTTTCAGAAAGTTACTTAGAAAGCTTTTATAGTTCCAAGACAGCTAAGTTAAAGAACACCCTTATTCAATTTTTGAAAAAAATGATTTTTTGTTTAATTTTATTACTTTTTTATTAAACAACAAGTCATAAGGGCAAAAAAATTTAAGCAGGGTTGTATTCGCTTAAGCTTTCCATAAGTTTCTTTCTGCTGTAGAAAATCCGGCTTTTTACAGTGCCGATAGTAAGATTCAAATCATCAGCTATTTCTTTGTATTTGTAGCCTTCGTTGTACATATCAAAAGCACGGCGAAAGTCTTTGTCAAGAGCTTCTATTCCTTGTTTAAGCTCTTTTGTGGCAATGATTGACTCCGGATTGAATTCCATGTCATGTGCACCTGAATTTATATGAAACAGATTATCAGTGTGATCAATAAAAGTTTTGGTTTTCTTATTTCTGCGGTAATTGTTGATGAAGATATTCTTCATGATCGTATAAGTCCATGCTTTCAGATTACTTTCATTCACAAACTTTTCACGATAGATCAGAGCCTTCAGGAAAGTCTCTTGCAAAAGATCTTTAGCATCATCTTCGTTGCCGGTTAATTGCTTTGCAAATACTTCAAGGTATTTTTGAAGTCCGGTCAGTTTATAGTTAAATTCAATTGCTGTCATGATTATTTTTTGTTTAATGTTTACATGGCAAAATTAAACAAATAATTTGTTTTGTCAAGCCTTTTTGTAAAAAAGTTAAACAAAAAATGAAAATAAATTTCAATGCACTTAAGTTCAGTTACTTAAGAATATTAAAAAATGTAAAATAAATTTACCCGAAAGATTAGGCCTTTACATTCGTTTGTTTAAGGCATTACGGTTGTGCTTGTTCGCCGGCTCAAGACCACCATCGGTATACATAGATTCCACAAGGTCTTTGTATTTATCAAGTACTTTGTGACGAACCATTTTCATGGTAGAATTAATCATTTGGTTTTGCTCAGTAAAAAGTTCTTCTGCAATAACAAAAGTCTTTGGAATCCATATTTCAGGAAACTGATTGCGATAAGCTTCCAATTCCTTGAATCTATACATTGATTTTTGAATGGCAAGTATCAGATCATCAGCAGATTTGATATTATTCTCTTTTATTTTCCTTGATACAACTTGTTCATCAAGGGTAACAATAGCAACAGTATAGGGGCGCATATCGTTATAAACCATTACCTGCGCAATGAGGTCAGATGAATTAACAATAGCTTCCTCAATACCTTCAGGGGAATATTTTTCTCCATTGGCTGCGATGAGCAAAGCCTTCTGTCTGCCCACTACAACCAAAAATCCATCTTCATCGAAATATCCGAGATCGCCTGTCCAAAGCCATCCTTCACGTATTGTTGCCGCTGTAGCTTCCGGATTCAGATAATAGCCTTTCATGACATTTTCTCCACGAATCACAATTTCGCCCTGCTTGCCCTGTGGCAAAGGATTGCCGGTTTCATCCGATATTTTACATTCGATGCCTGGCAAAACCATCCCTGAAGTTCCAAGTTTGTGCCGACCTGGAGTATTGGCAGAGATGATGGGTGTAGCTTCAGTGAGACCATATCCTTGAAAAACCGGAACACCAATCGCAGCAAAAAAACGCTGCTGCGAAATATCGAGCAAAGCACCACCACCAACACAATAGCGAATGTTATTTCCAAAAACCTTCTGAAACTTTTTAAAAATGAGGTTGTAAGAAATCTTATAAATCAGTCTTTTTTTGAGGCTTACACTTGCAGGCTTTCTAAATCCATCACCGTACATCTCTATCCCTGCCTGAAGCCCGGAATTAAACAATTTCTGTATCAAGCCGCCTTTCGCTGCTACTCCTTCTTTCATTTTCATCATGAAATTACCTGTAAGCGCAGGTACAGTCAAAATAAAATGCGGATTGGCTTCTTTCAGATTAATTGGTATATTTCTCAGGGTATTTTTTCCACCTCCTCTTGCATCGACAAAAAAGATTGAAAGTCCACGGACTACACAGGCATAAATACCTACAGTGTGGGCAAATGAGTGGTCGAGGGGCAGAATAAGCATAAGCCGGTCGCCTTCATTCACCTGAAAATAGGTCATCGCATCAGTGCTGTTGGAGTAGTAATTTAAATGTGTCAGCATGATGCCTTTGGGATTTCCGGTAGTCCCTGAAGTATAAGAAATCGTAACAACTTGATCTTCTGATATCTCTGCATCGATAGCATCAAGTTTTTTCCTGATGTTTTCAAAGTCTCTTTCACCTTCTGAATACATTTTATTGAGCAACAGGATATCTTTTTCAAGATTAAGGTTGCTGTTTTCAATCATACTTATATAAGGTGTAATATCAGCATCAATAAAAATAAGTTTGAAATCTGGTATCTCAAGTTTTTCGATGGCAAGGAGCGCTTTTTCGATGGTATTGGCAGAAACGATCATTGCCTTACACTGCGCATGGTATAGTCTGAAAAATATCTCTTCAGGAAGCAATTTTATGCTGAGCGGGACATTGATACATCCTGCCATAAGAATACCATATTCTGTGATTACCCAATCGTTGCGGCCTTCTGCAAGCATGGCGATTCTGTCATCAGGGTTAAAACCACTTTTTAACAAAGAAGCTGCAAAATACTCAGCCTGTTCCAAAACCTGTCCAAATGTTTTTGAGTCCCAGCCATTATCGCCTTTCTGATTTACATAAGCCGTATCACCATATTGTTTCGCTGCCTGCCGGAGCAAATTGATTACAGTTTTTTTCATCTTATTTCAATTAAAAATGAGGCTGCAATTTAGCCTTTTTTTCAGTATGAAAAAATTCAGTAACCCTTCAAAAATTTGTTGGTTTTAGAAGAAAAAACAATTAAAAGCTATAGAAGCATTAAAGCATGCCTGCTTTTAATCAAGTTAAAGAAAATTGTATGGATTATTAGGCCAATTCTTTCAACATCCGTTTAAAATCCATCGCAGATGATACTGTTCGAGAGTTCTTGGGAAGACAAAAATTAATATTCGCGGCTTGAATGCCACTTATGAACAACTCCTGAGTTGAAAAATGCTTAGAAAGTTCATCTATATAATTTTTCAAGTCGTTCATATTGATAGCAGAAACAAAATATGTAGCTAAAAGATTGGGCTTGACGGTGTCAGCGACAGAAAAAAGATCGAGAATCGGTACATTCTGACCAAGGTAAATAACTTTAAAACCATGTTTGCGTGCAAGATAAAAATAAGTGAGCAAGCCTATTTCGTGAAGCTCCCACTCGGGCAGGAACAGAATAATCTTTTTTGCATTGGGATCAAAAACACCTGGAAGACTATCAATAGCGACACAAAGTTTCATCCTAATAAGGTTGCTGATGAAATGTTCCTGCGCCGGATTGATTGTGCCGGTTTGCCAAAGGACACCAATTTTTTCAAAAAAGGGATAAAGAATATGATAGAGCGTATCCTCAAAACCGATCTTCATGATGCTCTGATTCAATACTTTTTCAAAACGCTCTTCATTGAGCTCAATCATTGAAACAACGAGACTTTCTATCTGACTGACATAATCTGACTCGGGCTTAACAACCTCGATGATTTTCTGATTGATCTCGTAGGTACTCATTCTGGCAATCTTCGAAATCTTGATGCCACAACGGTTGAGAATGGAAACGTTGAGCAGTTTCTTCAGGTCCTCGTCGGTGTAGGAGCGGATGTTTGAGTCGGAACGGTCAGGGTCAACGATGTTATAGCGTTTTTCCCAAATACGTAAAGTATGTGCTTTTACGTTTGTTAGTCTTTCCAGATCTTTGATTGAATATGTTGACATATCGTTTTGAAGGTAATTTAGTGATGTTTAAACACTCAGATTAAAGAATTGTTTAAAGATGTTAAAAAATCTTTAAAAAAATATTTTAATTTGTCTTTTTATGACGAGTTAAATAATTTAATAAGCAGTAAATCAATTCGATGGATATTTCACAACTCATAAAAACATTTACAACCTTTTATAGGATATACAACAAAAAACCAGCAAGCCAAAATGTTGTAATTTCGTGCAAAAATATTTGTTGATGACATTAACCCTAACAGATGTTGTGATTTTAGGCACAGGAAGAGTCGCCATGCATCTTTGCAATGCCTTCCAAAATGCAGGAATCAACATAGTTCAAGTGTATGGACGTAGTCTTGAAAAAGCTGCTACTCTTGCACAAACTGTTTCTGCAGAGGCAGTTAACAATCCAGATGATATTTTTCCTAATGCCTCTTTGTACATACTTTCAGTGAGTGATGATGCCATCGAAGAGCTAAGTGCAGCTATGCCTTTCACGAATGGAATTGTGGTGCATACTTCGGGCTTTAAAACTATGAATTCAATTTCACCTAAATTTAGACGAAGGGGTGTTTTTTATCCGCTTCAAACATTTTCTTTGGAAAGATCGCTTGAATTTGAAAACATTCCCATATTTATACAAGCCTCAAATGCTGAAGATCAGTTGGCACTTCAGCATCTTGGACAAAAATTAAGCAAGTCAGTTCAAACAATTGATGATCAGCAAAGGCGCGATTTGCATTTGGCAGCTGTATTTGTCTCCAATTTCAGCAATGCGATGTACGATATTGGCGCGACTATTCTCAAAGAATCTTCGCTGGAATTTGACTATCTTAAGCCTCTGATCATTGAAACAGCAAAAAAAGCGATCGCCCTTGGCGCCAAAGCTGCACAAACCGGCCCTGCAAGAAGAGTTGATTATGGCACCATTTCGGCACATCAGGAAATGTTGACAAATAAGTCTCAAATTGCAGCAATCTACAGTGAATTAACAGATTACATAATAAAAAGACATAATAAATATTCAAAGATGAGCAACTATAAAGCCTTGTTAACTAAGGTAAACACATTTATTTTCGATTATGACGGCGTTATGACAGATGGCGTTATTGTGATAAACAATGAGGGAGAGCCTTTACGAACAGCCAATGTGAAAGATGGATATGCACTGCAGTTAATCCGAAAACTAGGTTATAATATTGCCGTTATATCAGGAGGAAATTCACCCTCAATGTATAAGCGCTTCGAAGCTTTAGGCATTTCTGACGTATTTCTGGGTGTTGGCAACAAGCTGGAAGTTTTCGATAACTATTTGAAATCCAAAAACATATTGCCTGAGGAGGTGATTTATATGGGCGACGATATCCCCGACTATTATCCCATGAAAGCTTGTGGTGTTCCCGTCTGTCCTTCTGATGCATCTGAAGAAATTAAGCGCATCAGCGTTTATATCAGTCATTACCGCGGCGGTCATGGCTGTGTGCGCGATATCATCGAACAAGTGCTGAAGGTTCAGGGAAAATGGATGAACGATGAAGCACATCATTGGTAGACTAAGAAAACTAAACAAACTTGACTAAATGATCTATCTCCGACTTATTCGATGGCCCAACTTGCTTATCATGGCATTTACCATGATCCTTGTTCGTCATAAACTTATTTTGCCGCAGCTCCGGGAAGCTGGAATTGAATTGGCAACAAGCTCCAATACTTTTATTTTTCTGGTGATAAGCGTGCTGTTGATAGCAGCCGGAGGTTTTGTCATCAACGATATCATGGATCTTAATGCTGACAAAATTAACAAGCCAAAGAAGCAATTTGTTGGCAAAGGCATCTCCATTTTTTTAGCGCAAAATCTCTATTGGACACTCACCGGTGCAGCCATCCTTTGCGGCATTTATGCCGGCTATATGATTCAAAACTCGAGAATAAGTTTTGTCATTGCGATCATGGCGGGGCTCATGTGGTTTTATTCTAAACGTTATAAAAAAATGTTGCTGTTAGGCAATATAGTTGTTGCCTTTGCATCAGCAATGGCATTGCTTATTGTTTGGCTGGCTGAATTTTTCGCTTTACAATCCGATGCATTTACTTTTACAAATGCTTCACCGATGTTTCCAATGATAACCGGCATGGTGATGGCTTATACTTTCTTTGCGTTTTTAAGCAGTATTGTTCGTGAAATGGTAAAGGATACTGAAGACATAGAGGGAGATGCACAGTTTGGCGCAAAAACCTTCCCGATCGTTTATGGTGAAGCCAATGCCAAAAATACTGCTATAGGTTTAACGGCTATCTTGCTATTAATGATAGGTTTCTGGCAGTTTATTCTTTTTCAGCAAGGCTACAACAATGCTTTTTTAAGCATGTTTGTTGCGGCTTCTTTTTGCATTATTGTCATAATCAGGCTTGCAACAGCTTCAAAAACAAAGCATTACGGACAGGCATCAATGCTAATAAAATTACTTATGGTAAGTGGGATTTCATCCATGCTTTTTCTTTGAAATAATTTATGAATATACCTAAACTAAACGATCTTCAAATCATTCTGGCTTCAAAATCGCCCCGCAGACAACATCTTCTTGCAGGGATGGATCTGAAGTTTGACATCCAAACAAAGGATGTTGATGAGTCATTTCCTGAAGATATGCCGCTTGTTGATGTTGCAGAATACCTTTGTAAAAAGAAAGCCGTGGCATTTGAACCTGCGGAATTACCAGAAAATTTTCTTTTGATTACTGCAGATACCATCGTCATTGTTGAAGATAAAATCCTAAATAAACCAGCAGACAGAGCAGAAGCCATTGAAATGCTGATGCAGCTTTCCGGTCGCTGGCATCAGGTGGTAACGGGAATAAGTTTGCGATGCAGCAAAAAAACCAAGGTATTTCATGAAATCTCTGATGTGAAATTTGGAACGCTGAATCAAGCCGAAATTGAATGGTATGTGGATAAATATCAACCTTTTGACAAAGCTGGAGCTTATGGCATTCAGGAGTGGATTGGCTACATTGCCATTGAGGCCGTATATGGTTCTTTTTACAATGTGATGGGTCTGCCAACACATCGGCTATATGTTGAACTCAAGGCCTTTCTTTGCGAATGAATTAAACAAACTAATAATCAAAATGAAACAGTTTTCTAAAAAGATTATCTACTATTTTTTTCAGGGATTATTGTACATCGCACCTGTAACTCTCACTGTTTGGGGCATCATCGCAATCTTTGACTGGATCGACGGTTTGCTGATCGACTATCTTGATGAAATTTTGAAGCGCCATATTCCGGGACTGGGAATTTTAGTGCTGCTGTTTGCAATAACTTTGATTGGTATGCTGGGATCGACATTGTTCTTTAAACCTTTAATGGTCTACTTTGACTTTCTCCTGACCCGCGCCCCCCTTGTTAAGATCATTTACACTTCTGTAAAAGATCTTGTTTCTGCTTTTGTCGGCCAGAAAAAACGCTTTACAGAACCTGTGCTGGTAAAGATTGGCAAAGGCTATGATCTGGAAAAAATTGGGTTCATAACCAACAAAGATTTAAGCTTCCTTGGCATACCCGAACAAAAGGTTGCCGTATATTTGCCCCACTCTTACGCCTGGTCGGGCAATCTTTTTATTGTTCCTGCCGAAAACATAAGACCTATCGATGCATCTGCCACGGAAGTAATGAAATTCATTATCTCGGCGGGTGTCACAAATCTTGATACACAAAATGATGAATAATTCCAACAAAGTGAAACCTACAATACTCATAACAAACGACGACGGATATTTTGCGCCCGGAATCAGAAAACTTATCACCATCATGCGGAAAATTGGTCGTGTAATCGTCGTTTCGAGCGATCAGCCCATGTCCGGAATGGGACATGCTATTACGATCAAAACACCATTAAGGCTAAAAACAGTGTGCAAAGAACCTGAATATGAAGAATATATCTGTAATGGAACTCCCGTTGATTGCGTGAAATTGGGAGAGCAGGTTGTCATAAAAGGAAAACCCGACCTGCTTGTTTCAGGCATCAATCATGGCTCGAATGCATCCATCAATGTCATTTATTCAGGAACAATGGCAGCAGTGCTGGAAGCTTGTATCGATGGCATTCCGGCTATTGGCTTCAGTCTGAACGACTACAGCCACGACGCTGATTTCAGTCATGTAGATAGTTATATTGAAAGTATCACCCACAAGGTGATCAAAGAAGGACTTCCGCAAGGTATCTGCCTCAATGTGAATTTGCCTGCCATCAGCGAAAGTCCCATAAAGGGAATAAAGGTCTGCAGACAATCACACGCGCGCTGGGTGGAAGAATTTGATTCGCGCCATGATCCTCGCGGAGCTGAATACCATTGGCTTACAGGACGGTTCGAAAACGACGACACACGTGAAGATACTGACCAATGGGCACTTGAAAATAATTTTGTTTCAATAGTTCCGGTGCAATATGATTTGACAGCCTACAAAGCAATCGACCTTGTAAAAGGGTGGAATTTATAAGATTCTGAAATTATAACAATGGTGATCAATGAAAAATATTTTCAATTCTGACAACTATCTAGTAGGCATCGTTTTGGCTTTGGTGCTGGCTGCAATAAGCCTTGGACTTGTTCAATTGCTCGTTTCAAGCTTTGAGATACTGCCTTACTGGCTGGCAAAACCAAAAGTTCCCTGGCTCTTGGCCTTGATCCCAAATCTAATTTTGTTCAGGTTTTATATGGTGAACAAAAAACTAGACAAAACCGGAAGAGGTATCCTTCTTGTGACTTTCGCAGGTCTTTTGGCCGTGTTCTTTTTAGTAAACTGATATCAAGCTGGCCTGAAATGAAATACTACATCATAGCCGGTGAAGCCTCTGGCGATCTGCATGCTTCCAACCTAATCAGGGAGATTAAGAAACTTGATGCTAATGCAGAATTTCGTGCATGGGGTGGCGATATGATGAAGGCTCAGGGTGCAACAATTGTAAAGCATTACCGCGATCTGGCTTTCATGGGCTTTGCAGAAGTGCTGTTAAATTTGAGAACGATATTCAGAAACATCAATTTTTGCAAAAAAGACCTTCTTGAATACAAGCCTGATGTACTTATATTGGTTGACTATCCGGGCTTTAATCTTCGCATAGCCGAATTTGCCCATAAAAAGGGAATCAAGGTACATTACTATATTTCTCCACAAATATGGGCTTGGAAGCGAGGCAGAGTGCATACAATCAAACGGGTTGTTGACAAAATGATGGTCATTCTTCCTTTCGAAAAAGATTTTTACAGGCACTACCAAATGGATGTAGATTTTGTCGGTCATCCACTTCTTGATGCACTTGACACATCCGGCTCTGTGAATAATGATTTCAGAAAGCAAAACGAACTAAGTGAAAAGCCTCTTATTGCATTGTTGCCAGGCAGCCGAAAACAAGAGATTTCGCGCATGCTGAGTATTATGTTGAAAATGATCCCGTTTTTCTCCGATTATCAGTTTGTTATTGCTTGTGCACCGTCCATTGAAGCGTCTTTCTATGAGAACCTTATCGCCGGAAGTGATGTGAAGATGGTTTCAAACAAAACCTATGACCTTTTGCGCACCGCAGATGCTGCCCTCGTAACTTCAGGAACCGCAACCCTCGAAACAGCCCTGTTCAATGTTCCGGAAGTTGTTTGCTACAAAGGCAATCGTATCTCTTACGAAATTGCCAAAAGACTAATCCATATAAAATATATTTCGCTTGTTAATCTCATCATGGACAGAGAGGTTGTTAAAGAACTCATTCAAAACGAGTTGAATGAGATTAATCTGCAAAAAGAACTTCATGAACTGCTTTTTAACGAAGCTAAAAGAAAAGAAATTCTGGGCGATTATGCTTTGCTGAAAGAAAAACTTGGTGGAATTGGTGCTTCAGCAAGAGCAGCTACAATTGTAGTGAGTGATTTATAAAACATTAGGCCATTCTGCCTCTTTTCCAAAAGTTTTACCTTGACATTATTTTAATATTTCAGTAATTTTGGTACTTATTTAGTATCAAAGGAAATATCCATAATTTTATTGATTTTCCTTTCATTCAGGAGTTCCAAAAAATACTTGCCATGAAATTTCAGCATTGCAGAAAACTCTTCAAAGCATTATCAATCAATAATTCATTGACAAAAAACAAATTGATTTCCAGAATTCTAAACAAGCATTTAGTATTGATATTTTTTCTCTTTTCATTGAATACCTATGCACAATTCCCTGCTCCAGCAGATTTTCAGTTCAGTTACTTCTACATCACATGCAATGAAACCGGTTTTTGCGAAGGCCAGATTGTTGGAGGTCCCACTTATTGCTCTTCTTTTAGCTGGAATGCTCCTGATACTGCTGGCCTTACAACACAACTTGAATTCTATAGAATTTATTACCGGCAGTATTTTGTACAAGATTCTACAATAATAATTATAGCAGAGGTCAATGAAACTTTTCACGAAATGCAGTTTGGTATTTTAGGCGAAATTTGGGTAACAGCTGTTTACTCCAATCCCTATGGAGAATCTGAACCCTCAAATAAAGTCATCAACGATGATATGCCAATTTCAATTGAGGAGCAAAATAATACCGATCAGATTCATTTTTATTATGACAGAGATTCACGTAATCTCAGTTTTCCCGGTGATGGCACCCTCAACACAATTAAAGTTTACGACTTGCACGGAAGATGCATCATATCAACATCTTATTACAAACAAAGTATTTCGCTGAGCGCACTTTCTGAAGGAATATACATTATCGAAGGAATCAGTTCAGAGGGAAAAACATTCAGACAGAAAGTATTTATTTACTGAACCGAAACATTTAATTCTGGAAAAAAGAGGTCTTTATTCAGCTGAGTTTTTTTCCGAATGCTCAGCAATACTGTTAATGATAACGTCAGGATTTACATCTTCCAAATCTGCGTAATATAAGTCCATCACAACAATAATGGCCATACACGCCCACACAGGCACCGAAAGCTTGTCGGTATCCAAAAAGTTGTTGAGTACTCCATGCACAAAATAGCTTATCAATGCCAGAGTTGCTGTTATTGTGATCAGTCTGACTTCTTTTCGCTTCGCTCTTTTGTAGGTTTTCAATCCTGTGTAAATCATCACTCCAACAATGAGAAACATGATTAACATTCCGGGTAAACCCATTTCGGCAAGCGGACCAATGTATTCGCTATGGGCATTACCCATATCACCGGCATTTGTGCTGATGATTGTTTTTTCTTTAGAACGCTGATAAGGTCCGTAAACAAACTGATAAGTGCCTGGCCCCCAGCCAAAGACTGGTCTTTCATCGAAAAGTCGGAATGCAGCCTGCCAACGGTTGATTCGTTCCAGGTTTGAAGCATCAGAAGAAATGTTGTAGATCGACTGCACATGCTCAACAAAGTCAGTTGATGAATCTTGTTTGTTTTTTTCAAGTGTATCAATAATTTCATGCTGGAATGTAAGTAGAATACCAATCAAAAAAACAAATGAAAAAAGAATCCATCTTAACTTAATGCGTAATCTTACGGCTAAATATACAAGCAAAACAGCGGCTAAGCTTATCCATGCAGCTCTGCTCAGCGATAACAAAGTTGCAACAGCAAGCAAAACAGCCATGCTAATTACCCAAAATCGTCTGGTTCCACTCAATCCAGGATAGAAAACATAACCCATGGTCAATATTAAAAACATTGCCAAAGCAGCGCCATAAGCAGTATGGTCGTTGTAGAGCGGTGACATCACCCAATGCGCCGAATTATCACTGAAACCATATCTTGCGTGGTTGATAATGGTATAGGCTATTACAAAAATTAAGGCAATATTGTATAGCCAAATGAAACGGTGAACATTGGAAAATTTCCTGAAAACTATTGCTGCCACAAAAAATGAAGGGACAACAAACCAAAGTCTTGAAACAATATATTTCAACGAAACCAAAGGCAATTCACTTGTGATGGTAGTAATAAACATCCAGATAAACATCACATAAATGGTGATGCTTATAGGGTGGTAAGCCACTTTTTTATCAAAATCCCTGTAATATAAAATGTGGGCGAAAAATAGCACCATTACACCAAAGAGCAAAGGTTCAGAGGGTAATGAAATTCCAAGCCCTGCCTCAAAATCCTCAAAATTAATGGAGAGCGGAGTTACAAAAGCAATCAGCAATAGAATTTTATCAATCGAAAAAAGAAAATAATATAAGACTAACAGAATGATTGGCAGACCAAAGAAATAGTAAAAATCTCTTGATACGACGAGATACATATTGACAGCAATAAATAAAAATGCTGCCAGATATACCAGAAATATTTTAGTTTTTTTCGTCACAGTTCAGAGACTTAGAATCAAGTTTTGAGCATTTTATTCTGCTTCTTCTCGTTGAATATTCAGGATTCTGTTTTTATTGTCAATGAAAATGACAATCAAAGTAGAGAGCAAAAGGGTTCCGAGAGCTGTAACAACGACTATTAGCCATCGCACCGGAAAAGCTTTTTTATCTGATGGGGCAGGTTTTGATACAATGGTAGCAAAAGTAATCTCTCTATGAGCATTTGCATACGCCCAATCATATTCAATTTTATATTTTCCGTATTCTGCGATAAGCTCATAGAAGCGATCGTTGTATTTCACCCATTCGCCGCCCTTTTCTTCGATATTCTTTTTCAGTTTGAGGATTTCGCTTGTGTTTATCGAAGATGAATTATTGCCATCAACAGTGCGTAAAAAACCGCGTGCAACTTCCCTTGACTGATTGGGATAATCGATGATGCCATATTCAGTTCGCAGCACATAAAGGTGTCTTTCAACAGAATCTATTTCATATTGTTTACGCTTGAGACGTGTTTCCATGAGGAATAGCTCCTCACGATATTTTTTAGACTGTTCATAACGAATTACTTTGTTCATCACCGAAATAATGGAATCAACCATTTGGCTTGCAACAATGGGATCATGATCCTGAACTTCAATTTGGATCGCTTCATATGGTGTTTTCCGTATCCTAATGTTCTTGCTATACAAATGTTGCAGCAATGTATTGTAATGTTTGTAGTCAGGATGAATTTTATAACGCTCTCCCAGATTGAACTTCTGAACCATGCTATCCATGATATATCTGGAATTCAGCCATTGCAACAACTGTTCTGTTTCGCTTTCATCTGAATAGCTGCCAATATTGGATGGATATATCACTGCATCTGAACGGTATAAAGGAGTGATAAACTTTGGTCCTGAAAAGAAAACAGCCAGTAATGCAGCTATAAAAGTTATCGCTGCCAAATGGTATCGCCAGCGTAGCGCATGTCTGACTATGGTTGTACTATTGAAAAAGTCGTTCATGATATTCAAATTGTTAACTGTTTTAGTACTTTCCTTTTGTTTCTTTGGCTTTAAATCAAATTTAAGTTCAAATGGCTTAAATGAAGGCAATTGAACGATTCTTTTTAAAGTTTTTTTTTTACTTGAAGTTGACCGTGTTCGAAAAAACCAACAAGAAGCAAGCTTAGTATCATTGTTGAAAACACAGTAATTACCATAATCAGCCACCGTATCGGAAATGATTTTCGTTCAGCTTCAAAAGCTGAAGACACCACGAATTTGTGTGGCATACTCTCAGTAGCATCAACTTTGGCTTCCTCATATTTTGCTTTAATCTGTGATAGCTGCTTGCGTTCGTGCTCAAGCCCATCGCGCAAAGAAACATATGTACCACCATAAGCTGAAAGAAGTTCAAGTTTTTCGTAAAGGGCTTTTATCCCTGTTGTATTGTTTTTTGCAAGTTCGATAGCTAATTGCTGGTTAATCATCTCTGCCTGACTTTCATAATCATGGATGCCCAATCGTCGAATTGAGTTAAGAGAATCTTCCATCGCTTTTACTTCGTCACGCAATTTGAAATATTCTTGCTCAACTATTCTGAATGCACGCACCGCTACTTCTTTTTGCATGGCATTCATTGTGGAGTCAAAAAGTTCGGCAATATCGTTGGCAATTTTTGCAGCTAAAGCAGGATCCTTATCAAGAACGGTAATTTTTACGGCCATGTATTCAGTACGACGAAACTTTATCTTGCTGTCATATTCTTTAAAAAGTTTTGTATAACGATAATTTGTAGCTGAAGAAATACCGTAATGCTGCATCAGGTCATACTTTTCGATGATCTTATCCCGAATTTTATTGGAGTTAAGAATTTGCAACATTCTTTCTGTTTGTTCATCTTCACCAAACTCAAGCAGATCTTTGTTACTGTTGAAATTTGTGTTTAACAAAGCTTTAGAAATAGAATTAGTTGAGGTCGGATAGAGGATTACAGTTGCTTTAAAAAGCGGTGTTATAAAAAAAGGCAAGCTGAAAATATAAGCAAAAAAAGCTGATATTAAAGCTATTACTATAAATGGTTTTCTATACTTAATCAAAATATCAACCAAGCTAAAGTTGTTCATTTCGGGCCCGTCAGGTTTTTGCATGTTCAGATCCTGTTTATAAAGGGTGTCAAAATTAGAAAAATAATCCGCACTTTCACAGAAAAACCTTTGCATGAGGCGCAAAAATTATGTATTCAGTCGAAGAATGCCTTTCAATCTCACCTTTTCAGCGTTTTCAGAATTTATAAAACGCGCTGTAAATCAATTAAAAATCACTTTTTAACATGTCCGTAAGCGGAGTTAATTAAGATGAAAACGCTATTAATTTCTATCATTTTGGTAAGGAAAATCAGTATGAAACTAAAAATTAAGGCCGATGAAAAATTAATTATCCAATGAAATGGCATGTAAGTTGACCCGAGTGCGGCTGCAAATAATAGAATGGAAAAAGCAGCAATTCTGAGATAAAAAACTTTACCAAAACGCAGATTAAATATTTTTCGAGCTATAAAAAGCTGAATAACAGCTGTTACAAATTGTACTGTAAAGCTTGACCAAGCAGCACCCATAGCTTCAAAAGCAGGAATAAGCATAAAATTCATCCCCACATTGATCACAACACCAGCTCCTGCAACGACATTGAGGATCGCCAGATTTCCATTGGCCGTTAAGAGTGTTCCGAAAATATAGGTGCAGGAAACAGAGACAAAACTCCCCATGAGCACCCTGAAAACAGACGCAGAATTATCAATTCGCAGATTAAATGCCAACAAATCTTCGCCATCACGCAATCCATAAAGCAACTCCATCAGCTCTTTGCTGTATGCCAAAGATAAAGCTGCAACAAGCATCGACATCGAAAAAATGATACTGAAAGACAATTTTACGAGTTGATTAACGGATTCTCTTTTTTTGATCATTGATGCAAACATCGGAAGCAGCAACACCGAAAAAAGCAAAGAAATATTATTTCCTGCATCAAGCAATCTGAAAGCTTTTCCATAGATACCTGTTTGAACAAAACCCGTTTCAACAGGTAGCAAGCGCTCAATCAAAACCGGTTCGAGCCTGTTGTAAAAACTCATCAGTAAAACAAGCAGCGCATATGGAAGGCTTTTTCTGATGATTGCCAGCATAAATGGCCATTGAAATGACGGTAAAATGCGTCCTGCATGCTTTATGACAAAAACAAACGCTGCGATCATCGTTATCAGATAGGCTGCAGTTTGCGCATAAACAAACCACTCTATTTGAAAAGGACCAGTAACAAAGCCCGACCAAAGCAAGAAACTGCAAATAAGAATCATCAGCAAACGGTCGAGGATGGAGAAAATACTATCAACTTTAAACAACAGCAAACCAGATATATTAGACCTTAAATAAAGAATGAATGACAGAAAAACCTGATTTAAAGCCACCCAGGCAAGGAGCTTAAGCTGCGCTCCATTATAACCGATCAAAATTCCAATGCCAAAAATCACAACACCATATAAAAGGGCCAAAAGCATTTTTAAACCTGCGATGCCCGCAAAATATTTGCTGAGGAGCTGATTGTTTTGCGCGATATTTCTGTTGTTGTAGTTGGTTATGCCAAGGTCAAGGAGTATGTAAAACAGAAATGAATAGCTGTAAATGGATAGAAAAAAACCATAAGTGCCATCGCCGACAGAATTCTGAACGGCACGGTCAATACCTAAAATCCAAAAGGGTTTTATCAGCAGATTGAGCGATAAAAGTAAGGCCAGATTTCTTATAAAACGCCTTTGCATTGCTATGGTGCTAAAGATTTCGGCTAAGGTATAAAAAAGAAGTTTTGGGTATTATGTTTCTCAGGTTTATAATCAACAAGCTGATTTTTTTGAAGCACCCTGATAGAATAACCCAACGAATTCATTAATTTAAAGCAGTTTTGGCGGTTTTCATTTTCCCATAGCTCAGTATAAATCAATGGTTTATACTTTGAAATAATCCTTTCACCGCCCTGAAGTACGAAGTACTCAAAATTTTCAACATCCAGTTTAATGGCCGAAAGTTTCGCGCCTCCATTTTTCAATTCAACACAATCATCCAACTTAAGAATCGGAACCTTCACCGAATTGCCTTCATTAAACTCAGTAATAGTGTCGTGAACAACGTGGCTCAAACCCTGCATCTTCACATTATCAAGCACAGGCATCACCATATCAACATTACCCGATTGATTGCCAAGTGCTTTTTCGACAACTTTCACATTTTTAAGGCGGTAAAAACTCAGAACCCTTTTGAGTGTTTTAATGTTCTGAGGCATCGGTTCGAAAGAAATAATCATTGAGGCAGGGAGCTTTTTGCCGAGCCACACCGACATAATGCCAATGTTCGCCCCAATATCAAGAACGGTTGTACCATCAGGGATGAGTTTGAGAAACTTCAGGAAATCGCGTTCCTTTCTGTTCCAGCGCAATGTATGAATGATAAACAGTGAAAAGAGAAACAAGTAATTGTCGAATCCCAGCAGCCTCTGAAGTATCTTTTTTACCTTCGACTTCATAATAATTTCGGATATTTGCCGCAAAGTTATGACTTATTCTGCATAGCTTAACCGAAAAATCACAACATTGAAGATTGCAGTCAACACACGGCTTCTCATTCGTAACAAACTTGAAGGCATAGGATGGTTTACATACGAGACACTCCGAAGGATAACAAAATCGCATCCTGAAGTGAGTTTCTACTTTATTTTTGACAGGAAACCTGAC
Organism: Bacteroidales bacterium; assembly: GCA_030683155.1. Lineage (GTDB taxonomy): Bacteria > Bacteroidota > Bacteroidia > Bacteroidales > F082 > JALNZU01. The sequence goes on from JAUXMV010000016.1 coordinate 147,269, forward strand.
CCTTCTTTTCTTTTCGGACAGAATGTTACACCTGTGATTATTTCACCTCAGGCACGTCATCCTATTTTATTTGTCATTTGGTTTGAGTGGTCGGTAATGCGTGTTTTGAAGCGTATCAAGCCAGATTTATTTCTTTCACCCGATGGTTATCTGAGTTTGTCAACCGGAACGCCATCACTTGCGGTAATGCACGACCTTAATTTTGAACATTTTCCGGAAGACCTGCCCTGGTTGGTGAGGTTATATTACAGGTATTTCTTTCCGCGCTTTGCCCGCAAAGCAAGAAGAATTGCAACGGTATCCAATTTTTCCAAAGAAGATATCATCAAACAATATAAGGTGGAACCGGCCAAAATTGATGTGGTTTACAATGGTGCCAACGAAATGTTTAAGCCTCTAAGCGATGATATCATTGCTAAAACCAGACAGAAATTTACCGACGGGCATCCCTATTTTCTTTTTGTAGGTTCGCTCCATCCGAGAAAAAATTTAGCACGTCTTTTCCAGGCCTTTGACCTCTTTCGCAGCAACAACAACATCGAAATCAAACTGCTTGTGGCTGGTGAAAAAAAATGGTGGACAGCTCCAATACGAAAAGCTTATGAGGAGATGATTCATAAAGACGAGATCATTTTTTGCGGACGGCTCAATAGCAGCGATCTGCATCATGTAACAGCTTCGGCATTGGCTATAACATATGTATCTTATTTTGAAGGCTTTGGAATTCCTATCATTGAAGCTTACCGCTGTGGAGTACCCGTTATCACATCCAACATCACATCGATGCCTGAGGTAGCCGGCGATGCTGCCCTTCTCTGCGATCCCTATGATATCGCTTCCATTGCTGCCGCTATGGAACGCATCGCGTCGGATTGTGATTTACGTAACGATTTAATCAAAAAAGGCCTTGAAAGAGCAAATTCATTTACCTGGGATGGCGCTGCTGAAAGACTTTGGGCAAGTATTTTAAAAGCAATTGAAGATAAAAAAGCAAAAAGATGAACATACTAATATTGGGTTCGGGAGGCCGCGAACATGCCATGGCCTGGAAACTGAAGCAAAGCAAAAAAGTGAAAAAAATTTTTATTGCTCCCGGCAATGCAGGAACCAACACTGTTGGACAAAATCTACCGGTAGATACAGACGATTTTGAACAAATAAAGAAAGTCTGCATCGAAAACTGCATCGATCTGCTTGTTGTTGGCCCTGAAGTACCCCTTGTAAAAGGCATTGCAGATTATTTCCTAAACGACACCATCCTGCGGGCTATTCCGGTAATTGGCCCTGTTGGCAAAGGCGCAATGCTGGAAGGCAGCAAGGCTTTTGCAAAAGATTTCATGTTGAAATATGGCATTCCGACAGCAGGATACCTGAGTGTAACAGCGCAAAATCTGGATGAAGGAATCTCATTTCTGAAAAAACTTAAAGCCCCCTATGTTTTAAAGGCGGATGGACTTGCTGCCGGAAAAGGCGTTTTGATACTTCAATCACTTTCTGAGGCCGAAGGTGCGTTAAAGGAAATGATAAATGGCAAGTTCGGACAGGCCTCTGCTCAGGTGGTCATCGAAGAATTTTTGACAGGCGTAGAACTATCTGCATTTGTCATCACCGACGGCATTTCGTATAAAGTACTGCCCTCAGCAAAGGACTATAAACGAATTGGTGAAGATGACACAGGACCAAATACAGGAGGCATGGGTGCGGTTTCACCTGTAGTTTTTGCTGATAAAAAGTTTATGGATAAAGTGGAAGAATGTATTATCATTCCGACAGTAAAGGGTTTGTCAAAAGAAAAAATTGACTACAGAGGCTTCATTTTCTTTGGTATTATGAATGTAAATGGCGATCCCTTTGTGATTGAATACAATGTAAGGCTGGGAGATCCTGAAGCCGAATGCATTCTTCCACGCTTGAAAAGTGACTTTGCAGAAATGCTTAATGCCTGTGCAAATCAGCAACTTGCAGACTATCGAATAGAAACAGACGACCGTTGCGCGGTAACAGTAATGTTGGTTTCGGGAGGATATCCTGACAACTATTTGAAAGGAAAAACAATCAGCGGGCTCAAAGAAGTAAGTGACTGCATCGTTTTTCATGCTGGCACAACCATTGATTTCACGAATGAAACTATCAAAACTTCGGGTGGACGTGTGATAGCAGTAACAGCACTTGACTTTTCCATAGAGGGCGCGAAAAAAACTGCCACGGCCAATGCTGAAAAAATAAACTACGAAGGGCGATACTTCAGAAAAGATATTGCCAATGATTTGATCAATTACAGATTAATTTAATGATATAAAATGCTGATCAGATTTTTCAGATCCAGTTTTCTCATACAACATATAGCACTGGTTTTGCTGGCTGTGCTGCTGTGGTTTCCATCATTTTTGAATCCTGCACCCCCAGCAAATATTTCGGATGGATATAGCCCGGTTTATCTGCTTTTTTATTCATTCTTCAGCTCATGGCCTTTCATCACAACAATTCTTGCTTTTCTTTTGATGCTTTTTCAAGCATTCTATTTTAATGATTTTCTTGCCTCAAACCACATTGTTGGCAGGGCATCTTCTTCAGGAACATTCGTTTACATTCTCCTCATGAGTCTCAGTCCGCAGCAAAGTTCAATGTATCCATTGCTTTTAGCAATGCCATTTGTTCTGTTTGCTATGAAAACACTTTTCCTGATGTACGACACCAACGAAAATGAATTCAACATTCTCAATGCTTCTCTTTACGTTTCGTTGGCATCACTTATTTATTTTCCATTGATAACGCTCGTTGGATGGCTCTACTTTTCGCTTTTTATACTCAGAATTTCTAAAGTTCGTGAATGGATAATTCCGGCGATAGGAATTGTAGTCCCCTACTTTTTTCTTGGGTTCATTTATTTTATGAATAATGTGTTCATAAGTAAATTTCAATCTTTTGGCAGGCTCCCCGAAAACATTCTGCCTATCCCACAGCTACCTCCCGGTGTTTTGTTGATCTTGATCTTAACGGTGTTGCTGTTTATGGTTTTTCAAGCCTTAAGTGTCATTTACGGAGCACATTCCGATCGGAATATTGCCAATCGCAAGAGGAAGGCGATTACCAATGCCCTTATGTTTTTTTCGATCACGATGCTATTTTACAAATGGTCAGATCCGATGCAACATGCCTTGATTTTGCTGCCTGCATCGGTATATCTGGCACATTCACATATGCTGCTTAAGCGATTTTTCTGGCCACAATTATTCATAATTGTCTTGATTTTATTAAGTTTAGCATTGCATTATTCGACATTATCAGCGTGAGCAAACTGAAGATATACGGTTCTGTGATGTTGCATCAAGCCGGCTGCGATGAGGCTGGAAGAGGCTGTCTTGCTGGGCCTGTTGTTGCTGCAGGAGTGATACTTCCGTTTGATTTTGATCACGATTTTTTGAATGATTCGAAAAAAGTGTCCCCCAAAAAGCGAGACATCCTGCGCAATTATATTTTTGAAAATGCCATTTCATGGGGTATTGGCATAGCTTCGGCTGAAGAAATAGACGAAATCAATATTTTAAACGCTTCTTTTCTGGCAATGCACAGAGCTATAAACAAGTTGGAAACAAGGCCAGAACTTTTATTGATTGACGGAAACAGATTCAAGCCATACGATAATATTCCCCATAAGTGTATAATTGGTGGAGATGCTATCTACAGGTCCATTGCTGCAGCGTCAATTCTTGCTAAAACAGAACGCGACATGATAATGGAAAAGCTTCATTCTGATTATCCAGCATATAACTGGAAGCAAAACAAGGGCTACCCAACGCTTGAGCACCGTTTAGCAATAATGAAAAATGGAATGACTCCCCTTCACCGTAGGTCATTCAGCATGGGAAAACAGTTGAAGCTTGATTTGCATTGATCTTTTTTTTCACTTCATGTATATAATATACTTCTTTTGCTTATTTTTGAACCTGTCGGATGCATTTTTTGTCAAAGCAATAATATATGGCAGGAATCTGATCGTAAAATAACAATTGCCAACTATCGTTTTTGGGATTTTCAATTAACAAAATAATGAAGTACAGGACTTTTATAATAGTGTTGATAATACTTGGTTTAGGTGTTGTTGCTTACGTTTATTATAATCCTTTTAAGCCGAAGGAACGCGATCTTTTTGACATGATTCCTATTGGCTCCTCCATGGTTTTTGAATCGAATCAGACCGGAATTTTGTGGCGGAAAATCCAAAACGAAACTTCTTTCAACAAGGCATTTGAAGAAATTGATTATTTCAAAAAGTTTAAATGGCAGCTAAGTATTCTTGACAGTTTGCTGGGTCCGTCAAGTGTTGATTTTTATAAAGAGATTGAAGGTCGCAGAATGATTTTATCGCTTGTTAAAAACGGAAGTACAACCGGTTTTATCTTTGCTTCCGAAACAGGTAAGGCTTTGAAAATTTATGAAATCCCTCAAATGGTTGCGAAAACATTTGGACAAAGGCTTCAGGTAGTTGACAAAACTATTGGCAACTATAAAACTTCAATATTAATAGACAAGAAGCATGGGGTTCAGTTCAATTATTGTGTAATAGATGGTATTTTTATAGGCAGTTTCGAAAAGGAACTACTCGAACTTGCTTTGATACAACTTGACTCAAAATACAGTCTTTTAAATGACAGTGCATTTGTCAAAGTTCGCAACACAAGAGGAAGTCTTGTTGATGGTTATTTATATATAAAACCTTCACGATTTGCTGAAATTACCGCAAACAATGCGGCTGAAAAGCATAAGGATCAGGTTAAGAAAACCATTCAGTTTATTGGCAGCTGGACAGCCCTCGATATCGTTGTGAAGCAAAACGAAATCCTTTTGAATGGTTTTACTATTCCTGAATCAACAGGTAGTTTTGCTGCTTTGAAAGATCAGAAAGCTATCGAATTAAAGCTTCTCAATGCCCTTCCATACAATACACGGCTCTTTTTGCATTTTGGCATGAGCGATTACGCCTTATACCATTCAAAAACAGTCAATCAGGAGAAACTCGATCTGCTTTCGCAAAGTTTTGGCCTTGATTTTAAAACTGGTTTAATTGCCGAGATTAATGCTGAGGTTGCTTTGGCTTATAAGCAAGGCTCAGGTGCCGATGATGTTTTTATTGTTGCCAGAATTAAGGATCAGGAAATTGTTTCATCACTATTGAAGCGTCTGGTAATCGTTACAGGTGGAAAAACTCAGATAGAAAAGTCCAATATTTCATTTATCAATGTCAAAGGGCTTCCCGCAATTTTGTTTGGAGAAGCTTTTAGCCCTGTCGAAAACTTCTATTATGTTTTCATGGATGACTATCTGCTTGTGGCCAATGATTCCTTCGTTTTGGAAGATATTGAAAGGTTGATTAAAAGAGGAAGGACACTGAAGGGCAACGACAATTTCAGTCGTTTTGCCAACAATCTGAGCGATGAATCAAACATTTTACTTTACAGCAATATCCGCGAAGGCTTTAATCTTCTTTCACAATTTGTTGATTCAAAAATGCTTTTTCATTTAAACCGTAACCAAAAAGTTGTGCGTGAGTTTGAAGCTTTTGCACTTCAGCTGAGCGCTTCAGAAAAGCTTGTTTATACAAGTTTTGTTCTAAAATACAACCCTGACTATAAGGAAGAAAGTCTCATCAGCTGGAAAACACAGCTCGAAGCACCTATGATCTTGAAACCATTTATTGTGAATGATCATCAGGCGAAAAGCAAGAATATTGTCGTTTTTGACAAAGAGAACCGGATGTACTTCATTTCAGCAGATGGGCAAATTCTCTGGAAAAAACAGTTAAATGAAACGCCGATGAGTGAAGTTTTCGTTGTGGATCATTTTAAAAACGGCAAGCTTCAATATCTTTTTAATACAGCAAACTATATTCATCTGATCGATAGAAACGGTAATAATGTCGGCAATTTTCCTGTCAGATTAAAATCTCAGGCTACCAATGGAATTTCCGTTTTCGATTATGAAAACAAAAAAGATTATCGGATACTTGTTTGTGGTGCTGACAGAATTATTTACAATTTTGGTCTCAACGGAAAGGAAATTACAGATTGGGAGAAGCCCAGAACAGTAGATATTGTTACAAAACCAGTTGAACGATTGGTTGCCGGAAATCTTGATTATATCATCACTACAGATGCTAAGGGCGATATTAGAATTATCGACCGCAGAGGAAGATTGAGAATAAGTCCGAGAGGTGAAATAAACAAAAGTCTGAATTCAGATTTTTATATCAACCGCACCAACTCCAGAGGTGTTCTTTTGACGACCAACAAAATTGGGCATTTGCTTTATGTAAGTGGAACGGGAGCCCTTGCCACGACAGATTTCGGAAACTATGGCGCTGAGCATTTCTTTTTGTATGAAGACTTTTCACAAAACAGATCGGTTGATTTCATTTATCTTGACGGGGCAGACCTAAAGATTTTCGACCGCTTCAAAACGCTCATTTTCAGTCATAAATTTAAAAATACCATTCACACAAAACCAGTATTTTTCAACATTGACACCAGAAAACGATTTCTTGGAATTGTAGATGAAGTAGCCAAAGAAATTTATCTGATCGACAAGGACGGTAAGATGATTATTGGATCAGGGCTTTCGGGCGACACACCATTTGCAGTTGAAAGTCTTCATTCAAATGATGAAATAAACCTGATTACAGGACATGAAAATATGCTCATTAACTATCAAATATATTGATAGTTAAGTAAAAATAAATTTTTAAATCTTTATCAAAGCCCATCTTCCTTTCAACAAATAGAGCCATGAGAAAGATGTGAGCAGGATACCATAAACAATTTCTGAAGTCCAGGCCATTGTGACGTTGGCGCCAAAGAAATTAATAAGCACATAAACATAGGCAATATAAAGCAGCAGTACCAGAAGTTCGATTAAGAAAGAAACATTTGTTTTTCCTGTACCCATCACTCCATTGAAAAACACGAAGCCGGATGCAAGAAAGATAGAGCTCAAACTAACCACTTTCAACACCGGAATACTATTCAAAATCAGGTCAGGGTCATTTGTGTAAATACGCAAAATCGCTTCAGGAACTGCCTGACTTAGCAAGACAAGCAAGCCAACACTTGCCATTGCCATCAACACAATTCGCTTGATCAGAATGAATACAAAATCCTGCTTTCGCATGCCTATCAGATAGCTTACCATTGAATTGGCAGCAGATGCAAAGCCCCATATCGGAATCATCAGCACAATATAAACGCTTCTTATGATGTTAGAAATGGCCAGCGCCTGTTCGCCAAGTTTTTCGACAATGAGAAAGAAAGCAAACCACACACTAAGCGATAAAAAATTCTGAAACATTATCGGATAGGCAAGCTGAAAGTTTCGATTAAACAATCCTTTGTCATATTTCTCAAAACAAAACAGGCTGAATTTTTTATGATGGTTTTTGTATAAAACATAACCATAAAGATAAACGACAGCCACAAATTCAGCAATCGTTGAAGCCAGGGCAGCACCTTTAATGCCCATTTCGGGTAAGCCTAATTTCCCAAAAATAAGACCATAATCCAGAATGATATTGACTACAGCCATCACAAGTGTGCTCCAGGTAATCACTTGTGTCTGAGAAATACCGATGTAAAATGAACGGAATAAAACCTGAGCCACGGCAAAGAAAATGCCATACATCCTGAAATCAAGGAAATCTTTTGAAGCTTGAAAAATCTGATCTGAATCTATCACTGCTCTCAAGATTGGAGCAGAAAAAAAGTACAAAATCAAAAAAGAAAATACAGACAAGGGAAGCATGAAATAGATGGCATGATCGAATGTTTTACCAATCATGTGACTATTTCCTTCGCCATTACGACGTGAAATAATGATCTGGGTACCTGTACCAAAACCCAAAGCCAGCATAAATAGCACGAAATAAAACATTCCTCCCAGCGCGGAAGCGCCAAGCTCAACTTCTCCCACCCTGCCCAAAAAAGCAGTATCGGTGACATTGATAAGATTTTGAGCAACACTGCCTAAAATGATTGGGTAGGCAATGCTCCAGATGCGCTTGTATGAGATATTGATTTCCAATGGATAAAAAACTAGCCGGCAAAGTTACACCCAATCTTTATGCAACTAGACGAATTTTTTTCAGAACATTTTTAAAGTCAGTTTCATAATCAGCTAAACAATTGCAGCTCTCTCTTGTTATAATAATGATGAAGTAAAAATTGTATTATATCAGACAAAGTAATAATGCATTTTAAACCATCAGGAATAGCTTTAAATCAATTATTTATGAAAATCATTATTGCAGGCGCGACAGGACTTATTGGAGAGGCGCTTGTTAAACGTCTGGCAGGCAAACATGAATTGGTCATTTTTACACGTGATGTGCCGGCAGCCAGAAAAAAGTTTTATGGTGCAGGCATACATTTTGCTGACTGGCATCAGCCACCTTCACATCTTGCAGCCTTGATTGACGGAAGTCAGGCAATGATTAATCTGGCAGGCACAGGGATCGGTGACTCACGCTGGACTGTGAGTCGGAAGGAGTCTATTTTGGGAAGCAGGGTGCAGACTGTTGAAGCACTTTACAAGCTGCTTAAAGCAGCAGAAATAAAGCTAGATGTAATTATACAAGCCTCTGCAATAGGATATTATGGTTTCGACAACGAAAAAACTTTTACTGAACATGCCAATGGTGGAGATGGATTTTTGGCTGAAGTGAGTCAAAAATGGGAGAATTCAGCCACTCATCTGGAAGAAATTTCTGAAAGATTGGTAATAATTCGAAGCGGCGTTGTGATGTCAAGGGATGGAGGCGCATTGCCAAAAATGGCACTTCCATTCAAGTTTTTTGCTGGCGGAAAAGTTGGCAGTGGCAAACAGTGGGTTTCGTGGATTGATATTGAAGATGAGGTTGAAGCAATACTGTTTTTACTCAACAGCAATGCGAGCAGTGGAATTTACAATCTTACCGCTCCAAATCCTGTGCAGCAAAAAGACCTTGCAAAAGCAATCGGAAGAGCCCTAAAAAGACCTTCATGGATACCCGTTCCGGCTTTCGCACTGAAATTATTGTTGGGTAAAATGGCAGAAGAGCTGTTGCTTCAAGGGACAAAAGCAATTCCGCAACGACTTCTCGAAGAAGGCTTTAAATTTCACTTTGAGCATATTCAGGATTCCATGAATGAAAATCTGAGATAATTATCAAGATTCTGGGTTTAAAAAAACGCAAATCCGGTTTCAGTTAATGCTATTTCTAAAAGCTTTTACAAAAGTCTATTCTCTGATAACTTTGAAAACAACTCAAAAGCTAATGGCCTCTGCTTTTCAAAATTTGAAAAACAGAGGCCATCAATGTATTAAAAAGGACATAAGTTGTATTACGATTGGTAGTCCAACTCACAAACACCAATTACTTTGTCAGCATTATGGTGCCTCGTTTTGTAACAACTTGATTATTAATCTCAAATGTAATCTGATAAAAATAAGCCCCGGCACCACTTAAATCTGAATTGTCTAGCTTTACATTGTGCATGCCTGCAGACTGTAATTCATCAGCCAAAAGCTTTACTTGTTGTCCCAGATGATTAAACACTTTCACCCTCACTTTCCCTGCTTTGGGTAATGTGTATTGAATATTGGTCTGGTCTCTGAAAGGATTTGGAAATACATTGTGCAAAAGTTCAATCTCACTCAACGCCTCTATTGCTGTGGGTGAGGTTTCAATATAATTTGTGGTCAACGAAACCTCATTCAACACACTGGCTGATCTATCCGAAAACTCGGTACCTGAAAGAATTTCGAGGTATGTGATCCCAACAGAAATATCATTTAGAATCCTAACTTTCAAGGCCAAAATCTGATCATTTGCATTGAAGTTTCTTCCATGCTCATCAATCCATGCAGCCTTGAGGACACCATTATCGCGATCGATATTGAAAATCTCAAATCCAATAACATCCAGCACTTCAAGAAGGTTTCTGTTATAGCTGATTTCGAGTGAAGTAGCTGCAATTTCTACATTTTCCCTTATTCTCACCGGAATCAGTATTTCATCGCCAATGTTGGCAGCAATAACACCTTCAAAACCTAAGTCTGAATAGGATTTTACCTTTGCTTCAAGGTTATAGGAAACGTTTAAGTCGCCTGTGGCAACCATATAGATGTTAAAAATGTTTGCTCCTGTTTCTATCACTGGCAATTGTGCTTCGTAAAATACTGAAGTTGCCTGTGAAGCAGGCATGTAAACGCCGTTCGGAACAAAAATCACATCAGGTGCTGTCGGATAAGCCATTTCATTAAGCGTGGTCATCCTCTTCCCGGCAACCTGGAAATTGTGTCTTCCACCTGGAAATGGTATTGTCATTGGATCGCCAATCGACCGGTAAAGAAGGATCAGTGCATCCAATGAGGCAATACTTGTGCTGTTGTTTGCATCGGCAACCTGCCTGAAGAAAGGCGTATAGCCACTTTCACCGTCCGGACGAATCCAGGGGAAAGCGCTTAGTACAGGATTCTCAATTGCCATATAGCTTACAATCAGCGCATCCAGCGC